>JAGACK010000051.1 GCA_017614155.1 Lachnospiraceae bacterium
CCTTATAAAAGGCTTGCGTAGCAAGGCTTCCTTTTTGACAGCCGGAGAAGAATGAATTAAAATGAGGTATCCAATTTAGGCAAAATCATAATTCTTGGAGCATCTCTACTCTTTTCCAACTGACAACAAGTTTACTCTATCAAAAAAAGTGTTGACAAACGAAAAAAATGAGTTTATAGTTACGAAACATAAAGAGCAAAGGCGCTTTGGACATATGTCCGAGGCGCCTTTTTCTTTGCGGAGGATCTGCCGGTTTCAGGTGGCGCGGACCTGAAAAACGGAGGACTCCAAAGAAAAAAAGGAGGAAGATCACATGGAAAAAAACATCCCGGAACTGTTCGGCAGTCTTGTATTCGGTGACAAGATCATGAGAGACAAGCTCCCGAACGATATGTATAAAGCACTCAGGAAGACGATCGATAATAATACCCACCTTGAACTTGATGTTGCCAATGCAGTAGCGGTAGCGATGAAGGAATGGGCAGTGGAAAACGGAGCAACGCATTTTACTCACTGGTTCCAGCCGATGATAGGCTACACGGCAGAAAAGCATGACAGCTTCATCTGCCCGGTAGGCCAGGGTGAGGTGATCATGGAGTTTTCCGGCAAGGAGCTGGTAAAGGGAGAGCCTGATGCTTCAAGCTTTCCGTCAGGAGGGATCAGGGCCACATTCGAGGCCAGAGGCTATACGGCATGGGATCCCACAAGCCCTGCATTTATCAAAGACAAGACACTTTACATCCCGACAGCCTTCTGTTCCTACAGCGGAGAGGCGCTTGACAAAAAGACACCCCTCCTTCGTTCGATGGATGCTATCAGCAAGGAAGCGGTAAAGATACTGAAGCTCCTTGGCAAGGATGATGTGACAAATGTCCTCACCACAGTCGGACCCGAGCAGGAATACTTCCTCATCGACAAGGAAGATTACAAAAAGAGAAAGGATCTGATATTTACCGGAAGGACTCTTCTGGGCGCGCCTGCTCCCAAAGGTCAGGAGATGGACGATCACTATTTCGGAAATCTCCGTACAAGGGTTGCCGATTTCATGCATGATCTTGATGAGGAACTCTGGAAGCTCGGTATCCCGGCAAAGACAAAACACAATGAAGTAGCACCGTGTCAGCACGAACTTGCTCCGGTGTTTGATACCACGAATGTGGCAGTCGATCACAACCAGCTGACCATGGAGATCATGAAGAAGGTTGCCGAAAAGCACGGATATATGTGCCTGCTTCATGAAAAGCCCTTCGCCGGAATAAACGGTTCGGGCAAGCACAACAACTGGTCGCTGACGACAAACACCGGAGAAAACCTCCTGAATCCCGGAAAGACACCGGCAGAGAACACCCAGTTCCTCATTTTCCTTTCGGCGGTAATAAAAGCAGTTGACGAATATGCGGATCTTCTGAGGCTTTCAGTTGCAAGCGCGGGAAATGACCACCGTCTTGGCGCAAACGAAGCTCCGCCTGCCATCATTTCGATATTCCTTGGAGATGAGCTGACAGGCGTCATAGATGCTATAGAAAAGGACGAGTATTTCGGAAAAGTCGAAAAGGTCAGGATGGAGACCGGAGCAAAGGTAATCCCGCATTTTACAAAGGATACCACTGACAGGAACCGTACATCGCCCTTTGCCTTTACGGGAAATAAGTTCGAGTTCAGGTCTCTGGGCTCAAGCGTTTCGATAGCCGGACCGAATATCATGCTCAATACATCAGTAGCGGAAGCGCTCAGCCAGTTCTATGAGGTCCTGAAGGATGTGAAGCCCGAAGATATGGATGATGCCGTACACAAGCTTGTGAAGGATACGGTCATCAGGCACAAAAGGATCATTTTCAACGGCAACGGATATACGCAGGAATGGGTCGATGAGGCTGCAAAGAGGGGACTGTACAATCTGAAGTCCACACCGGATGCCATGGGTGCTCTGATTGCAGAGAAGAATGTGAAGATGTTCATAAAGCACGGTATTTATTCCGAGACAGAGCTTCATTCAAGATATGAGATAAGGATTGAAAACTATACCAAGACTCTTCATATCGAGGCCCTGACATTAAAGGATATGGTACTCAAGCAGTTTGCTCCTTCGCTTTCCGCATATATCGATGACCTGACCGAATCGGTGCTTTCAAGAAAGCAGCTCGGGATCGACGCAGGCTGTGAGACCCAGACCGATCTGATAAAGAAGCTTGCAGGTTATTATGATGAAGTAATAAAAGCGACAAAGAAGCTTTCCGAGGATACGGAAAAGGCTGAGAGCATGGAAGCTGATATTGAGCAGGCGAAATTCTATCATGATGTGGTGCTTTCCGATATGGACGAGGTCAGAAAGTCTGCGGATGCTGCAGAACCGCTCCTGCCTGAAGGATACCTGCCGTATCCGACCTATGAGGAGATGCTTTTCTATATCTGAGATACGATAAAATACTGATTTACGCAAAGGCGCGTTCCCTTAAAAAAGGGGAGGCGCCTTTTTCGTAATAAAAAACAGAGGAGGAAAAAATTATGGCAAAAGAGATTCTTGAAGCTATCAACAGTGAAGTGTACGGCGTCTGGTTTTTGATAGGCGCGGCGCTGGTTTTCTGGATGCAGGCCGGATTTGCGATGTGTGAGGCCGGATTTACGAGAGCAAAAAACTCAGGAAATATCATCATGAAGAACCTCATGGATTTCTGTATAGGAACTGTCATGTGGTTCATCTGCGGAGCATCGCTGATGCTCGGCGAGAACATGCTCGGAGGTTTTGCGGGACAGTTTTCATTTGATGTTTTCGGAAACTACGGAAGTTTTGATTATTCGGGATTTGTCTTTAACCTTGTGTTCTGCGCAACGACCGCAACGATCGTTTCCGGCTCCATGGCAGAGAGGACAAAGTTTTCATCATACTGTATATACTCGGCAGTGATATCCGCCATCATATATCCGATAGAAGCGCACTGGACATGGGGCGGAGGATTTCTTGCCCAGTGGGGATTCCATGATTACGCCGGTTCAAACTGTATCCATATGGTGGGCGGCATTTGCGCGCTGATCGGCGCATGGATGCTCGGTCCCCGTATCGGAAAATTCGTGAAGGATAAAGAAGGAAAGGTAACAAAGATCAACGCGTTCCCCGGACACAACCTTGTCATCGCAGCGCTCGGTGTGTTTATCCTCTGGCTTGGCTGGTACGGATTTAACGGCGCAGCAGCAACAGATGTCCCGACGCTCGGATCTATCTTCCTTACGACCACTGTGGCGCCTGCAGTCGCAACTGTAGTATGTATGATCTTTACCTGGGTCAAATACGGCAAGCCTGATGTTTCGATGTGTCTGAACGCATCGCTTGCAGGACTCGTAGCGATAACAGCTCCCTGTGATGTGACGGACTGCGCAGGAGCAGCCATCATCGGAGCAGTTGCAGGAGTTCTGGTAGTATTCGGAGTATGGTTCTGTGACAATGTAATCCATGTTGATGACCCTGTCGGAGCAGTTGCGGTCCACATGTTCAACGGTATCTGGGGAACTATCGCAGTCGGTCTATTTGCCACTGCTTCAGCGCCCGGATTTGAATCCGCAGGCATAACCGAAGGTCTTTTCTACGGCGGTGGAGTTGCGCAGCTTATCAAACAGTTTGGAGGCATGGGAGTGACCATCGCCTGGACGGTAGTAACTATAATCATAACCTATACGCTAATCAAAAAATTCAACGGCCTTCGTGTATCCGAGGAAGAGGAGATAACCGGACTTGACCGCACCGAGCACGGACTTACGAGCGCCTATGCAGGATTTTCCATCATGGATATTTCAAACACCATGACCATGGAGGTAAATGAGAACACGAGTCTCGGACAGGATGAATATGAGGATGCGACAAAAGCCCAGAAGGATGCGGCTGTGAAGGTTGTGAATGCGTTCCCTGATACAGGCATCAGCAAGGTTGTCATCATCGCTAGGCTTTCAAGATATGACGCTTTAAGAAAAGCCATGAACGATCTCGGCGTGACCGGAATGACGGTTACCCAGGTCATGGGCTGCGGCATCCAGAAGGGCGCCGGTGAGAAATACCGTGGAGTAGAAGTGGATGCGACTCTGCTTCCGAAGGTTAAAGTAGAAGTGGTTGTCAGCAAGATCCCGGTAGAGTCGGTCATTGCAGCTGCAAAGAAGACGCTCTATACCGGTCATATCGGAGACGGAAAGATATTTGTCTATCCTGTTGAAAAGGTTGTAAAGATCAGGACAGGCGAGGAAGACTTCGACGCCCTCCAGGATGTGGAATGATAATAAAAAATGAGTCAGGGTATGTCAGGGTGACGTATCTCTGACTCGTTTTATGTCAACTATATTCGTTCGATATGTTCCACGCAACCCGTTCTAAATAATAGTTGACAGATGCAGACATAGTGTTTATTATATGCAGGTAGTTTTTTATTGAGAGAACAATGATCATGAACAGACTGATATGTATGACAACAGCATCTTTTGCCTTTTTCTTTACCTTTACCCCGGACCGGTGTAAGGGCGATTTGTGATGTGCGAAAGATCATGAGTTGAGCTTACAGGCGGTCCGGAAAAAGAATCCGGACCGCTTTTCATTTTTCGGAAAGGAGCACAGACAGTAAATGAAAAAGGTGGCTTACAGCGGGATAGAAGGAGCGTTTGCACATGTTGCCGCACGGAGGCTGTTTCCCGACGCGATATATGTTTCCCATGGAAATTTCAGGGATGCATATGAAGCGGTTGAAAAGGAAGAATGTGATGCGGCGGTCCTTCCTGTCGAGAACAGCTACGCGGGAAAGGTTGAAGAGGTCATGAAGCTTTTGTCAGAGGGGACTCTGCATGTCAATACCGAGTACGAGCTTCAGATCATACAGAACCTCCTGGGCGTACGCGGGAGCAGCATCCGTGACATAAAAAAGGTCATCAGCCAGTCAAAGGCGCTGGAGCAGTGTGATGAATACATAAAAGAAAAGGGCTATGAAACTGAAGAGGCGGTCAACACTGCGATGGCAGCAAGACAGGTCGCAAGGGATCAGAAGATGTCCGTGGCAGCCATAGCAAGTCTTGAGGTGGCAGCCATCTACGGGCTTAAGGTTTTGGAAGAACACATCAATACAAGGGATGACAATACAACAAAGTTTGTTGTCGTATCACGGACGGAAGGTACATTCGTATAATAAAAACAGGGAAAAAGAATACCCGGAGGAAGGAGAAAAAACATGGGAATGGCTTATGAAAGGCAGCTTGCGATACCGGCGGAGCTCAAGGAGATGTATCCTCTTACAGCAAAGATGAACGAGACGATACAGGAAAAAAAGGCGGAACTCATATCAATATTTGAGGGCAGGAGCGACAGGCTCATTCTTATTATAGGACCGTGCTCCGCAGACAATGAGGATTCCGTCATGGAATACATATGGAGGCTCATACCGGTCCAGGAAAAGGTGAAGGAAAAGATCTTCATCGTCCCGAGGATATATACAAATAAGCCGAGGACTACTGCCGCAGGCTACAAGGGAATGCTCCATCAGCCCGATCCGACCGAAAAACCCAATCTGTTCAAAGGCATCGAGGCAACACGCCATCTGCATATGCGTGCCGTTATGGAGACAGGGTTTGCCTGTGCCGATGAGATGCTTTATACGGAAAACTATGCATACCTTGATGATCTTCTTGTGTATGTCGCCGTCGGAGCGCGTTCCGTCGAGGATCAGCAGCACAGGCTAACATCCAGCGGGATCAGTGTTCCGGTGGGGATGAAAAACCCGACTTCGGGAGATTACCGTGTGATGCTCAACGCGATAAGTGCGGCACAGAACGGACATACATTCATATACCGCGGATGGCAGGTACATTCCGACGGAAACAGGCACACCCATGCAATCCTTAGAGGCTATACGGATCAGCACGGTACCATGAGACCGAATTATCATTATGAAGATCTCGTGCGGTTATGCGACTGTTATGATGAAATGGAGCTGGTCAACCCGGGTCTTATTGTTGACACCAATCATTGCAATTCAAACAAGAATCCGTTTGAACAGACAAGGATAGTCAAGGAGGTCCTTCATTCGGCAAGACATGATGAGCGCATAGCGGATATCCTCAAAGGCTTCATGATAGAAAGCTATCTGGAGGACGGAGCCCAGGAACCCGGAGGAGGATGCTACGGCAAGTCCATCACCGACCCGTGCCTCGGGTGGGATAAGACCGAAAAACTCATATACGAGATCGCGGACCTTCTACCCTGATATAGGCTGAGGCTATAACCGTCGATAGGCAGGATGATGAACGAATTGCGAAAAACCTATTGACCCTATAGGTTGAATGGAATAGAATCTGTATCAACACATGAACGTTCGTAAAACAAATCATTATAAACAGGGAGGAAAAAAACATGAGTGATTACAGATTTGAAACATTACAGTTACACGTAGGACAGGAGCAGGCTGATCCGGCAACGGATTCGAGAGCGGTACCGATTTATCAGACTACTTCATATGTTTTCCATAACAGCAAACATGCTGCAGACAGATTCGGTCTTGCCGATGCGGGCAACATCTATGGAAGACTTACGAACACAACACAGGATGTCCTTGAAAGAAGGATAGCTGCCCTGGAAGGCGGAAGCGCAGCACTTGCAGTAGCATCCGGCGCCGCAGCCATCACCTATACGATCGAGGCACTTGCCGCAAACGGCGGACACATAGTAGCACAGAAGACGATCTACGGCGGCTCCTACAATCTGCTGGCACATACTCTTCCGCAGTACGGGATAGAGACCACATTCGTAAATGCCCATGACTTAAGCGAGGTAGAAGGTGCGATAAAGGATAATACAAGAGCTATCTACCTGGAAACTCTTGGAAATCCCAACAGCGACATACCTGATGTTGATGCTATAGCTGAAATAGCACACAAGCACGGACTTCCGCTCGTGATAGACAATACCTTCGGCACCCCGTATCTTTTCCGTCCGATAGAGCACGGCGCAGATATAGTTGTACATTCTGCTACAAAATTCATCGGAGGCCACGGCACTACTCTTGGCGGACTGATCATCGAATCCGGAAAATTTGACTGGAAGGCAAGCGGGAAATATCCCGGTATCGCAGCACCCAATCCGAGCTATCACGGAGTATCATTCTATGATGTTGTCGGACCCGCAGCCTTTGTGACATATATACGTGCTATCCTCCTGCGCGATACCGGATCTACGATATCACCCTTCAATGCATTCCTGCTCCTGCAGGGCATTGAGACACTTTCATTGAGGCTTGAAAGACATGCAGAGAACACCGCAAAGGTTGTAGAATTCCTGAGCAAGCATCCTCAGGTCGAAAAGGTCGATCATCCGTCGCTTCCTGATCATCCCGACCATGAGCTGTACAAAAAGTATTTCCCCAATGGCGGTGGCTCGATCTTTACTTTCAGGATCAAGGGCGGACAGGATGAAGCATGGAAGTTTATCGACAATCTGAAGATATTCTCACTGCTTGCAAATGTGGCAGATGTAAAGAGTCTGGTCATCCATCCAGCATCGACCACGCACTCCCAGCTGTCCGAAGCGGAGCTTGCCGATCAGGGCATATTCCCGAACACGATCAGGCTTTCGATCGGAACAGAGCATATAGACGATATCATCGCGGATCTTGAGAAAGGATTTGCGGCAGCAAAGTAAAGAATGCATAATAAAAACGAGCGGCCTCATATGAGGTCGCTCAGTTTTTTCTGATAGAAGAAATCATGGACAAGCTCATCGTATTCTTTCCAAAGAGAAAGAGTCTCACATTTTCTTTTGCGCGGACACTTATAATGCTTGTCTGCAAGACAGGCTACGGGAGACAGGGTCCCTTCCATCAGCTCGATGATCTCGCCGATCGTATATTTTTCAGGCCGTCTGGTCAGCATGTATCCTCCGCCTTTGCCGCTTGTACCCGTGATAAGTCCGCCGGTCACCATATCCTTCACGATTATCTCCAGATATTTTTTTGAGATCTCCTGCCGGGCTGCAATGTCCTTTAACGGCGTACGCTCATACGGGTCCTGTTTTGCCAGGTCAAGCATTACTCTGAGCGCGTATCTTCCTTTTGTTGATATCATAATTATATCCCCTCCATAAAACCTATAATACAACAAGGTAAGTAGGTAATTCAAGTGGAAAATACATTATTACCCATTGACATGGTGGGTAAATGATGTTAAGGTTTTTCTATCCCAAATACAAGGAGAATATGATATGAAGATCGAATCAATGTTGGTTCACGGCCCGGTTGACAAGGATGAGGCAACAGGTGCCGTAAACATACCGATATACCAGACTTCCACATATGCACAGCAGGGTCTGGGAGTGTTTAAGTATGAGTATTCCCGTACCGGAAATCCTACGAGAGAAGCACTCGAAAAGGCAATAGCGTCACTTGAGGGAGGGTACGGAGGCCTGGCGTTTGCAAGCGGGATGGCGGCAACAACAGCTGTTCTTTCCATGTTCAGGGCAGGAGAGCGCATCATCATCCCGGACAATCTGTACGGGGGCACATTCAGGGTCCTTGACAAAGTCTTTTCACATTTTGATCTGAAATACACGATTGTTGCGCCCGATGATATAGCGCAGTTAAAGACCGAACTTGAAAAAGGAGGAGTGTCGGCAGTGTTTATAGAGACACCCACCAACCCTCTGATGGATGTGACGGATATCAGGCTGGTCGCTGATGCGGCGCATGAAAAGGACGCGCTCGTCATCGTGGACAATACCTTCATGTCACCTTATCTGCAGCGTCCCATAGAGTACGGCGCTGATATAGTTGTACATTCCGCGACGAAATACATCGGCGGACACAGCAATACGGTGGCCGGACTTGTTGTGACAAAAACGAAAGAACTGTGGGACAGGATACAGTTCATACAGAATTCCACCGGCGGAGTTTTGGGTCCGTTTGATTCCTTCATGCTCCTGACCGGTTTAAAGACCCTGGCTGTCAGGATGGACAGACACAATGAGAATGCGGCAAAGGTATTTGATTATCTAAAAGGTGAACCTGCAGTCACAAAGATCTATTATACGGGAGACCCTGCATCAAAGGGATATGAGATACAGAACAGACAGGCTGCCGGGCACGGCGGGATGATATCTTTTGTCGTTGCTGACGGTTACGATCACAAGGCTTTCGTGGAAAGCCTGAAGCTTATCACTTTAGGCGAGTCGCTTGGAGGCGTGGAGTCTCTCATCTGTCATCCTGCGACTATGACCCATGCTGCGATCCCAAAGGAGATACGCGACAGGGTCGGGATAACAGACACGCTTCTCCGTCTGTCGGTTGGGATCGAGAATGCGGATGATATCATTAACGATCTGAAGGAAGCATTTGCCAAAGCAAAGAAAAGCTGATAGCAAACTATCATTTATTATTGGAGGGAACAGAAATGGGATATTATGAAAGCATCAGGGATATAGTAGGACACACACCGCTTATGAAACTCAACAGACTGGGACCCGTAAACGGAGTAAATCTTTTTGCAAAGCTTGAATACATGAATCCGGGCGGGAGCATGAAGGACCGCATCGGCATACAGATAATAAAGGAAGCGGAGGAAAAAGGCGAGCTGAAGCCCGGCGGGACAGTCATAGAAGCAACTGCGGGAAATACGGGTATAGGGCTGGCCCTTGCGGCGGTGATATTCGGATACCGCACTATCCTTGTGGTATCAGGCAAGTTTTCCGAGGAAAAGAGAAATATGATGAGGGCTCTGGGCGCAGAGCTTGTGGAAACATCTCCCGAAGGCGGGATAGATGAATCGATAATAGTTGCCGATGAGATGGCAGAAAAAATACCCGGTGCGTTTCTGGCGCATCAGTTCAAAAATGAGGCAAATACGCGCGCTCATCTTGTGACCGGAGAGGAGATATGGGAGGATCTTGACGGAAAGGTTGATGTTTTGGTTGCCGGAGCCGGCAGCGGCGGTTCCATTTCGGGCATAGCAAAGGCTCTGAAAAAGCATAACCCGAAGATCAAGGTTGTCCTGGCAGATCCGGTGGGTTCGATCCTTGGAGGAGGCGATCCCGGAGTTTACAAGGTTGAGGGCATAGGAAATCATTTCATACCCGAGATATTTGACAGGTCCATAGCCGATGAGGTTGAAAAAGTCCGGGATGAGGATGCATACTACATGGCAAGGATCATGGCGCTGAAAGAAGGCGTGATCGGAGCATCGTCGAGCGGTGAGGCGCTTGCGGCAGGAATCGCGCAGGCTTACAGATCGGCTCCCGGCACGAACATAGTAATGGTGTTCCCGGACCGAGCGGACAGATATCTGTCGGAAAACATCTATCATTTTGAAAAAGAACTTTCGGATTATGACATTTCCGATCATATCAAAAGATATGAAAAGGATCTGAAAATATACGACAGGGAGTGAGCGTATATGACACTTACCCAGCTTCAGTATGTTATCGCACTGTCAAAAGAAAACTCCATAAATGACGCGGCAAGGAAGCTGTTCATATCCCAGCCGTCCCTGACAGCAGCCTTAAAAAGCCTGGAGCAGGAGATAGGGTTTGATATCTTTACAAGGACCAGGAACGGCATATCCCTTACGGTAAAGGGAGCAGAATTTGTCGGATATGCCAGGTCCGTCATTGATCAGTATGACATCCTGGATGCAAAGTATATCTCAAAGAGCAGCATCAGGAGGACTTTCCATGTATCCATGCAGCATTATACCTTCGCAGTCAATGCGTTCGTGGAGGTCATAAAGCAGTACGGGATGGATGAGTATGAGTTCGAGGTCAATGAGGCCAGGACTTATGATGTTATAAAAAGCGTCAGGGACCGAAAGAGCGAGATAGGTGTCCTGTACACAAATGATTTTAACCGGAACGTGCTTGAAAAGGTCTTTGCTGAGTCGGGGCTGGTTTTCACCCCGCTGTTTGACTGCCATATCTATGCTTACATGCACAGATCCAATCCCCTTTCAAAAAAAAGGAAGGTCACGCTGGATGAACTGAACAGGTATCCGTGCCTGGCGTTTGATCAGGGTGATCACAATTCGCTCTACTATGCGGAAGAAGTCATGAGCACTTATGAATACAGACAGATCGTTCATGCCAATGACAGGGCGACGATGCTGAACCTGATGGTCGGCATCAAGGGCTTCACGCTCTGCTCGGGGATCATATGCGAAGATCTGAACGGTACGGATTACTGCGCAGTAAGGCTTGATACGGATGAGACCATGACGATCGGCTACTTATCGCGAAAGGCCACGGTATTAAGCGAGATGGCGGAAAAATACATAGAGGAGCTTGGGAAATACAGGGATTATGTATTGAAATAGAGCATGACTCACTTTTATTTCAATCATATCCAGTCGATATGTTCCACGCAACCTAAGGGGACTGACATATTGCCTGGCACAGACTGTATCTGGGACTCAGCAACATATTTTGTGAACACCCAGCCGGCAGTTCTTAGCGAATCCGAGGCTTATAAATTTCGCGGGTGCGAAGGCCGCGCCGTTTTTCAGGCGCGGAACGGCGCAGAGCGAAATTTTGTTTATAAGACGATGGATGAGCTTAGAACTGTCCGAGCCGTGAACGAAATATGTTGCTGAGTCCCAGTTTTAGTTATAAATATGAGACCACATCCTGACTTAGGTAGTTATAGTCTGAAACTATAACAGATGATAAGTACAGAGTATTTTACAAACGGAAGGTGGGATTGTAAACTTACAGACATGAAAAACCTACTTGACACATAGGCAGATATACAATAAGAACAGCAGGACGGAAACGGCAATGATAAGGCTTGAAAATGTATCAAAAATATTTGAAACGAAAGAAGGAAAGGTTACTGCCGCAGATCATGTGGACCTTGAGATAAACGACGGAGAGATATTCGGGATCATCGGTTTTTCCGGGGCAGGAAAGTCAACGCTGGTCAGATGCATCAATCTGCTGGAGAAACCTGAGGAAGGAAGAGTCCTGATCGATGATCTGGATCTGACGAATGCTTCGGAAAAAGAACTCAGGCAGGCACGCAGGAGCATCGGGATGATATTCCAGCAGTTCAACCTCCTCTCGCAGAGAAATGTCATCGCAAATATCTGCTATCCGTTGGAGATCGCGGGGATTGATAAAAAAACAGCTGCAGAAAAAGCACGAAAACTTCTGAAGATAGTCGATCTGGAGGAAAAGGAAAAGGCATATCCTTCTCAGCTGTCCGGAGGACAAAAGCAGAGAGTGGCGATAGCAAGAGCGCTTGCAACAGATCCAAAGGTTCTGTTGTGCGACGAGGCCACAAGCGCGCTGGACCCCCTGACTACAAGGAACATCCTTCAGCTTCTGAAAAAGATAAACAGGGAGATGGGTGTCACGGTCGTTATCATTACCCACGAAATGAGAGTAGTCGAGCAGATCTGTGACAGGGTCGCGGTGATGAGCAATGGCGTGGTCGAGGAGACCGGGACCGTGGAAGAGATCTTTCGGGATCCGAAGTCTGACACAGCAAAGAAACTCGTTATTCCCGAGCAGGCGTCAGGCGTGAGAAATCCCACGAGGGATTTCATCAGGATCATCTTTGACGGTCAGTCATCATACGAACCGGTATTTTCCGAACTGATACTGAAGGAAAACCTGAGACTGAACATCCTGGGCGCCGGCACGGAGGACATAGGAGGAAATGCCTACGGGCAGCTTCTGATCGAAAGACCGGAGGATGAAAAAGACGTTCTGCGCATCAGAGAGTTCCTCGGATCAAGAGGTGTGGATGTCGAGGAGGTTGCGATAGACACGGAAAGGAGGGAACGATGAATGAAAAACTGATACAGCTTCTCGCAGCGGGTATAGGGGAGACCTTTTATATGGTCGTTGTATCCACGGCAGCTGCCTACATCATCGGGATACCTTTAGGAGTCATCGTATTTGTTACGGGAACTGGCGGGATAAAGGAGAACAGGCCGGTAAATGCGGTCCTCAGCCTGATAATAAATATCATAAGATCTGTCCCGTTCCTGATACTCCTTGTGGCGATACTTCCCTTTACGAGGCTCATAGTCGGGACGACCATAGGATCCACTGCTTCGATAGTCCCGTTAGTTGTAGCGGCAGCGCCCTTTGTGGCCCGAATGGTGGAGTCATCCTTAAAAGAGGTGGATCCGGGAGTGATAGAAGCAGCCAGGGCAATGGGCTCAACAAATTTCCAGATCATATGGAAGGTGCTTTTGCCTGAAGCAGGACCATCATTGCTTTTGGGGATGACGATCGCATTTGCTACGATACTCGGATACTCTGCAATGGCCGGATTTGTAGGCGGCGGAGGACTGGGCGCGATAGCAGTCAATTATGGTTATTACAGATATCAGACAGGTGTGATGCTTATTACCGTAGCTTTACTGGTGATCATAGTACAGATATTCCAGGAAGGCGGTATAAGGATAGTAAACAAAACAGACAGGAGGAAAAAATTATGAAAAAAAGGATCATTTCACTGGTAACAGCTGCGGTACTTGCAGCATCGGCGCTTCTTACAGGATGCGGAGCACAGGCTTCCGCAGCGGAGAACAAGGTCATTAAGATCGGGGCATGCGTGACGCCTCATGCAGAGATACTTGAGATCGTCAAAGACAATCTTAAGGACAGCGGATATACGCTGGATATCGTGACATACAATGATTATGTTCTGCCCAATACGGCTCTGGAGTCCGGAGACCTGGATGCCAATTATTTCCAGCACGGACCTTATCTGAAGGATTTCAATGAGGAGAACGGCACACATATCGTCAGCGTGGCATCAGTCCACTTTGAACCCATGGCTGTATACGCAGGAAAGAGCTCATCGCTTGATGACATAGCAGACGGCGCATCCATAGCAGTGCCTAACGATACCACAAACGAAGCAAGAGCGCTGCTCCTGCTTGAGGCAAACGGTCTCATCAAATTAAAGAGCGATGCCGGGATCTCGGCGACCGTGCTTGATATCGAGGAGAATCCGCACAACATAAAGATTGAGGAACTTGAGGCGGCACAGGTGCCCAAGGCTATACAGGATGTGGATTTTGCAGTCATCAACGGAAACTATGCGATAGAGGCGGGCATCAAGGACCCGGTCGCAGTTGAGGCATCAGACTCGCTTGCTGCAGAAACATATGCAAATCTGGTATGCGTAAAGGAAGGAAATGAGAACAGTGAAAAGACCAAGGCGCTGGTCAATGCAGTCCTTCAGGATAATGTCAGGGACTTCATCAACAAGACATACTCAGGAGCAGTAGTTCCTGTGTTCTGATAACCGCTACTAAATTCTTTATGAGAGGTGAATTGATATGAGTGATCTGAGTCTTGATAAATCCGTACCTGTAGCCGTGCTCGGCGCAGGCGCCGTCGGAAAGACATGCGCAGCAGACTGTGTCCTTGGGGGCAATACCGATGTCAGGCTATTTGAGCTTCCTGAGTTCTTTGAACAGAATCTCAAATATGTCCACAAGACCGGGATAACCCTCGGAGGGATACAGAAGAACCAGTACGGGTTCAGGAGAACAGGAAAAGCGTATATCCATAAGCTTACCTCGGATATCAGTGAGGCAGTGGCCGGTGCAAAGATCATTATTGTGGCGATTCCATCCGTTGCTCATGATAAGTTCTTTGACAGGCTGGTGCCGGTTTTAGAGGACGGTCAGATCATTCATATCATTCCCGATAATTACGGTTCGCTCAAACTCCGCAAGAAGATGAGGGAGCAGAAGTCGGACAAAAAAGTCATTATCGGCGGCTGGTCCAGCGCGCCTTACGGAACAAGAGTGGAAAAAGAAGGCGGTGTACAGACCTCTGAAATGTGGCTCGTATACAGGGCCAAGACACTCCGTGGAGCCTCCCTCCCCTCCACGGATCAGGAGGTCTTTCTTGAAAGCTCAAAGTATCTGGGATGCTTTGATTCGATCACCGAAGGAGACGGAGCGGTCGGAGGAAAGACAGTGCTTGATATCGGCTTCAGCAATGTCAATCCTGTCCTTCACTGTCCCGGTACCATACTTGGTGTCGGCGTCATGGAAAACTTCGGAAGGATATACGGAGGGAACGATCCGAAACAGTATTCGATCTATTCCCACGCATACTGCAATTCGATCTCGGAAGTACAATATGCATTTTTCCTGGAGGAAGTTGCGCTTGCAGATGCCATAGGAGTGGGTATAGCAAAGTATCCGAAAAAGAACTTCTTTTCAAGGACGAGCATACTCGGACCCGAATACATGGGTGATGACTGCATAGTTCCTTTTGATGAGCAGTGGGAGACAGGATATACTACGGGACCGTTCACGATCCAGGACAGATATGTGACCGAGGATGTGCCGGTCGGATGCCATCTGTACCATGAGCTGGGCTTAAGATACAATGTGCCTACTCCGGTCATAGATTCCATGATCACCCTGGGCTCGGTCATGACAGGAAAGGATTTCTATGCGACCGGTCTGACTCTTGATGATCTGGGCATAGGACATCTTGGCAGCAGGGAACTCCTTGATTATCTGGAAAATGGTGTATATAAAGAGCCGGCATGAGGCTCAAGATGATATGAACTGGAAGAGTGTATTGGAAAATGAAGAACAGATAAGAGGTGTACATACCACACCGGCCAGGTTTACGGCCGGATATGCCATAGGCATCATAGCGGTGCACCTCATATACCCCAAGCTCCCCGGGAATGTAGCAAACGCGACCACTTATCCCTTCCCTGTCCTTTACAGGGAAGTGGATTTTGAGATCGAGAGGCTGTTTTCCGGGGATCCTTCGATAGAGGGGATGATAACGGATGCGGCAAAGGATCTGGAAAGATCAGGCGTGCGGGCCATAATAGGCGCATGCGGATATTTTGCCCATTTCCAGGATGCCGTGCGTGAAGCAGTCAGCGTGCCGGTATTCATGTCAAGCCTCTGTCAGCTGCCGATGATCAAGCAGGCGGTGGATACGAAAAAAAAGATAGCGGTGCTGGCGGCAAGCGGGGATAACCTGAACGATGACCTGCTGAAGCATGTGGGCACGGATATGAAAAGGCTTCAGGTGATCAGTATCGGAGAACTGGAAAGCTTTTCGGCGATCAGATGGGGAAGGGAAACCCTCGATAACGGCGCGCTCATAAGTGAACTTGAAGATACAGCATACAGGATCGCCGATGATAAGGAGATCGGAGCGATACTTCTTGAGTGCAGCGATCTGCCTCCGTACGCAAGGATGATACAGGGGATCACGGGACTTCCGGTTTTTGACTTTAACACAATGATAGATATGGTGTATCATTCTGTTGTACAGAAAACTTATCTCGGATACTTTTGATCCACGAAAGGCGGGGCAGATATATGCAGCTTAGCAACAGAACAGCAGATTTTACCGATTCGGTCATCAGAAGGATGACCCGTATCGCAAACGCGGCGGGAGCAGTCAATCTTTCACAGGGCTTTCCGGATTTTGATCCTCCAAAAGAGATTACGGACAGACTGTCGGAGGTTGCAAAAAGCGGCCCTCATCAGTACGCGCTGACATGGGGCGCAAAAAACTTCAGGGATGCTTTGGCTTCAAAGTATGAGCATTTTTCGGGCATTAAAGTCGATCCCGAAAGCGAGATAGTGGTCACCTGCGGATCTACCGAGGCGATGATGGCAGCCATGATGAGCATAATAAACCCGGGTGACAAAGTCGTGATCTTTTCTCCGTTCTATGAAAACTACGGAGCGGATACCATTCTATCCGGAGCTGAGCCGGTATATGTCCCGCTTGTCCCTCCAGCATTTTCATTCGATCCCAATCTAATAGAGGAGGCGTTCAGGAAGGGCGCAAAGGCGCTTATATTATGCAATCCCTCAAATCCGTGCGGAAAGGTTTTTACATATGATGAACTGAAGGTTATCGCCGATCTGGCAGTGAAATATGATGCGTATGTGGTGACGGACGAAGTCTATGAACACATTGTCTATAAACCCCATAAGCATATCTATATGCAGTCGCTTCCCGGTATGAGGGAAAGGACCATAGTCTGTAATTCCCTTTCAAAGACCTACTCGATCACGGGATGGAGGCTGGGTTATGTGATCGCATCCCCGGCAGTCTGTGACCGCGTGAAAAAGGTCCATGATTTTCTGACGGTCGGCGCGGCGGCTCCGCTTATGGAGGCGGCAGTCACGGGACTGAAGTTTTCGGATGATTATTACGAAGGGCTCGCTTCGCATTACACTCACATGAAGGAACTCTTTGTAGGCGGACTAAAAGAACTTGGGTTTACCTATACGGAACCGCAGGGCGCTTATTATGTGATGATGGATATCAGCGAGTTCGGTGTCGCTGACGATTATGAGTTCTGTGAATGGCTTGCAGAAAAAGTCAAGGTCGCCGCTGTCCCGGGAAGCAGCTTCTTCAGGGAGGATGTGAACCATCTGATCAGGTTTCATTTTGCGAAAAAAGATGAGACCCTGAAGGAAGCGCTCGATCACCTTTCTGACCTCAGAACGCTGATAAAGAAGTGAGAAAAAAAGAAGATCTCATCATAGGATGCGATGAGCGCTTGGAACAAGGTCGTCGGACTCGTTTTCCGGTTCAATACGTTGCCTACAAGACGGACACCTATCGTTATTTGCTCTTATTTCTTCCATTGTTGCACTGCTACATATCGGGCACATTCCATCAGTGGGTAAACCGAGATTAGAATTAGGGTACGGCTTGAAGCATCCGCCGGCCACATCCGAAAGCTGATCGTCCGTTAACATCATCCCGCTCTCTTTTAGCAGACCGGAGAGTTCTTCGTGGGAGCCGGCTTCCTTCAGATCTCTTTTCTGTTTTTCCGTCAGTTTTTTCAATATCATCTCGGACCTTCTTTCTGCGCGTATATGACCGCTCTGATTTATTATACGAACGGGATCTGAAAAAGTCTATTTTTTTTAGATTGGATATGTTTATAATGTAATGTCAGGATCGGAAACCTGACAGAAAGGAAAAAACTTATGACAGCATTTATAATAAAGATAATCGCTATGGTAACCATGCTGTGCGACCATACCTATTCACTGTTTGCCGAGCCGCCTCTTGGATGGTATATCGGGAGGCTTGCCTTTCCGCTTTACGCGCTGATGCTGGTTGAGTCTTACCGGCACCTGAAGGACGACCCGAAGCGGCTGAAAAAATATGTTGTATCACTCGCCATTCTGGCAGCTGTATCTGAAGTTGGCTATGATCTTGTCTTTTCAGGAAAGATAGTCGACGTTATCGGACAAAACCAGATCCTCCAGTTCCTGACCTTTGTTCTGGCTGCGATACTTTCGAAAAAGATTTCCAAAAACATTTTTAAGGCGCTTCTCTGGATCGGAGTTATCGCGCTGAATCAATTTTGCCTCATGGGATATTATGCCCTCGGTATCATAACCATGCTCCTGCTTTGGTGGTATCTTGAGCGCTATGAAGGTGAGGGCCTTGTCAGACGCTTTCTTGATATTTCCGCAGTGATGGTGATCTTCTGGATCGGAAATGTGGCTCTGGAGCTGGTGCTTTATCCCGAATATCTGATGATTGAAGGTCATATATCCTGGCCTCTGATATTTGAGTCTCTGACAAGGTTTGCCGTGACACTGCTGCTGATCCCTGTCATTGCTTTTTACAACGGTCAGTACGGAAATCCTCCAAAGTGGTTCAGGGTCATCTACAGGTATTTTTATCCTGCGCATCTGTATATCCTTGCGCTGATCGCGTTCCTGCTGAAAAGATAGGAGAACTTAAATGTTATCCGACAATAAGGACATAAAAGAAAAAAGGACAGCAGGGGAGGCCGGATGGCGCCTGTCACGATACAATCTGATGGCGCCCCTTCCGGGAACTGACCGGATCGGGATCGCAAATCTTTTCCGCGCAACATTCAGCGATTACGATCCCGGAGAAGTCTATCTGCTTACAGAGGCAGAGTCTCTTCCTGAGGATCATCCGATCCTCGGACGTTTTCGTGAACGCGGACTGATCGTGGATTTTGATGAGCAGCAGGCCATGAGGGATATGGGAAAATCCTTCAGGGACACTGCGGATACCGTGACGCTTACCATCTGCACGACCATGCGCTGCAATTTTGACTGTCCCTACTGCTTTGAACTGCACAGCGGTGTTGATATGTCCGATGCGGTGCAGGATGATGTTGCCGCCCTTGCAGAACGGATGATCAAAACCTTTCATCCAAAGAAACTGCATGTAATCTGGTTTGGCGGAGAGCCGCTCCTGGCGCCTGATGTTATATGGTCGCTTACAAAAAAACTTCAGTCTCTGACTGACAGCTGCAAGGTCGCCTATACTGCGGGAATAATAACAAACGGCTATCTGCTGACACAGGAGATAGCAGACCGTCTGGCTCAAAACGGTATCCGTTACGGCATCATCGCGCTGGACGGAGTGGGAGACGCGCATGACAGGTCGCGGCATTTAAGGGGCGGAGGAGGAACCTTTGAACGGATCACCGATAATATAAGGTCGATCAGGATTCCCTTTCCCGTTTCCATCCGCCATGTGATCACCGGGACAAATCTGGATCAGATTGGGTCACTGCAGGAATTCACCCAAAAACTGTCCGCGGAAAGCGGGAACCGTCTTTGTTATGCTCCTGATGCATGCGGCTGGAATAATGCAACGGATGCAAGGGGGGCTGATGTGAGGCTGCTTGAGGGCGATACCGCGGCTGAGATAGGTCTTTTGAGGGACAAATACCGTTTTACCGCAGCGAGGGGAGGATACTGCGGCGGATGTTCCATAGGAAGCGTAGACATTGACTCTAAAGGAAGGCTTTACAAATGCTGGCCTGAAATGGACAATCTGAAGGGCAGAAGCTTTGGAAACGCAAAGGACTGGGATCCGGCCGATCCGGTCCGGACAGCTGACGATCCGTTGCAGCTTACGGGATATCTCGATACGGCCGTGGGAGATAACGATCCTGAATGCATGGAATGTATATGGCTTCCGCTCTGCGCGGGAGGGTGTCCGTACTACAGGGTAAATATCGGGAAAAGCTGCCTGCCATACAGGGATATGCCGGAAAAATTCATACAGACGCTTTATGAACGGATGACAGAGGAAAACCGGGCATGAGCAGCTCTTTGTCATGGACATCAAAAATGACCCTGTCACATCTTGCAGCTGCAGGGGATCCGGATGCATCGAACCTGTTTCGGGCAATGGGACTTGATGCAGATGAGATCATCGATTCTCCGGCAACGATCCTTTCAAAGGAGTACAGGCTGACGAGGACTGCGCTTTTGAATATGCGGTATAATGCTTTGAATGCCACGCTGCAGGATGGCCCAACCGTCGTAGATATACCGTGTGGCCTGTCGCCTCGCGGGATGCTGTGCCTGCGAAACGGACGATCATATCTGGGGATCGATCTGCCGCCTGTGATCTGCAGTCTTAAAGAAAAGCTGCCTTTGCCGGATGACGGGGAGAAGCCCTCACTTTTAAGATATGAAGCTGCCGATGCATTGGATCCCGAGGCGTTGCTTTCGGCTGTCGAAGGATGTGACGGAGAACTGCACATTCTGACGGAAGGGTTTCTCATGTATCTGTCCGGGGAAGAAACCGGGCGATTCATGGAGGGGATCGCAAGGCTCCTTTCCATACACGGAGGATGCTTTATCACGGCAGATCCGGAAATGTCGATCCAGAATTTCCTGACCCTGGCAGCGATCTGCGGTGATGATCTGCCTGAAGTGATAAAAAGGGGATTTTTGCGAAAACCGGTTTCATCAGGAGAAACACTTCCTGAGCCCCCGAGTGAAAAAAGCCCGCTGATGCTTGATGTATTCGGCGATACCGGACAGCAGCTTGAAAGCGCAGAAGAGTATCTTTTGCAATTCGGGATGAAGCTTTCGCGTATCACGGTTTCCGATCATCTCAAAAAACCCGTCCTTCCCGGAATGCTCACTCCAAAACAGTCAGAAGATCTCTTTCAGGCTATGCAGAAGGTGTGCTTTTGGAAGATAACACTGACAAGCGGGAAATGAAGCGCGCATTGCCAAATCCCGGCAATGCCTGTGCGGACAGGATTGACATGCCCTCTTAACTGTTATAAACTCATTGTCGAAAGCAAAGACGCTTCGGATGACCGGGGCGTCTTTTTCGTTTTCTTTAACGGGAGGAAAAAATGGGCTGTACTTATTATGATGATAAGCCTCATGAAGAATGCGGCGTGTTCGGCGTATACAGCTGCGAAGACATAAAAGCCGCGCAGTATATATACTACGGTCTCACTGCTCTGCAGCACAGAGGCCAGGAGTCGGCAGGCATAGTGGTATGCGACATGCGCGGTCCTATAGGAAATATCTGCGCGCACAAGGATATGGGACTGGTCAATGAGGTCTTTCATAAAGAAGATCTTGAAAGGCTCAAGGGCAACATCGGGATCGGCCATGTCAGATATTCCACGACAGGAGGGAGCATAAAAGAGAATGCCCAGCCTGTTTTTATCAACTATGCAAAAGGCACGATCGCCCTTGCTCACAACGGCAATATAATAAACACGGACGAGATAAGACAGGAGCTTGTCGCAGAGGGCGCAAGCTTTGAAGGGACTTCCGATTCCGAAGTCATCGCCTACAAGATAGCCGCAGAAAGGATGCATTCTTCCTCGATTGAAGAGGCTGTGGAAAAGGTCGTAAAGCGTCTGAAGGGAGGCTTTGCGATCCTGATCCTGAGCCCCCAGAAGCTCATCTGTGTCAGGGACCCGTGGGGACTGAAGCCGCTATGTCTCGGAAAATCAGGCAGCATGTATGTCTGTGCCTCTGAAAGCAGCGCCCTCAATGCCATTGGCGCTTCTTATGTCAGGGATGTGCTGCCGGGAGAGATGGTAACGATCACAGGAAACGGCGAGGTCACAAAGACGATCCTTCGGACTGAAACGAGAGCGCACTGTATTTTCGAGTATATCTATTTTGCAAGGCTTGATTCAAAGATAGACGGGATAAGCGTCTATAATGCAAGGATCAATGGCGGAAGGTCGCTGGCCGTACGATTTCCGGCAGAGGCCGATGTGGTGACCGGAGTGCCGGATTCGGGGCTGACGGCAGCCATAGGTTTTTCAAAGGAATCGGGCATACCCTTCCTTCCCGCCTTTGCAAAAAACAGCTATGTAGGCCGTACCTTCATCAAGCCCACGCAGGAGGAAAGGACGAGCGCAGTCGCGATCAAGCTGCGCGTGATAGAGGATGTCGTCAGGGGGAAAAGGGTTGTTCTCATCGATGACTCCATTGTCAGGGGGACCACTCTTGCAAATATAATAAAAGAGATGCGCAGGTTCGGCGCTCTTTCGATACATGTGCGGATCTCATCCCCGCCCTTCATGTACCCATGCTTTTATGGCACGGATGTCCCCGACAATTCACAGCTGATCGCAAGCGGACACACAAAAGAGGATATCAGGCGTGAGATAGGAGCCGATTCTCTGGAGTATCTGACCATAGAGGACCTGGCCGGGATGACAGGAGACCTTCCCGTCTGCAGGGCCTGCTTCGACGGCAGATATCCCGTGTGACTCATCCCGATTTGCTATTGACATATTGTAAATTGTGTGGCAAAATACGGAATCAAACAGAGAAAACAAACCTGTGACGCGGAAGAAAAAGCATCTTTTCGCTTGGGAAGAGCCGGAAGACGGAGATTCCTGCAGAGAGTCCGGGATGGTGGGAGCCGGATAGTATGAGGGATGCGTGGATATGATCGATATCCTTATATGGGCCGCTGAGGGCATGGGGAACGGGGAAAACCCCAGTATCCGTGACGTGAGGGCATACGTCAGTTGCCGGGGATATGATCGTATCCTGCAAAGCGCGCGATTTTTCGTGAACCAGGGTGGCACCGCGGATAATAAAAACTATTCGTCCCTGACAGAACAGCATGTTTCTGTCAGGGATTTTTTTATCATCGCAGGGCCGCCGAAAGGAAGAGGGATCACCACACGGCGGGAGAAAACAAAAAGGAGGTTTATCATGAAGATATTACCTGAATTAAGCGAGGTCAGGCGGATCGCAAAAGAGGGTGACTACAGGGTCTTTCCGGTAAGCTGTGAGCTCATGTCGGATTTTACCACGCCCATCGAGACAGTCCGTGTCCTCAGGAATGTATCAAAGCACTGCTTTCTGCTTGAGTCTGCAAAGGCTGAAGAGAAGTGGGGACGCTATACATTTCTCGGATATGATCCGAAGCTTTCCATCACATGCTCAGACGGCGATATCCGGATCGGAAATGTCAGGATGGAGACGGATGATCCTTCGGAATGCATCAGAAATGTACTGAAGGATTTCAAGAGCCCGAAGCTTGACTACCTGCCTCCTTTCACGGGCGGACTTGTCGGCTATTTCTCCTATGATTATCTGAAATACAGCGAACCGAAGGTCAGATGCGATGTTGAGGATACAGAGGGCTTCATGGATGTGGACCTGATGCTGTTTGACAGAGTGATCGCGTTTGACAACATGCGCCAGAAGATAGCGCTGATCATAAACATGTCCCTCGACGATATCGACAGCGCGTATAATAAGGCCGTGCTTGAGCTGAAGGCGATGGCGGAACTTCTCGTAAAGGGTGAAAAAAGAAAAGAGCCTGAAGGAAGGATCACGGGAGAAGTAAAAGCCCTGTTTGGAAAAGACGAATTCTGCGAAATGGTCGAAAAGGGAAAGAAGTATATCTATGAAGGAGATATCTTTCAGATAGTCCTTTCAAACAGGCTCGAGGTGCCTTTCGAAGGAAGCCTGCTGAACACCTACAGGAATCTGAGGACAATAAATCCTTCCCCGTACATGTTTTATTTTGCGGGAACGGATGTGGAGGTTGCAGGCGCATCTCCCGAGACTCTGGTGAAGCTGGAGGATGGCGTGCTTCATACCTTCCCGCTTGCAGGCACCAGAAAGAGGGGAAAGGATGAAGAGGAAGACAGGGTGCTGGAAGCAGAGCTTTTAGCTGACGAAAAAGAACTGGCAGAGCACAACATGCTCGTGGATCTGGGAAGGAACGATCTGGGCAGGGTCAGCCGTTTCGGGACAGTTGAGGTTGAAAGCCTCAGACAGATCCAGAGATTTTCACATGTCTGTCATATAGGCTCCACGGTAAGGGGCGAGATCAGTGAAGGAAAAGATGCGCTTGATGCCATCGCTTCCGTGCTTCCCGCAGGCACTTTGTCGGGGGCTCCAAAGATCAGAGCCTGCCAGCTGATAGGAGAGCTTGAAAACAACAAGCGCGGCATATATGGCGGAGCAGTGGGATATATAGATTTTACGGGCAATATGGATACCTGTATCGGGATCAGGCTTGTGTACAAAAAGAACGGCAAGGCGTTTGTCAGGAGCGGCGCGGGGATAGTCGCGGATTCGGTCCCGGAGCTGGAATACGAAGAGAGCATGAACAAGGCAAGGGCTTCTCTTGAAGCGCTGCTTGGAAGCGGGGAGGTGAGACCATGATACTTCTGATAGATAATTATGACAGTTTTTCTTATAACCTGTATCAGTATATCGGAGAGATCGATCCCGATATCAAAGTCATCAGAAATGATGAGATGAGCGTGGATGAGATCAGGGAGCTCAAGCCTGATCGGATCATCATATCACCCGGTCCGGGCAGACCCGAAAATGCGGGAGTGATCATAGATGTGATAAAGGAGCTGGGAAAGGAAATACCCATACTGGGGGTATGTCTCGGACATCAGGCGATCTGCATGGCTTACGGCGGAGTGGTGACCTATGCGGAAAAGCTCATGCACGGCAAGCAGTCCAAAGTCAAGCTTGATAAAAGATGCCCCATCTTCATGGGGTGCAACGAAGAAACGGATGTTGCCAGATATCATTCGCTGGCCGTCGATCCGAAAACATTGCCCGATGTGCTGAAGGCTACGGCTGTCACTGACACCGGAGAAATCATGGCAGTCATGCATGCTGAATATCCGGTCTACGGGGTCCAGTTCCATCCCGAATCGATACTCACCCCTGAGGGCAAGAAAATGTTACGAAGCTTTATCATCTGACATCTGTTTTTGGCTTGCATCTGAATACATGTTATATCATCTGACAGATAGATTTGTTGCATGCATCAGACATATATATTTTGTGAACACCCAGCCGTCAGTTCTTAGCGAACCGGAGTCTGATAAATTTCGCGGGTGCGAAGGCCGCGCCGCTCTTTTCAGGCGCGGAACGGCGCAGAGCGAAATTTTGTTTATCAGACGCTCGGTGAGCTTAGAACTGGACGAGCCGTGAACAAAATATGTATGGCTGATGCATATAGAGAAATGTTTCAAGTTGATTATAAAATATCAGGAGGAAAATAAAATGATCAAAGAAGCCATTGTAAAGATCGTAAACAAAGAAGACTTAACCTACGACGAAGCCTACGCCGTGATGAACGAGATCATGAGCGGGGAGACTTCACCCACGCAGAATGCCGCATTCCTGTCGGCGCTTTCGACCAAGAGCGCAAAGGCCGAGACCACAAACGAGATCGCAGGCTGCGCGGCAGCCATGAGGGATCACGCGACAAAGGTTGATACAGGCATGGATGTTTTGGAGATCGTGGGAACCGGCGGGGACAATGCGGGAAGCTTCAACATTTCAACAACATCTGCTATTATTGCGGCAGCAGGCGGACTCAAGGTCGCAAAGCACGGCAACCGCGCCGCATCATCACTTTCGGGAACAGCCGACTGCCTTGAGGCGCTCGGAGTGAATATCGATCAGAGCCCGGAAAAGTGCGTGGAGCTTTTGAAGGAAGCCGGGATGTGCTTCTTCTTCGCTCAGAAATATCATGCATCCATGAAATATGTAGGCCCCATCAGAAAGGAACTGGGTTTCAGGACAGTGTTCAACATACTCGGGCCGCTGACAAATCCCGCATCGCCGACCATGCAGCTGCTCGGAGTATATGATGAATATCTCGTGGAGCCGCTGGCGCAGGTGCTTGTAAGCCTTGGAGTAAAGCGGGGCATGGTCGTATACGGCATGGACAAGCTGGATGAGATCTCGCTTTCCGCGCCCACAAAGGTATGCGAGATCAGGGACGGGTGGTTTAGGACCACTGTCATCAAACCTGAGGATTTCGGATTCGAACGCTGTACAAAAGATGACCTGAAGGGCGGGGCTCCTGCGGATAACGCAAAGATAACAACTGATATATTAAAAGGTGAAAAGGGACACAAAAGAAACGCAGTCCTGCTCAATGCCGGCGCGGCGCTTTACATCGGCGGAAAGGCAGAAAACTTTGAGGAAGGCGTAAAGAAAGCAGGTGATATCATAGATTCAGGGAAGGCATATGAAACTCTTCAAAAGATCATAGAAGTCAGCAACAGGTGATGACAGATGGGTACGATTCTTGATACCATAGCTGAGCATGCAAGGGTACGCGTGGCAGCGGCAAAAGAAAAAAGATCCGTAAGCGAACTGAAGAAACTGGCGTACGATACTCCGAAAGGTGATCTGTCATTTGAGAAAGTACTGAAAAAGCCGGGCATCTCTTTCATATGCGAATGCAAAAAGGCATCACCCTCAAAGGGTATCATCGCAGAGGACTTTCCATATCTGCAGATCGCAAAAGAATACGAGAAAGCCGGCGCGGATGCGATCTCCGTGCTGACAGAGCCGAAGTGGTTTTTGGGCGATGACAGCTACCTGAAAGAGATCGCGGCAGCAGTAAATATCCCGGTGCTCAGAAAGGATTTTACCGTTGACGAGTATATGATATATGAGGCAAAGCTTCTGGGCGCGTCGGCGGTGCTGCTCATAGTCTCCATCCTTTCAAAAGAAGAGATCGCACGTTACCTTGGCATCTGCGATGACCTTGGCCTGTCGGCTCTTGTCGAGACACATGACGAAGAGGAGATACACACGGCCATAGATGCGGGCGCGCGGATAATAGGAGTAAACAACAGGAACCTGAAGGATTTTTCCGTTGACACATCCCTAAGCGGGAGGCTTCGGAAACTGATCCCCGAAGATATCATCTTTGTTTCCGAAAGCGGGGTGAAGACAAGTGAGGATGTCAGTATAATAAGAACGAACGGGGCAGATGCAGTCCTTGTGGGAGAAGTCCTGATGCGGGCAGAAGACAAAAAAGCAAAGCTTAAAGAACTTAAGGGAGAGGCCTGATATGACAGCGATCAAGCTCTGCGGACTGACAAGAAAAGAAGATATCGAGGCAGCCAACCGCCTCATGCCTGACTTTGTCGGTTTTGTATTCTGGAATAAAAGCAGGAGGGCGCTGACAAAGACGGAGGCTGCAGGATTAAAAGAACTGCTCGATCCGAAGATATCCGCTGTGGGCGTATTCGTGGATGAAGATCCGGCGGTTATAAAAGAACTGGCTGATGAAGGCATAATAGATGTCATCCAGCTTCACGGCAGCGAAGATGCCGCTTATATAAAAAATATCAAAACACTGACCGGGAAAAGAGTGATCAGGGCTGTAAAGATAAAGGAAGGGCTCATGCCGGACCTGTCGGAAACTGCCGGGGCGGATCATATCCTGCTCGATGCCGGCATGGGAGACGGCAGGACCTTTGACTGGGATATAATAAGCAGAACGGGCATTGATACAGGCAGGCTTTTTCTGGCCGGAGGCCTCGGTCCGGAAAATGTGGGAGAGGCAATAGAGAGGATACATCCATACGCAGTGGATGTAAGCTCAGGGATCGAAACGGACGGGCACAAGGATCCCAAAAAAATGGAAGCGTTTGTACATAATGCGAGGAAAGCCGGAGGCTATAGGCAGGAACAAAACGGAGGGAAAAAATGAGTGAGAAAAAAGGCAGATTTGGTGAGCACGGAGGACAGTATATTCCCGAGACACTGATGAATGCAGTCATTGAACTGGAGGAAGCATACAACAGGTTCAAAGATGATCCTGAGTTTAACAGCGAACTTACGAAGCTCTTTAACGATTATGCCGGAAGACCGTCCCGCTTGTATTATGCGGAAAAGATGACAAAGGATCTTGGCGGCGCAAAGATATATCTGAAGCGGGAGGACTTAAACCACACCGGCTCGCACAAGATAAACAATGTGCTCGGCCAGGCGCTCCTTGCAAAAAAGATGGGAAAGAAAAGGCTCATCGCTGAGACGGGAGCCGGACAGCACGGTGTTGCAACGGCGACTGCGGCGGCTCTCATGGGCATGGAATGTGTCGTCTTCATGGGCGAGGAGGATACGAAAAGACAGGCTCTCAATGTTTACCGCATGCGTCTTCTCGGCTCGCAGGTGATCCCGGTAAAGACCGGCACGGCAACATTGAAGGATGCCGTATCCGAGGCCATGAGAGAGTGGACCAGAAGGATAGATGACACACATTACTGTCTGGGCTCGGTCATGGGACCGCATCCGTTCCCGACCATAGTCAGGGACTTCCAGTCGGTCATCTCAAAAGAGATCAAGGCGCAGATGCTTGAGGCCGAAGGACGCCTGCCGGATGCGGTGATCGCGTGTGTGGGCGGAGGCTCAAACGCGATGGGAAGCTTCTATAATTTCATTGAAGACAGTAAAGTCCGCCTGATAGGCTGCGAGGCAGCGGGCAGAGGGATCGACACCTTTGAGACGGCGGCGACCATAGCCACGGGAAGATCGGGGATCTTCCACGGCATGAAATCATATTTCTGTCAGGACAAATACGGCCAGATAGCACCGGTTTATTCGATCTCTGCAGGTCTTGATTATCCCGGCATCGGTCCGGAGCACGCATGGCTGCATGACACAAAAAGAGCCGAATACATCCCGGTGACTGACGAGGAGGCGGTATGCGCTTTTGAGTATCTGTCAAAGACCGAGGGCATCATCCCGGCGATCGAATCGGCGCATGCAGTATCGGCAGCAATGAAGATCGCAAAGGAATACACGCCGGAAAATTCGATCGTCATAACCATATCGGGAAGAGGCGACAAGGACTGCGCCGCGATCGCAAGATACAGAGGGGAGGATATCCATGAGTAATATAGGAAAGGCTTTTGAAAACGGAAAGGCATTCATACCTTTCATCACCTGCGGGGATCCTGACATGGAAACAACCGAAAAGATAATACTTGAGGCAACGGCAAACGGAGCGGATCTCATAGAGCTCGGCATACCGTTTTCCGACCCGACGGCGGAGGGACCCGTCATTCAGGCCGCAAATGACAGAGCCCTGAAAAACGGGGCGAGCACTGACAGGATATTCGATATGGTCCACAGCATCAGGGATGAAGTCGATGTTCCGCTGGTCTTTATGACCTATGCAAATGTCGTCTATTCCTACGGCTCGGAAAGATTCATCTCATCCTGCAGCAGGATCGGGATCGACGGGCTCATACTCCCGGATCTGCCTTTTGAGGAAAAAGATGAATTTGCGCCCCTGTGCAGACAGTACGGGATCGACCTCATATCCCTGATCGCGCCCACATCAAAAGACCGTGTGGCTATGATCGCAAAAAATGCAGAGGGCTTTCTGTACATCGTATCAAGCCTGGGTGTTACGGGGACAAGGAGTGTCATAGACACAGATCTGAGTTCCATAATAAAAACGGTCCGCGAGAATACGGATATCCCCTGCGCCATAGGTTTCGGAATATCAAAGCCCGAGCAGGCGTCCCAGATGGCAGCTATCGCGGACGGAGCGATAGTGGGGAGCGCGATCATAAAGATCATGGAGAAATATAAAAAGGAATCCCCGAAGCATGTCGGCGAATATGTGCGCAGCATGAAAAATGCCGTGATGAGTGTTGACAAATGAGGATAATGAGTCTATAGTATCAAAACATAAAAGCAAAGGCGCTTTGGATCTTGATCCAAGGCGCCTTTTTCGTTGTTGGAGGAAACTGAAAATATGTGCTCGATAATGGGATACAAAGGTTACAGCATAGCAGATGAAGCTTTTAAGGAGCATTTTGACCGGACGATATCAAGAGGACCGGATATGCAGCGCATCAAAAGATACGGTGATGCTGTCCTCGGCTTTGAAAGGCTTGCCATAATGGGCCTGACCGAAGAGGGAATGCAGCCTTTTGAATTGAATGATAATGCCATCGTATGTAACGGAGAGATATACGGTTTCAGAAAGATAAAGAAGGAGCTTGAAAAAGAGTACAGCTTCAAAAGCGATTCGGACTGTGAGATCCTCCTTCCGCTTTACGAAAAATACGGAACGGACATGTTCGCCATGCTTGATGCGGAATATGCCTGCATCATATATGACATGGAAAAAAACGATCTCATCGCGGCAAGGGATCCGATAGGGATCAGGCCTTTGTACTACGGCTATACGGATGAGGGTGAGATAGTATTTGCAAGCGAGGCAAAGGACCTGACAGGACTTGCAAAAACCATACAGCCGTTCCCGCCCGGACATTTCTATGCCGATGGGAAATTTACCGAATACAGGGATATGACTGAGGTTGAAAGTGTTGTAAAAGATGACATCGAGACCGTATGCAGAAATATCCGCGAAAAGCTGATAGCGGGGATAGAAAAAAGACTTGATGCGGATGCGCCGCTTGGCTTCCTGCTCAGCGGAGGACTTGACAGTTCGCTTGTATGCGCTGTATCTGCAAAGCTTTTGAAAAAACCTATCAGGACCTTTGCCATCGGCATGAAAACAGATGCGATAGACTTAAAATATGCAAAGGAGGTCGCGGACTATATAGGAAGCGATCATACTGAAGTCATCATCACAAGGGATGATGTCATAGATTCACTCGAAGAGGTCATACATGTCCTCGGGACCTTTGATATCACGACGATCAGGGCAAGCATGGGGATGTATCTTCTGTGCAGGGCCATACATGAGCAGACGGATGTGAGAGTCCTCATGACAGGCGAGATATCGGACGAGCTTTTCGGATACAAGTATACGGACTTCGCGCCGGATGCCGAAAGCTTTCAGGAGGAATCGGCAAAGAGAGTCAGGGAGCTGCATATGTATGATGTGCTCCGTGCCGACAGATGCATCTCGGCAAATTCCATAGAAGCGAGGGTCCCTTTCGGTGATCTGGGTTTTGTGAAATATGTCATGAGCATAGACCCTGAAATGAAACTGAATAAATATAATAAAGGCAAATATCTGCTGCGTCATGCGTTTGAGGGCGATTATCTGCCGGAAGACATCCTGATGAGGGAGAAGGCGGCATTTTCAGATGCGGTCGGGCATTCACTGGTCGATCATCTGAAAGAATATGCGGCGCAGAAGTATACGGATGAGGAGTATGAAAAGCTTCGCATGGATTATGATCATGCAAGGCCCTTTACAAAGGAGTCGCTCCTTTACAGACAGATATTTGAAAAATACTATCCGGGACAGTCTGAGATGATCGTTGATTTCTGGATGCCGAACAAATCGTGGGAAGGATGCAATGTCGATGATCCTTCCGCAAGAGTCCTTTCAAACTACGGTGACAGCGGTAAGTGAGGTTATTATGGTCAAGTATGTATTTGTAACAGGCGGAGTCGTATCGGGACTTGGAAAAGGGATCACAGCAGCATCGCTGGGAAGGCTGTTAAAGGCGCGCGGTTTTCATGTGACCATGCAGAAATTTGATCCCTACATAAATGTCGATCCCGGAACGATGAATCCGATCCAGCACGGAGAGGTCTTTGTGACCGACGACGGAACCGAGACGGATCTGGATCTCGGACATTACGAAAGATTCATAAACGAATCGATGAACAAAAACTCGAATGTCACGACCGGAAAGATCTATCAGGCCGTTCTGAACAAAGAGAGGCACGGCGACTACGGCGGAGGAACCGTTCAGGTGATCCCTCATATAACAAATGAGATCAAGGACAGGTTCCACAAGGCAGCAACGCCGCAGGAAGAGACCATCTCGATCATAGAGATCGGAGGGACCGTCGGTGATATCGAAAGCCAGCCCTTTCTTGAGGCGATCAGACAGTTTCGTGCCGATGTCGGCATGAACAATTCCGTGATCATCCATGTCACGCTGATACCTTACTTAAAGGCTTCGGGAGAGCTGAAGACCAAGCCTACCCAGATGAGCGTGAAGACGCTTCAGAGCATGGGGCTCTGGCCTGACATCATAGTATGCCGTTCTGATTATCCCGTTGAAAAAAACATGCGTGAAAAGATCGCGCTGTTCTGCAATGTCAAACCTGAAAATGTCCTGCAGAACCTGGATGCATCCCTGCTCTATGAGGTGCCGCTGATGCTTGAGGAGGAAAACCTTGCCAGGGCTGTATGCGAGTGCCTGGGACTTCCCAGCGCAAAGCCGGATCTTGCGGCATGGAGAAAGCTGGTCGAGGATTACAAAAACCCGCTGCATCAGGTGACTATCGCGATAGTCGGCAAATATGTGGCTCTCCACGATGCATACCTAAGCGTTGCCGAAGCTTTAAGGCACGGAGGGATAGCAAACAGGACAAAGGTCGATATCAGATGGATCGATGCGGAGACATTAACAGAGGAAAATATCGGGGAAGCACTTTTGGGAGCAGACGGGATCATCGTTCCCGGAGGATTCGGAAGCCGCGGCACTGAGGGAAAGATCCTCGCCGCTGGATATGCCAGAAAGAACATGATACCGTTTTTAGGGCTGTGCCTTGGGATGCAGCTTGCGATAGTGGAGTTTGCCAGGAACAGATGCGGCATCAGCGACGCAGCATCTGCAGAGCTTTGTCCCGACACCAAAAACCCGGTCATACATATACTGCCTGACAAGGAGAATCTCGAGAACATAGGCGGGACACTGAGGCTCGGAGCTTATCCCTGCGTCCTGAAAAAAGGGACAAAGGCATATGAGCTTTACGGGACGGAAGAGATAAGCGAAAGACACCGTCACAGATATGAAGTAAACAATGATTACAGACAGATACTTGAAGAAAACGGAATGGTACTGTCCGGACTGTCTCCGGACAAAAGGATAGTCGAGATGATCGAACTTTCGGATCATCCGTTTTTTGTTGCAACACAGGCGCATCCCGAATTCAAGTCGAGACCGGATATGCCGCATCCGCTGTTTTCGGGACTGATAAAAGCAGCGCTGGAGTCGGAAAAAAAGATCGATCAGGAGAGGTGACAGGATGAATACTCTTTACGAACCTAGTTTTGAACATGATAACTGCGGCGTCGGAGCCATTATAAACATATATGGAAAGAAAAGCCATTCCATAGTCAGCGATGCCCTTTCTATAGTAGAGAATCTCGAGCACAGGGCCGGAAAGGATGCCAAAGGCGAGACCGGTGACGGAGTGGGGATCATGACTCAGATCCCGCATACCTTTTTCAAAAAAGCCTGCGCGGATCTGGGCATCAGGCTTGGAAAGGAAAGATCGTACGGAGTCGGGATGTTCTTCTTCCCGCAGTCAGAGCTTAAAAGGATGCAGGCGATGAAGATGTTTGAGATCATCGTCAAAAAGGAAGGACTGAACTTCCTCGGATGGAGAAGCGTTCCGGTAAACAAGGATGTCCTCGGGCAGAAAGCGCTTGAGTCATGTCCCGTCATCATGCAGTGCTTCATAGAGCGTCCGAAGGAGACAGAAAAAGACATCGACTTTGACAGGAAGCTGTATGTTACCAGGCGTGTATTTGAGCATTCAAATGAGGATACATATGTTGCAACGCTTTCCTGCAGAACGATAGTCTACAAGGGAATGTTCCTTGTCGGACAGCTTCGGACTTTTTTTGACGATCTGTCCAATCCCGGATTTGAATCCGCGATAGCCATGGTGCATTCGCGCTTTTCTACAAATACAGTTCCCAGCTGGCTTCGGGCTCATCCGAACAGATTTATCGTTCATAACGGCGAGATCAATACGATCCGCGGGAACAGGGACAAGATGCTGGCAAGGGAGGAAACGATCGAGACCAGCCACTTCAGCGATGAAGAACTGGGAAAAGTGCTTCCAGTGATATCCGGTGAAGGTTCTGATTCCGCGATGCTTGACAATACCCTGGAGTTTTTGATCATGGGAGGGATGGATCCGGCTCTGGCAGCGATGATCCTGATCCCCGAGCCATGGGAAAACAATGATACCATATCGGCAGAAGAGAGAGACTTCTATCAGTACTACGGGACGATGATGGAGCCCTGGGACGGACCGGCTTCGATCATGCTGTCCGACGGCGATGTGATGGCTGCCATTCTCGACCGTAACGGCCTGCGTCCGTCCCGTTTCTATGTCCTTGATGACGGAAGGCTGATCCTTTCATCCGAGGTCGGTGTCCTGCCGGTAAAGGAATCACAGATAAAGAGCAAGGGCTGTCTGTATCCCGGCAAGATGCTCCTTGCTGATACCGTGACGGGAAGGATATATACGGACCGTGAGATAAAGGACAGATACGCAGTCAGGGAGCCCTACGGTGAATGGCTTGATTCAAATCTGGTCAGGCTTTCCGATATCAGGATACCCAATGAGAGCGTTATCTCTTATGACAGCACCATGCTTTCAAAGCTCCACAGAAATTTCGGCTATTCGTACGAGGAATGCCGTGAGCGGATCTATACCATGGCCTTAAACGGCAGCGAGGAGATAGGCTCGATGGGCGTGGATACGCCTCTTGCTGTCCTTTCAAAGCAGTACAGGCCTCTCTTTGATTATTTCAAGCAGCTTTTTGCCCAGGTCACAAATCCGCCCATAGATGCGGTCAGGGAAAAGATAGTCACGGCGACATGCGTATATGTCGGAAGGAACGGAGATCTCCTGTCAGAAAAGCCTTCAAACTGCAACGTGCTCAAGATCAACAATCCGATCCTTTCGGACCTGGATCTGATGAAGATATCCCATCTGGACAGACAGGGACTGAAGGTGATCAGGGTATCGACTCTTTATTACAAGGGAACGCCGCTTGACCGTGCCATAGACAATCTCTTCGTTGAAGTGGACAGGGCATACAAAAACGGCGGGAACATCATCATACTGTCAGACCGCGGCGTGGATGAAAACCACATGGCCATACCGTCTCTGCTGTGTGTGTCGGCTGTGCACAATTATCTGGTCAGGACAAAGAAGTGCATGGCGATGTCGCTGATCATGGAAACGGGCGAGCCCAGGGATGTTCATCATTTTGCAACTCTTCTGGGATTCGGAGCCTGCGCGGTAAATCCCTATCTTGCCCATGCGACGATCAAGCAGCTGGTGGATGACGGAGTGCTTGAAAAGGATTACTACGCGGCTGTTTCCGATTATGACAGGGCAGTGCTTAACGGCATAGTCAGGATTGCTTCGAAGATGGGAATATCGACCATACAGTCATATCAGGGAAGCAGGATATTTGAAGCGCTCGGCATATCGCAGTCCGTGATCGACAGATATTTTACCGGTACGGTATCGAGGATCGGCGGCATCGATCTTGAGGATATCGCAAAGGCTACGGATGCCCAGCACTCAAAAGCCTTTGATCCGCTGGGACTTGCAACGGATCTTTCACTGGATTCCGCGGGCTTCCACAAGATGAGAGCACAGGGTGAAAAGCACAGATACAATCCGCAGACCATACATATGCTTCAGGCTTCAACGAGGGAAGGAAGCTATGAAAAGTTCAGAAAGTATACGGAAATGGTGGACAGGGAGGAGACAGGATATCTTCGCAGCATCTTTGATTTTAATTATCCCGAAAAACCCATAGACATCTCGGAAGTTGAAAGCGCCGACTTAATTGTCAGGAGGTTCAAGACGGGAGCCATGTCATACGGCTCCATATCGGAGGAAGCGCATGTTGCCCTTGCTGTTGCGATGAACCGCCTGCACGGCAGATCAAACAGCGGGGAAGGCGGAGAGAGCGAGGAAAGACTTGAAAGCGCGGGAACGAAGGATGATAAAAGCTCGGCGATAAAACAGGTCGCATCGGGACGTTTCGGCGTCACATCCAGGTATCTTCAGAGCGCAAAGGAAATACAGATAAAAATGGCACAGGGCGCAAAGCCCGGCGAGGGAGGACATCTCCCGGGCAAAAAGGTCTATCCGTGGATCGCAAAGACCAGACATTCCACGCCCGGAGTCAGCCTGATATCCCCGCCGCCTCATCATGATATCTATTCGATAGAGGATCTGGCCCAGCTCATATATGATCTGAAATGCTCAAACAAGGATGCGCGAATCTCGGTAAAGCTTGTTTCGGAAGCCGGAGTGGGGACCATAGCCGCAGGTGTGGCAAAGGCCGGAGCCGGAGTCATACTGATATCGGGATATGACGGAGGGACAGGAGCCGCGCCTATAAGCTCGATCCACAATGCCGGACTGCCCTGGGAACTCGGACTTGCCGAGACGCATCAGACCTTAAAGATGAACGGCCTGCGCGATATGGTGGTACTCGAAACTGACGGAAAGCTCATGAGCGGAAGGGATGTGGCGATAGCTGCGATCCTCGGTGCGGAGGAATTCGGTTTTGCAACTGCGCCACTGGTCACCCTGGGCTGTGTGATGATGAGGGTTTGCAACCTTGATACCTGTCCGATGGGAATTGCCACGCAGGATCCGAATCTGCGCAAAAATTTTGCGGGAAAGCCCGAATACGTCGAAAACTTCATGCGCTTCATAGCGGAAGAACTTCGGGAATATATGGCAAAGCTCGGTGTCAGGAGCGTTGATGAACTTGTAGGCAGATATGATCTGCTGAAGAAAAAGGACGGCATAACCGGTACTGCCGCAAAGATAGATCTTGGCAGGATCCTCGGAGACAGGATACCCATAGAAAAGCCCTATGACAAAAAGTCAGCCTATGATTTCGGTCTTGAAACGCGGGCTGATTCAAAGCTCATGTCAGGAAAGGGCGGCATAAAAAAAGCCATCGAGGATGGAAAAGCCGTATCGGTCGGATGTGATGTCAGGAATACTGACAGGGCCTTCGGTACGATGATCGGCGCTTATATCACAAAATGCCACCATAACGGTCTTGATAAGGACAGCATCGTCATAGACTGCAAGGGCGCCGGCGGACAGAGCTTCGGCGCATTCATCCCTGCCGGCGAGACACTGACCCTTGAGGGAGATGCAAATGATTATTTCGGCAAAGGGCTGTCCGGAGGAAAACTTGTGGTAAAGGCGCCGAAGGATGCGGCATACGATGCCGAGTCCAACCTGATCATAGGAAATGTTGCGCTCTACGGCGCGACAAGCGGAGAGGCCTATATCGCCGGGATGGCGGGAGAGAGATTCTGCGTGCGAAACTCGGGAGCAAAGAGCGTCGTCGAGGGTGTCGGTGAGCATGGCTGTGAATACATGACGGGTGGCGTATGCGTCATCCTCGGCAGCGTGGGCAAGAATTTTGCCGCAGGCATGAGCGGCGGTACGGCTTATGTTCTTGATGAAAGAAACAACCTTTACAAAAACCTCAACAGGGAACTGGTCCTCATGGAAAGCGTGACTGAAGAGGATGACAGGAACATGATAAGATCCCTGCTTGAAGCCCATTACGGGAATACGGGATCCGTCAAGGCAAAGACGATACTTGACAGCTTTGATGAAAGCATCGCGAAGTTCAAAAAGATCATACCGGAAGAATACAAGCGCATCATCAAAGAGGCACCGGCAAAGGAGGGAAAATGAGATGGGAAAGCCTACCGGTTTCATGGAATATGACAGGTGTGAAACACAGTGTGTTCCGCCTTCCGAGAGGATAAAAAATTTTGATGAGTTTCATACGGGACTGCCGGTATCACAAAGGCAGCAGCAGGCAGCCAGGTGCATGGCATGCGGAGTGCCCTTCTGTCAGGCCGGGGTGATGATCTCCGGCATGGCGTCCGGATGTCCTCTTCACAATCTGGTGCCCGAGACAAACGAGCTTGTATATCACGGCAATTTTGAACAGGCATACAGAAGGCTGTCAAAGACCCACAGCTTCCCCGAGTTTACGGGAAGGGTATGTCCGGCTCTCTGTGAGGCGGCCTGTACCTGCGGACATATAGCGCAGGCTGTAACGACAAAGGACAATGAAAAGGATATCATCGAGTATGCATTTGAGCATGGGCTTGTAGACGAAGCAGAGCCAAAGACCCGTACCGGGAAAAAGGTGGCGGTCATAGGAAGCGGCCCTTCAGGTTTAGCATGCGCGCAGCTTCTGAACAGGAGGGGGCATACTGTCACCGTGTTTGAAAGGTTTGACAGGCCGGGCGGTCTTTTAAGATACGGCATACCCAACATGAAGCTTGACAAGAGGATCGTAGACAGGCGTATCGATATAATGAAAAAGAGCGGCATAGAATTTAAGTGCAATGTCAATGTCGGAGTTGACATCACGGCAAAAGAGCTTGAAGATACATATGACAGGATCGTGCTCTGCTGCGGGGCATCAAAACCCAGGGATATCAATGCGCCGGGAAGAGACGCAGAGGGCATCATGTTTGCGGTCCCCTTCCTTCGCGAAGTCAGCAAAAAGGTCATGGATCTTGATTATGCGTATGACAAAGTCATCTCCGCAAAAGACTTTTCCTTCGGAAGCCTCAAAGGGAAAAATGTCATCGTGATAGGCGGAGGAGACACCGGCAATGACTGCGTGGGAACGAGCATCAGGCTTGGCGCAAAAAGCGTGGTACAGATCGAGATGATGCCGGCAGCTCCGGAGGAGAGACTGCCTTCAAATCCCTGGCCCGAGTGGCCGAAGGTCCTGAAGACGGACTACGGCCAGGAGGAAGCCATATACTGCTTTGGAAAGGATCCGAGGATCTTTTCGACTACCGTTACCGAATTCATAAAGGATAAGAAGGGAAAACTCTCAGGTGTAAAAACGGTAGGTCTTGAAAGAAAAACAGGCAAAGACGGAAAGGTCACATTTGAACACATAAAAGGAAGCGAAGCAGAACTTCCGGCTGATCTTGTACTGATCGCAGCAGGCTTTTTAGGCAGCGAAGAATATGTCACATCCGCATTTGGCGTAAAGGTGAACGCTCGAGGAAATATTGATACGAAGCCGGATGAATACAAAACATCCGATGACAGGATCTTTGCCGCAGGCGATGTTCACAGAGGACAGTCCCTTGTGGTATGGGCGATCGCCGAAGGCCGCGCGGCTGCGGCAGCTGTCGATGAAGCTCTGGTGGGCTATACCAATCTGTAACCGAAAGGATTTTATTATACTATGGCAAAGATAAACAGCAATTACACAAAACTTCAGGGAAGCTATCTTTTTTCGACCATCGCAAAAAAGGTCAATGAATATACGCAGAACAATCCGGGCAAAAAAGTGATAAGGCTCGGCATAGGAGATGTCACAAGACCGCTCCCGGGAACTGTCATAGCGGCCCTTCACAAAGCCGTGGGAGAGATGGGGGACGAGGAGACCTTCAGGGGATATGCTCCGGATCTGGGCTATGAGTTTTTAAGAAAGGCCATCTGTGAAAATGATTACAGATCAAGAGGCTGCGATATAGAGCCTGATGAGATCTTTGTATCGGACGGCGCAAAGAGTGATTCCGGAAATATCCAGGAGATCTTTGCTTTGGACAACCGCATAGCAGTCTGTGATCCGGTTTATCCCGTATATGTTGATTCCAATGTCATGGCAGGCAGGACCGGGGATTATGACAGTGATCTTGGAGCCTACAGGGATGTGATCTACATGCCCTGTATGGGTGAAAACGGTTTTGTGCCCCGGATACCGGAAGAGATACCGGATATCATCTATCTTTGCTATCCCAACAATCCCACCGGAGCCGTGATCAGCCTTGATGAGCTTCAGAAATGGGTTGATTTTGCGAATGAAAAGGGTTCGGTCATCATCTATGATGCAGCCTACGAAGCCTACATCAGCACGGAAGGGATTCCTCACAGCATATATGAATGCAAAGGCGCAAAGACCTGCGCTATAGAGCTTCATTCTTTTTCAAAGAATGCGGGATTTACCGGACTGAGGCTTGGCTACACGGTCATACCGAAGGAACTTGAAAGACAGGGAGTGTCCCTGCATTCTCTCTGGGCAAGGCGCCACGGGACCAAATACAACGGCGCTCCTTACATCGTGCAGAGGGCCGGAGAGGCTGTTTATTCTCCCGAGGGAAAAAGGGAGATCAGGGAGCTTGTCGGTTATTATATGAAAAATGCGGCTTATATCCTGAACGGCCTGAAAAAAGCAGGCTATGAGGTTTCAGGCGGCGTTGATGCGCCCTATATCTGGCTGAAGGTGCCGGATAATATGAGCAGCTGGGATTTCTTTGATCATCTTTTGGCAGACGCGAATGTCGTGGGTACGCCCGGTTCAGGGTTCGGGGCGCATGGCGAAGGGTACTTCCGCCTGACCGCCTTCGGAAGCTATGACAATACCGTCGAAGCCGTCGACCGCATCACTTCCATGTAAATTATTTAATCCGGGACTCAGAACATGTTTTGTGAACACCCAGCCGTGAACAAAACATGTTGCTGAGTCCCGAATTCAGTCAATATAATGATGATCTGCAATGCCCGTTGACGCATTTGCAGGTTATGAATTATAATTTCATGGGACAAGGGCGTCGTGAAGTGTGTTCATGGCGCCATTTTTGATATCGGTATTGATTTCACGGGAGGATCACCTTATGTGCGGAATAGTTGGTTATGTCGGCGGAAAACAGGCTGCACCGGTACTTTTGCAGGGGCTGTCGAAGCTGGAATACAGGGGATATGATTCGGCGGGACTGGCCGTCAGGAACGGAGAGGATCCGGCGGTTGTCGTCAAGACGACGGGCAAGCTCAACAATCTCATCGAAAAGACGGATGAAGGCAGGGCTGTCCCGGGAACCTGCGGCATCGGCCATACCAGATGGGCGACACACGGCGCGCCCAGCAGGACGAATGCACACCCGCATGTATCGGGGAACTGTTCCGGTTCAGGTTCGGGTGTCGTCGAATCCGAGGTCGTCGGAGTCCACAACGGCATCATCGAGAATTTCCAGGAATTAAAGGCAAAGATGGAACGCCATGATTACCGGTTTTATTCCGAGACTGACACGGAGGTCCTGATCAAGCTGGTGGACTATTATTATAATAAATACAAGATGGGTCCGATTGATGCGTTGGCAAAAACGATAGTCAGGGTGAGAGGTTCATACGCGCTTGCAGTCATGTTCTCGGATTATCCCGGAAAGATATTTGCGGCAAGGAAGGAATCTCCGATGATAATCGGGGTAAATGAGGGAGAATCATTTATCGCATCCGATGTCCCGGCCATACTGCAGCATACGAGAAACGTATATTACATAGGCAACCTGGAGATGGCGGAGATCTCGGCAGGAGAGGTAACCTTTTACAATCTTGACGGAGATGTGGTTGAAAAAGAGGCCACCACTATCGAGTGGGATGCCGAAGCGGCTGAAAAGGGCGGATATGAGCATTTCATGATGAAGGAGATCCATGAACAGCCCAGGGTCGTCATGGATACGCTTAAAAAATACATAAAGGGAGAGGGAGAAAAACTGTCCGTAGATCTTTCGGAGACGGGCCTGACAAAGGAGATGATAGCTTCATTTCCGGCAATATATATCGTTGCGTGCGGAAGCGCCTGGCATGTAGGAATGGAGGCACAGTATGTGCTGGAGGAGATGTGCGATATCCAGGTCAGAGTGGAGCTGGCATCGGAATTCAGGTACAGAAAGAACCGACTGCAGACCGGGGCGCTCGTTATCATCATCTCACAGTCGGGCGAGACAGCGGATTCACTTGCAGCACTTCGTATGGCAAAGGAAAAAGGACTTACAACTCTGGCAATCGTAAATGTCCTTGATTCCTCGATAGCCCGTGAGGCCGATCACTGCATGTATACGCTTGCAGGACCCGAGATATCGGTCGCCACGACCAAGGCATACAGCTGCCAGCTGGTGTGCATGTTCATGCTCGCGCTTGCATTTGCGAAGGAAAGAGGAACGATCGAAGGATATGAAAATTACATTTCCGAGCTTCTGACCATACCCGAAAAGATGAAGAAAGTTCTTGATGACAAGGAGAGGATACAGTGGTTTGCGTCGAAATACTCAAACGCCAGAGATATATTCTTTATCGGAAGAGGTATTGATTATGCGATCTGTCTTGAAGGGTCGCTAAAGATGAAGGAGATCAGCTACATCCATTCCGAAGCCTATGCCGCGGGAGAGATGAAGCACGGGACCATATCGCTCATAGAGGACCAGACGCTGGTAATCGGAGTACTGACCCAGAACGATCTTTATGAAAAGACGATCTCGAATATGATGGAATGCAAAAGCCGAGGGGCTTATCTGATGGGCATAACGGCTTACGGAAAATATGATGTTGAGGATTCGGTCAATTTCGCAGTCTACATCCCGAAGGTGGATGAGCATTTTACGGGAAGCCTCGCGATCATACCGTTACAGCTTTTAGCATATTACCTGAGCGTATCAAAGGGACTTGATGTGGATAAACCGAGAAATCTGGCCAAGAGTGTCACTGTTGAATAAGGAGGAAAAAATGCAGAAAGAAGATGTTCTGAAGATGATAGAGGAAGAGGGAGTCGAGTTTGTCAGGCTTCAGTTTACTGACATATTCGGCAATCTCAAAAATATCGCAGTCAATCCCGATCAGATGGAAAAGGTTTTTGCAAACCGGTACTCATTCTACGGTTCTGCGATCTTCAATAATATGGTCGAATATGATGACAAGCTGTATCTTTATCCGGATATGGAGACTTTCATGATCCTGCCGTGGCGTCCGCAGCAGGGAAAGGTCGCAAAGATAATATGTGATGTCTGCACGGCGGACGGAAAGCCGTTTATCTGCAGTTCCAGATATATACTTTCAAAGGCCGCAGAGAAAGCTGCAAAAAAAGGCTATACGATGGTGGCTTATCCTGAGTGCGAGTTTTTCCTTTTCCATGTGGATGAGAACGGACAGCCGACAACCACCTCGCATGAGCAGGCAGGGTATCTGGATGTCGGACCTGCTGATTTCGGTGAGAATGCCAGGAGGGATATCGTCCTGATGCTCGAGGAGATGGGCTTTGAGATAGAATCATCCCATCATGAGTTTGCGCCTGCCCAGCACGAGATCGATTTCAGGGAGGATGATGCCCTGAAGATGGCCGATTCGATACAGACCTTTAAATTCGCGGTCAGATCGATCGCAAAGAGATTCGGCATGTACGCGACCTTCATGCCAAAGCCGCGTCAGGATGTCGCAGGGTCAGGCATGCATGTACATTTAAAACTTTTGAAGAACGGAAAAAATATATTCAGAAAGGAAAACGGGGACTACTCCGATGAAGCCTTGTGGTTCATTGGCGGGATAATGGAGCATGCAAAGGCTCTGTGCGCGATCGCGAACCCTACCGTCAATTCCTACAAAAGGCTCCTGTCGGGACACTGCGCGCCGGACAGGATCACATGGTCAGATCACGGGGAGAAGGCGTTTGTCGTCATCAACCGTGAAGAGGATGATATCAGGATAGAACTCAGATTTCCCGACGGTTCGGCAAACCCTTATCTGCTTCTGGCTTCATGCATGAGTGCAGGGCTTGACGGTATCGAAAAGAAGACCGCGCCGGGTGAGAAGATAGACAGACTTGCATACAACACCCCGGAAAAACTGCCCGAGGATCTGAAGGATGCGATACGGGAGTTCGAGGCTGATCAGGTTGTTTCCGGGTCACTTGGAAAAAAGTTTTCAGAGATCTATGCAAGGATCAAGCGTGATGAGTGGAAAAGCTTTATCAGAGAAGTGACATCCTGGGAGGTCGACAATTACCTGACAAGGATCTGAGATCGCAGGAATAATAAAGGAGTTCACATGGGCGCGATTCTTGTGACGATGAACAAACGCGAAGACTCGGGCCGGATAGCTGATATCATCAAAAGAAGCGGAACGGGAGATGAGGTCTTTGTCTGTGACACCGGATCGGAGGTGCTCAGAAAGATCGAGGATATGGATGTGAGCCTGCTGGTGTGTACGCGGAGGCTGAAGGATATGGGCTATGAGGAATTGTTCAATTACCTTCCCTCCGGTGTCAGCATGCTTCTTTTGACAAAGAATACCGAAACAGAGCTGTTCTCGAGCAATATAATCGTTCTGCAGATCCCTTTCAGGACTGCGGATCTCATAAACAGCATCAGCATGCTGCTTCCTTTTGTACCCGCAGGCAGAAAGAAAAAACCTGCTCCGCGGCCTGAAAGCGAAAAGCTTCTGATAGAAAAAGCCAAGAGGCTGCTGATGGAAAGAAACAGCATGACGGAGCCGGAGGCCTACAGATATCTTCAGAAGAACAGCATGGATATGGGACGGTCCATGACGGAAACCGCCGATATGATACTGGCGATGAATTGAGAAACACTTCGGGGGATACGATCTTTCGTATCCCTTTTTTAGTCGATCATTCGATTGACCAGTTTGATAAAAAAAGATAAAATTTAAAAGATTGTGTAATAACACTGTCTTTTTTGGATAATTGTTCGTATTTATTATCATGAACGTAATGATTTGTTGTGTGCTTCAGATCCAAATGTAATTAAAAAGGGGAAAACTATGAAAAGATCCGGAAAAAGATTCGCTGCACTGTTTATGGCATTGGTCATGGCATCACAGATGACTGTGCTGAATGTATGGGCTGATGAAGAACCTGCCGGTGAACCGGCTACGCAGGAAGAAGGGCTTTCACAGGATGAAAAGCCGTCAGATGAAGTACCCGGTCCGGGCGCAGGAGAGGTCCCGGCCTCAGATGAGGTCCCGGCAGCTCCGGATGACGATCCCTCTGTGATCTCAGATAACAGGACCGTTCCGGTGTCGGAAGATGCTGCAGGTGACGACCCCATCGTAAGCGACGATCCTCAAAAAGTCAGCCTGGAGATAGCTGACAGCTTCGGGGATAAGTGGCAGTGCGATCTTCTCACAAAAGGCGCATATCTTGAAATCTATCTTATGGGATACGAGGGCAGCAGGAAAGATCTCCTGTTTCCTGCTTCCTTTGCACGTGAAGCTATAATTGCTGCAGGCTATGAAGGGAGCATACCTACTGGGCCGTATAGTATATCTGTGGGTCTCAGCAGCAATTTTTCCTTTGATGAAGCATCAAAGGGAAGGATAGAGACCGTCTCTGTTGATCATGTGTTAACCAATGGAGAACCAGAAAGAATCAAGGTTTATTCCCTGGAAGGACTGTTCAGCGGGATGTCCCGGTTAAGATCGGCAGACTTAAGCCTGATGAACTGCCAGCCGGCGTCATCAGAAGACGGATTCAGCTGCAAAGACCTCTTCAAGGGGTGCAGAGCGTTAACAGACCTGAAGCTTTGTAAGATGAGCGGTGATATGGTCATGAAAAATGCCGAAAGCATGTTTGAGGGATGCTCGGCCCTGACGGAACTGGATCTATCGGACATACAGATAACGAACATAGAACACGCCAAAAGGATGTTCTACGGCTGCAGCAGTCTCGAGGTGATCTATGTTGATTGGAGAACCGGCGGATTTGATCATATGATCGTTTCAGATCCCGGCGAGTTTAAGGATATATTTGCCGGCTGCACTTCGCTTGAGGGAGGAGAGGGCACAAAGTTTGACCCGAACAAGTCATCAGATGACTCAGCAATAAGGGCGAAGCTGGATGGCACTGATCCCTACGAAAGTGGCAATGACGAAGGCTATTTTTCGAAAAAATACGACGGCATTGAGGACGGATGGGAATTTGTTGTTGACGATGACATGCTCTTCCTTCAAAGATACAGGGGCAGCGCCACTGATGTTGAGATACCCGGTAAAATTGCCGGTATGTATGTCTGGATTGATAAGAATAAGTTTTACTCACTGTTTGCAAAAAGCATGAGGCCAAAGATCACTTCCGTAAATATTGGCAGAGAATATGATATTACCGAATACCAGTTTTATCCGAAATGGGATAATGGGATCAGCTTCGAATCAGCCTTCGAGGATTTTAAAAAACTGAAAACTGCCGATCTTTCCGGCTTCACCGGCCTGCCTACAATTCCTCCGGACGGCATCAATTATCGTTTTTCAACGATAGAGAAGATGTTCAAAAACTGTACATCCCTGGAGGCAGTGTTCCTTCCCGAAGATGCCTGTCCGATAAATACGATGAGTGCATTTGAAAACTGTTCCAGTATGAAGAACATCGATCTGAGCGGAGTCAATCTGAGCAGGGTTGCTCTCTGCGGACGGATGTTTGAGGGGTGTTCATCTCTCAGGACGATCTATGTATCCGATTCGGAAGGAAGGAGCTTCCCTTCAGTCACCTGGCCTTCAGACAACGCCGACATGTTCAAAGACTGTATTAACCTTGAAGGGGGAAAGGGCACAAAATATTCCGAGCTTACGGATGAGGATAAAGACAATTACACCTACTGCAGGATTGACAGGGCGCCTGATGAACCTGGTTTTCTTTCATCGACCCGCTATTCGGGGTCAGACAAGATCAGAAATATCTCCTATTCCTTTATCAACAAATACGGTGAAGACGGACTTGGATATGCAGAAAGCGATCACTACCACATACCCTTGAGAAGGTACATAGATCTTTTCGGAGAAAAGAGAGGAAAGAACATATACAAGTTCTATGATGATGAATGGGGCGGAAGCTGCTACGGAATATCCGCGACCTCAAGTTTTTTTACAAATAGTGTAATGATGAATCAAGTCGTGAACGGTGTAGATCCTGCAGGATCCTCGGATGATGAAAAGGACTCGTACAGATTCACTCCCAATATCAAAAACTATGATCCGTCCGCTGTCTTTCCGAAGGATCTGAGCGTACTGCCATTGGATACCGATCCGTCAGATGACAAGCCGGAGGATCTGGAAAACAATCTGCAGAAATTCATCGAGGCCATGCAGATCTCCCAGTATGATGAACGTGTCCAGTTCTGTTATTCACTTGATGCCCTGCCGGAGGAGATAGTCAGCGCGATAGAGGGCGAAGACGGGGAGGGCGGGATGTATGTGATCATCGGGATGTTCGGTCCCGAGGGCGGACATGCTGTGCTTGGTTATGAAGTTGAGCGGGAAAGCAACGGGCCTCATACGTCGGATCTCGGCGCAGTCGTCTCGGATTCGGCACAGAAGGGGAGAGCCACTGCGATCCATATATATGACAGCAACTGGCCCATGAAGGACTGCATGATCGAGCTTCGAAGCGATGCTGACGGGACTATAACAGGCTGGCATTATGATATCTGCGATACGATACACTGGGGAACGGACCCCGGTGATGGAAAGGACTGCGTCCTGACTTATATCCCCTATGATGTGTATGAAGCGGTCTGGCATGACGGCGGGGATTATAATGAGACTGAATGGGCAAAACAAGTCATGGAAAGACTGGGTGGAGATGACGGCTGGTCCGGCCTTGATGAGTATATCTTTTCCGAATCCTGGTCAGGAAATGAGAACCTGGAAAGCTACACGGAAGATCTTCTGCCCTTTGATGAGGATCTGATGCTTGATGACGACGGCAACTCAGACGAACTGACAAAGAAAGAGGTGGATTTTTATATTGAAAACCAGGGCCTTAAAGCAGATGAGTATGAAGAAGCGGTAAAGGAGGCATTTCCGGGTTCTGACAGCACAGCTCTGCGCTGCAGGCTGCGATGCAGGATCATGTATTATGAGGAACTGTCAAAGCAGATAAGCAATGAATATACGGCTGACACCACGGCTTTTGAAGATAAGCTTAAAGAACTGTGGCCTGATTCGTCGGATCCCGAGATAAAAGACGCGCATCTTCGCTGCCGTTTAAGATGCAGGCTTCGCTGCCGTTTAAGATGCCGCATGGGTGACATCACAGGAAAATTCAGCGGCAGCCCGGCGGCGTTGGAAGAGTATATCAATTCCGTATGGGGTGATACATCCGATGACAGCGATGAGATAAAAAAGACAAACCTTCGCTGTAGGCTCCGCTGCAGGCTGATGTATGCCGAGAACAAGGCACAGGAATATTACGAAGGACATAAGGAAGATATAGCAGATCCCGCAGCTCTCAATTCAGGGTTCAATGATAGCATAGCTGAACTCTGGCCGGATTCATCCGATCCGGAGATGAAGACAGCCAACCTGCGCTGCCGTCTGCGCTGCCGCATGGCATTTGCAGACAAGATGGGAGAGGGCCTCAGCAGCAATTTCATATCTGACCCTGCATCCTTTGATGCTCTGGTAGACAGCCTGTGGCCGGTTGACGGAGAGACAGGAGAAAGAAATGAGACAAATCTTCGCTGCCGTCTGCGCTGCAGGATGGTGGCTGCCGATATGTACGGCGACGGATATGATGAGTATTTTGCAGACTTCGGAGAAAATGTCGAAGGCTTTGAAGAAAAGCTTGAACAGCTCTGGCCGGTGACAGATCAGATGGATGAGACTTTGAAGGAAACCCATCTGCGCTGTCGCTTAAGATGCAGGCTCAGATGCCGTCTGCGCTGTCGCTTAAGATGCAGGCTTCGCTGCCGAGCAATGCTTGTTGACAACCCCGGCTATACCATAAAGGATGCAAACGGAGAAGAGCTGGCAACCGTGGTCAACGGTGAGATTCAGGGAGATGATACAGATCCTGACAGGGTCTTCGAGCAGAGAACCGTAAATATATTCGGAAACGGATCAAAGGGGAAAAAGAACAGCAAAGTCATTTATTCCTCCGCAAGCCAGAACAGGAGCATTGAAAGCCACAGCGGCGGACTTTCCTACAGCGCAATGGATGGCGAAGAGCTCCTGAGCGTAAAGACCGATGCGCAGCAGGCAACCTTTGATGTGGCAAAAAAAGAGGTCGGGATACCATTAAAGGAGGGCGAGAGCTTTGAGATAAACATGACCGGCGCTGATGCGAAACAGGAGCTTTCGATCGCCGGAACAGGTACCGGTGCTTCTGAGGGTGCAAAGATAAAGGTTGACGGGAGCGGAAAGCTGAACATCGCCAATGTCGAGGTCAAAGAGCTTAACATCGGCGGAAAGTCAAACGAAACCGGAAGGGATATAGACGGTCTTGTGGCCTCCCTTGAAAGGTACTGCGTAAAATACGACGGAACTCCCAAAACACCTAAGATCACGGTGACGGACGGCTCAAAGACGCTTACAGAAGGAGTAGACTATGTCGCAAGTTACAATGACAATACGCTCAGCGGAAATGCCTTTGTAAACCTGACGGGAATAGGCGCTTACCGCGGAAAGAGAAACCTGTACTTTACCATAGGGGATAAGGACAGGGATGATCTTGCAAATGTCCACTTCTACCTGAACGGCCATGGAACGGTTGAACCTGATGACAGACTTGTCGAAAAAGGAACGGCTGTCGGACAGCCCGCAAATCCTCTGGCGGCAGGTTACCAGTTTGAAGGCTGGTATGCAGACGAGGAGTGCAAAACCGCTTATGATTTTTCAAAGCCGGTTGAAAAGGACATGACGATCTACGCAAACTGGACCGCGCTGGGAGATGAAGTTCTTGCGGTCGCATTCTCAAACGATCCTTCAGACGGGCAGATCGTAAGCTGTGACGCAAAGGGTGAGGAACCCTACTGCATCTATACCGGAGAAGATATTAAGCCTGCCGTAGTAGTGACATTCGGATCCAGGGTCCTGAAGGAAGGAAAGGATTACTCTCTTACATATTCAAACAACAGCAAGGTGACTGCAGGCAGTAAACGCGCTTCGGTGAAGATATCGCTGAAGGGAGATTTTTCAGGCAGCAAGAGCATGAAGTTTGTGATCAGGCCAAAGAGCCTTGATGACGGGACCGGAAAAGCGGCAGCGGATATCATCGTTGATCCCATTGTCGCAGAAAGCGGAAAGAAGGCCGGAACACCTGATATTTCTTATGGAGACTATGTCCTTTCAGCAAGCGACTTTGTGATGAGTCCCAAAAACCCGGTTGCCGGAAAGGATGCCACGGTCAGCATCAAAGGAAAGGGCAATTTCACGGGCGAGATAACAGACATACCCGTGACCGCAAAGACGAAAGCGGAGATGAAGGATTACAGGATCTCTGCCGCATTAAAGCTTGACAAGCCGAGGATATATAACGGTACTGCGCAGACTCTGGGTACGGACGAGCTGAAGGTAACAGTGGCAAAAAGCGGATATGTTCCCGTAAAGGACAGGGACTATACCGTCAGATACAATAAGAATGTCAATGCAGGAACGGCAAAGGTCACTGTCATCGGAAAGGGACTCTGCCACGGAAAGGTGACAAAGAAATTCAGGATCAATACCGACAAGTCGTTTGAGCTTTCGGATATAGCTGTGGCAGACGAGGAAGGTCCCGTATACTGCGTGCCGGATCCCGCAACTCCTGAACTTAAGCTTACAAGAAAAGACGGCAGGCAGATGGTACAGGGGCGTGACTACAAGGTCACCTATTCCGACAATAAAAAGCCCGGCAAGAATGCAAAGTTCAAGGTGACATTCATAGGAAACTACAAGGGAAGGAAAGAGTCCAAAGGCAAGTTTGAGATAGTCAGCGCACCTTTTGAAAAGGCAGCCGTTACGGCAACGGACCTTGTATATCTGAAGGCAGGAAAGCTTAAGCCCGAGGTTGCTGTTATGTATGACGGGGTCCTGCTCAAAAACAAAGAACACTATACCTATAAGCTTTACAGAGGCGAGGTGGATGTCACCAAAAAGAAGCTGTCCTTTGACGAAAAGGATCTTCCGGCAAAGATAACCCTGAAGGTGACCGGAAAGGGAGGCTTTACGACTGATACGGTCGAATGCAGCTTTGATGTATATGCCCTGCCTGACGGCGCCTTTGATCTGACAGACGCAAAGATAGTATCCCAGAGCACGAACAGCGCCGTGAAAAAACAGGATTACACCGGCAGAGAGGTAAAGCCTGCGATCGATGTCTATGCAAAGGCAAAGGGAAGCAGGGAATACGCTATCGTTCCGGCGCAGGACTACAAAGTCACTTATTATGATAATATAAACAGAGGCACGGCAAAGATCGTGGTGACAGGAGACAATAAAAACTCCTTCGGAAAAAAGACCGGAAAATTTACCATAGGCGTAAGGAAGTTCAGGGATATACTCCATCTTATCTTTGGCGCAGGCGGATCCGTCTGAAAGTCATAAAGACAGGAGGACGGACATGAGCACACTAAAGGATGCAAAGGTCGGACAGACCGTAAAGGTTTTGGGGGTAAAGGGAGAAGGCCCGTTAAGGCGCAGGATCATGGATATGGGAATAACAAAAGGCGTCGAGATCTATGTCAGGAAGCTGGCGCCTTTGGGAGACCCTGTAGAGATCAATGTGCGAGGTTATGAACTGTCGCTTCGGAAAGATGATGCGGAAATGATCGAAGTCGAAGAGGTTTAATACATCGGTCGCGAAAGGAAGACACAGTGGACATCAGGATAGCGCTGGCAGGGAACCCGAACTGCGGAAAGACGACGCTTTTTAATGCGCTGACCGGTTCCAATCAGTATGTCGGGAACTGGCCGGGCGTCACGGTTGAAAAAAAAGAAGGAAAGATGAAAAAGCACGAGGGGGTCACTGTTACGGATCTCCCGGGCATTTATTCGCTGTCACCCTATACGCCGGAGGAGATCGTTGCCAGAAACTACCTGGTCGATGAAAGACCTGATGTGATACTCAATATCGTGGACGGAACTTCTCTTGAGAGAAGCCTGTATCTGACGACGCAGCTGATAGACCTCGGCATCCCCGTTGTCATAGCGATCAACATGATGGATGTGGTCGAAAAAAACGGCGACCTGATCAATACTGAGGAACTGTCAAAGCGCCTCGGCTGCAGGGTCGTGGTAATGTCAGCCCTGAAGGAAAACGGGATCATGGAGGCTGCTGAGGTCGCTTTAGGTGTTTCCATGGGGGAAAAGACCATACCAAGGCATGTGTTCTCGGGCGAGGTGGAGCATGCCCTCGCGCATATCGAGGAGGTCACGGTCCATGACCTGCCCGACGAGGAGCAGAGGTGGTATGCCATCAAGCTGTTTGAGCGCGATGAAAAAGTCCTGGAAAAGATGGGGCTTTCCGATGAGATCAGAGAGCATATCGAAAAGGACATCAAAGCAGTTGAAAAGCAGATGGAAGATGATTCCGATGCGATCATAATAAACGAGAGGTACAACTACATAACAACGGTCGTCAGATCCTGCTATGTCAAAAAGAATGAAGGCAAGCCGACCGTATCCGACAGGATAGACAGGGTGGTGACAGGAAGGATCCTTGGCCTTCCTGTTTTTGCTGTCATCATGTTCGTCGTATACCGCGTTTCCATGGCTGGGCCCGGAGCAAAGGCTGCAGACTGGGTGAACAACGTGTTTTTTGTACAGGTGAGCCGCTATGCGGAAGATCTTCTGGATATACTGAATGTCTCTTCTGCAGGCGCGGGAGCCGTGGTTAGGGGACTTGTACTTGACGGTATCGTTGCCGGAGTCGGAGCGGTACTGGGATTTCTGCCCCAGCTTGCGATACTCTTTCTGATGCTTTCGTTCCTTGAAGCCTGCGGCTATATGTCGAGGATCGCTTTCGTGCTGGACCGGGTCTTCAGGAGATTCGGACTTTCCGGTAAATCCTTCATCCCGATACTTGTCGGGACAGGCTGCTCGGTTCCCGGGATCATGGCATCGAGGACGATTGAAAGCGAAAATGACCGCAGGATGACCATAATAACAACGAGTTTCATGCCCTGCGGGGCAAAGATACCCTTCATCGGCCTGATGGCAGGCGCGGTCTTTGGCGGGAACGCGTGGGTCGCGACCGGCGCTTATCTTATCGGCATGGCAGCTATCATGGTCTCGGGTGTGATGCTCAAAAAAACAAAGCCTTTTTCGGGAGATCCTGCGCCCTTTGTCATGGAGCTTCCCTCATATCATATGCCGACCATGAAGAGCATATTCTTTGCGACCTGGGAAAGGGTCTGGAGCTTCGTCAAAAAGGCGGGCACGATCATACTCATCTCGACAGTGATCGTATGGTTTGCGGCCCATTTCGGTTTCAGGGAATCAGGTTTTGGGATGCTTGAAACCGACGAACTGGGAATGAGCCTGCTTGCGAATCTCGGAAGTCTGATATCATGGATATTCACTCCGCTCGGATGGGGAAGCTGGCAGGCTGTAGTGGCGTCTGTCACGGGCCTGGCCGGAAAGGAGAACATAGTCGGGACCATGAATATACTATACGGCCCCGATGAGGTGGTTTACTCGAATCTGGCGTCCGCCTTCACACCGCTTGCAGGCCTGTCCTTCCTGGTATTCAATCTCCTTTGCGCGCCTTGTTTTGCGGCTATCGGCGCGATCAGACGTGAGATGAACTCTGCTGCATGGACATGGTTTGCGATCCTCTACCAGTGCGGTTTTGCATATGCTGTCTCGCTGATGATCTTTCAGATCGGGAGATTTTTTGCGGGAGAGCCGGAAAAGGCCGGTCTTGTTGCCGCCATCGTCGTTCTGGTATTTATCCTCTTCATGCTTTTCAGACCGTCCAAAGGCAGTCCGCGAAAAAAAAGCTGCAGCGGCTGCGCCCTGAGCGATACCTGTCAAAAATAAACAGATCAGACAGCGAAACGTCCCCTGTTCCGCTATAATCCCCGGTAGTGTTTTGCAAGATATATGGATAATACAAACAGCCCGACAGTCTCGGTCAGGTGAAAGATAACTGATGTCCAGACGATCACCATCTGTCCGACGGACTGCATCTGAAGGGCGGCAAAGGCGACCAGAAAGACGACCATTATCACGCCTGATGCCAGTCCCAGAAATCTGTCACGCAGAAAGATCGCGGTCATGGCGACACCCAGGAGGATCGCTGTCATCATCTCCAGATATTTGAAACCGTGGGTGAGATTGTACAGCGGGACAAAGGAATCATACTGCTGCCCGAGCACTGCCATCATCATCAGCTGCGCAGTAAAATGTCTGTAGATGATCGATGATATATAATAAACGCATTCTGCCCCGCCAAGGATCACTCCCCATATCATGAGAAGCTGTTCTGTGTCATCAGCGGAGAGTGTGGAAAGATCGGATCCGAATACTTCTCTCTGGAGAATGCCCATTTCAGCATGGTCCTCTTTGGGGACTATGTTTTTTCTTTTCAGGAGCTTTTTATAGGATGTGATAAAGACTGCGATGATCGTGGCGGCCTTCAGGATCGAGCAGACGGTCTGAACCTTCCACAAAAAAGGATCCAGCATGTCCGGAGCGTAGTTTTCGCTGCGGCTTATGATCATCCGGATGAGTCCTTCAAGCCCCGAACCGGACAGCATTATCAGGGCGGAGATCATGATGGAGCCCGATAAAAAATGCGAGTTTTTATTAAAATACATATCATACTCCGTTTTTTGTGAGGCGCTTTGGCGCCTTGCGTGCTTGACAGGATCTTAAAAAGAAAAGAGCTGCCGCGGTCAGATGCGACAGCTCTTTTTATGCTACGACTTTGTATTCATTGCCCGAGCGATCAAACGATGATCAAAGCTTGAAGAAGGAGATCGTCTTGCTCATATCCTCGTTGATCCTGCGCATCTCGGTGGTGGAATCCTGAGTATCCGAGCAGCTGCTCATGACTGTCTGGCAGGATGCCGCAACTTCCTCTGCAGAAGCGCCGAGCTCTTCGGAGATCGCGCCGAGCTCTGATGTGGAATTGGTCAGATCCACCTTGATCGAATCGAGGGTGACTGCCATATCCCTGATGGTATCGATCTCTGTGATGGAAGCTTCAACGGATTCTGAAAGCTGATTGAACTTGGACTGTGCATCTTCGATATCCGTCTGCTCCTTGGTAATAACTTCAAATACACGGTTGGAGATGTCCACGGTGTCATTTGAGAGAGCGATGATGTTTTCGATGATCTGCCTGATCTCTTTTGCGGATTCTGCAGAAGAGTCTGCCAGGCTTCTGATCTCATCAGCAACAACTGCAAATCCGCGTCCTGCCTCGCCTGCTCTGGCTGCCTCGATGGAAGCATTGAGCGAAAGGAGATTGGTCTGGGCAGCGATGGATTCGATAGCCTGTATTGCTGAACTTATCTCTGACATCGCGGAGTTTGTCTCGTTGATCTTTGAATTGATATCGTTTACGGCCTTCACGGATTCGTTTGCTCCGGCATATACCGATCTCATGCAGTTTGTGGCGTCATTGTTGGCTTCCTTGATGGTATTTGAAGTCCTGTAGAGATTCTGGACATTATCGTTGAGGGATTCGATATCATCACCGAGCTCAACGGCCTTTTCAGACATTGTCTGGGCATTCTGCGCAACTGCCTGCGAGGTTTCGGCAACCTCATTGATGGCTGTATTGATCTGGGAGACAGACTCGACATTGTCGCGTGTCATGTCGTCGACGCTGATGATGGAATTGTTAAGCACATCGGCAGCGCCCTTGACGGAGCCCATGGAGGATGAAAGAGCATCCTTCAGGCCGGTAAAGGATTTCAGCAGGCTCGTTGTTTCCGAGATATGTGACTTTGCATCGCAGGTAGCGGTGACATCGCCGGTGCTGAGCTCGTCGAGCGATTTTGAAATCGTTATCAGAGGCTTGGATATCAGGCGTTCGATCAGGAGCACAAGGATCGAGATGATGATAACGCATATGATCGCTGAGATGATGACCATCGAGCGTATCTGTGTTACAGGCTTAAGGACATCATCCTCGTCAGCAGTGAGAACCGCGATATAGTGCTCGCCTTCGCCGATATAGTAGCCTGCGTATTTGGTCTTTCCCTTGTATTCATATTCGATGATATCGGGCGCGGGATGCTTTCCTGCTTCAATATCAGCCAGCAGGGATTTCACGGCTGAATTCTCCACGGGATTGCCGATCTTTGATTCGTCGGGATGGTGCATCATCGTGCCGTTCCTGTCAACATAGTATATGTATGCGCTTGAAAGATTTAAGTCCTTCACATCCGAAAGCTGTGCGGCGATAGGACTGATATAGAAAGCGCCGCCGCAGAAACCGATCGGATTGCCGTCATCACCCTTTATGGGTGTGTACATTGACATGATGAGCTGTCCGGAGGCGGGACTTGTCATGATACCTGTGTTGAATACTCCGTTTGATGCGGAGGTTATGTTGTTCTGCAGGCCTTTGAGGCTGTCGCCTTCACGAAGGACCATGCCGATGACGGCTTCACTGGGATGCGTCATGACCTGGCTGTTCCAGTCGGCAAGATAGAGACCTTCCCAGCCGCCTAAGCTTCCGAAATAATCGAGGGTGTACTTCTGTGCGGCTGCAGCCTTTTCGGCATTTTCGGGATCGAGCAGGAACTCCCTCAGTATCGGAGCCGTTGCATAGCCCTTGAGCGCTTCCGCGTTCTTGCTTACCACGGTATCAAAGGAAGTACCCGTGCTGTCGATGACCTGTACGATAGAGTCATGAGTATAGTTCTTCAGTTCTTTCTTGCTTTTTGAGATAGAGATAAAACCTATCGTTACGGATGATACGATAAGCGGGACCAGGGCAAACATGATCAGCGTAAGACGCATGGTCAGTCCCTTCTTTGATGATTTTTTGCCTGAGCCCTTGTTTTTTGAACTGTTTCGATCCATAATGCCTCCTTAAAGAATGGTAGTATTTTTTCGGAAAAAACTCCTTTTACAATTTTACCATTTTATTGCAGAAAAACAAGTTCTGATTCGTGACATTATTTTCAATAGTATTACAAAAACGAGGTAAAAAATGGCTTTTGACGGCGTGACGGTGCACGCTCTTGCACATGAACTGAATGAAGTCCTGCAGGATGGGCATATCTCAAAGATCACCCAGCCTGAAAACGACGAGGTCATGCTTGCCGTAAAGGTAAGAGAGGGCGGCGTAAGAAGGCTTCTGCTCTCGGCTTCGGCTTCGATCCCGCGGGCAAACCTCACGGATGATAATAAGAACGCCCCGGCAGTGGCCCCGGCTTTTACGATGCTGCTGCGAAAGCATTTGCAGGGCGGGAGGATCGTAAGGATATTCCAGCCGCCCCTCGAGCGTATCATAAACATCGAAGTGGAGCACCGTGACGAGATGGGCGATCTGAAAATAAAGACACTGATCGCCGAATTCATGGGGAAGCACAGCAATATTATTTTTGTTGATGATAAGGGGACAGTCATAGACAGCCTGAAAAGAGTGCCTTCCACGGTCAGCTCCGTGCGCGAGATACTTCCCGGCAGGGAATACTTCATCCCGGAGACTGTAGTGAAAGCAGATCCTCTGGCGGCTGCAGAGCGGGACGCTTTTATTATGGATGTCTTTTCAAAGGGCGACAGCGTGATGAAGGCGTTTTACAGCGCGTACACCGGCATATCGCCGGCTCTTGCAGGTGAGCTCTGTTTCAGGGCCGGCATCGATCCCGACATGTCCACGGCTTCGGTGGGAGTGGACAGGAGGTTTGCCCTTTTTGATGTATTTGAAGATATGATGTCGCAGATCAGGGACAATGTCTTTTCTCCCTGCATCATATATGACGGCGGAAAGCCGGTTGACTTTTTTGTCTGCGAAAGCAGGATGTACGGGGATCTTGATACTAAGGAGACTGCCTCGGTCTCGGAGATGATAGAGGAGTTCTATCGGGAAAGGGATCTGTATAATAAGTCCAGAGCGAGATCTTCGGACTTGAGAAAGATAGTGACCAATGCAGTCGAGAGGACTTCCAAGAAGATCGATATACAGCAAAGACAGATAAGGGATACCGAAAAGGCAGATAAATACAGATTGTACGGCGAGCTGATAAATACTTACGGCTACTCGGTAAAGGACGGATCGTCCTCCTTTGAGGCAGAGGATTATAATACGGGCCGGATGGTCACGGTTCCTTTAGACAGGGACCTGTCCGTGCATGACAACGCCAACAGATACTTTGAAAGATATGCGAAGCTGAAACGGACAAAGGAGGCAGCCGCAAAGCAGCTTGAGATGGCAAGGATGGAGCTGTCGCATCTTCAAAGCGTGCTGTCATTCCTTGACATGGCCGTGACAAAAGAGGATCTGGAGCAGATCAGAGAGGAGCTTGTCAGTACGGGGTATATCAAAAAGCATGCTTCCGTGAAGGGAAAGAAAAAGGAAAAAAGCCTGCCCATGCACTTTATTTCCTCGGATGGTTTTGATATATACGCAGGCAGGAACAATCTGCAGAATGATGAAGTCACATTCAAGATCGCCGGCGGGAGCGACTGGTGGTTTCATTCAAAGAAGTTTCCGGGATCGCATGTGATCATGAAGACGAAGGGGCTGGCGACACAGGATATCCCGGACCGCGCCTTCAACGAGGCAGGACAGATCGCGGCGTTTTTCTGCAGCGCGAAGGATCAGGAAAAGGTGGAGATCGACTACCTGCAAAGAAGGGATGTGAAGAAACCCGCAGGCGCCGCTCCGGGCTATGTCATTTATCATACGAACTATTCTATGACCATAGAACCGGGCCTGCCTGTAAAGCAGGAGTGAGGAGACAGGGGGACGGTCCTTTTGTCTCCCCCTGTCTTTCCCCCTGTCTTTCGGGCTGCTGTTTCCACCCACTTGTGATGATGGCATGGATTGTGGTAAAATATAGGGACTTGCAGATTAAAATATGAAGAGGTGACGATCATGGGTTTGATGGAACAATGGAGAGAAAAGGCTTATTCACAGACGACGGAGCCCGGAGCGCTCAGACGCTTCTGGGATGATTATTTTCTGAAGGAAAAAGCGATATACGAGGAACTCTTAAAGGATCCCGATCAGGCGGTTACAGGGACGGTAAAGGAGCTGGCTGAAAAGTACGGTATTACAGTCATGGAGATGACGGGATTTCTTGACGGCATCCAGGAATCTCTCAAGGTCCCGAATGATATAGAAAATCTTGAGGAGGATTCAAAGGTCTCCCTTGATTTTGATAATGAAAAGCTCTACATGAACATGGTGGAGGCAAAGGCGGAGTGGCTGTACGGACTTCCCGCATGGGATGACATCTTTTCAAAGGAAAAGCAGGAGGAGCTTTACAAACTGCAGAAGGCTTCACACACCTATGTACGAGAGGAAAAGAAGATAGGAAGAAATGATCCGTGCCCGTGCGGCAGCGGAAAAAAATACAAGAACTGCTGCGGCAGGGTTTCTTGATCTGCGGGAGGAGATTATGAAGATCACATTAAAGGACGGCTCGATAAAAGAATACGCAGCTCCCATGAGCGCATATGACATAGCAAAGGACATCAGCGAGGGGCTTGCGAGAAATACATACGCTGTGGAGATCGACGGGGAAAGGGCGGATTTCAGGACAGTGATAGACAGGGACTGTACCCTGAATATCCTGACAGCAGATGACAAGGGCGGACTTGCGACACTCAGGCACACTGCTTCCCATGTCCTGGCCCAGGCCCTGAAACGCCTTTATCCCGGCATACAGCTTGCGATAGGACCATCCATCGACGAAGGCTTTTATTATGATGTTGACTACAAGGATCCGATCACTGAAGAAGACCTTGAAAAAATAGAAGCCGAGATGAAAAAGATCATCAAAGAGGATCTGAAGCTCGAACGATTCGAGATGGACAGGCAGGAAGCGATCGACTATTTCAAAAAAGAGAACGAGCCTTACAAGGTTCAGCTGGTCGAGGATCTTCCGAAAGACGCAAAGATCAGTTTTTATAAGCAGGGAGAATTTACTGATCTGTGCGCGGGCCCTCATATTATGTCAACTAAAGGCGTGAAGGCTGTCAAGCTCATGAAGCTGGCGGGAGCCTACTGGAGGGGAGATGAGCACAATAAAATGCTCACCCGTATATATGGAACGGCCTTCCCGAAGCAGTCCCAGCTTGATGACTATCTTTTCATGATAGAGGAAGCAAAGAAAAGGGATCACAGAAAAATCGGCAAGGAGATGAAGCTTTTCATGTTTGCCGACGAGGGTCCCGGCTTTCCGTTCTTCCTTCCGAACGGCATGGTGCTTCGAAATGAGCTCATGAAGTACTGGAGAGAGGTCCATTACAGGAACGGCTATCAGGAGATAGAGACGCCGGTTATGCTCAACCAGTCGCTTTGGATCACCTCCGGACACTGGGATCATTATGGAGAGAACATGTATACCTCGCAGATAGATGAGGAGACCTTCTGTCTGAAGCCCATGAACTGTCCGGGCTCCATACTCGTATACAAGAGCCAGCCGCGCTCCTACAGGGAGCTGCCGTTAAGATTCGCAGAGGTAGGTCTCGTTCACCGTCATGAAAAGAGCGGCGCGCTCCACGGCCTGATGAGGGTCAGGGCCTTCCATCAGGATGATGCCCATGAATTCATCGCGATCGATCAGGTTGAGGATGAGGTCAGGCATATCGTAAAGATAGTGGATGAAGTATATCAGAAGCTGGACTTTACTTATCATATAGAGCTTTCCACCATGCCTGAGGATCATATGGGATCCGACGAAGACTGGGAGAAGGCAACGAACGGCCTCAAGGATGCGCTGGAGCACATGGGCCTTGAATATGAGATTAACGAAGGAGACGGTGCCTTCTACGGTCCAAAGATAGATTTCCATGTTGAGGACTGTCTCGGCAGGACCTGGCAGTGCGCTACCTGCCAGCTTGATTTCCAGCTGCCTCAGAACTTTGAACTGAAATATATAGGCGCTGACGGAGCGGAGCATATGCCGGTGATGATCCACAGGGTCGTATTCGGATCGGTAGAGCGTTTCATCGGTGTGATGATAGAAAACTATGCCGGAAAATTCCCTACATGGCTCTGCCCGGTTCAGGCAAGGATCCTTCCCATTTCCGACAGGTTCATGGATTATGCGGCAAAGGTCTGCGACAGGTTCAGGGATGCCGGCATCAGGGCTGAGGTTGATGAGAGGGCCGAAAAGATCGGATTCAAGATCAGGGAGGCTACTCTTGAAAGGATACCTTATATGATCATCGTTGGTGAAAAAGAGCAGGAATCGGGACAGATCTCGGTGCGTTCACGTTTCGCAGGCGATGAAGGTTCACAGGATATAGATCAGTTTATAAAGAACATAAAAACAGAGATAGATGACAGGGTGAGAAGACCGGAAAAGGAAACGGACAAATAATTGAAGTGGAATATTGATTTTGAGATCGCGGCAACGATCGTCGATCTGATCTTCATATACTTTTTTTTCAGCAAGAAGCATCTTCCGACAAGGAAAAACAGGTATTTTGTTTTTTCCCTTGTTGTTGTGACATTTGTTACTGTTCTTGACATGCTTTCATCCTATATGGATTCGAACTGGGGGAGTTATCCGATCGGGATCCTCCATCTGATCAACGTACTGTTTTTTGTTTCCTCCGCCATGCTGATGCTCTCGGTCTTTCTTTATCTGCTGAGCCTGGCAAACAGGCAGGACCTGATCAGGAAACCTGTATTCATTGTTTTCTGCGTGCCGTTTATGATAGCGGTCTTCCTGGGAGTTGCGTCTCCCTTCACGGGGCTGCTATATCATTTTGATCCTGTGGAAGGGTATGTGCACGGTCCGGCGTTCATGCTGGAATTTGCGCTCAGCTCCTTCTATCTGATCATGTCGGCCATACTGGTCGTGGTCTACCGCAGACGCATAAGCTCTCTTCAGTTCAGAAGCGTTCTCTTTTTTCTGATAGCGGTGGCATCCGGTGTAACCATTCAGGCGCTTTTCTTCAGATGGGTGCTCATGGCGAATGCTGTCACAAGTATCGCGATAGTGGTCGTGTTCCTGGCACTCCAGAATCCCGACATGTACATAGACATGGAGACCGGGCTTTTTAACCTGGATGCTTTCAAAGAGATCGTTTCGGAGTATTCGACTGATGGCATCAGGTATGATCTCATAGATCTGAACATCAACAACTACAGGATCGCCCAGTCGGTCTACGGAACGGACAGGGCCAATGAGGCGCTGCGGCGTGCTGTTGCCTATGTTCAGACCATGTATGACAGGGCGTATATCTTCAGGATCGCATCAGACAATTTTGCGCTGCTCGATCTCTACGGTTCTGATTATGAGAATACATCAAAGGTCGTTGCCGAAAGATTTCGGGAACCGTGGACTGTTGATAATAATGACATCATCTTTTCCATCTACAGTACTTATGTGCCGCATGAGCATGTGGGCGGTGAACTCAAGACGATCATCAAGAACCTCGAATATATACGTCACAAGCTTACGCATACCGAGACCAATCTTGTCATAGATGACGAGATAAGCCGCAGCATAGAAAGGGATACGGCGGTGGAACGCGCGCTTGAAAAGGCTATAGATAATAAGACCGTTCAGATCTATCTCCAGCCGATCTTTCATTCAAGGGAAGCAAAGGCTCAGACAGCCGAGGTCCTGGCAAGGCTTTTTGATGAGGAAGTCGGCTTTGTATCCCCGGTGGAATTTGTCGTCAAAGCCGAGGAAAACGGTACTGTGGTGGAACTTGGCAGACAGATATTTGAAAAGGTATGCATATTCCTTAGCGAGAATGATATAGAACAGTATGGCATTGAAAAAGTCAGCATCAACCTTTCGGTATTTCAGTGCATGAGAGAGATGATGGCTGAGGAATTCATGGAAATGGCAGCAAAGTATGAAGTGCCGATGACCAGGTTCCTTTTTGAGATCGTGGAAACAGCTACAACGGAAAAGGATTTCTTTGTCAGAAAGAACATGGACAAACTGATAGCCGCCGGATCGGAATTCATACTGGACGATTACGGCATCGGCTATTCAAATATAGTTAATGTCTTCAGCCTGCCTTTCAGGTTCGTGAAAATGGACAAGTCACTGGTGTGGACATATTTTGAAAGCGATTCGGATGTCCTTCCTGATGTCATAGAGACATTCAGGAATCAGAAGGTTGCCATCATTGCGCAGGGCGTGGAGTCAAAGGCAATGGCGAGGAGACTGCAGATGATGGGATGTGATGCGATGCAGGGCTTTTATTTCTCAAAACCCGTCCCTGCAAAGGATTTCATCAGGCTGATGAAGGAAAAGAACATAGAGGGAGGGTTCGGTATCTGAAAATCAGGTGTTGACAATCTGCACCTTACCGTGTTATCTTATCACTTGTGTTTTAACAAAGCAGAGTATTACTCTCACCCTGCGGCTGTATCGGGTGCTTGCAGGTGTTTATCATTTTCGTATTGATCGAGGTTGATATTCTGCGCGGATATCGGCCTTTATTTTTTGGAGGGAAAAGAGATTAGCGATTTATTTATCAATGAGCAGATCAGGGACAAAGAGGTTCGCGTGATCGGAGAAAACGGAGAGCAGCTTGGGATCATGTCCACAAAAGAAGCGCTGTCCATGGCTGAAGAGGCCGGACTTGATCTGGTGAAGATCGCCCCTACTGCAAAACCGCCTGTTTGCAAGATCGTTGATTACGGCAAGTTCAAGTATGAACAGGTCAGGCGGGAAAAGGATGCAAAAAAGAAGCAAAAGACCATTGAGATCAAGGAGATCAGGCTTTCGCCCAATATCGACAGGAACGATCTCAATACCAAGGCAAATGCCGCAAGGAAGTTCCTGACAAAGGGAAACCGCGTGAAGGTCACATTAAGGTTCAGGGGGCGCGAGATGGCGCATATGTCTGAGAGCAAACATATCCTTGATGATTTTGCTGAAATCCTTTCCGATATCTCGGTCATTGAAAAGCCTGCGAAGGTCGAAGGCAGGACCATGACCATTACGCTTACGGAGAAAAAGTAATACATAATATAAACAACAGAACTATTTCTGATAGGAGGAAGAGATCATGCCAAAAATGAAAACAAACAGATCTGCAGCAAAGCGCTTCAAACTGACAGGAAGCGGAAAACTGAAGAGGAACAAGGCTTATAAACGCCATATTCTTACAAAGAAGTCACCCAAGGTCAAGAGAAACCTTAGGAAGTCAGCTATAGTCGATTCAACAAATGTAAAGAACATGAAGAAGATCCTTCCTTATCTCTGATTGGGAAGAACGATTTTTGCTCATGGATCTGAAGGGTAAGGAAGTAACTGGATTTTTAACACGAACGGTGTAGAAATGAGGTAATGATATGGCAAGGATTAAAGGCGGTGTAAACGCAAAGAAAAGACATAACAGGGTATTGAAGCTGGCAAAGGGCTACAGGGGAGCACGCAGCAAGCAGTACAGGGTTGCAAAGCAGTCCGTGATGAGGGCTCTGACTTCAGCTTTTGCCGGAAGGAAACAGAGGAAGAGAGATTTCAGGTCACTGTGGATCACAAGAATAAATGCAGCAGCCCGTATGAACGGATTGAGCTACAGCAAGTTCATGCACGGTCTCAAGCTTGCAGGCGTTGATATCAATAGGAAGATGCTCTCGGAGATGGCGGTGAGCGATGCAGAGGGCTTCAAGACTCTGGTAGAGCTTGCAAAGAGCAAGGTTGCCTGATACGGATACAGTCATCATTTGACAGTCTATCAGTCAAAGTGATAAGATGATAAACGGTCATCCGAAGATATGATGAGGAGGCCGTTTGAAAGCAGGAGTGGCGGAATTGGCAGACGCGCAGGCTTCAGGTGCCTGTGGCCGCAAGGTTGTGTGGGTTCAAGTCCCATCTCCTGCATTTCCTTAATACTTTATTATTGCAGATGATTAAGCATCCGAAAGGGTGTTTTTTCATTTTCCAAAATGGCAAACACGTGCCATATGCACCAAAAGGGCAAGAAATAGCTTTGCACCGGGGGTGGGGAAGATATTATAATATGTTTGTTTCCAATGAAGAGCTGTCTCCCTTTTGTCTCTCCATAAATAGATCTGAATCACACATTTCTCATATGAGTCAGTTCATACCGGGTTTCTTCGGCAAAGGAATACTGCTGCATGTATTGTCCCTTAAACTGATGTATGGCCAGAGGATCCCCCTGGAGATAACGGTAATAGTCACAGTCTATCCTGGAGATATCAAGCCCTATCCCGATGCGCTCCTGATGCCGTATGACATCAGAGATTTCCAGCTTTGCAAAGGTATCCTTTATATCTTTGACATACTTTCGAAGCCTGCTCTTTGTCTGCCGGGTGGCGGGTTCATCAGGCCAGAGACAGCCGATGAGCGTATCATTGGAGCACAGAGCGCCTTTATGGTCTATCAGGCAGGCAAGAAGCTCACTGCTTTTTGAATAGGAAAAATTCAGGGGTTCATTATTATAAAAGATCTCGAAGGTTCCAAAACAACGGACGCGGATCTTCCGGTCCTGGGACTGCATATTTTTGAATCGAAGAACCGAGAGCTGATGGGCAACGGCAGCCTGGGTCACCGGTTTTAACAGATATCCGCTTGCATCCAGTTCAAAGGCATCTATTGCATATTCCCTGTATCCTGTAATGATCACGATATTGAGTCGTGGAAAAAGTTTTTTAAGCTTTTTTCCAAGAGTGAGTCCGTTCATCTGGCCGGGGATCTCAATATCCAGAAAGGCGATATCAAGGGGAGTATCAAGGGACAGATCCAGAGCATCAGAAGGCCTGGTTGTGCCCTTATGACATCCGTTCGGGTCAAGTTCATTAAGGATTTTGAGCATGGAGTTAACCACCAGCTCGCGGTCATCTACGGTAAGAGTATTCATTATATCTTTCTCCATGTGTTTATACTTTCATACGCAGTGGTATCATTTCAGAACCCCTTGGATTCTGAACAGATACACGCTATGTTCCATATTAACCAGGTTATGAGTTATGAACAGACATTGTTTTTGGGTATAAGTACAGTAACCCGGGTTCCTTCGTCTGATGAAGATATCTTCATACTTCCCTTAACGAAAGTATCAAGCCTGTCCTTTGCGTTAGCGATACCTATCCCCCGGCTTTTGTGTTCGTTTTCCGTCAGGCCGTCATATCCGGATCCGTTGTCTGCTATCGTGATGCGTATATAATCCCCTATCACTTCAGTTGATAATAAAACCCGTCCGGTGCCGTCTGTCCGGGTAAGAGCCCCATGCTTAACGGCATTTTCAACGATCGGCTGGATCGTAAGTGCGGGAATCCTGAAATCACGTATATCAAGTTCATATTCAAAGCTGAAGGATCTTGAAGGATCAGCCTGCTCCAGACTTATATATTGTTTTATATGCTTAAATTCCTCGTCAAAGGGTATAAGATCCTTTGACGAAAGAGCATCAATGTTGTTTCTGAGATACCCTGAGAGATTATCTATGCATTCTTCAGCAAGTTCCGGGTTTGTTCGGCACAAAGTCCGGATCGCGGAAAGTGTATTGAAAATAAAGTGAGGCTGCATCTGAAAGGTTTTCACCAGAGCGTGGTCTCTGTCTATCTGAATATTTGCATCCTTAAGTTTTTTTTCCTTTTTGAGCATCAGAAGAGTCCGGTAAAGATGCAGAGATAACGACCAGGAAAGTCCGGTAAAGAACATGCCGGGAAAGAGATAATCAAGACACAGGGCAGTCACGGGAGGCACTATGGCAAAGGTAATCTCCCAAACCGGCAGGTTTCTTCCTTTTTTCAGGGTAAAGGATCCCGATGAATCGGTAAATACCGCTGCTGTCAGCATAAGAAAGGAAATGACGGCCGGAATAAGGGCTATAAGGAAAAATGTATCATTCAGGGCAGATGACGGCACATAAAGCATATAAGTATCCTTAGCGATAAGGCAGCTTAAGGTAAATAAATGAAACAGCGCAGAGTAGGTAAGGAGCTGTTCTTTTCCTGCGCCTATCCCTTTTTTGTACAAAGGACCGGGATAAGGAACAAGGACGGGTATCAGAAATATGAGTCCGCAGGAGTTCAGGATTATGTTGTATCTTAATATTTCCATCATCTGTTATTCGGAGAGTGCGGCGATCTCTTTGGTGACCTTTATCGAAAGGATGACCATCAAAACGGATATGACTGTGAAATACAGATCAGCGCACATTTCAATAGTATCTCTTGTCATAGCAGATACTGAGTCAGGTTCGTTTATGCCGCATATTGTAAAAACAATGTCAGCCATAATGACTGCAAGCTTTATCAACACTGATACGGAAATGTTTTTGGAAAGAAACAGGGCCTTCTTACAAAGATCCGTTGAACCTATGTCCTTCAGCATACCTGAGTATCCGGAACACAAAAAGATCAGGGACAGCCATTTAAAGAAAAGAAGGATGCCGTCAAAGACCAGAAAGAGTAGTTCCAAAACGGATGCACTGGCGGAACCGATGGATGCTATACCTGTGATGCGCAGAAACAGCACGACCGCATTCGAGATAAGGAATGCGGTAAAGAACTGCTTTGACCTGTGAAATTCCGTGGAGGAGGTTTCCGCCTCTCCCAGACCGCTTATGATCAAAAGAGCGCAAAGGGCTGTAAATACATGCTTTAAGGCAATGGTAACATATAAGAACCTGATCGCAAAGGGTGTTGCCGATTCAAATGCTCCGGCAGGGGAGCCTTCGGATATTTCGATACCTGCGGAAGACGTTTGAATATCAACGAATTTAAAGATGACGATGGAAAGCACAAAAAAAACAAAGGACAGTATAAGATCTGCCATAAGTCCTCTGTGGATCCGTTTGAAATTGGCTTCCTCCAATCCGTTCATCCAGGTTTTCCCATAGTGTTTTTTCTAAAATCGTATTTTACCATACTCTGCGTTCCGTATGTGTGAATTCTCTTGATCTTGATCGCAGTGATCGCAGTAAAGAAGTCACGCATAGGGCACGCTTGGAAGGTTATTTTAAAACGGAGTATTCCTTAGGAATATACGTTGTTTTAATAAGGAGGCATCAGGAATGAGAATGAAATTAAGGAGGATAGCGGCATTTTCCCTTGCCGGGATTCTTTTACTGACCGGGTGCGGTTCCGGCGGTTCTTCAAAAGGCAGCAAAGAACCCGGAAACGGTCTGTGGGTGGATTCCGATGTTGAAGGTGTTGTAAAAGCCGGGGAAAACTACAGACTCCAGGATGATTTTACGGCAGCGGTAAATCAGGAGGTTATCGTATCCGGAGAAGCAAAGGATAAGAACATATTCAGGATGGCGGATGTGGTGCGGGAAAGGAAACGCGAGATCATAGATGAGGGGACTTATGACGGCGAGGGTGCAGAGCTTCTTGAAACATATGTGGAGCTTGCTTCCGACTGGGATGCAAGAAACAGGGATGGAGTCGAGCCCCTGAGACAATATCTTGGAAGTATCGGGGATATTTCAACTGTGGAAGAGTATTACGATTTTCTGTGTGACCCTGCAAAGAATCCGGCAGCAGCTTCGCCTTTAAAGATAGGACAGTTCTGGGGGTCGAAGGTTGAACCCTCGGTCATGTGTCTGAGGCTTCGGGCTATGGATTTCAGCCTGGGTGATAAGAGCGCTTACTTCACGCTTTTTACGAATCTTGAGCAGAAGGAGATCGTAGACGGCGAGGTGGGGTATATCCTTGGGCGTCTGGGATACGGTGAAAAAGAGATAAAAGACATATTGAAACGTAACTACGAAATAGAAAAGAAGCTTGCGGATAAGGCCGGAGAGATTCAGGAGGAGGAAGACTGCGCATATACCGGCGATGAGGTATATGCGTTTAATACCACATTTCCCGTTAAGCGTTTTCTTTCCGCATTTAACTATACTGAGGTTAAGAGATTTGCTGCGGATAAAAGATTCATCGAAAGCCTTTCCGGCATCATCACCGAAAAGAATCTGGAAAGCCTAAAGGCATCACTTATGGTACAGTATGTGCTTAAGACAAAAACCTGGCTTGACAGGGAATGCTACGACAGGATCGAAGAACTTGAGGCAGAGAGGACGAAGGCGCCTGAACCGGATGAGGATGACGAATATACAAAAAATGAAAAGATACTGTTTGATGAGTATCTGGGAAACAGCTTTTTAGAGGGTGCGTTAGATAAGGCATATGTTGACAGATACGTAGATGAAAGATCCTACGATCAGCTTTATGGTCTGACAAAAGAGCTGATCGATGCATGCAGAGAGATGTTTGAAAGTGAGCCATGGCTTTCAGAGGAGGGCAAGGCGGCATGTCTTGAAAAACTGGATTCCGTCGGAATATTTGTTATCTATCCGGATTTCGATAAGCTTGATTACAGCGGTCTTGAGATAAAAGGAAGGCAGGACGGGGGGAATTTCGTTGAAGCACAGTTTGCCTGCGATGTCTTTGCTCAAAGATGGTCCGGAGAAGAAACCGGAAAACCGTATGACAGACTTGAGTGGAACCCTTATGAAAACAGTACTACTGCGCCAAATGCCGCCTATGCCATGGACGCGAATATCATCATGATCCAGGCGGGGATCCTGCAGGAGCCGGTTTATTCTCCGGATATGAGCCATGAAGAGCTTCTCGGCGGTATAGGAGCCATTATCGGACACGAGCTGACTCACGGGTTTGATAAACAGGGGGTTCTCTTTGACAGGGAAGGCGTGAAAAATACGATCCTTGGAGAGGAGGATCAGAAGGAATTCAACGACCGCGCTGATATAGTGGGAAATTATTATTCAAAGATCAAGCCCTTTGAGGATGCGAGAGTTGAAGGAGAAAAAGTGGCATCCGAGGCCATCGCGGATATGGGCGGCATAAGGGAAGGGCTCATCATAGCAAAAATGGATCCTTCCTTTGACTATGATAAGTATTTCAGGCACTATGCGGCTATCTGGGTGAATCAGGTAACCGAAAAAAGAGAACGGTATCTCCTTGAACACGATATCCACCCTTTAAACTATTTAAGGAGCAACGTTGGACTGCAACAGTTTGAGGAGTTTTATGAAACCTATGATATTAAACCCGGTGACGGAATGTATGTTGATCCGGATAAGAGAATAGCGATCTGGTGATCTTTGGATCCCGTCCGACAGTATTGAGTCAGATATAAACAAATGGATATAGAGGAGGAAATATGAGCGAAGCAATAATAAAACTTTCAGGTGTGAAAAAATCATATGGAGACCATGCGGTCTTAAAGGGAATAGATATGCAGGTCAACAGGGGAGATATCTATGGTCTTGTGGGCAGGAACGGCGCGGGCAAGACAACGATATTCAAAATGATCCTGGGCCTTTCAGAGATGAATGAGGGAGATGTTTCCATCGCGGGAAGCACGAACCGCAGGGAACTGTTAAAAAACCGCAACAAAGTCGGCTTTATGGTGGGCAACAAGTTCTACAGCTATCTGAACGCAAAGGAGAATCTTCAGTACTACGCCACCATAAAGGGGCTGTCCGATAAGGAAGCAAAGCCGGAGATTGAAAGGGTATTGGAACTTGTCGGGCTTGCAGGGGTGAAGCAGAAATTCAAAAACTTTTCACTGGGAATGCAGCAAAGACTTGGTATCGCGAATGCGCTTCTTGGAAATCCCGAGGTGCTGATACTTGACGAACCAACAAACGGACTTGATCCCCAGGGTATTGCGGATATCAGACATATGGTAAGAAGGTTCAACGAGGAATTCGGGATGACCGTCATCGTATCCTCCCACATACTCGGCGAGCTTGAGCATACAGCAGACCGTTTCGGGATCATAAACGAGGGTGTTGTTGTAAAAGAGTTTACCCAGGAGGATCTTATGGAAAAGCAGTCCTCAATCGAGATCGCAGTGGATGATCTTGAGCGTGCAAAGAAGGCCCTTAATGACAGCGGCGTTAAGATCGTTCGTGAGATCCAGGAAAAATCCACTCTAGAGGACTTCTATTTCAGGCTCGTGGGAGGAAATAAGGATGAGTAAACTGATAAAAGCCGACCTCAGGAGGATCCTGAGGAAAAATATACTCTATATCTTTACGGTGCTGCTTGCCATAGCTGCCATTGCAACAAAAAACGGCAAGACACCGGGACAGCAGATAGATGCCATGGAGGCTATGATGGACGGACTGGGGATCATCCTTATCTCTATTCCTGTGCTGCTTTGTGTTTACGGGGATGAGTTCAGATCCGGTTCGATGCAGATAGCCATCGGAAGGGGAGTCTCAAGGACAAAGATAATCGTCGCCAAATTCTTGGACTGCGTTATACTGTCATTGGTGTCTGCATTGCTTTTATCAGTGATCATATTTATCAAGGATGCATTAACCGGACTTCCCATCAGTGAAAAACAGAGCGTGATGCTTTTTGTATACGCTCTTTTAATAGTGGTAAAGGCCTGCGGTTATTTTGCCATTTCGGCCTTTTTCATGATGATGTCCTTCAGCATAGCGGGAGGATTGATGATCGATCTTTTCATGCTGATGTTTTTTGACAGGATACTTAAGGCTATACAGTATAAGCTGAAGATAGGGCTCTACGATATATCGCTTTCGGGACTTACGGAGGATGCCTACCGCGCCATTTCCGCAGGATCTTTTCCCGGAATGCTTATAGTGGCCATTGTTATTATCGTGGTTGTTATCGGCGCGACGGCATTCACGTTTAACAGAAAGGAGCTGGAACTATGATTAATCTTGTTAAAGGTGATCTTAGAAGGATTATAAAGAAAAAGGGATTTTGGATAGCACTTATCTGCATCCTGGCATTTGTAGTCCTGCTTGCCATAACCCAGCGTTTCGTAAGCTGGAACGGGTACGCCTATATCTATACCGTACAGCAGCAGGTGACGCTCTATACGCTGATACTCAGCACTCTTATATTCCTGGGGGTCTACGGAGATGAATTCAGGGCAATGGCCATGACCTGTGCCATTGGAAGAGGAGTGTCAAGAAACAGGCTTATCATATCAAAGCTTATAGATAATATAATACTGTCTGTGATCCTGTTCGGGATCTTTGCGATCGAAGCTGTTATAGCAGGGCTTATCATGGGTGCCGGCATGACATCCGAAGAAACCTTCGCACTTGTGCTCTATATCATGATAGGTGCGGTAAAGTCCGTGGGATATACATCCATAGCGTCTATCATTCTGTTTGTGAATGCGAATATTCCCATAGGAGTTTTCGTTCTCCTTGTACTTCACATGATAATGCCCATAGTGATAAATACCGCCTCGTCCTCATCGAAGCTTTTAAGCTCGCTTCATCTTGACAGGTGGTTTTTCGGCGGTATGGTTGAATCCGGGTATTCCAGCATAGTGCTGGGTATGACAGCAGGCGGCATAATGACGCTGGTACTTGGATGCGTGATCTATATTGGGATATCCGTCGGCGTGACTATTGCCTTGTTCTCAAAGAGGGAGATGGATTTCTGAAAATATATCAGCAGTCCGTCAAAAGCACATGCAAGATCAGATTTGTCAGATCCGGAACAACGGGATATTGTTCATGGATATTTTGTGGATAAGATATACATTTTAAAATATAAGACCCGGCTTGAAAAAGCCGGGTCTTATATTTTGGGGTTCGGATACGGCCCGAACCCCATCTCCTGCGATCATTTGACCCCAGGTTGTTGCAATTGTTGATAATCAACATAGGTGGGGCGTATAATACAAGGAAAGACATTTACGGAAAGAGCTGCTTGTTCTGTTTAAATATAAGAGGTTCTGAGTTTATGGAAAGAAAAGATCAGAATAGCGCGGGCATACGAAAGTTTTTTTCGCTTCGCGGAAAGATGTCGATACTCACGATCATAATACCTGTCATCGTTTTTGGGATATTCAACTACTCCACCACATATTCTGCAAATTCCAAACAGATCATTCAGTTAGGATCGATAGAATTGCCTGTTTCCTCGCTGACGGGAGTTTTTTCATACCTTGGCAGTATGTGCCTGATCATTACGGTGCTTTTGTTCAGGAAGCGCGGGTTCATTGTGGCGATCGTGCTTGAACTGATCAGCTTTCCGGGATTGGTCATGGGGTTTGTTATGGGACATAATCCCGCAACGATCCCGGGCGTGTTCTCTGCCGTCTTTATTATTATAACTCTTATAATCATATATCTCAGCCAGAAGAGACTGGAAGACGACCAGAAAAAGATGCGGAATCTTTTTGAACAGACAGCTACGGCACTGGTTAACGCGATTGATACAAAAGATAAATATACCCACGGACATTCAAGAAGGGTAGCGGAGTATTCAAGAAAGCTTGCTGAGGCAAATGATCTGAGCGAAGAGGAGCGGGATGAGGTTTTTTACGCAGCGCTTCTGCATGATGTCGGAAAGATCGGTGTTCCTGCAAGTATTATAAACAAAGCCGGCAAACTGACAGATGAAGAATACGAGATGATAAAACAGCATCCTGTTTTGGGTGACCAGATACTCAGAAGCATAGATGAGTTCCCATACTTAAGTATAGGCGCGAAATGTCATCATGAGCGTTATGACGGAACAGGATATCCATACGGAATTAAAGGTACGGATATTCCGGAGATAGCAAGGATCATTTCCGTAGCTGATGCTTATGATGCAATGTCATCGACGAGAAGCTATCGAGATGCCATTCCGCAGCAGCTGATTCGGGAGGAAATAGTCAAGGGAGCAGGCACGCAGTTTGATCCGGTTTATGCCAGACATATGCTTCACCTGATAGATCTGGATTCGGAATACGATATGCGCGAGCGTGAAACGATCAGGGAACTAGTCGGAAATGATGAACTTGTTATCAAAGAATACAGAAGCGCAATATCAGAAGGGATCCTGATCACACCATTTATGACAACAGTTCGGATGTCCGTTAAAAATACAGGAAAAAACGGTTCGGGATCTGCATCACTGGTTATATTTGATTCGCTTGACGGACGCACACATGATACCGAGAGGGAAAGAAAAAATCTGAATTATTTTGAATACGGCGAATTGAGGTTCGACGGCGGGTCCAATACGGCGGGCGCCCGGAAGATCAGGACAGAAGCTGTAGATAATACTGCGGATGATATAACAAAGGACTTCGAATACAGGGTAGAAGCAGTAAAGAAAAAAGACCATGCTCTTGTAAGGATCATCGGGAAAGAAAGGTCGTATGAGAATATAATCGCGCTTCCTGACAGTACCAGATATATGTATATTGCATTAACCGGAGAACAATGCATAATAAGCGATCTGAACATAGAACGGGCAGAGGATGAAGTGCCTGATGACTACATTCCGAGAATAGCTGAAGAGATTAGTTTTTTAGACGGCCCGGCCGGCGATATTCCCAATGTTCAGATAGACGGCTATCATACTGCTTCATCAGAAGGATTTGAAATAAAAGAGGATCTTAAAGTGTCATTTCATACAAAGAGCCTTCCCACTTCGAGGCTTATCTGGCATTGCCCGTTCATTGAATTGTTCTATTCAGATGACGGAAAGGTAAAAGGAAATAATTACGATGAACTTGCGCTTATCAGACTGGACGGGGAAGTATGGGAATGTGATCCGGGGATTGAGGTAGAACACACTTCTCTACCGCAGATAGATTTTGGCGGCTGGGATATGTGGAAAGAACGCAATCGCAAGGGGTATGATGCTGAGGTCATATTCAGGGCCGAGAATGATACAGTAACGGTTATGACTGAAAATGCCGGAATGGCTATTAAGGTTCTGGTCAGGCTAAACAGAAGTGATAAGCCGTTATATGGAGCGATCACCGGTGATCAGGTCGCTATAACAAATATACGGATCGGAAGCTGATTACCTGCGTGTTAACGGTTTTTGCTATACTGGTGATGAGAATGATTTATGCGATCAGGGGAAGAATCGGATGAAAAGCTTGTATTTTAAGATGACAATTATGATCGTTCTTGTGGTGCTTATCAGCGTCGGACTGCTTTTGATGATCAGCTACAGGAGAGCGAGAGATACAATGGCTTCTCAGCTGGAGGACAGCTATAGCGTCCAGGCGGACAAATATGCCCAGGAGCTTACCGCATGGCTAAACTCACAGGCAACCATCGTGGAAACTATGGCAGTGGAGATCACACTGAACGGTATGTATGAGCAGGATTATGAGACATTTCATAAATATCTTGCGGATAGTTTTTCACGCTTAAATACAGGCGGGTATATGTACGATATCTATTTTACATATCCTGATAACAGCATGGCGTGTGCATCTGATTTTATGCCGGACGGATCCATGGATTACGCCCATGAGAGGGACTGGTTTAAGGTGGCGGCTGAAACGGGAGAATTGTTCTATTCCACACCCTACAAGGACTCTGATTCCGGATATTCGATAATAACGATTTCAAAAGCGGTTTATAAGGATGATGAATTGCAGGGTATCCTGGCAGTGGATGTTTTTGTGAATACACTGATCGATATTGTCCGTGGGGCAGATGTAGCGACAAATGGTTATGCTTTTCTTGTGGATCAGAACATGGGGATGATCGTGCATCCGTATGAGGCATATTCATATGACGATACACCGCCCAATATCATGTCCATTCCTGATTCTCCTTATGCAGAAGTGGTGGATAATATCATTACCGATTCGAGGGAAACGGTTTTCATAAAAGACTATGACGGCGTTACTCGGGGTATTGTTATTGCGCGTATGAATAACACCGGATGGCATGTGGGCATTGCTACAGACAGGAACGAGCTTTTGCGTAATGTCAGCGGACTTCTCCGTAGTTTTATTATTGCCGCATTTACGGCGATCATCATCGGTATCTGCATATCCGCATTTATGGCACAGATACTGAACAAGCTGAACAGACAGCTGAGAGAGCAGGATAGCATTCAGAGGGCAAAGATAACCAATATGAATGTCACCCGGTCTCTTGCGACCACGATTGATGCGAAGGATCGATATACCAGCGGTCATTCGCAGAGGGTGGCAGAATATGCGGTGGAGCTTGCGCGGAGGATGGGAAAATCCGAAGAGGAACAGCAGATCGTTTATTATGCGGGAGTGCTGCATGATATTGGAAAGATCCGCGTGCCGGAGGATGTGATCAATAAGCCCGGGAAACTTACAGAGGAGGAATTTGACCAGATCAGGATCCATCCTGTAAGCGGATACCATATCTTATGCGGTATCCATGAAGATGAAAGAGTCGGGTATGGCGCAAAATATCATCATGAGCGGTATGACGGAAAGGGATATCCAAATGGTCTTTCAGGAAAAGACATTCCTGAGATCGCCCGGATCATTGCTGTTGCGGACTCATATGATGCCATGGCCAGCGATCGAAGCTACCGTAAAGCTTTACCGCAGGATGTGATCCGAAAAGAAATTGAAAAGGGCAAAGGTACCCAGTTCGATCCGGAAATCGCTGATGTAATGTTATCTATAATCGATGAGGACAAAACCTATGATCTTCAGCAGAAAGAAAAGGAAATCGACAATATCCTTGTTGTTGATGATGAGAAGATGACCTTAATGGTTGTTGAGCATATTCTCAAGGGAATGGAGAAAGTCCGGGTATATAGTGCAAGAAGCAAGGAGGAAGTATTCTCTGTACTGAAAGAGACAAAGATATCTTTGATAATGCTTGATCTGAAAATGCCGGATATTGACGGCTTTGAACTGTATTCCGGGATTCGGGAGATATATGATATGCCTGTAGTTCTTATGACCGGGGACAAAAGCGCGAAAACACTTCAGAAAATACGTGAATTAGGTATAGATGACTATATCACCAAGCCATTGAACGGAGCCATTACAAAAGAAGTAGTTTACGGTGTTCTTCACAAAGGCGTGATAGGGTCTGTGCCGGTTTCATAAGGTGACGTCATACGGTTGAATCTGATTTCGCGATGTGTTAGTATCTCATAGGAAATATTGTTAAGATAAGGTGTCCGGAGATCCTTGCGGATCCGGTCCGGGTGAAAAGGGAAACAGGTGAAAGTCCTGTACGAACTCGTCACCGTAACAGCATCAGTAAGCCATGACAATATGTCACTGGGAATACCGGGAAGGCGTCATGGTATCTGCTCAAGTCGGGAGACCTGCCTTGTCTTTGTACGGAAGCATTTTGCTTCAGGCCACGAGAAACTGGTTGTACATTATCCATCCTGCAGGGGCCCGGCGTCAGGCCCGGTTTTGTGGAGGTCATTTGGAGTACAGCCCGTTGGTAAACACCGACGGGTTTTTTCGTGGTCAGAAAGATTATTCAAAAAAGGAGACAGAAAAGAAATGAAAAGAAAGATCGTGATCACGACAGTAATGGCCGCCCTGCTTTTTGCAGGAACAGTTTTTTCGGGATGCAGCGCCACAGTGGACCCTTCCGGGCAGCAGACCGGGGATGAGGCCGCAAAAGAGTCCGGGACAGAAGAGGCTCTGGAGGGGGATGAGACCGAAAAAGAGTCAGGAACAGCGGAAGCATCGGATGAGGAAAAGGCAGCTGAAGTGGCAGCGCTCATAGATGCCATTTATGTACAGGAAAGAACGGACGAGACAGATGCACTGTGCGAAGAAGCAAAAGCCAAATGGGATGCGCTTACCGATGCGCAGAAGGAGCTTGTTGAGGGCGAAGAAGCGGATCCGGATTACTTTGGAAGGGATACGGGAGATGCTTCCCTTGATGACCCGCTCAATTCGGACGATATCGGAGAGAATGAGATACTTGTCGTAAGCTTTGGCACATCATTCAATGACAGCCGCGCAAAGGACATCTCAAGCATTGAAAAAGCCATAGCCGAGGCCAATCCCGACTGGAGCGTCAGGAGAGCATTTACCGCGCAGATCATCATCAACCATGTTCAGGCAAGGGACGGTGAAAAGATCGATAATGTTGAACAGGCGCTTGACCGCGCTGCTGCTAACGGCGTAAAGAACCTTGTCGTACAGCCGACGCATCTCATGCACGGGGCGGAGTATGACGAGCTTACGGAGGCGCTTGCAAAGTACAGCGACAGGTTTGAGAGCGTATCGGTAGCTGAGCCTCTTTTAGGTGAAGTGGGCAGCGATGCTTCAGTAATCAACGAGGATAAGAAAGCGGTAGCCGAAGCTATAGCAGCAGAGGCCGTAAAATCTGCAGGATTTGATTCGCTTGAAGCTGCCGACAAAGACGGGACTGCGTTTGTGCTGATGGGCCATGGCACGGCACATACAGCAAAAGTCACCTACAGCCAGATGGCAACACAGATGAAGGAACTCGGCTACGGGAACGTGTTTATAGGAACGGTCGAAGGAGAGCCTGAAGAGACTGCCTGTGAGAATGTGATAGAAGAAGTCAAAAAAGCCGGATACAAGAAGGTCATCCTGCGTCCCCTCATGGTCGTAGCCGGTGACCATGCAAACAACGACATGGCCGGTGATGACGAGGATTCATGGAAGAGCATGTTCACCGCTTCAGGAGCTTTCGATTCGGTAGACTGCCAGATAGAGGGTCTTGGAAGGATCAAAGCCGTGCAGGATCTTTATGTCGCGCATACCGCAGCAGCCCTTGCGGGGAACGGTACGGTGAAAGCCGGGGCTACGGCTGCCGCTTCAGATCTTGCGGACGGCGAATACAAGGCAAAGTTTACGACAGACAGTTCGATGTTTCATGTCAATGAAGCGTATGATGACATGGGAACGCTGACGGTAAAGGACGGAAAGATGGTCATCCATGTAAGCCTTGCATCCGAGAACATAGTAAACCTTTACCCGGGCAAAGCAGCCGATACCAAAAAGGACGGTGCGAAGCTTCTAGAGCCGACCAAAGATGAGGTTACATACAGCGACGGAACGACTGAGACAGTAAACGGATTTGATGTGCCCGTTCCGGCTCTTGATGAGGAATTTGATCTTGCGCTCATCGGGACAAAGGGCAAGTGGTACGATCATAAGGTAGTGGTCTCCTCCCCTGTATAAAAAATGACAAAGATATGCGCTGATAAAAGAATAATACAGACAGTACTCTGTCTGTTGCTTGTAATGACGGTCATGACCTCCTGCAGTATGCAGGGGGTCACTTCCGCTGAAACGGATGCTGCCGGGACAAGAATGGTTGACATAACCATGGAGGGCGGAACCGGAAAAGCCCATATCTTATCTCCGGTAGAGGTTACCGAAACAGACGGAAAACTGACTGCAAAACTTGTGTGGAGCAGCACTAACTATGATTATATGATCGCAGGCGGCATCCGGTATGAGAACGAAAATCCCGGGGGAGCATCGACTTTTACCATAGGGATAGACAATACCGAAGAGCCGCTTAAAGTCACAGCCGATACGGTTGCGATGAGCGTCCCCCATGAGATAGAGTACACGATCCTTTGGGGGCAAGACAGCAGCAGTAAGGAGGAGGAAAGCTATGATGCCTCCACTGATCCGGCAGCGGTCGAAAAGGCGCTTAAGGATGCCGGATTTGAAAAGACAGGCACATGCGATCTTAAGTATGCCAAAGGATTTACAATCGACAGATACGGAGATCTTGACTATATCTCCATCGCCAATTCGGGTGATTATCTGCTCGTTCCCGAAGGGGCGGATATACCGGAAGATCTTGCGGAAAAAGTCAGGGTGCTTTCCAGACCTGTCGAATGCACATATCTTGTATCAACTTCGGCAATGGACCTGATAAACGCCTGCGGCGCGCTTGACGCGGTAAAGCTGTCCGGGACAAAGGAAAGTGACTGGTACATCGATGAGGCAAAGGAAGCGATGAAGAACGGAAGTATCCTGTATGCCGGAAAATACAGCGCTCCCGATTATGAACTCATCCTGGAATCCGGATGCGGCCTGGCCATAGAGAACACGATGATCTACCATGAGCCTGCAGTGATGACAAAGCTGGAAGAACTGGGCATCCCGGTGCTTGTTGAGACATCAAGCTACGAAGATCACCCGCTCGGAAGGCTTGAATGGATAAAGCTTTACGGGGTGCTTTTTGATAGGGAATCCGAAGCGGAGGACTATTTTGAAAGACAGATGGATATGATCAGACCGCTTCTTGAAGACGCACCCGATACGGGAAAGACAGTCGCATTCTTCCATGTGACGGCAAACGGGCTCATAAATGTCAGAAGGAACGGGGATTATATAACCAAAATGATAGAGATTTCCGGAGGACATTATGTCCCTGAAAATGCAGGGGACGGACAAGGCGCACTGTCCACCCTGAACATGCAGATGGAGGATTTCTACGAGGGGGCATCTCAGGCGGATATCATCATCTATAACAGCACGATCGGAGGGGAGATCCGCTCTGTGGAGGAACTGATTGATAAAAACCCGTTATTTAAGGATTTCAGGGCCGTAAAGGAATCGGAAGTCTACTGCACAGACAGGAACCTTTTCCAGCAGGTGAGCGGGATGGCCGAATTCATGAGGGATCTGAACGATGTTGAAAACGGCGTGGACAGGAACTATTCATATCTGAACAGACTGGAATGATGACAGGAAAGAAAAGATACATTTTATATTTTGTACTGGCGGGCGCTCTTGCGGCTGCACTGGTGTGGCTGAACATTCTGCTTGGAAGCTCGGATGTTAAGGCTTTCGAGATTCTTGGTATGATGACCGGGAAAAATCCGGATGCCATGCATGAAAGCATCATTTTCAACATCAGGCTGCCGAGGACTGTTGCGGCCTTTCTGCTGGGGGGCGCGCTTGCGCTTTCGGGTTATATGCTGCAGACATTTTTTGCCAATCCCATAGTCGGCCCTTTCGTGCTCGGGATATCTTCCGGGGCAAAGCTTGCCGTGGCGCTGGCCATGATCTTTTTTTTATCAAGGGGAATGAGCATCGGGCTTAATATGATGGTGCTGTCGGCTTTCGCCGGGGCAGTTGCGGCAATGCTGTTCGTGCTTGCAATATCAATGAAAGTGAGGAACATGAGCATACTGGTTGTGTGCGGGATAATGACGGGTTACATCTGTTCTGCAGTTACCGATCTTGTGGTAACTTTCGCGGATGATTCGAATATAGTCAACCTGCATAACTGGTCTATGGGAAGCCTGTCCGGCATCAACTGGGATGAGCTGAAAGTCATGGCAGTGATAATAACTGCAAGCCTGCTTTTGACTGTCTTTATTTCAAAACCGATGAGCGCATACAGGATGGGCGAGGCGTATGCGAGGAGTGTCGGCGTGAACATAGTGATGCTGAGGGTGATGCTGATAATCATATCAAGCCTTCTTGCCGCATGCGTGACGGCTTTTGCGGGACCCGTGGCTTTTGTCGGGATAGCCGTTCCGCACCTTGTAAGGATGTGCATAGGAACGGACGAGGCCCATGTGATGATACCCGCCAGTTTTCTGGGAGGCTCGGCGGTAACGCTTTTCTGTGACCTGATCGCCAGATCCCTCTTCGCGCCGGTGGAGGTGAGCATAAGTTCCGTTACTGCGGTCTTTCTCGTGCCGGTCATCATATATCTCATGATCACAAGAAACAGCAGACAAAGGGAAGACAGAAGCTGATGTCAAAAGGGATTCGGACGGAAAAACTGAATATCGGCTATAAGAGTGACCTGATAACCGGCATCTGCATGAAAGTCATCCCGGGAAGCATCGTTACCCTTATCGGACCTAACGGCTGCGGCAAGACAACACTGCTGAAAACCCTGACCGGGGAACTAAAGGACAGGGGAGGACTGGTTTACCTTGGAGATGACGACAGGTCATGGCTAAAGGCGTCCGAGATCGCAAAGCGGGTGTCGCTTGTCATGACATACAGGGTCAGGGGCGAGCTTATGACATGCAGGGAGGTCGTTGAGACCGGACGCTATCCGTACACGGGTATGCTGGGCATATTATCAGAAGAGGACAGGCGCAAAGTAAAAGAGGCCATGGAATGGACCGGTACTAAGGAACTGTCTGACAGGCTGTTTGATGAGATCAGTGACGGGCAGAAACAGAGGGTGCTGCTTGCAAGGGCGATCTGCCAGGAACCGGAGATACTTGTTCTTGATGAGGTGACATCATACCTTGATATCAGGCACAAGGCAGATATCCTCTGGAAGATAAGAAAGCTTGCAAAGGAAAGGAACACCGCCGTGCTCATGTCTGTCCATGAACTTGAGATCGCGCGGAATATTTCGGATACCGTGATAGCGCTCGGAGAGGGAAAGGTGCAGCGCATCGGCACTGCGCAGGAGGTGTTCGAAGAGAGCTTCATCAGAAAACTGTATCATATCGAAGGTACCGATACGGAGATCCTCGGGCAGATGCCGTGGGATGAAACTGCAGCAGCAGGTATGGAAACTGAAGAAATTGCAAAAGAAACAGCAGAAGAAAACGAGGGTTTTACCCACAGTTCGAAATTTCATGGCCGGGGAAAAGCGGCTGCGATCATGATCCAGGGGACGATGTCAAATGTCGGAAAGAGCGTGATAGCTGCAGGCCTGTGCAGGATCTTTTCCGATGACGGATATAAAGTCGCGCCGTTCAAATCCCAGAACATGGCGCTGAATTCATATATCACCGAAGAGGGACTGGAGATGGGCAGGGCCCAGGTCATGCAGGCCGAATGCGCCAGGATCAGGCCGTGCGCCGCGATGAATCCGATACTTCTCAAACCGACGAAAGATACAAAGTCCCAGGTCATAGTCGGCGGAAAACCGGTCGGAAATATGAGCGCGGCAGAGTATTACAGCCACAAGAAGGAGTTTACGGAAGATATACTCAGCGCATATGACAGCCTGGCCGAAAGCGCCGATATCATCGTGATCGAAGGCGCAGGTTCTCCGGTGGAGATGAACCTGAAAAAAGATGACATAGTCAATATGTCCCTTGCCGAAATGGTCGATGCACCCGTGTTACTTGCAGGTGATATAGACAGGGGCGGGGTGTTTGCCCAGATCCTCGGTACGCTCGATCTTCTTGAACCGGATGAGCGAAGCCGGATAGGCGGTGTTATCGTCAATAAATTCAGGGGCGATGCAAAGCTTTTTGAAGACGGGATCAGGATACTCGAAGACAGGGGCGGGGTAAGAGTCATCGGCGTTGTACCGTATATGAACATAAAGCTTGACGACGAGGATTCACTGTCGGAAAGGCTTGGGCAAAGCGTGGCAGAAGATTTTGACATAGCAGTCATAAAGCTTCCGCGCTTATCCAATTTCACGGACTTTAATGTGTTCGAACAGCTTGAGAGGGTGTCGGTAAGGTATGTTTCCGAACCGTCGGGACTCGAGGATCCGGATATGATCATAATACCCGGGTCGAAGAATACCATAGCGGATCTTAAGCATATAAAGGAAAACGGACTTGCTGGAGCAGTTTTGGAAAAAGCCTCTTCGGGGACATGTGTCTTCGGTATATGCGGAGGATTCCAGATGCTTGGCCGGCTGATCGAAGATCCAGACGGAACTGAATGCGGCGGGGCCGAAGAGGGACTCGGACTGCTCCCTGTTGAAACCGTGCTTGAAAAGGAAAAGGTGAGGACGAACATCACCTGCAGCATAAGCGGCGCAACCGGGATTCTTTGCGGCATGGAGAATACTGAGGTCAGCGGGTATGAGATACACATGGGCAGGACCCGTCCGTGCACTGAGCTTACGGAGTTTACTTCCGGCGGGACAGGGTACTGCAGGGGGAATGTATACGGCACGTATATCCATGGATTCTTTGACAGGCGGGACATATTTGTTCCGGTCGTTGAGAAGATCGCAGTTTCGCGGGGAAAGACGATAAATGTGGCGGAGGCAACCGACCAGGCTGAATACAAGGACAGACAGTACGATCTGCTGGCGAAATGCCTGAGGGAGAATCTCGATATGGACCGCATATATGAGATCATGGGGCTTGGCAATGACAAAAGATGAGATTTATGAACTTGCAAAAAAACGGTGGGATTCGATCGCAAAGCCTGTAGACGGTCTCGGGGAGCTTGAAGGGATCATATGCAGGATCGCTTCGATTCAGGGCCGTATTATACCGGAGATATCAAAGAAGGCTCTTATTATAATGTGCGCCGATAACGACGTGGTCAGTGAAGGCGTATCCCAGACAGGAAAGAGTGTCACAAGGGAGGTTGCGACGCTTATGGGAAAACGCTTAAGCAGCGTCGGAGTGATGAGCGCCGGTTATCCGCTGGATATATTCACCTATGATGTGGGGATAGAGGGCGATACACCGGAAGGGGTGATAAACAAAAAGATCTGCAGGGGTACGGCGGATTTCTTAAAAGAACCGGCAATGAGCGCCGTACAGTGCAGGGAAGCGATAGATACAGGCATAGATGCGGTCAGGCGGTGCTGTGAAAAGGGGTACGGCCTGATAGCAACCGGTGAGATGGGGATCGGGAATACCACGACTGCCACGGCGCTGCTGTGCGCTCTTACCGGCGCGGAACCGCGCGATATTACAGGAAGGGGCGCAGGTCTTACAAATGAGGGGCTGGAGAGAAAGATACAGGTGATAGAAGAGGGACTGGACCTGTATGCTAATCGACAGGCCGGTTCAGCTATAGATGCTTTTGAGATGCTGCGTTGCCTCGGAGGGCTGGATATAGCCGCGCTTGCCGGAGTGTTCATCGGAGGCTCTGTGTGCAGCGTTCCCATAGTCATCGACGGACTGATAAGCGCTGCGGCTGCTCTTGCTGCGGAAAAGATGCGGCCCGGCTGCAGGGATAATATGATAGCCTCACATAACGGCAGGGAGAAGGGGATGAAGACTGCGTTAAAGAAGCTTTCGCTCCGTCCTGTCATTCATGCGGACATGGCGCTGGGCGAAGGGACGGGCGCTGTCATGCTGTTCCCTTTGATCGACATGGCCTTTTCCCTGTATTCCGGCGGGACTGCATTTGAAGGAACGCCTATAGAAAAATATGAAAGGCATGAAACATGACAGTGCTTGTAACAGGGACTGCTGACAGCGGAAAATCAGCCCTTGCGGAGGAACTGGCGATGCAGACCGGTGACAGATACAGATACTATCTGGCCACGATGAAGGTCTGTGACGATGAGGGCAGGAAGAGAGTGGAGAAACACCGGAAGATGCGGGAAGGAAAGGGCTTTGTCACCATGGAAAGACAGAGCGGGCTGTCCTGTATCGCAGATGAGATCATAAATCCCGGCGAGGTGACTGTGCTTTTGGAGTGCGTATCGAATCTGGTAGGGAATGTATTGCATGACCGGCCGGACAGGATCACGCTTCTTCTGTCTGACATATCTGAAAAGAGCGCGTTTGCCGATGAAGTGACAGATGACATAGCAGGCCTTGCAGGAAAGGTACACAACCTTATCATAGTAACAAACGAATATACCATGGAAGACGGATTTGATGAGGAGACAGGGCTGTATGTGGAACTGCTCGGTATCGTTAATAAAAGACTCCGTGATATCGCAGACAGGATGTTTGACCTGACGGGGAACACATAAAGAGACGGATGATGAAGGAATTCATGTCAAATCATATAGCAGGACTGATACTGGGGATACTGATCGATCTGGCAGCAGGTGATCCGCATTTCCTCCCGCATCCGGTAAGGGCTATGGGACGGCTCATCTCACTGCTTGTAAGGAGGCTTCTCGGGCCGGAAAAGGAAGACGGACAAAGCGACGGTCATAGCGGACAGGGGGATAATAAAAGCGAGAAAAGGCGGGGCATGCTTCTGTGGTGGATAGTGATCCTTCTGACCGCAGCCTTAACGGCAGCGCTGATGTATGCGGCATACCGGGTGAACAGATATGCCGGGATTGCAGCCGAAGCCATACTGACAGCTTATGCGCTTGCAGCAAAGAGCCTGTGTACGGAGAGCATGAAGGTGTACCGCAGGCTTTCAGGACACGACAGGGAAGGCGCTACCCTTGCTCTTTCGATGATAGTAGGAAGGGATACAGAAAACCTGTCTGAGGAAGAGATCACAAAGGCTGCGGTCGAGACAGTAGCGGAAAATACCTCGGACGGGGTGATCGCGCCGCTGATTTTTGCCGCAGCCGGAGGACCGGTACTCGGCATGGTGTACAAGGCCGTCAACACGATGGATTCCATGATCGGATACCGGAACCAAAGATTTTTCTCTTTCGGATATTTTGCCGCGAAGGCGGATGATGTTTTCAATTTCATTCCGTCAAGGATCAGCGCATTGGCAATGATTCTCGGATGCCGCGTATTATCTTTCTTTTCGCGCTCATTCGATCCGTCGGGCGCATTCAGGATCTGGAAAAGGGACAGAATGAACCACCTGTCACCGAACTCGGCGCAGACAGAGAGCGTATGCGCGGGCGCGCTTGGACTGAAGCTTGGCGGGACACATACATATCAGGGAGTGAGCGTTGAAAAACCTGCTATCGGGGATGAGGTGCGGATGGCGGAAGCAGAAGATATCAAAAGGGCGAATGCTTTGATGTTCGTGACGGAAGCGGTCGTTTCGGCTGTCATACTGGCAGTCATGGCTGCAGTTATTCGGAAATGATGAGATGGGACACGGCGGAGATATTTACAGAAACAAAGTAAAACTGGACTTTTCGGTAAACCTGAACCCCTTGGGAATGCCGGAAGAAGCAGCCGGCGCAATCATAAGGTCTGCCGAAAGGGCCGGGGCATACCCGGATACCCTGCAGGAGGAGGTAAGGGCGGCGATAGCCTCTGTATCGGGAATCACGCCGGATAATGTATGGGCCGGATGCGGTGCATCGGAACTCATACTTGCCTGCGTTCGCGCTGCAGCCCCCAAAGAAGCGCTGCTCTTTGACCCTTGTTTTGCAGGATACCGTCATGCGCTTAACGCTGCCGGATGTCATGTGACTTCACATATCCTTGGCGGGGAGAGCGGATTTAGCATAACGGCGGAAGATGTTCGGGCAATAGGGGATGATACGGATATTGTCTTTGTATGCGATCCGGCAAATCCTTCCGGAGTCAACATGGATGAGGGCGTACTTACGGCACTGCTTGACAGGGCAGCAAAAGCCGGTGCCGCGGTCATACTAGATGAGAGCTTTTATCCCATGTCCGATAAGGCATATCCCGACCCGGAGCGCAGGAGCAGCAAGCTGCTTTCAGGGTACGGGAACCTCTGTATAATAAGGTCGCTTACCAAGATCCTTGCCGTCCCGGGCATCAGGGCGGGATATGTCATGTCAGCTGCTGATAATATCAGGCGTATAGCAGCGCAGCTTCCCGAGTGGAACCTGCCTGTCGTCAGTGAAGAAGTCATCAGGACAGGCATCGGGATCGTATCGGATGGAGATTTTTTATCCCGCATGCATGGCGTGATATGCAGGGAGCGGGCACGGCTTGAAAAAGAACTGGAGGAGCGGGATTACAGGGTTATTTACGGCAACGCTTCGTATATCCTCTTTAACGGCCCGGAAGACCTTTATGACAGGCTGCTTCAAAGGGAAATACTTATCAGGGACTGCAGTGATTTTTCCGGACTGGGGAAGGGCTGGTACAGGATAGCCGTAAAGAGCCCGGAAGAAAACGAAAGCTTCATAAAAACCCTCAGGGAGATGGAAGATGAAGATTGAAACGGTCAGACCGGATGAAATAGAAAAGAGAAGCTTTGAGATAATAACATCGGAACTTGAACAGGCAGGTATAACGCTTGATGAAGAGACTGCTTTCATAACAAAGCGCTGCATCCATACATCTGCCGATCCTGAATACGCTTCAACGCTGGTTTTTTCCGAAGGAGCGGTCGGGATCATGAAGGAGATGATCAGGGGCGGCGCATGCATAGTGACCGATACAAACATGGCGCTATCCGGCATCAACAAGAAAAAGCTTGCAGCGTTCGGGGGAGAAGCGATGTGCTTTATGGCCGATGATGATGTGATCGTCGAGGCCGCCCAAAGAGGGATCACAAGGGCTGCGGTATCAATGGAGAGGGCGGCCGGACTTGAAAGGGATATCATATTTGCTATAGGCAATGCGCCTACGGCGCTCATAAGGCTCTATGAGATGATGGAGGAGAAGATCTTCATTCCGAAGTTTGTCATAGGCGTCCCGGTCGGTTTCGTGAATGTGACCGCCGCAAAGGAACTTTTCATCGGATCGGATGTGCCATACATCATAAACCTGGGAAGAAAAGGCGGGAGCAGCATCGCGGCCGCGATATGCAACGCTGTACTGTACGATCTTCAGGCCCCGCAGGAATTTCATAAAACGGAGAGCAGAGAATGAAGAAGGGATTTACCACCGGAAGCTGCGCTGCGGCTGCCGCGAAAGCAGCTGCATACATGCTGCTTGGCGGGAACAGGATAGATGAGATAGAGATCGACACTCCGGCGGGAGAGAAATACCGTACAGTCGTGGAAGAGACGGTCATAGGCGAGGAATCCGTCAGATGCGCAGTGAGGAAACAGGCGGGGGATGATCCGGATGTGACTGACGGAATGCTTATTTTTGCATCCGTAAGCCCGGCCGGGCAAAATGAGACTGAAGGACGCGTGATCATAAAAGGCGGGGAAGGCGTGGGAAAAGTCACGCGCCCGGGACTAGACCAGCCTGTCGGGGCAGCGGCGATCAATTCGGTCCCGAGACAGATGATCGAAAAGGAAGTCACACAGGTCATGGACCTGTTCGATCACGAAGGCGGCCTGCGCGTGGAAGTTTCGGTGCCGGGCGGAGAAGAAAGGGCCGGAAAGACATTTAATCCGCGGCTTGGGATAGAGGGAGGAATATCCATCATAGGAACGACGGGGATCGTCGAACCCATGAGCACACAGGCGGTACTGGACACGATACTTGTCAGTCTCCGTCAGGTCAGATGCATGGGTGCCGGGGTCGCAGTCGTATCTCCCGGAAACTACGGAATGGATTTTATGAAGGAGCATTTCGGATATGACCTGGACAGGGCCGTAAAATGCTCAAACTTCATCGGGCAGACGATAGACATGGCTGCCGGGCTCGGGTTTGAAAAAATGCTCCTTTGCGGTCACATCGGGAAGCTCATAAAGGTATCGGGCGGGATCATGAATACGCATTCAGGCGAGGCTGACTGCAGGATGGAGCTCATGGCAGCCGCCGCAGTAAGAAGCGGGGCCAAAGCGGGCGTGGCAGAAGATATACTTGAATGCCTGTCGACCGAGGAAGCCATAGCGGTATACAAAAGGGAAGGCGTGGAAAGGGAGTGTTTTGCTTATATCATGGACAGGATAAAGTATTATCTTGATAAAAGGGCAAAAGGCAGGACAGATGTACAGTGCATTGTATACTCGAACCAATACGGACTGCTCGGACAGACCGGGAAAGCCGAAGCCTTTCTGGATGAAGCGAAAGGAGAAATGAAATGATCCGGTTTGTCGGAGCCGGTCCGGGTGCAGTGGACCTCATAACCGTCAGGGGAATGAAACTGATAGAGAAGGCTGATGTGATCATATACGCGGGAAGCCTTGTCAATCCCGGGCTTCTGGAGTATGCAAAAAAAGATCCGCAGATATGCAACAGTGCATACATGACCCTGGAAGAGGTCGTGAGTGTAATGATAAATGCGGACAGAGAGGGCAGGGAAGTCATAAGGCTCCATACCGGCGAGCCGAGCATATACGGAGCAGTGCGGGAACAGATGGATGCACTGGACAGGGAAGGCATAGCCTATGAGTCATGTCCGGGCGTGAGCGCATGCTTTGGCGCAGCTGCCGGACTGAACATGGAGTATACGCTTCCGGGCATCTCGCAGACGCTCATCATCACAAGGCTTGAAGGCAGGACCGAAGTACCCCGAAAAGAGAGCCTGGTCGGTCTGGCAGAACATGGGGCCTCGATGGCGGTTTACTTAAGCGCCGGCATGACAGACAGGCTGTCGGAGGAACTCATAAAGGGAGGGTATGCACCGGACACTCCGGCCGCGATCGTATATAAAGCTACCTGGGATGACGAAAAGATCGTTACCGGAACGGTGGGAAACCTTCATGATATGGCACAGAAGGAAGGGATCACAAAGACCGCGGTCGTAATTGTGGGCGAAGCCGTAAAATGCAGCGCCCCCGAAAGATCGAAACTGTATGACCCGGCGTTTTCAACGCAGTACAGAAAAGCATCCCAAAATCCCGAAGGGAACCAGATATGAAAAAACTTGCAGTATGCTTCACCGATCACGGTGAGAAGGTGATCGACAGGATAAATACCGAAAGCATCAGAAAGGGGATAAAGCCGGCAGAAGGGTGCCGCCTGGAAAGCGGAAGGCTTGAAGAGTGGACGGTAAACTCGTTTATGCCCGGAAACGCGCTCATATTTGTCGGAGCAGCCGGGATAGCCGTGAGGGCCGTATCCTGTGTGGCAAAAGACAAGCTTAGCGACTGCCCGGTCGTGGTCATAGATGATAATGCGAGGTTTGTTATCCCGATACTTGCAGGACATGCGCAAGGAGCGAATAAGCTTGCGATGATACTTGCGGACCTTCTCGGAGCCATACCCGTGATAACAACATCGACGGATGTGAACGATGCTTTTTCGGCAGACTCGTTCGCGGCCGAAAAGCGGCTGAACATAAGCAACCGGGAAGGAATAAAAAAAGTTTCGGTAAAAGCCCTCGAAGAAAAAAAGATCACTCTATCCATCAAGGATTTTCCTCCATCGCAGGGAGCTGATGTGATCGTGGCGGATGATACGGACAGGGAATACTCTCTTTTGCTGACCCCGAAGAGATATACTGTCGGGCTTGGCATGAAAAAGAACAGGGACAAAGAGGCAGTCGAACGGTTCTTTACGGGAACGCTTCGGGAAAACCACATAGATGTCAGTGAGGTCTACGTATTGTGTACCATCGATCAAAAAGAGGATGAGGAGGCCCTGACATATCTCAGGGATAAGTACAGGATACCGGTACTGTCATTTGACGCGGCTCTGCTTAAAAAGGCAGAGGGTGAGTTTTCCGCATCCAGGTTCGTAGCGGAAACGGTCGGGGTTGATAATGTCTGCGAACGCGCCGCCGTGCTTGGAGCAGGGGGCGGTTCAAAGCTGATACAAAAAAAGAAGGCGGAAGACGGGATGACAATGGCGATCGTCGAAAGAGGAGGATTATGGGCAGGATCTATGTGACCGGCATAGGACCGGGCGATATAAAAATGATGACACAACAGGCGCTTGAGATACTTGACAGGAGCGATGTCATTTGCGGCTACAGGACTTATATACAGCTGATAAAAGAGTATTTTCCCGATAAGGAATACTATGAGAACGGCATGCGCGGTGAAGCTGAGCGGTGCCGGAAATGCCTTGAGTATGCGAAGGCAGGAAAGACGGTGGCGCTCATATGCAGCGGCGATGCGGGAGTGTACGGTATGGCATCCCCTATGCTTGAGATCGCGGGTGAAGAAGGCTTTACGGATGTCGAGATAGTACCCGGCGTGACAGCCGCGCTTAGCGGATCCGCCCTGCTTGGCGCCGCGCTTGCAAATGATTTTTGCGTGATAAGCTTAAGTGACCTTCTGACACCGTGGGAGATCATAGAAAAACGCCTTAAATGCGCGGCAGAAGCGGATCTTTGCATCGCGATCTATAATCCTGCAAGCAACGGAAGGGCCGGGCATCTGAAGAAGGCATGCGGGGTCCTTTTAGAGTCAGTCCCCCCTGACCGGGCGTGCGGCTATGTCAGGAACATTGGAAGGGAAGGCTGTGAGAAAAAGATATGCACGCTTAGCGAACTTGCCGGTGAGAATGTGGATATGTCTGTCACGGTCTTTGTCGGAAACTCGCAGACAAGGATTATTGAGGGCTGTCTTGTGACACCGAGAGGATACGGTATATGAAGAAGATAGTGATCTTTGCGGGAACAACCGAAGGACGCGCGCTTTCGGATATGCTCGCAAAAGAGAAGACAGAGCATACGGTATGTGTAGCGACGGAGTACGGGCGCAGCCTGATGGACGAAGGTCCGTACACACGCATACGGACAGGACGCATGGACAGGGCACAGATGGCCGGCTTCCTGGCGGAGCTTGCCGGAGATGAAGGCGCTTTTGTTATCGACGCCACCCATCCGTATGCATCGGAGGCAACCGGGAATATAAAAAGCGCGGCTGCTGAGGCCGGAGTGGAATATATCAGGGTTGTCAGGGACAGGGATGATAAAGTTCCGGAGACGGTACGCGCCTTTGATGACATGAGCGGATGTGCGAAAGCGGTCGATGAAACGGAAGGGAACATACTGCTTACGACCGGCAGCAAGGAACTTGCAAAATATCTGGAAAATGTTTCGGATGGGACAAGGGCAAGGACCTATGTTAGGATACTGCCGTCTCCCGAAAGCCTTGATATGTGCCTGTCAAACGGGATAGAACCTGAACATGTGATAGCAATGCAGGGGCCGTTTTGCCGGGAAATGAACAAAGCGGTAATAAAACAGTTTGGCATCAGGCACCTGATAACAAAAGACAGCGGCGCTGCCGGAGGTTTTGCGGAAAAGATTGAAGCTGCGGCCGAAGCGGGTGTGCAGGTCTATGTGATCTCAAGGCCCTGCGCGGAAGAGGGAGTAAGTGTCAGTGAGGCTATAAGGCTCGTGACCGGGAAGGATGCCGGCAGCGAAAAGAAAGACATCAGCATCACGCTTATCGGGATCGGACCCGGAGGAGCCGGATGTCTGACTTCAGGGGCAGAGGATGTGCTGGCTGAGTGCGATATCGTATTCGGAGCCGGAAGGCTGCTTCAGGGCATATCCCATCCGCGAAAATATGATATGTATCTTGCAGACGAGATCATCCCGGTACTTGAAAAAGAGCAGAAGACAGACGCGGCGATCGTATTTTCCGGAGATACCGGATTTAGCAGCGGCGCAAAAAAGATGCTGAAGGCCCTGAAGAATTGGCGCAGCGATATCGGTATATGTGTGATGCCGGGGATATCCTCGTTTTCATATCTGGCTGCGGCCTTGCAGGTAAGCTATGATGATGCCTGTCTTGTCAGTCTTCACGGAAAGAATACGGAACCGGACCTTTATAAACTCGCTGAAAAGGTAAGATACAGCTCAAAAACTTTCGTGCTCATATCGGGAGAAAAAGATATTCCGAGGATTGCGAAAAAACTCAAAAGCAGCGGGATCGAAGGATATATGGCGGTCGGGACAAACCTTTCATATGAAGATGAGAAGATAACAAAGATGTCTTTTGCGCAGGCCCTGGAATACAGCGGCGCCGGTCTGGCCTGTCTCCTGATCGTCAATGACTGCCCATGCAGGCGGCCGCTCATAAGAGTAATAAAGGACGATGAGCTTATAAGGGAAAAGACTCCCATGACAAAGGAATGCATACGTCATGAGAGCATCATAAGGATGGGGATCAGGGAGGACGATGTTGTCTTTGATATAGGCGGCGGGACGGGATCGGTCGCGATAGAAGCCGCGATGCAGGATCCGGGAGTCAGGGTTTTCACGATCGAAAAGGACGCCGGCGCGGCAGGACTGATACAAGAGAATGTCAAAAAGGCCGGGACGGACAATGTAACGGTACTTGAAGGAGATGCCGCAGACCTTCTTCCCGGAATGGAAAAACCCGACTGTGTTTTCATAGGAGGAAGCGGCGGAAGGCTCCGGGATATCGTTGCTGCCATACGGGCGAAAGGCAGCGGGATAAGATTTGTGATTAATGCCGTCACCCTTGAGACTGTAAACGAGACATGGGATATAATAAGGGAATACGGGGCGGAGGATGAAGAAGCCGTGATGATCTCGGTAAGCTGCGCGCAGACTGCCGGTTCATATCATATGCTCAGGGCACAGAATCCAGTATGGATATTCTCTTTTACTTTATGAGATAATGAACATGGATGAACACAGAGTTAACAGGATAATGATCGCTGCGCCAAAAAGCGGCAGCGGAAAAACAACCGTCACGTGTGCTCTGCTGGAAGCATTGAAGAACAGGGGGCTTGCTCCCGTTTCTTTTAAGTGCGGTCCTGATTATATCGATCCGCTGTTCCACAAAAAAGTGCTCGGAGTGGAGGGCAGGAATCTTGACATCTTTTTTTCGGGTGAAGCAGGTGTCAGAAAAGCCGTGAGTGCCTGCAGCAGATACGCCGTGGCAGAAGGGGTTATGGGAATATACGACGGCATGAGGGCAGCCTCTGTCCATGGTTCGTGCTATGAGATCGCCTCCGTGACGGATACTCCGATAGTGCTTACGGTCGATGCATCGGGGATCGGGAGGACTGTCATATCCATAATAAAAGGCATCCTGGCTGATGATACAAACCGTTTGATAAAGGGCATCATCTTAAACAGGATCAGCGAGGGGTTCTACAATGATCTCAAATCTGTTCTTGAACAGGAGCTGGCCGGTATCGGAGGCGATATCAGGCTTCTCGGATTTTTCCCGCAAAACTGTGATGTCACGGTCTCGAGCAGGCATCTCGGACTGATGCTTCCCGGAGAGATCGAAGATCTGCATGGCAGGATAACAGCAGCCGCAGAGCTTCTTGAAAAAAATGTGGATATGGACGGGCTGCTAAACATCATGGAATCGGCAACAACGATCACGGATGTCTCCGGCGATGACGCATGTCCGGCAGAGGACACAGGCCTTACGCTTGCTGTTGCATATGACGAAGCCTTCTGTTTTTATTACAGGGACAATCTCGATGCGTTCGAAAAACGAGGCGTAAAGATAAAGTTTTTTTCACCGCTTAAGGATGCCCGTCTGCCTGAAGGGACATGCGGGATACTTCTGGGGGGAGGCTATCCGGAAGATCATCTTGAGGAGCTTTCGAAAAACTGCGCCATGAAAGAATCGATACAGAACGCGATAGAACAGGGCATCCCAAGCCTTGCCGAATGCGGCGGATTCATGTACCTTCACCGGGCGATAACCGGCATGGACGGGATCAGTCATGAAATGGCAGGAGTTATTGACGGTTATTGTGAGTTTACGGGACATCTGATAAGATTTGGGTATATGGAGGTAGTCTGTGCGAACAATAAAAAGCGTACGGATGTATTGGCTGAAAGTCTTGCCGGAATGAGGGGACATGAGTTTCATTATTATGAAAGCACTGCGTGCGGGAAGGATCTCACTGCAAAAAAGCCCGGCAGGGACAAAAGGTGGGAATGCGTGATCATCCGTAACAACGGGATATGGGGATTTCCGCATTTTTACTATGAGTCACAGCCGGAGTTTGTCAACCTGTTCATCAAAAAGATGAAAGAGGCAAAAGATGGATAATTCAAGCAGATTTTTTGCAAATAAGGAATGCGAGTTCTACCCGTGCCATAAAAGCGTAAAGGATATCAACTGCCTGTTCTGTTACTGCCCGTTATACGAGCATGAATGCCCGGGAAATCCGAAAATGACGGAGAAGAACGGGAAGATCAAAAAGAACTGCAGGGACTGCCTGTTTCCGCATATTCCGGAGAATTACGATAAAGTGTTATCTTATTTACGATAGGGAATCCTGCTGTTCGTTAAAGCCGGGAGGTTATATCAAAGTGTTATGTTTAGGAGGTATCTATGTGGAATCCTGATTATTGCAGGGAATTAAAGGAACGCCGAAAGAAGCTTAATGCGGGCGGCGGAGAGGTAAAGGTCAGGCAACAGCATGAAAAGGGAAAACTGACTGCCAGGGAGAGGATTGAATACATGCTTGACGAGGGCAGTTTCGTGGAGATCGCGGGATTTCAGATATCGGATGTGCCTATAGAAGGGACACACGGGAAGGACTATCCCGGGGACGGCGTTGTAGTGGGCTATGGTTTTATCAACGGCAGGCAGGTCTTTGTTTCTTCCCAGGATTTTACAGTAATGGGCGGAACCATCAGCAAGGGAAATTCCCGGAAGATATGTCAGCTCATCCAGCTGGCCATAGAACACAGAGCTCCCTATATTTCCCTGAATGACAGCGGAGGAGCCAGACTTGATGAAGGGATATATTCCATGGATGCCTGCTCGGCGATCCTTCATGCGAATGTGCTGGCATCAGGAGTGATCCCTCAGATTGCCGTGATCCTGGGACCCTGCGCCGGTGTGGCAAGTTACTCTCCGGCACTCATGGATTTCGTTATCATGCAGCGGGATAACGGCCAGATGTATCTGACCGGACCGAATGTTGTGAAAGCTGTGACGGGAACGGATATAACAGCAAAGGAGCTGGGAGGCGCCCGGGTTCACATGGAAAGATCCGGCGTGGCTCATTTCTGTTATGATGATGATCTGAACTGTCTGGCAAAGGTACGGGAGCTGTTGGATTATCTGCCCCAGAGTTCCTTTGAAAAGCCACCGCTGAAGGATTATATCCATGAGGATTTTTCGGATCGGCTGGAGTCACTTGTTCCGGATAATTCCCGCAAACCATACGATGTGAGACCGGTGCTGCTGACCATTGCGGACGGGGGTTATTTTATGGAGGTCCAGAGGGACTATTCGAAAAACATCATTGTGGGCTTTGCGAGAGTCGGTGGAGAAAGCATAGGTGTAATTGCCAATCAGCCTTTGGAAATGGCGGGCTGTTTGGATTCCGCTGCTTCGGAGAAGGCTGCCAGATTCATCCGCTTCTGTGATGCTTTCCGCTTTCCCATACTTACCGTTGTTGATGTTCCGGGTTATATGCCGGGACCCGAACAGGAATCGGACGGCATTATCCGGCGCGGTGCAAAGCTGCTTTACGCCTTTTCGGAAGCCACGGTGCCGAAGATCACTCTGATACTGAGAAAGGCATTTGGAGGAGCCTATCTGGCTATGAATTCAAAAAGTCTTGGAGCGGATTATGTATTTGCATGGCCGATCGCCGAGATCGCTATAATGGGTGCGGAAGGGGCAGTCAGTATCCTGAAGAAAAAGGAGATCAAAGAGTCGGATGAGCCTGAAAAACTGATCGAGAAATATAAAAAAGAATATGAAGACACTTATTATAATCCTTATTATGCCGCTTCCATCGGGATGATCGATGAGGTGATCCTTCCTGATGAAACTCGTCAGAGGATATTGCAGGCAATTAAGACTTTCAAGAATAAGGAAAAAGTCTATCCTGCTAAAAGACACGGAAATATGCCTTTATAAAGGCGCGTGAAACAATAGGGAAACGGGGGGAAAATATGAGTCGGAAATATCCACTTTCAAAAGAAGAAATGTCATTGTATCTGGCCTGTACTTTGAATTCGGGCCGCAATAACGCCTATCTGGTAGGATGGAGCATGGAACTGCCTGTTACCGGGGAGAACAGGGAGGATACAAAAAAAAGACTTTCCGAAGCAACCGGAAAAGTTTTTAAGAAACACAGGATCTTTTCCGCAAGGATCGGTCAGGACGAGGATGGAAATCTCTGGAAATATGACAGCGGCGAAGATGCTGTCATAGAATATGTGAAGACGGACCGGGATGATCCTGCACCTGAAGATTATTATGAAAATATGGATCTGAACGGCGGGAGACTCTACAGGCTTCTGATCGTGGATGCACCGTCTGCTGTCTGGATATTTACGATCTTTCACCACATAGTAATGGACGGAACAACACGCCAGAATATGGTACGGGATTATGAAGAAGCTTTTCAGGGAAAAGAGATCGGTGAAGCGGATCTTTCGCCTTATGAATTTGCCGTGTCAGAAAGGGAACAGGAAAAAAGCGATCTCTTCGCTTCGGACAGGTCCTATTTTCAGGAACTTCTCTCCGGGATCGAGAACCTGCCGCCCGAGCCTGACGTTTTTTTGAAACAGGAAAGCTTTTCACAGTTCTTTTATCCGTTTGACAGAGTTGATGCATCGAAGATCGGAGAAAAAAAGGCGGCTTCAGGAGTACGTACCAGTACAATATTTATCGGAGCGGCAGGATACACCCTTGCTCTTTTTTCCGGTCTGGAATCTTCTTTAGTCGCTTCCGTCACATCGGGCCGAACCCAAAAGATCCAAAAAAGCGCCGGAATGTTCGTACGTACTGTACCCATACTCTGCAGGATCGGAGAGGACAGAAAGGTTGATGAATATCTAAAGGATCTGGATAATCAGACCACACAGGGAAGGGAACACAGTCTTTACACATATCTGGATATGAACCAGGAGCTTGGACTGGTTTTGCCGATCGCTTTTGCCTATCAGGGTGATATGATCGCGGATCATGTGGAATTTGACGGAGAAGAACGCAGAATGGGGTTCCTGCGTGCCAACGAGTCCGAATACGAAATGAGGCTGTATCTTTGGAGAAAGAACGGAAAATACGTATTTGAAGCGGTGTACAGGAGTGATCACTACAGCCGTGCGTTCATGGATTCCCTGGCAGAAACAATGGAGCAGGTACTGACAGAGCTTCTAACAAGGGACAGTCTTTTTGAGATACAGGCGGTAAGCCCGCACCAGCTTGACGCCATGGATAAATGGAATCATACAGAGAAAGCTTATCCGGTGACTGATGTTGTATCCATGTTCCGTGAGGCGGTGAAGGATCATCCTGACCGTACGGCGGTCATTTTCAGGGACCGGAAGCTTTCTTACAGCGAAGTGGATGATATATCCGAAAGGGTGGCCGTTTATCTGAGATCGAAAGGGATCGGCAGGGGAAGTGCCGTTTCCATGCTGATTCACCGGAGCAGCTTCATGGTCACAGCGACGCTGGGAGTGCTGAAAGCAGGCGCAGCATATCAGCCGTTAGATCCCACCTATCCTGTGGAACGGTTGGATTTCATGATGGAAGATGCGGATACGGCTCTGTTGATAGCCGATCAGGATCTTCTGGAAAGCGTACCGGATTATAAGGGACCAGTGCTCCTGACAAAGGATATTCCGGGACTTCCTTCAGTTGAAAGGCTTACAGATCATCCGGATCCGGAGGATCTTTTCATCCTGCTCTATACTTCAGGTTCCACCGGAAAACCCAAAGGCGTGATGCTTGAGCACAGAAATCTCGCCAATTTCTGCTATTGGTACCGGGAGTATTCGGATATGGATGAGAATTCCATCGCTTCTGCTTATGCGAGCTTTGTCTTTGACTGTCATCAGCTGGATCTTTATCCGGCGCTTACGGCCGGAGCCTGTGTCTGTATTATGGAGGAGGAGATCAGACTTGACCTGATGGCTATGGAGAAGCGGTTCAATGAGCTTGGCATCACGCATTCATTTATGACGACACAGGTCGGGCGTCAGTTCTACACGCTGTCAAATGTGGAGAGTCTTAAGTTCTTTTCCGTGGCCGGAGAAAAGCTGGTCCCGGTCCAGCCGGGTGAGGGAAATACCAGGCTGTATAACTGCTATGGACCGACTGAATGTACGATCTATGCGACCGGCTGTCAGGTTGAGCATAATACAAACAGGGTGCCTATCGGCAGTCCTCTTTCAAATTATAAATGCTATGTAGTGGACCGGACCATGCGCAGGCTTCCGGTTTTTGCTCCGGGAGAATTGCTGATCTCGGGAGCAGGAGTGGGAAGAGGGTATCTGAACCGTCCGGATCTTACGGAAAAAGCCTTTGCTCCAAATCCCTTCGAAACTGCGGAAGGTTACGGCAGGATCTATCACACCGGAGATATCGCGCGTCTTATGTCAGGCGGCAGCTATGATTTCATAGGGCGAAATGACGGGCAGGTAAAGATCCGTGGATACCGCATAGAACTTGCAGAAGTAGAGAGTGTGCTCCGTGAATATCCGGGGATAACCGATGCCTGTACGAATACAAAGGACATGGGTGAAAACGGCAAGGCCGTGGCTGCTTACATCGTGAGTGATGAAAAGGTCGATATAGAAGAACTGAAGCGCTTCATTCTGGAACGGAAGCCTGCATACATGGTCCCTTCCTGGATAATGCAGATAGACAGTATCCCCTTAAACCAGAACGGAAAAGTAAACAGAAGGATGCTGCCGGAACCTGCGGCATCCGGGTCAGATACCGACGGGGAAGGATCAAAGAGAGAAACAGTCAGGACCTGTGATAATATCCTGGAAGAAGAGCTAAGGGCTGAAATAGAGAAGATAACGGAAAACCACAGCATTTCCTATATGACGCCTCTTTCACAGGAAGGACTTACCAGCATAGGAGTGATAAAGCTTTCAGCCTTCGTTTATAAGAAGTTCGGTGTGAGCATAAGTACGGAAAGATTTAAGGCTATTTCCCTGATGGAACTGGAAAACGAGATTCTTTCCGCGTGGATGAACGGAAATGCCGAAAAATCCTCCGATGTTCCTGCCGAAACACGCAGAGATTATCCTCTGTCCGCAGTTCAGCAGGCCGTATACTACGATGCGATGAAAAACAGTGCGGACACAGTTTATAATGTCCCTGTCTGTTTAAGGTTTGAGGATATAGATGGGAAACGGCTGAGCAGTGCCTGCGTACAGGCGATCCGTGCCCACGGCTATCTGAATACGGTTTTCGATATTAAGGACGGAAATCTTTCACAGGAAGTTCTGGATGCGGAACCTGAGGTGAAATACATAAAGCAGTCTTATGATGAGTTTGAAGAGTATAAAAAAAGCTTTATCCGTCCGTTCCGTCTCAGCACCGGTCCTCTGTACCGTTTCGCGGTCATCGAGACTGACAATGGTGTTTTTCTGATGTTTGACATTCATCATCTCATTTTCGACGGCTTCTCCATGGGGATACTGCTGGGCGATATAGGACGCGCCTATATTGGAGAAGATCTTTCCGGGGAAAAGACAACCTATCTCGATTATGTCACTGAGGATGTCCGGTACACAGACAGCGGATCCTATCATGATGCAGACCGGTACTATGAAGAAATGCTCTCAGCCTTCGATGCTCCAAGCGATATTCAGCCTGATCTGTCCGGCGAGCCGGAAGAGGGAAAGCTTTCTGTAACGGAAAGCATTATAGAAGCGGATATTGTCGACCGGTATTGCAATGAAAAGGGATTATCACATTCAGCGTTATTCCTGTCAGCTTCTCTTTATGTTCTGTCCCGCTTCACTGCATCAAAGGATGTGCTGATCTCCACTATCTCTGCAGGGCGCAGTGATCCAAGGTTTGCAGAGACAGTCGGAATGTTCGTTCATACCATACCTCTGGCTATGAGTTTCAAGGGTGACAGGACGGCAGCAGAAGTGATCTCGGAATCTGCACAGATGCTGGCCGGAAGTATTGCCCATGAAGAATACCCTATGGCTGAGCTTGCAGCCAAATATGGTTTTTTCACAAATATCATGTATGAGTGCCAGCTTGGGATAGTAAACGAGGGGGGAGAGCTTGGAGGAAAGGCATATACTTATATCCCCATGCGGCTCGATACTCCGAAATTCCGGATTTCGATCAGGATAACCCAAAAAGGGAAGGATTATTCGATAGAAGTGCGTTATAATGATGCGCTTTATTCGCAGGATTATATGCAGGTACTGGCGGATGCCATAGGGATCTGCCTGGGGAGGATGCTGTCTTCGCCGGAAGAGAGCATCAACGGACTGTCTCTTCTTACAGAAGAGGAAAGGCAAAGAGTTGAAGGTTTTGCGATGACGGATTCGGGAGAGCTTCCGGTCGGACTGCTTCACAGGGCTTTTGAAAAAACCGCAAATGAACTGCCGGACAGGATCGCCCTCATCGCGACAGACCGGACGCTTAAGTTTAAGGAACTGAACGAAGAAGCTGACCGGATCGCATCAAAGCTTGCATACACCGGTAAAGGGATCGGGAGAGGAGACACGGTATTACTGCTTCTTTCCAGGAAAAGCACTTATTTCACGGCGCTTTTCGGTGTGCTGAAAACGGGGGCGGCCTTTGTCCCGTGTGATCCTGAATATCCTGTCGACAGGATACTTTACACATTTAATGATTCCAAGGCGGTTCTTATCATCACCGAAAAGGATAAGCTTTCACATTTTCCCGGGCACAGCGCCGTTGATATAGAGGAGCTTCTGACCGGGGAGGATCCGGCTGCAGGTGCGGACAAAGGCGGCGGGCGGCCTGATCCTGATATTACGCCTGATGACCTTGCATATATTATCTATACTTCAGGTTCTACCGGCAGACCAAAGGGAGTGAAGCTGACACACAGGGGAATAACAAATTACTGTACTCCCACGGAAGCGAATATTCTCTATGATCCTGCAAAGAATGATTACAGCAGAGTCTTGTCCGTTACGACGGTGTCCTTTGATATGTCCTTAAAGGATACGGTCGGAATGCTCCTTAACGGGAAGACAGTTATCTTTGCGGACGAGCAGCAGATGAACGATCCCAGAGCGCTGACCGGACTTTTTCATGAAACAAAGGCGGATGTATTCAGTGCCACGCCTTCACGTATCCTGCAATATATGGAATACGAACCTTTTTCGGAAGCCCTGTCAAAATGCCGGCTGATCATAGCCGGGGCGGAGCAGTATCCCGAGAAGCTGCTTACGAAACTTAAGAGTCTTGGAAATATCCGTCTCTTAAATTCCTACGGACCGACAGAGATCACTGTTTCTTCCAATATGGCTGACCTGACAGATGCTAAGACAGTCACGGTCGGAAAGCCCCTCTATAATTACCGGGAATGGATAGTCGATACGGACGGTAACCGGCTTCCGGCTCTCGTCACGGGGGAACTTCTGATCGGCGGATACGGGGTATCTGCAGGCTATGTCGGATTGCCGGAAAAGACAGCGGAGAGCTTTATCGAATATGAGGGAGAAAGGGTATACAGGACAGGTGATCTGGCCAAATGGGACAGATACGGAAATGTAGTGATCCTTGGACGCAAGGATTCCCAGGTAAAGATAAGGGGACTCAGGGTCGAGCTGACAGAGATCTCTGAGATCATGGAGAAGCTGCCGGGGATCAAAAGAGCTGTCTGCGTCGTAAAGAAACTGAACGGAGAAGACAATCTCTGTGCTTATTATACAGCTGAAGGAAGGGTGGACTGCAAAGAGATTCATGACAGCCTGTCTACAATGCTTACAAAGTACATGGTTCCGACTGCCTTCACGCAGCTGGAGTCTATTCCGGTGACCAGAAACGGAAAGATCGATCTCAATTCGCTCCCCGAACCGGAATTGTTTGCGGCAGGAGAATATGCGTCACCGGCAAACGAGACGGAAAGGTATTTCTGCGAACTGTTCGGGACAATACTCAAGACGGAAAAAGTCGGGGCACTGGATGATTTCTTTCAAATCGGAGGGACGAGCCTTTCCGCTACCCGCATCATGATCGAGGCATCCGATAAGGGATACAGCTTAAGCTATGGAGATGTCTTTAAGTACAAGACACCACGGGGGCTTGCCTCTCTTTTCACAGACAGCCAGTCGGATACATCTTCCGGTGATCAGTCCCGTTTTAAGGATTATGATTATTCGGCGATCGAAGGGCTTCTTGGGAAAAACACGCTGGAATCCTTCGCATCGGGAGACAGGCGCAAGATAGGTAACGTTCTGCTTACGGGAGCCACAGGCTTTATGGGCATGCATGTGCTGGCTGAATTCCTGCGGAGTGAAGAAGGGATCATATGGTGCTTTGTGCGCAGGGGAAGATATGACGATCCCATGCTCCGTCTGAAAAATATGCTCTATTATTATTTCGAGAATGAGTTTGAGGACTGTCTCGACCGGATCCGGGCGGTGGATGGAGACGTCATGCGCTACGATGCGTTTGAAGCACTGGAGGGAGAGGACATCAGTACGGTATTTAACTGTGCAGCAAGCGTCAAGCATTTTTCAAGCGGGACCGATATCGAGGATATCAATGTGGGCGGTGCCCAAAACTGTGTCAGGTTCGCAAAGAAAAAAGGGATCCGGCTGATACATTTTTCCACGCTTTCAGTTGCCGGAGTGAAGCATCCGACAGACCTGGCAGCAGATGAAGTCCTTTCCGAGCAGAGCTTTTATTTCGGTCAGATCCTGGATAACCAGTATGTGGTATCAAAGCTCATTTCAGAGAGAGTGGTGCTCGAAGCCGCCGCAACGCAGGGAGTGGATGCAAAGGTGATCAGGGTCGGTACCCTTGCACCCCGGGAATCGGACGGTGAATTCCAGATCAATATATTGAGCAACAGTTTTATGGAAAGGCTGAGAAGCTACGCGCTCCTGAAATGTTTCCCTTATTCACGCATGAATTCGGCGATGCGTCTTGGAGCGATAGATTCAAGCGCTGCAGCTTTCCTTAAACTTGCCCAAACGCCGCGTGAAAACTGCCTTTTCCATGCAGTGAACAATCATTTGGTGCCTACCGTGGATGTCATCCGGATCATGCAGGAGAGGGGCTTTGACATCTCTTGTGTTGAAGATACGGAGTTTTCAAAGGCTCTGACGGAAGCCGAAAAGGATCCCCGGAAGGCTGCGATCCTGTCGAGCTTTCTTGCGTATAACAGGAAAATCCCCACCGTGCCGGTCCCTGTGGAGTGTGAATTTACGAGCCAGGTGCTGTCAAGGCTTGGATTTTTCTGGAATATGCCGGACAGGGAATACATACGCAGATTTATCAATGGCATCTCGGAACTGGGATTTTTTGATGAAGAAAATCTGATAAGATGATGTCAGTGTCAAAACAGTATAAACAGGCGTGTGTTCACGTAAACAGATTGAAAGGAAGATAAATGAAAACCATAACAACTGAAGAAGCGGAAAGGCTCATAAAGGAAGCAGAAAAACTGTCAAGGGATGAGCTGAAAGAACTTCAGAATAAAAGGCTCAAAGAGCTTGTCGGGTTTGTCCGGGAAAATTCTCCTTTGTTCAGGGAACTTTACAGGGATATCCCGGAGGATTTCACTATTACGGACCTGCCGGCAGTAAGGAGGGATGAGCTGGTTCCCCGTTATGAGGACTGGGTGACGGAAAGAGGGATCAGACGTGAGGAAGTGCTGAAGTTCATGGAGGAACAGGAAGGATGGGAAAAGTATCTCGGGAAATACTCGATCCTGCACACCTCCGGAACAACGAGTGAGCCGATGCCCATGCTGCGGGACGATTACCACAATGTGATCCACCTGGCCCTGATGCGGATGAGGCTTTATGGAGGAAGCATGCCTGAGGTGCTGGATCTTTCCAGATATAAGAAGCTGGGAGTCATATATGCGCATAAAGGCGTATCTTCATATAACAGCTATCTGAGACAGATAGAGGCGCATCCCGAATACAGGGATAATTTTGTCATAGTCAGTACGATCGAGCCGACAGAAAAAATACTTAAGACTGCACAGGAACTCCGGCCGGACTCATTATCGGGCTATCCTTCAGCTCTTGCGGTTCTCGCCGAGGCTCAGCTTCAGGGGCGGATCAGCCTTGACATCAAACTGGTCCTGTCTTCTGCGGAACTGATGACGGAGGGAATGTACGCAACGATAAAGAAAGCCTTTAACTGCCCGGTATTAAACAATTACTGTTCCACGGAGGGAGGAGAGGCCGCTATGGCTTCGGATTGCCCTCACCTTCATATCAATGAGGACTGGATCATCATTGAACCCGTTGATAAAGAGGGCAATGTCATAAAGCCGGATACGGATCAGTGGTCCGAAGGGATCTATATCACGGATCTGACCAACCAGATACAGCCCATCATCCGCTATTATATGAGTGACAGGGTGAAGATACATACTACGGATGATGGCTATGGAAAGCCGTTTTACTGGATGGAGGTTCAGGACAGGACCGGGAGCCTGTTTACCTTCTGCGGCAAACAGCTGATGATCATACAGCTTGCGTCCTGCGTGGCGGAAAATGTACTTTTGATACAGTTCATCCAGAATGCGCCTGATGAAATGGAGATCCGCCTGATCCCTGAGCCCGGATATGATAAGCAGAAGCTTCTTGAGGAAACAAAGAGCATATTCACTTCATTTATGGAAGGAGAGGGCTGTAAGGGCTTTAAGGTGACCGCCTCGGATAAGGATCTGATCAAAAATGAAAGAGGAGGGAAGCTTTCATATTATTACAAAAACTACTGATGTTAATTGATATGGGAGAACCGATATGAAGAAGGTCGTATTGTTTTCAAGCAACACAAAGAAAAGAAAAGCTTCCCATTTTCTGGATATGTATCCCAAATGGAACAGACAGTGGGATGAGGTGGCCGCAAAACATGAGGAGCTGGACATCACTCTGGTTTTTCAGCTGAACGGCAGATATCTTTTGGATATCGTTGATGGAAAGATCGCTGATCCGCCGCGCCGGGTAAAGGTGGTCACGTTGCCGGCGGATGCGTCCATTGCTGATTTTATAAAGGCTATTGAGGATTGCAAACCTGATATCGTTCTTGCCATGCCGCTTCCCATCAGCGGATATGACTGGAATGTGATCAGGGATGCTGCCATCGCGGATTCACTGAGGGATGACGGTATAGAATGTATCTGCTCAAGTTTCCGGACAGCCCTTGACTGCTTTGATAAAGGCAGAACAAACCGGGTCCTGAAGGATAACGGGTTTAACGTGTCTGAAGGGTTCTGCGTTGATCACGAACTGTTCCGGATCGATGAAGAAAAGACGGACTCGACCGTAAATGCTTATCGTGAAAGTGTTCTGTGGAAGATAAGAAAAATGGCACCGGTCATCATCAAAAGCGCTACAGGTTCCGGCTCCATCGGAATACATGTTTCGGAAAACTTTGAAGATGCGAAGCAGTTCCTGCTTTCAGAGGACTTTTCCGAGGATATGGTGGTGGAGAGATTCATTAAAGGGGATGAATACGGTGTTGAGATCCATGGCTGCAACGGAAAATATATCATCTCGCCGCCTTTCAGGAAAATGAGTTTTGAACAAAGGCTCGTAAATGACCCGCTTGGAATGGCAACGCTGAAATACGGACCTGTATGTGGCGAAAAACTACACGTTGACCGGTTGAGGAACGAGCTTGAAAGGCTTGCAGATGTCATGGGCTTTACCGGTATAGTGAATCTCGATCTCTTCTTTGCAGATGATAAATGGTATATCATCGACATCAACAGCCGGTGGTCAGGAATAACATCACTTGTTACTGCCGCCCAGGGGAGAAGCGCATATGACGTTTTTGTTGAGCAGATCACCGGAACCGGAAGGGAGCTGAGTGAACTTTCAAGCTGGAAGCGCTGTTTACAGTTCAAGATCCCGCAGTCGGATCCGGTTGATTTTGGAGCACTTGTTGAAGAAGGATATCTGACCAGTGTTTCCCATGAAAAAATCATTATTGCCGGGGAAGAAAGATGGTACAATGATGCCGTCACAAAAGGGTACGATTCGCTTGAGGATCTTGCGGAAGGCTTTGCTTCACTGAGGGAAAAATACCCGCAGATTATTCCTGAAAAAAGCGTAAAAACATTAAAGGAGGATATTGATCATGTCAAAAGTTTCAGTTGAGGCATCATTCAGTCCGGAAAACTCAAAACCTGTTATCAGATGTGCCGGACGGGTTGATTCGGAAAACTCTTCGGAATTTGCCGGAAAACTTGATGAATGCTTTGAAGAATATCCCGGTGACGGTCTGATCCTTGATCTTGAAAAGCTTGAATACATCTCCAGTGCCGGACTTCGTGTGCTTCTCAATATCAAAAAAAGAAACAGAAGCATTGAGATCATCAATACATCGCCGGATGTGTATGATATATTTGAGACAACAGGGTTTGTCCAGCTCTTTTCAGTTTCAAAAAAAATGAAAAATGTTTCGGTAGAAGGCTGTGAGATAATCGCACAGGGAGCGGGAGGTTCAGTATACCGTCTGGACAAAGATACGATCATCAAGGTATTTTTGCCGGGCGAAAGCTTAAGCGTGGTTCAGCAGGAGCGAAATACCGCACAAAAAGCATTCCTTAAGGGTATTCCTACTGCCATTTCCTATGATGTGGTAAGAGTGGGGGATTCTTACGGGATACTGTATGAGATGCTGAAGGCACAAAGTATGTCGAAGGTATTACAGGAGGATTCCGACAGGTTTGAACGATATGCTGCTGATTATGTGGATCTGCTGCGTCAGCTCCATACGACATCCGCCGACACAGACACCTTCGTTTCCATGAAAGATATCTATCACGAAGCGATCGACTACAGTGCAAAATATTTTGAGGATAAGTATGTCAGGAAATGCAAGGCGCTGATAGATTCCATTCCGGACCGGAATACGCTGATCCATGGGGATCTTCATCCCGGAAATATCATGATGACAGATGCCGGTATGATGATGATCGATCTTTCGCGGATGGGCATCGGCCATCCCATCTTTGATCTGCTTGAAATGGCTGCGTCACACAAGAATCTGGCAGAGTCAAATCCGGCTGTTGCCGAGATGCTGATCGGCCCGCCGGAAATGCTGTTTCGTCTGTGGGCTCTGACCCTTAAGTTTTATTTTCCGGAAAAATCTGAAGAAGAACTTAAGCATATAGAAACACAGCTTGCAGGTTTTGCAAGGCTGGCCAATGTAATAGCGCCCTATATAGGCCAGACATTGAGCGAGGAGCAGATCGAAGGATTCCTGAATGAAGCAAGAGTTAATCTGTTCCCGATCATCGACGACCTGATCGGATCTGTGGACTGGTAACGGAGAAATATATGTTGGAGCAGGGAATAGATCTGCCGGGTGTCAGGAATGCCAGGGAGCTTGGCGGATACATGATCGGCGGTAAAACCGTGAAAAAAGGGATACTGCTCAGGACGGGGAGCCTGACGGATATTACGGATGAAGCAAAGGCTGTTTTAAAAGACCGGTATCATCTGCAGACGATAGTGGATTTCCGTATGTCTGAAGAAATAAAGGTTTTGCCGGATCCTTTTATCCCGGGAGCAGAAAATATAAGTCTTCCCATGATGGAAACACAGGATATGGATGCTCCCGATCCCGAATTCGTGGCCAGGTATTCCGATCCGGCTATCGATAATATGGCCAGATTTGAAATGACTTACGAAAAACGGATCATCAACGAGCAGCTGTATGTTGACTTTCTTCGAAAAGAGCGGGGAAAGCATTCTCTTAAAGGTTTTTTTGACGCTCTTGCAGAACTTGAAGACGGCAGGGCGATACTCTGGCATTGCAAAGACGGCAAAGACCGGACAGGCCTGGCAGCAGTGCTGCTGCTTTGTGCCCTCGGCGCAGATCGTGAAACCGTGATCGGGGATTTCATGCTGACCAATGAATTCAACAGGGATCTGACGGAAGCGTCCCGAAAAGAAGCCGAAGCGCATGGCTTTTCCGGGGATAAGACTGATATTTATGTCTTTGTGACCGGAGGGGTACTTCGCGGCTTTATGGAGCATGCTCTTGACAGCCTGGAGGAAACCTATGGCAGCGTTACCGGGTATCTGGATGAGATCGGGGTGCATGAAGGACAAAGACGCCTGCTCTGTGAAAAGTTTCTTCTGTACTGAAGAAGGAGTTTTATGGAAAGAACCGATGAACTGATACGAAAAAAACTGCGGGAGAATTTTTTTGCAACGCTTTTTATGACAGGAAGCTCGATGATCGCAAACATCATCGACCGCATGATGGTAGGGAACCTGCTGGGTTCGAGGGAAATGGCGGCGATCTCTCTTACCAGTCCTGTTATTTTCGTTATCAATGTGGTCTATGGCTTTTACATCTATGGAGGCAGCACTCTTGCCGCTACATATAAGGGGCGGAGAGATCAGGAAAAAGCCGATGAGTGCTTTACCATTTCGATCCTGGGCGGAATAGCTCTGTGCATGGTGTTTACAGTCATCGAACTGATCTGCTTTGTTCCCCTTGTCAATGCGTTAAGCGCAGGGAATCCGGAACTTTCGGGTCCGGTGGGCGCCTATCTTTTGCCGCTGCTTTTTTTCGGACCGCTTGTGATACTGACAAACGGGACGACGATCTTTATCCGGAACGATTCCCTGAAGCTGCTTTCCGTCGCAATGCCGATCATCTGCAATGTCGTCAATCTCCTGATGGACTATGTCTTTATGGGAATCCTGGGGTTCGGCGTAAGAAGTGCGGGGTGGGCGACCAATATCGGCTATCTGGCAGCGGGCCTTCTGGTTCTGGTATATCTAAAGTCGGATAAGAGGACACTGTTCTTCCGACCGGGGAGTATTCTGAATTTTAAGCTCACAGCCGAGATCTTTCACACGGGGCTTGCATCTGCGGTACTGAACGCATGCCTTATCCTGAAGAACTATTTATTGAATACAGTTATCGTGACAGTCTTTGGAAGTCTCGGAGCTGTCGTAATGACTCTGTGTCTGAACGGGGGATATCTCGCGAATGTTTTTTATATGGGTTCCTCGCAGACCATGATGCCCATCGGCGGTGCCCTGTATGGAGAGAAGGATTATAAAGGGATACGGTATCTTTTCAGATCTTCTGTCTCCATGATGCTCGGTATCTGCTGCGTCATTTCAGTATTATTAATGCTGATCCCAAATCAGTTTGCGATGCTTTTCGGAGTGAATGCGGCTGATACAGGCGGATTATATGTTACGGCATTTCGCTTGTTCTGCATCTCAATACCTGTTGGAATGCTGCAGATGATCTTAAGAAGCCATCTTCAGTCCTGCGGCTACAGGAATGAAGCCACCGTTTTCATGGTCCTTGACGGAACTGTATGCTTTATCCCGTTTCTTTATCTGTTTCAGTATACTGAGCCGGAACTGATCTGGCTGTGCTTCACTATAGCTCCGGTCCTTTCCATGGCCTTTATCTATTTTTATATGCGCCTCAGACTGAAAAAGCAGGGTATCAATGATCCGCTGTTATTGCCGGCGGATCCGGAAAACGCCTCTGTAATGGAGGTTACGATCCACGACAGAATGGAAGATGTAGAAACGGTCTCAGGGTCGGTCCTGGCATTCTGCCGTCAAAACGGCATCCCGGATACTGTCGGGAATAAGCTGTGGCTTGCGATACAGGAACTTTGTTCCAATATCGTGCAATACGCGTATAAGGGAAGCCACGGCGCAGCTGATGTTTTTTTGAAGATCACCGACCGGGAGATAATCCTGCGTATCCGGGATAACGGGATCATATTTAATCCGACGGAATTTACGGACGACGGCGGCAGGGTCATCTCGGGATTACAGCTCTTGAATGCCATGAAGATCTCTCCGGAGTATAACAGGGTGCTGGGTTTTAATAATACTATCGTGACCATTTTAAGGGATAGTTAACACAGGTACCCGTCCTGAAGAAATATGATAGAATTATGATAAAAACCCGGCCGAAAAACACTAAAGGCTGTTCTGTCTGACAGGAGGTTGGCAATGGCGCTTATTGAATGCCCTGAGTGCGGAAGAAAAGTATCAGATAAAGCTGTAGCCTGTCCGCAATGCGGGTATCCCATATCCGGGATCGGCCAGATCGCTGAGGAAGAAAGCGTGGGCAGGTCTCATACCGGAAAGAGTAAAAAGGACACAGCAGATAATGAAGAAGTCAGGGACTCCGAAGGATCAGCCCTGCCTTCTGAAGACGAATATGTAAATGTAAACGGCTACACCATGGAGGAGCTGTATCCGGAACGTTTTTCAGACTCCAAAGCAGGCGGGAGCAGCGCTTCTTCCAAAACCCCGAAAAGACGCAGAACATCTTCTGCCGGCAAAGACCAGACTGCCTCTCTTTCGCATGCTGTCACATATGAAAAGAGCCAGGCGATCCCGCGTTATACGGGAACAATATATGAATACAAGCCGATCGCGACAAAACACCACATCCTTTCCAAACTGGCATTTGGTTTTATCTGGATCCCCGTACTGTTTATTGTCGGACTCATCTTTAACATCATCAATCTCAAACTGGCAGTTGATCTTATCTGGATCCCCGGACTGGGTACCATAGGACTGATTCTTGCCATCATCGATCTGATCAGGAACAAGGAATACAGGCACGGCCTATCTTATGCCGCAATCATCATTTTTGCGGGAGCAACTTATGTTCTGGTTTCACTGAATGTCATGAATTATAAAGCCATTGAAAGGGAGAATGCTGCCCGGAATCAGACAACAGTCACTGAAGACGCTGACCGGACAAAGAAAAAAGCTCCCAAAGAAAAAAACGGGGCGGACGATGAAGAAAGGCTGCCCTATGATTACATTTTGGATGAACAGTGATTATACAGCTGATGAAAATATGAGAAGAACCGAGGAGGTGCCTGTGTATGGCAGAATCAGGAACAGTTATAAAAGATGGGATTGAAATGGATTACTGCAGGTTCGGTACCGGCAGCAGGACATTTGTTCTCATTCCGGGACTGACCATTCAGAGCGTGATGGGGACAAAGGATTTCATAGAAAAAAAATACGAGGTCATGAATGAGGATTTCACGACATGGGTATTTGACAGGAGAAAAAACATTCCCGATGACTATTCCATATATGATATGGCTGACGATACGGCAGAAATCATAAAAGAGCTTGGGCTGCATGATATATATCTTTTCGGCATTTCCCAGGGCGGCATGATCGCGATGGTCATCGCCATCAGGTATCCGGAACTTGTAAAAAAGGCCGTGCTCGGATCGACCTCTCCGCATGTAAAACCCGAACAGAGGGGAGTTATCGATGAATGGATAAGACTTGCAAGGATGAAGGACCGGGAAGGGCTGTGCCTGGAATACGGCAAGGAAATATATCCGCCGGAAGTATTTGAGCAGGTCAGGGATGTTTTTCTGAGAATGGCAGAAAGCGTGACCGATGAGGAACTTGACAGGTTCGTGATACTTGCAAAGTCCATAACGGAATTTGATGTATCGGATGAACTCAAAAAGATAAAATGCCCGGTGCTGGCGCTGGGAGTATTTGAGGATGCGGTCCTTGACAGTGATGCTACCATGGAGATCGCGGTGAATCTTGACTTCAGGGAGGACTTTTCGCTGTATATGTACAAGGGCTACGGTCATGCGGCATTTGATACGGCTCCGGATTACAAAAAGAGGGTACATGATTTCCTCATGAAGGAATGAAAGCATAGTTTAAGTGATTGCTATGCCGCGCGTCCCGGGATACCTTTTGAACCCGGGTTGTGTTACAATAAAGAACAACAATTTTTTATGAAGGGAGTATAGGAATGAGAAAAAGAAAAGCAACAGTGCTGACCGCTCTTGTTATGAGCGCAACTCTGATCCTTTCGGGATCGGGTGTGGTCCTTGCGTCAAATCCCGCAACGGACATCACGGCAAAGAAGAATAAGGAATGGTATGACATCCTGGACTTTGATGACACACAGGAAGCGGAGTTTGCGAAAAAAGGCCTGATCGACGCGCCGGAGGAACTTGAGATGAAGGCCGATGACGGCCTGGTCATCTGGAGCCAGAAGGCCTATGATTTTCTGGATGATTATGATGAGGCGCCTGATTCGGCTAATCCCAGCCTTTGGGAGAATACAAAAAACAATCATGCCTACGGCCTGTTTGAGGTGACAGACGGCATCTATCAGGTCAGAGGCTATGATATGGCCAATGTGACCTTTATAGAGGGAGATACGGGCTGGATCATCTTTGATACGGGCATGGGAAAGGAAGTCGCCGAGGCTGCAAGGGAGCTTGTTGAAAAGAACTTAGGCAAAAAGCCCGTGAAGGCAGTACTTATCTCTCATCCTCATGTGGACCACTTTGGAGGAGTCAGGGCCTTTGTTTCGGAAAATGAGCTGGCGGACAGTTCACTGAGCCTGAAAGCACAGGTAAAGAGCGGGAAGATCCCCGTCATAGTGCCTGAAGGATTCACGGAGCATGCAGTTGAGGAAAATCTCTATGCAGGCACCGCGATGAGCAGGAGATCAAAGTATCAGTACGGAGTATTTCTTGACAAGGGCGAGCAGGGAGCGCTTGCCATGGGTATAGGAATGGGACAGTCGAGAGGAACGCTCGGCTTCATCCTTCCTACATATGAGGTCAAAGAGACAGGCGAAAAGATCACCATCGACGGTGTTGATATCGAGTTCCAGATGACGCCCGGAACCGAGGCGCCCTCGGAGATGAATGCATACTTCCCTCAGAAAAAGGCTCTCTGGGTTGCCGAAAACTGTACCGGAACGCTCCACAATCTCTACACCTTAAGGGGGGCAGAGGTAAGGGACGGAAATGACTGGGCAAAATATATCATGGAAGCCTACGCGATGTACGGGGATGATGTCGAGGTGACATTCCAGTCGCACAACTGGCCTCACTGGGGCAACGATGTGGTAAAGGAATATCTGATAAATACGGCAGCGGTCTACAAGTATATCAATGATGAGACGCTTTCGATGATCAACATGGGATATACATCCACTGAGATCGCAAACACCATCAAGCTTCCCGAAAAGCTTGCAAAGAACTGGTATACGAGGCAGTACTACGGCACAGTCGCTCACGATGCAAAGGCTGTATACCAGAAGTACATGGGATGGTATGACGCAAATCCCATAAACCTGGCAAAGCTTACTCCGGAGGAGACAGCAAAGAAATGGGTTGAGTATCTGGATCTCGGAGGCGTGGACAAGGCGCTCGAAAAGGCGCACAAGGAGTATGACAAGGGTGAGTACCAGTGGGTCGCAGAGTTTACGAACACGCTGGTGTTTGCGGATCCTGATAATAAGGAAGCACGCGAGCTCTGCGCTGACAGTCTTGAGCAGCTGGGATACCAGACGGAGAGCGGAACCTGGAGGAACTGCTATCTGACTGCGGCAGCCGAACTCAGGGACGGAAACTTAAGTGTGAAGGATGGTCCCAGGACATTCGCATCGGACCTCATGTCACATCTCACACCCGAGATGACCTTTGACTATATGGCGATTCTGCTCGACAAGGAAGAGATCGAAGACGAGGATTACTGCGTTGAGTTCAATATGACCGACACGGACGAGACATATACCCTGTGGGTGAGATACGGCTCGCTGCTCTACGCAAAGGCGCCGACCGACAATGCTGACGTTGTCATCAAGTGCCCTGAAAAAGCCCTTCTGACATTGATCAGCGGAGAAAGCGACAAGTTCAAGGATATTGCGGATATCAAGGGAGACACAAAGGAATTTGATGATCTTTTAGATAACCTTGACCGCTTTGCAGGCGGCTCAAACGGTGATTTCAATATCGTAGAGCCTTGATCAAAATTTAAGACTTCAGTAGACAGGGAGACAGGGGGACGGTCCTTTTGTCTCCCTGTCTCCCCCTGTCTCTTTTTTATATGGTGAACTGGTCGATGATGCCGTTGATGGAGCGGTAGAGATGAGGCTTGAGGGTTTCTATATCGACAGGCTGGGAGTAAAGAATGGAAGAATATATGCTGCTTCCTATCAGTTCGATGATCATATAAAGCATTAGCTTCGGATCGCTGATCTTGTTTTCGGTTTCCCGTACCAGTTCCTCATAAGCGTTGTGAATCGACGGGTATTCCACGATCTGCTCGTTTTCCATTGTAAAATGATAGAAGCCCATCCCAAGATTTTTTGAAATGAACATGAGCAGGAGCTTGTTCTCCGTAAGCGAATCGATGATGTCGTTTGCGATGAACAGGATCCTTTCGCGATGATCTGTCAGCCCTTTCTGCGCCAGTCTTTCCATGGCTGCGTCAAACAGTTCCGTGGAACGGTGCACCATCAGCTTGTTGTTGATATCATATTTATCCTTGAAATAAAGATAAAAAGTGCCCTTGGCAACACCTGCCTGTTCAACTATGTCCGAAATGGAGGTGTTGTGCAGGCCCTTGGTCGTAAAAAGCTTAAAAGCTGTGTTCAGAAGAGCTTCTCTTTTCTGCTGTTTGTTTTCCGAAACCTTTCCCATGTGCTTATTTTTACACGGTTTTTACTGAAAAGTAAATATATAATAAAAAAAATATTGACTAACGGTCATTTTTGTTATATAACGATAAATAGAAAAATGAACATTGGTCATTTTTTAGAACGAAAGAGGTTTTTATTATGAAAAAATTCGGAAAAGCTGTAGTAAAGTCAAGGTTCTTCATATTGATCATCGCGCTGGCGCTGCTCGTGCCGTCGGTGATCGGCTATATGAGGACAAAGGTAAATTACGATATCCTTTATTATCTGCCGCGCGAGATCGAGACGATGGTCGGACAGGATATCCTGGTGGATCAGTTCGGGAACGGAGCATTCTCTTTTCTGATCGTCGAGGGCATGGAGGAGAAGGATGTATCGAAGCTGAAGGATAAGGTTAAAGAGGTCGACGGCGTCGCTGATGTGATCTGGTATGACAGCATCGCGGATCTTTCGGTCCCGATGACGATGCTGCCGGATGAACTCTACAAGGCATTCAATAACGGCGACTGTACGATGATGGCGGTGATATTTGAAGAAACGACCTCAGCCGACAGGACGATGAAGGCGATTGAGAATATCAGGAAGGTGTGCAATGAGCAGTGCTTCCTTAGCGGAATGTCTGCGATAGTGGTGGATACGAAAAACCTTTCGGACAAGGAGACGCCGATCTATGTGCTGATAGCTGTCATACTTGCAACGCTCGTGCTCGGACTGACGATGGATTCGTATCTGGCGCCGGTATTTTTCCTGATCGGCATCGGACTGTCGATCATATACAATCTCGGCAGCAACATCGTGCTCGGGGAAATCTCGTATATCACCCAGGCGCTGACAGCGGTGCTGCAGCTGGGCGTGACGATGGACTATTCGATCTTTCTGTGGCACTGCTATGAAGAGCATGTGGAAAACGGAACCGAGGACAGGAAGGAAGCCATGGCCGATGCCATAGCGGACACCATCACATCTGTTGTCGGAAGCTCCGTCACAACGGTTGCGGGTTTTGTCGCTCTCTGCTTTATGAGTTTTACGCTTGGGACGGATCTGGGGATAGTGATGGCAAAGGGAGTGCTCATAGGAGTGATCTCCTGTGTAACGATACTGCCGTCGATGCTCCTCATCTGTGACAGGGCTATCGCAAAGACTCATCACAAGCCGCTGCTTCCCGACCTCCCGAAGGTGTCGGAATTCATAGTGAAACATAAATGGATATTCGCGGTACTGTTTTTTGTCCTGCTGATCCCTGCATTGTACGGGTACAAAAGGACATCGGTCTATTACAATCTTGATTCCACTCTCCCGAAGGACCTGCCAAGCATAGTCGCAAACGAAAAGCTTGATAAGAACTTTGAGATGAACTGTACGCACATGCTGCTGTGCGACAGAAATCTGGGACAGGCTGAAACGAACAGGATGATCGAGGAATTCAGGGCGGTAGACGGTGTCAAGGATGTGCTGGGCCTGGAAACGATCGTGGGTCCGATGATACCTTACGACATGATACCGGATGAACTAAAGGATACCCTTCAAAGCGATGAATACAAGATGATGCTGATCACATCCGAGTACAAAGTCGCATCGGACGAGGTGAACGCGCAGTGCGACAGGCTCGGAAAGATCGCAAAAACCTATGACCCGAAGGCAATGCTTGTCGGTGAAGCGCCGTGCACGAGAGACCTGATAAGGATCACCGATCATGATTTTGCGACGGTCAGCGAGGTATCGATCGGAGCGATCTTTGTGATAATCATGCTCGTGTTCAAGTCGATCTCGCTGCCGATCGTACTGGTGGGAGTCATTGAGCTGGCGATCTTCATAAACATGGGAGTCCCTTATTATACGGGAACGGTGATCCCCTTTGTGGCATCCATCGTCATTGGAACTATACAGCTTGGATCCACCGTTGATTACGCGATCCTGATGACGACTAGATACAAGCTGGAAAGGGGACAGGGCAGGGACAAAAAGGAAGCCGCCCTGACAGCGCACAAGACGAGCATGAAATCCATTGTAGTCAGCGCACTGAGCTTTTTTGCCGCAACATTTGGCGTGGGGCTTGTCAGCAACATAGATATGATCGGATCGCTGTGTACGCTGATGGCAAGAGGAGCGCTCATAAGCATGTTCATAGTCCTGACGATGCTGCCTACGATGCTGCAGCTGTTTGACCCGCTTATCTGTGTGACTTCATGGAAGTTCGCGCCTCATGCGCGCAGGTTTAATAAAAAAGCGGAATGTAATTAAGACTGTTTTGAAGATAAGAGGAGGGAGAAGATATGTGCAGGAAAAAAGTGATAAAGCTTCTGGCCGTGATGATGGCCATGACAATGACAATGTATTCCGTGACCGGGTGCGGCACACAGGCAAAAACGGAAAACACGGAGGCTGAAGACACGGTATCTGATGCTGAGAAAACAGATGAAGACAGGCTGCTTGAGGCTATGTCGGCCGTTTCAACGGTTGGGGCAAAGATGGCAAAAAAGCAGGAAACGGTCTATGTGAAGACCAATGCAAACGGCTCAGTGGATTCGGTCGTTGTCAGCGACTGGCTCAAAAACGACAATAAAAGCGGCGTTCTCAAAGATGCGACGGATCTGAAGGATATCAAAAATGTAAAGGGAAACGGACAGTTTGAAAAGGACGGAGAGGATCTGGTCTGGGATGCATCCGGAGAAGATATCTATTATCAGGGAACCACGGACAAAAAACTGCCGGTGGATGTCGAGATATCATATACACTTGACGGAAAGGATATCACTCCTGAGGAACTTGCCGGAAAGAGCGGGCATGTCTCTATAAAGATGGCATATGAAAATCATGATGTGCAGACGGTTGATATCAACGGAGAAAAGGAAACGATCTATACCCCGTTTGCCGTTATGAGCGGGATGATGCTTGATAATGAAAAATTCACCGGGGTTTCGGTGACAAACGGTACAGTGATCTCGGACGGTAATAAGGACATCGTTGTCGGAATGGCTTTCCCCGGGCTTGTTGACAGCCTGAACGGAAAGAAGGTATCGGACGATACGCTGCTGACAAAGATAGAGGATGAGATAAAGATCCCCAGTGAGATCACGGTTGAAGCAGACGCAAAGGACTTTGAGCTCGGGATGACCCTGACCATGGTAAGCTCGGATGTCATGGGCGCCCTGGGTCTTGAAAATGTGGATACGAAGAGCATGGAGCTTCCGAATCTCCGTGAATCGATGGATGATTTCGAGGATGCGGGAGAAAAGCTTGTCGAGGGCACGGGAGAGCTGAAAGACGGCGCAGGAAAGCTGTATGACGGTACGATGAAGCTCGCTGACGGAACAGGGGAACTGTATGACGGCGTAAAGAAATATACGGACGGCGTAGGTCAGGTAAATGACGGCGCGGGGAAGCTGTATGACGGCGCAGGCAAGCTTGACAGCGGGGTCAGTACATTAAAAGACGGCATTGACCGTGTTGATGACGGCGCAGGCGCTTTAAGTGACGGGATCAGCAAGGTGGATTCAGGCGCCGGTTCATTGAAGGATGGCATAGACCGGGTCAATAAGGGCGCCGGTACATTAAAGGACGGCATAGGCAGCGCCGCGGAAGGCGCAGACAAGGTAAGCGCCGGAGCAAAACAGGTAAATGACGGAGCGGCGGCTCTGAAAAGCGGCGCGGACCAGGTGAACGCCGGACTGCAGGGCCTTCAGTCGGGCATGGGAAAGCTGGACGATCTGAAGGCAGGTCTCGGACAGGCAGCAGCCGGAGCATCGGATATCGGCGGAAAGCTGGAAGAACTGGCAGCATTTGCTGACAGCATGGCGGCATCTTCATCTTCGCCTGCGGCAGCATCACAGGAGACAGTAGATCCGGTGGGCCATATAGATGTCAGTACGGAAGGCATGGATGAAGAGACCGCAGCGCTTGTCATGGAGGCAGTCGGCGCTGCAAACGAGCAGATAGATGCTGCAAACGGACAGATCGATGACGCAAACAGCAGGATAGCAGCCCTCGGCGAAGAACTCGAAGGCACAAATGAAGAACTTGCGTCGGCAAATGCTTACTGGGCAGGCATGGCTGCCAAGCTCAGAGCCCTGAAAAGCGACGGCGCAGACAAGCTTGCCGGAAGCCTTTCTTATATGGATTCGGAGTTCAAGGTTGACGAACTGAAACAGGGAGTGGGAGCCCTTTCTGCCGGAGCTCAGAAGGTTGCTGACGGCGCGGCAAATCTGTCAGCCGGCACTGAGCAGCTTTCGACAGGAGCAAACGATCTGAGCGCCGGAATGCACAAGCTTTCAAGCGGTGCATCTGATCTGCAAAACGGTACCGAAAAGCTTTCGGGCGGGGCATCCGAGCTGAAGGATGGGACCTCAAAGCTTTCAAGCGGGGCATCCGAGCTGAAGGATGGGACCTCAAAGCTTTCAAACGGAGCATCCGAACTGAAATCGGGATCATCAAGCCTTTTGAGCGGAACAGGGGAACTCTTAAACGGAACACTGGAGCTGAACAGCAATTCCGCGTCACTCCTTGACGGTACCTGGAGTGTCCTTGACGGCGCGGCTCAGCTAAATAATGGAGCAGGCGACCTGTTTGAAGGAACAAAGAAGCTTGATGACGGAATGGTTAAATTTGATGAGGAAGGCATATCGAAACTGACAGAGCTCTTTGATACAGACCTTGACAGCATGGAAAAGAGGGTAAAGGCGATAAGCGATGCAGGAAAGGCATACAGGTCCTTTGGAGGCAGCACAGCAAGCGAGGAAGGGTCAGTACGTTTCGTGATCGAATCGGCAGCGGTAAAGCAGCTTTGATAAATGATGATAACGGCTTGTTGGTATTGATCTGAAAATATGATAAAGTGTGTATAATCAAAACAGAAGAAGGATGCTCCGAAAAACACGCTTTATGATCAGATGGAAAACACCGGAGACAGCAGATGTCCCGGAAATGAGAAGAATAATCGCAGCTTCGGGGGCGCAGGGAAGTGATTCCTGCGCTTCCAATATTTTTCTTCTCCGTGAAAAATACAATATAAAGACAGCGATGGAAAACGGGACGCTGTTCCGCCTGTATACCGGGACAAGGCTTGAAGGACGAAACGGCATGGGCTTCCCTTTAGGGGGAGACACCGGCGCAGCGCTTGAGACTCTTATTGCGGACTGCAAAGAAAAGGGCAAGCCGGTCCGGTTCATCTATCTGACACAGGAGCAGAAACAGATACTTTCCGGCTTCTGTCCCGAAATGATGTTTGACACCTATGACGGCAATTTTGATTATATGTATGAGGCGCGGCATCTTGCCGGACTTGAGGGACGAAGGAACTCAAAAAAGCGGAACCGGATAAATCTGTTTGAAAGAGAATACCCGGACTATGAGATCCGGTTTTTTGATAATAAGGACGACGGGAGCTTCCTGCAGGATATGATCAGCGTGGAGGAGAAATGGTTCGCTCTCCTCAGCGAAAGGGTGGATTCTGTTTTCGTCGAACGCCTTGAGATCTATGAAGCCTGCCGGTACTGGAAGGAACTGGGGCTTGCCGGGGCAGTGATATATGTGAAGGGCGAGCCTGCCGCGATGGCGATCGCATCCGAGATCTCCCACGGCATTTTTGACATTAATTTCGAAAAGTGTTACGGGGATTTTGCGCGTGCCGGAGGCTTTGCCGTGATCAACAGGTATTTTGCGCAGTATCTCATCGATAAGCATGGCGCCGAATGGATAAACCGGGAGGAAGATATCGGGCTTGAAGGGCTGAGAAGAGCGAAGATGGCCTATCATCCCGACAGGATGCTTCAGAAATACCACACTCGAAAGATTTGACACAGATATGTCCCATGTTCCACATTGAGGATAAGTGAAAATGCTTGAGAAGGTTCTTTCAAAAAACAGCTGCGCGGAATGCAGGTTCTGCTGCTCATTCAGGAGACAGAGCCTCTGGGAGCTGCCCAGGCTCCCGCTGGAATTTGCCGAAAGATACCAGGCCGGGTTTGACGGGGAGCCTGTAAAGTATATCATCGAAGAGAACGCAGGGATGAAGTATGCCATTACGGATCTGACCGGAAAGTATCTGACAGACGATCCGGAAGAAGAAGTCAGGTGCCCCTTCCTCGATCCGTCAAAGGGATGTTTTCTGCCGGAGGCCGACAAGCCGTTCGAATGCAGCATGTGGCCGTTAAGGTACATGGAAATGCCGGACGGCGGGCAAAAGATCAGCCTGACGCCCACCTGTCCTGCCATAAACAGGGTGCCTTTGGATGAAATGAAAGAGCTGGCAAGGGGTGACGCCGGGAAAAAGATCAGAAAATACGCCGAAACGCATCCGTATATAATAAAGGATCATGTTCAGGGGTTTGAGGTATTGGAATAAAAGCGGAGAAACATACAATGGATGAGAAAGCAAAAAAAGAGATGTTCAAAGGACTGACAGACAGTCAGCGCGAAGCGGTTGAAACGATCGATGAAGATCTTGAGATCGTGGCGTGCGCAGGCGCGGGAAAAACAAGGACGATCACGCTGCGCATAATCAATCTTATTGCCAACGGCGTAGATCCCGGTAACATCGTCGCTATAACCTTTACCCGCAAAGCTGCGGCCGAGATGAGGGAGAGGATATACAGGGCAGGCGAGAAATATCTCGGGAACACCGTGGGCTTTGCCGGAATGTATATAGGGACAATTGACGCTTTCTGTCTGAAGATGCTTCAGGAATATGTTCCGGAATATGCCAAGTTCTCAGTCCTTGACGAAGTCCAGACCAAGATATTCATGGAAAGGTTCCACACGACAGCTAACGATCCGACCGGCTTTGGCGGCTCTGTTGTAGACAGGGCAGGCAATCTCGAGAAGAGGTATTCCAAAAAGCTGGATATCTATACAGGTCTGATGTCCATGCTTAACAATTGCTACTATGACAGAAGCATCAGGAATAAATGGAGTCAGGATTTAAGGACCAGGCTTGACAGGTTCAATCAATGCATGAAAGCAAATAAGTACTTTGATTATTCATCACTCATAAGGGAGATGATCGAGTATCTGGATCCTGATTCGGAAATGAATGGCGGAAAACTCCCGGATATGGCTAAAAAGATATATGAAAAGGTCAGGTATCTTACCATCGATGAATATCAGGACAGCAATCCGCCCCAGGAATATCTGGCCGGCCTGTTTCATAAATACGGCAAGACCAATCTGTGTGTGGTGGGCGATGCAGATCAGACCATTTATCAGTTCAGAGGAAGCGATGAGAGCAATATCCTCGGGTTCAAAGATAAATACAATGCAAAAAAGATCAACCTCAGCCTTGATTTCAGGAGCACCGAGGCCGTGGTTGATATAGCAAGGACATCGATACTCAATAACCATATGGATGATCCGGATTATGTGAGGATGGAGCGTGGCAGGGTAAAGGGAAGTCTGCTCGATTATGAGGATGATGATACAGTATATGCTTCATTTGAAAATTTTGATGAAGAATCGGATTTTATAGTAAAGAGGATCCGGGAACTGCATGAGAATGATATCCCCTATTCTGAAATGGCAGTCCTGTTCAGACAAAGAAGAAGGATGCATATGGGCCATGTGATCATTGATTTCCAGAGCGTCCTGGCGGAAAAGCTGAAGAGGGCAGGTATTGATTATATCGTAGAAGGAATCAACAACCTCTCGAATACTCCTGAGTACAAGGCTTCAAAGCAGCTTTTCTGCTATATAGACGAGGTTTATTTCGGCGGCGGAAGCGATAACAGCGGTTCGGTGATCCTCAATGAACTGAACAGCCGGGATGTGCCTGCTGAAGAAGAACTTAAGCAAAGCTGGAACAATATAGGCATCGAACACGGCGAGCCCGGACTGACTGCCGGTATTGAAGAGGCAATCAGCGAACTTAAGAAAAAGAAGCTGGCATCAGTGAAATTCGGGCACGATTTTAACATGCAGCAGATCTTCCAGGACTTTATCGGACATATGGCATTCGTGGGGTCTGATAATAAAGAAGCTGTGACGGTGCTGTACAATCTCGGGAAATTCAGCAAGGTCATCGCTGATTATGAATTGCTGTTTTTCAAGGAGAGCGCCAGGTATAAATCGAGCAGATTCATATCCCATCTGAAGAATATAGCGGATGGCCTGTATCCGGAAGGCGAAGAGGATAATGCGTATATACGCGCCGATGCGGTGCGCCTGATGACGATCCATCAGTCAAAAGGACTGGAGTTCACTGCGGTGTTCATCCCGGCTCTGACACAGGGTGTTTTCCCGGGCTCTTCTTTTGACCGCAAGCGCAATATTTACGGCGCGATAGACGCGCTTGATGAAGCTGCCATGATGAGCGGCTTGAATAACGGAGAGGGCTGGGTGCACAATCGCAGTGGCTACCTGCATGATACGGAAGCAGAGCGCAAGATCTTCTATGTTGCCGTCACAAGAGCCAAGAAATACCTGTTTCTGACTTATGCCGATTGTTACGGCTGTTATTATGATTTTTATCAGCAGACGGAAGCAGCTCTTGAGGAATATGAATCCCAGTTCCTGAAAGAAGCCGCGGAATCTGCATACCTGAAAGAATACAGGGAAAAGCATGCATATACTGCTGATCATCTTCCTGATATGAAACGGGATCCGATCCCGATGGTCCTGAATTTTTCATTGCTGTCCAATTATTTCGACTGTCCGTACAGGTTCAGGATTTCCAATTTCTATGGCTTTGTACAGCCCTATTCGTCCGTGCAGGGTTATGGCAAGATGCTTCATGAGATCATGATGCATATCCATAAGTCGTGGATAGACGGAAAAACTCTGTCAGAAAGCGATGTAGACAGGATCGCGCAGAATGCTCTGTATCTTCCGTTTGCGAGCAAGCCGCAGCTGGATAAATCCCTGGCCGGAGCCAAAAGCTGCGCTCATGCATATATAAAGCAGAATGAGGCTGATGCGGACAAGATGATCGCATCGGAAATGGATATCAATATCGAGATGGGCGACGGAGTCAGCGTGAACGGCAGGATCGACCTTGTAAGAAAGATAGATGACAACGGGACCGACAAGGTCGCCATCATCGATCTGAAGTCCGCCGGCAAGGACGCGGAGCAGTGTCTGAATGCTGAACAGCTGAAGATATATGCGCTCGGGTATCAGGAGATGACAGGCGAAAAAGCGGATTATCTGATGATCTACAACCTTGACGCGCCTGACGGCTCGAAGAACGCAGGCGAGGATATAAAGGATACGCTTGTCATCGAGGTGCAGAAGAAGATAAAGAAAGCCGCAAAGTGCATCCGGGAGAACGATCTGCCGCGCCCCAAAAAACAGGGAGACAAATGTAAAAACTGTTATGTCCGCGGCCTGTGCAGCGTGTGCAAAAAAGCGTGAAGATGACCTTGCTGCCGAACTGGATCTATATTGATTTTTCCAGATTTCATGGTATGATTTCTCCATAAGCAGTTTTTTAGCAGTTCTCATGGCTTACAGCCGTCTAAGAAATATCTGTCTATCGAAAATCCTGCTTATATTCCCAATCAATCTGAATAAGCAGGATAAACGAAAAGGTTTGTCCTGCAAACTAATGCAAGGAGGAACCTTATATGGAAAATGAAAAAGGAACACAGACACCCGTAGCATCGCCGTCCGCTAACAGCAATCGCGAATATAAGTCCAGGCTTTTTGGCTTTATATTCGGAAGGGAAGAAAACAGGGAATGGACACTTGCGCTGTATAATGCGATAAATGGCTCAGCGCATGACAACCCTGCCGACATTACGATCAATACGCTGGAAGATGTGGTGTATCTCGGCATGAAGAACGATCTGTCGCTCCTTGTTTCGGACAGGGTCAGTTTTTACCGTACCATGGAACTTTACGAGCAGCAGTCGACATACAATCCGAACATGCCGATACGAGAGTTCATGTATGCGGGAAAACTGTATGATAAGTATATCTATACATCAAAGCTTCACAGATATGGGAGCAAGCTGATGCCTTTGCCGATTCCCAAACTGGTGGTGCTGTATAACGGTGAAGATAAGAGGGAAGATCAGACTATACTCCGTCTTTCCGATGCGTTCAGGGAAGAGATCAGAAGGAACATAGTATCGGAGAAGGCAGATCTGACAGAGGATCAGATACGGACAGTGACGGAAGAAAGGCTCGAAAAGGCCGACCCCGACATAGAGGTAAAGGTCCGTATGATCAATATAAACTACGGACATAACAGGGCGCTTCTTGATGCATGTGGGCCGCTGAGGGAGTATTCGTGGTTTGTTGACAGAGTGAGGGAAAATAATAAACCCGATCAGACTGGAGAGCGTATGAGCATAGAAACGGCGATAGACAAGGCGTTGGACGAAATGCCGGAAGAATTTGTTATAAAGCAGTTTTTAATGGCCAACAGGGCAGAGGTGAAGGATATGTGTCTCACTGAATACAATGAAGCAGAAGTGATGGAGATGTTCAAAGAGGAAGGCCGCGAAGAAGAACGCGCAAACACCGAAAGGGAAAAGGCGCGAGCAGATGAAGCTGAGAATCGAGCAGATGATCTAGCTGCCGAACTTGCAAAATATAAGGCGAAATATGGAGATGATGTGTAGATTAGGGCAAGACAGCTCATATCAGTATCGTATAATAAGAACGGGATCCGTATGGGGCGGGTCCCGTTTATTTTGTTGGGTATTAATGTAGAATTCAGGATACGCTGTATGCTTTGAGGATGGAATATACATGCATGGGAAACCAAGGTGAAACGAACTTGATTACCATAATGAGCATTTACTGTGATATAATCGAAGTATCACATTTTTAGAGATGAGAACGACATTTACAACAAAGAGGACAGGACCTTGAGCACTCACACACGTTGCATGTATCAAAATACCTTCGCCGGTTTCCTTTGTAAAGCAGAAAAGGAGATATTCGGAGAACTGTGTGGTAATTATCACGGTGAAACACGCACAACCACTCGGGAAGCCTGGGAGAGCGAAATCTCCATCATGAAAGATGCTCTGTCACGCCTCGATGACAAAGACGGACAGATTATTTTCGAATATGACATCCCACGCCTCGGCAAACGCATTGATGTTGTCCTGCTCTGTCAGGGCATTATCTTCTGTATCGAATTCAAGG
>JAGACK010000052.1 GCA_017614155.1 Lachnospiraceae bacterium
AAGCTTGTGGTTGTATTCTTTGAGTTTTTCTATGTATTCTTCAAGAGACTCCACTGAACGCTGAAGATAAGTTTTTCTTTTTCCAGATCCCTGGACGAATTCAATACATTCATCGTCTTTGATCTTATATAACTTCTTTCTGAGACGCTTTAGTGTATGTAACGATATCTGTTCATTGTAGACTATTTTTATCCCGTAGAGTTCTTCGCATTCAGCACAGAATGAACATAGTTTATAAGCAAGTTTTGCCATACTCTTAGTCACTGATTTTTTCCATACGAAAGTATATTTGTTGGCGACCGATTCTATCTTTGTACCATCGATAAAGATATTTTCGCCTGAGATTTCTCCCAAGTCGAGAAGTATGGTCCCAACCTGCGCCATGACTTTTTTTGCACACTGGGAAAGGTGCATTGATATAAATCTTGCTATTGTGGAATGATCCGGAGCGGGAGTTCCTTCTAGAAGGTACATGAAATTGATATCTCTTTTGCATGAAGATTCGATATCACGGCTTGAATAGATCCTGTTCATTGCGGCATAGATGACAACTTTGAGCATCTGACGCGGTGAGGCCTGATTCTTTCTGATTCTGTCGTAGGTCTTATACAGATCGGAAAGATCCATTTCCTCCACAAATGCACTTACCAGGCGTACCGGATCGTCAGAAGGAATAGAAATCTCTATGTCGAGTGGAAGTTTGATTTGATGATTTAGGGAAGATACTGTATAATCTCCCTGTAAGATTTTATTTAGTAGCATAAATATATTTTACAGCAAAAATCGGACTTTTCGAAGCCCGATTTTTGTGCTAATCGCGATATTTTTCGCATGAAGAAAGGACTGTCACACTAATTCATTAGTGCGACAGCCCCGGCCTGTTTACGAGCGCCTGGCGCGAGTGGCCGCGGCAGAGGGGATGCTGGTCAGCCTTTGTTCTGATCCTTTGCCGATGCCATTCCTGCTATCGCACGTGCGTCGTCGTCGGACATTCCGCGTTCAATGCAGTTTTGATAGACCTGAAGGGTTTTCTGCTCGATTCCCCGTTCGATTCCCCGTTCGATTCCCTGCTCGATTCCCTGCTCGATTCCTATTTTGTACTGTTTTGTTGCATATCTTTCAACTGCTTCGCACATTTTTTCTCTTCCTTCCTCTTTTTTGAAATATCTGACGCCTTTTTCCAATTCCGGATTATTAAAACCGGTTGTTCCCTTGTTGCTGAAATCTTCCATCAGTCTTCCTATTCTATCATCACCTCTGTAATTACCATTCACATATATGATATGACTTCCGTCATTAAAATTATCGGTTCCGTCTATTTTTCTGTCAATCCTGTATACCGCCCTGTTTTTTCCAAAATAATCCGACTTCGTTATGAATATCATGTATGAGTCTTTCAGTTTCCTGAATTCCTGATTTGACTTCAGCATCCTTGCATCCATCATACTTGAATGAAATCGAGCCCTTCTCGGGTTTGCGTCTCTTTTTTTTCGCTGTACCTCACAGTTGAACAGATCCCCGTTTTTCTCGCCCGCAAGTATGTCCAGGATGATGCTCCTGCCGTTTACTAACGGGTTTTTCAGCTGTACCTGGCCTCTGCAGCTTTTTATCTCGACATTCTTTTCAAGTAATGTATCTATGATCAGCTTTGCAGCAGGTATATTGCCATCGAACACCCTTGACATCAGGTCGTCATCGAACAGACACATGTTGTCCACAATCTTTTCAATCTCTCTTTTTTTCTTTCTGTTGTCTTTTGTTTTTTCCCTTTTCATTTTTCCTCCTTTGAAATTGTCTTCGCAGGAGGGTTTTATTATGCCGGATAGCCTGATGGAACTATTCAGCTTTTTTGCTCCTGCTATTCTGTTGTGATTGGAAATAGCATGAGCTTTTGGTGGGCTGTGAGGGCCCGGGTTACCAGACATGATTTTCGTTTATTCCCGAGCTGCGAGGGCAACAGCGTTTCTTTGCTGTTGCAGCGAGCTGCTGCGGGCCGAAAAAGTAGTACAGACAGCTTGCCGCCTACCGACGAAGTCGGTTTAGATTGCGGCAAGCACATTGCATTTCAGGCCTGAAAGGGCTGAAATGCAACCGCCTTCATGCTAGGATGGACAGGTTTTCTGTCCTGTTTGATTTGTTTTGATTATATCACTGTTGGGTTTTTGGGGCAAATATGTCAGGTTTCGATGACATATCCTGTCGTGTTCGTCCGAAGGTAGTAAAAGAAGTCGACCCTGTAGGGGGAGGGGATGTTGGTGACGATGAGGAGGGTTTGCATGGTTTTTCTCTCTTTTGGGGGATGTATTTGGTTTTGATTATGGGGTGCCGGGCTTTTCCCGGGATTTGTATCGGGCGAGTTCGGCTTCCAGGTCTTTTATTCTTTGTCCCTGTTCCTCTATCGTTTGTCCCTGTTCCTCTATCTTATTGTTCTTCCACTGATCCATCAAAAGCCATTCTTCTCTGGCACGGCACTGTTCACGTATCCGCTCTTCCTCTGTCAGCTGCCATACTCCGGAAACTGCCTTATTTAATACCTTATCTTCTGCTGCTATCATTTTCAGATCCTCCCACGATTCAGCTTTGAACATCTCTGCCTACACTGTTCTGAGTAGATTTTTTTCATGCATTATTTTCATGATCTCTTCCACATCATAGTCAGGGGCAAATTTCTGTGCAATTGTTGTAATCTGGTTAATGTTTTCAATGGGTTCTTCTAGGTCTTCGGATATCTGAATGTTGGTTTTGCCTTTCTCCAGTTTTTTGCATACCTGCTCGATCAGACGATGTTCGTTTCCGTCATTCCAACCATCATCTCTGCTTCTCTGTATTGCAAGATCATATGACATGTATGACATCTTTACCTTCCTGTCCTTTCTTGCAGATATCACTTCTGCATCTATCCTCTTTGTCAGATCGCTGTGTGCCGTCTTTCCAGCCACATAGTCGAGCAAATCTCTCAATTCTTCGCTGATTGCATCACCATTGCCTGTTGCATTCATAAATATCTTCTTCGTACGGTCATTTAGCGGATCTCCTGTCTCATGACAGATGTTCTCATATGTATACTTTCGTAATTCATGTCCAAAATAATCCCTCGTACAGATAAAAATGATGTAACTTTCCGGAAGTTCTTTATATTTTTTCTTTTTTGCCATCAGGTTTATATCTACATTCGCCTGATAATATCTGCTTCTTGCAGCTATATCCGGCTCATCATAAGCCTGCATTTCCATATCGTAAGCTTTTGAAGTATCATCCTCAAGGTATACATCAAGATGTACTGCCTTGGCGTCAGGAGTTGCCTCCAGATACTGTTCTGCATTGCTGTAGCTTATCCTGCTGATCTTTTTTTCAAGAATGATTTCCAGTATCTCCTTGCAAAGATCTATGTTTCGGGAAAGTACTGCCCCAAACATAAAATTATCGGCAAATGTCAGTTCTTCAATTGGTTTTCTCATCTTTTACCTCCTTTTCCGACAGGAGCTATCAGATGAGTTTTTTGCTCCTGCTATTCTGTTGTAATTGGAAATAGCATGAGCTTTGGTGGGCTGTGAGGGCCCTGGGTTGGCGGAACCGCCTTCATGCTAGGATGGACAGGTTTTCTGTCCTGTTTGATTTGTTTTGATTATATCACTATTGGGTTTTTGGGGCAAATATGTCAGGTTTCGATGGCATTTCCTGTCATGTTCGTCCGGAGGCAGTGAAAGAAGTCGACGCGGTAGGGGCGAACACCCCTTTGGGTGTTTGTCCGGCCTGTTTACGAGTGCTTGGCGCGAGCGGCCGCGCCAGAGGGGATGCATTTCTACAAAAACTCCGGCAAAATCCCTTCCCTGATGCATTCATCAACAACTGTCCTGACTGCCTGTTCCTTCTCCGCATCGGTTGTGGCCAAGCCTATCGTTCTTTTAACCCTGGATGAAAACTCCGCGAACTGCCCGAGCGACCTGCAGGCCTTCACAAGTCCTTCGTTGCAGCCTTCGTTTATATTATACACCTTCACGATCAGTTCCAGCGCAGCGTAGTGTCTGTCCAGAACCCGCAGACCAACCCGTGGCAGATATCGTCCTCAATAATTCTTTTTCTTAAAAGCTTTCCCTACTTTCCCTGCTTTCCCTGTGATAACTCATACTATTCCGAACTAGCCGGCCATCTGCAGCCATTATTTGTATTTGGATACGAACCTGCGCTTTGATATTTCTCTTTTTCTTCTTTATAGTATTCCCTGATCTTCCTCTTTAGCTTTTCAGCGCTGTTTTCATCGTCATAATAATCAGACATCACTTCATCAAAACAATCTCCACACAAAGAATCACAGGCAAGTTTCTTCTCTTCCATAATACGGGGATGATCAGAAAAGAAATCTCTTGGCAAATCCCATATTGAAAAAAGCTCCTGTCCCTCCGGTATCATTTTTAAGCATTTCCCACAACGGCACCTTCTAATATAGTCCCATGCCTCGTAATCATTTCCATCACACCAGTTAACCGCTCTGCCGCATGCTGCAATTATTCTCTTTGCCGGATCTTTGCTTACCTATTCATTGTCATATAAAGATATGACTAATCTTACAATGTCATTCATACCTCTTCCAATGTCGTGACAACTCATAATATCTCCTTTCTCAACCTGTTTATGCGTACGCTGTTCGTATATACGATATATTAATCCATAAAAAAATAACTGTCAAGTATTATTCTTCTTTCAGTGCGCTCAAATAACCTCTTAATCGTTCCTTTTTTTCGTGACTAAGAGCATCTATTTCTATTAAAAAATCATAATTTTCTGTTCCTTTACTGACAATCAGATAGTCATTTTTTTTGTTTTTTTCGCTTTTTCCTGAGTTCTGAAGGATCTCATAAGGCGTAACTCCCAACACTTCACTAATGATCATAATCTTGTCAGCTGCAGGATTAGTTTTTTTTCGTTTCCAGTCACTTATAGTGCTTTGAGATATTCCCGTTTTTTTTGAGAATTCAATCTGAGACATCTTGCATTCTTCCATTATCTTAAATATTCGTTCACTTATTATCATTATTTCTCTGTTCTCCCACATTCTATGCTGGTGACGATGAGTATTTTTTCATGGGGTGTATGGGGTTATTATGGGGCGCCGGGGGTTTCCCGGGATTTGTATCGGGCGAGTTCGGCTTACAAGAGATGTAGTCTATCTCAAAGTTCTATCTAAATCCTGCAGGTCATGAAACATCCTGTGAACAATTGCCTTATCACCTTCAATAGAATAAATTAAATAATAGTCATGTCTCCTAATTTGGTCATAATCCATACTTCTCTCTAATATTCTTTGAGGCTTGAAATGCGTCAATTACTTCTCCATCCTCTGCCTGCTTTTTTGCAATTGCAAGCTGCTCTATGATTTCTTCTCTAGTCAATGGTTTATATGGATTATACATTTCTCTCTTTATTTCCGTCCTGGACGACAGTCTGCGTATAAACTCACTCACCAGCAAAAGATCGGTATCGGGTAATCCTCTCATTAAAGAAACAGTTGATTCATATGTACCCATATGTTTACCTCCATTCACAGATACTATACCATAAACATTTCAAATATATATGGAAACTTTTCTATCTACAAAGATATTATAGCATGAAAATGATGTGACAAATATCAATTTCGAACTCATCTGGCCGGACTTGACCCGTGGCAGATTCCGGCAGAAGTCTACAGGTATGCTTAAGATTGCTGAGTGACTCGGGTGAGGATCTCGGTGAACAGGCGTTTGTTTTCGGCTTCGCCATAGGCGGTGGCGGCAGCGCGGAAGGCGCTTTCATCGTAGGCGAAGGTGTCCCAGGCTTCGATGATGTGCGCTATTGAGCCCTGCATGTCATCGGGGCTGATAAGTGCGCCGAGATTTCCGCGGATCAGGTCGCCGGTGTTGCCGAGGTCTGTGCCGATCACGGGTGTGCCGACTGAAAAGGACTCTGTTATGGTCATGGGAAAGCCTTCATACCATTTGGTCGGCAGGATCAGGGCCCTGGCACGGGCGATCGTTTTTATTATATCCTCATGCGGCAGGGGCTCGTGGAGGATCACTCGCTTCAGGCCGTGGTTTTCGATGAATCTCCTGACGGTCTCCGTCATGGGACCGCTGCCGTAAAGGTCGAGCGTCGGGACTTCTTCCGGGGTCTTTGCCTTCGTTTCAAGCAGATACCAGGCCTCGAGCAGTTCGCCCGTGCCCTTGATCTCTTCGAGGCGTCCGGCGTAGATGAAGGTGTTGTCCCGTTCCGCGTAGGGTATGATCTCTTCTGACATCGCAGTGAAGTTGGGCTTGACAAAGATGTTTTCTTCTCTGATGCCGGGCAGGTTTTTTAGTTTTTCTTTGTTGAATTCCGTGAGACAGATATAGTGCAGCCTGCCGTAGATGCCGGTTTTTCTGTGTATCCTGCTGCTGATGACGCAAAGGAGGGTCTGAGTGAAGCTGTTCCGGTAGCAGCGGTGCTTCAGGGCGCAGTGGAGGCCTTTTTTCAGGCAGTCTTCGCAGATGCGGCCGTCTCTGTACAGGAGCGCGCCCGGGCAGATCAGGCGGAAGTTGTGGACCGTCTGTATTATGGGGACCCCGGCTCTGGCAGCTGCGTAGTAGACGGATGGGCTGATGAGGGTCAGGGTGTTGTGGACCATTACGACAGCGATGCTCTTTTCTTTTATTATGGCTGTGATGTCTTTTGCGGTCTTTTTTGAGTAGATGAAGCCGAAAGGAACGCGAAGTCTTTTGAAGCCGGTCATGGTATCCAGCTCTTTGTTGTCACGCTCGTAGAGGGTCACATCGTGTCCCATGCTTTTGAGGAGCCTGTACTCGTTTTGTACTACCGTGTCCTCGCCGCCCGGGAGACGGTAGTGGTTGTGGACTATGAGGAGGTTCATGGTCTTCCCTCACACATCGTTTTCTGTCTGCTTTCCGGCGAGGGCGTCGGTGAGGTTTTGGAGGGTGGTCTGCGCTATGGCCTCGAGCGCCTCTTTTGTGTAGAAGCCCTGGTGGGAGGTGATCATCACATTCGGGAAGGACAGGAGGCGGGAGGTCACGGAATGCTGCATGATCTCGTCGGATCTGTCCTCGTAGACGTTTCCGGTCTCCTCTTCGTAGACATCCAGCCCTACTCCCAGGAATTTGTTCATCCTGATGCCTTCTATGAGGTCGTTGGTGCTGATAAGCGCGCCTCTGGAGGTGTTGACGAGGATCACATCGTCCTTCATCTTTTTGATGGCGTCTATGTTTATCATGTGATAGGTGCTTTCGATCAGCGGGCAGTGGAGGGATATCAGGTCGCTTGTTCGAAGCAGCTCGTCAAGGGACACATAGGTCACGAAATCTTTAAGGGATTCGTTTTCGTAGACATCGTAGGCTATGACCTTCATGCCGAAGCCTCTGCACTGTTCGCACATATAGGCTCCGATCTTTCCTGTGCCGACAATCCCGGCTGTCTTTCCGCGCATGTTCACTCCGCGCAGGTTTTTCAGGCTGTAGTCGTTTTCGCGGACTTTATTATACGCCTTGTAGAGGCGGCGGTTGACTGCAAGTGCGAGCGCCATGGCAAGCTCCGCAACAGCCTCGGGTGAGTACGCCGGCACTCTTTTGACATAGATGCCGAGTTTATGGGCCGTTTCTGTATCGACATTGTTGTAGCCTGCGCAGCGCATGAGGACGGCCCTGACTCCTGCTTCCTTTAGCTTTTCCAGGGTTTCGGGTCCGATATCGGCGTTCACAAAGGCACATACTGCGTCATATCCCTTTGCGAGCACGGCGCTCCTGCTGTCGAGCTCGTGCTCTATATAGTCGATCTTTGTATCCGGATAGTTTTTAAGCTCCGGATCAAAGGATTTTCTGTCGTAGGTTTTCGCGGCGTAGAATAAAAGTTTCATGAGTTTATCTTTTCGATGACCTGCTGGACCTTGGACTGGATGGTCTCGACCTCGCTGTAGAGCGTGTCGGTCAGCTCAAGCTGGCCTTCCTGGGACTTGTCCTGTTCTTCCAGGTTCTTCTTCATCAGGTCTATGTCCGATACGAACTGCTTGATGATATCAAGGATCTTGCCCGAAGACACCTTGATGTCATTGGCAAGCTTGTTCATCTCGTCTGCGACGACCGCAAAGCCCCTGCCGGCCTCGCCGGACCTGGCTGCCTCTATGGACGCGTTGAGTGAGAGCATGTTTGTCTTGCTGGATATCTGCTGGATCTCTGTCGCAAAGGTCTCCACATCGGTCACATTCTTGAATATCCTCTCGGTCGACTCGTTTATCACCGCGCTGCTCTTTTTGATGGCATCGCTGTAACCCCTTGCATCATCTATCTCTTTCTGGACCCTGCCGACAGCCTCGAGCAGCTCCTGTGAAGCCCCGGTCGTAAAGGTCTCGTTTTCCATGCTGATCGCTATGCCCATGGTACCGACTATGTCTTTTCCGTCCTTTATCGCGATCGTGATTGCCCTGAACTCAAAGCCGTATACATCTGCAGGGCAGACCTGTTCAAGCTTCTTTCCTGTCGTAAAGGATGTCCACATGGGGTCGTCTTTTGAGAGAGAATCTCCGACATGGATGTCGGCGACCATCTTTTTTCCGGGCCAGTAAGCCAGGAACTCGTATCCGTCGGTAATACTCATCATTATGTCCATACCAAAAGCGTCTTTGATCACAGGGATCGTGTTGATAAATTGCTGCAGGACTTCGTTCATTATGATTCTCCTTTTTCAGATCTGTTGTTTCCGGGGTAATAATTACCGCCTGTTACATGTTTTTATTATACACCACAATTCCGCTCAGGGAATTATGAATTTTCGTTCTGTATATCCGGGCTATTATGATTTTTTCATCCTGTATACCCGGGCTTCGTACGGGCGGAAATGGCCGTTTATATCTTTCGGCTCGTTTTCCGGGTAATTGCACAGGATCAGCTTTTTCTTCATGCCCTTCAGGTCTTTCGGGAACTTCACATGTACCCGGTGCCTGGCAAAGGAGCAGATAATAAGATACATCACATCCCCCATGGTGCGGCTGTACATGTAGATATGCCGGTCGCGCGGGAAGTATTCCCTGTACTGCCCGTAGATCAGTGTCCTGCTCTTTTTCCTGAGGGCCAGGCATTTCCTGTAGAAATTGAGGATGCTGTCCGGGTCGTCTTCCTCTGCCCGGACATTTACTACATCATAGTTTTGGTTAACATAAAACCAGGGCGTGACTGTCGAGAATCCGGCATGGGCGCTGTCGTCCCACTGGACCGGCGTGCGGGCCGAGTCACGGCTTGAGATGTGTATCCTGTGAAGCCTCTCCTCCACAGTGTCCTTTAAGTGGTAGGTGTGATAATTCGTCTTTGACGATACATCCACATAGTCATCTATGGAGGACAGCCTGATATTTGTCATGCCTATCTCCTGTCCCTGGTAGATAAAGGGCGTGCCCTGCTGGAATATGTAGCTTGCCGCAAGCATCTTTCCGCTTTCCTTCCAGTACTTCGGGATCTTTCTTTTGGGACTGAAGTATCTGCCGTCGCCGTAACGGCTGATGATCCTGGGATGATCGTGGTTTTCCAGGTAGAGCGTGTTCCAGGCCTTGCCGTTCAGCGCATTCTGCCATCTGGTGAACGCTTTTTTAAGTTTTATAAGGTCAAAGGGCCTGTGTATGTATTCGGTATAAAGGCAGTCAGCCATCATGTGATCGAACGAGAACATCATGTCGAGGGATTTTGTGTCTCCCGAAAGGTATTTCAGGGCAGTTCCTACACTTGTCATAGGTCCTTCGCCTATCTGAAAGCAGCCGTATTCATCGCAGACCTTTCGGAATTCCGCCATGTATTCGTGTATGTGGGGACCGTCCTTGTAATGCGACATTCCCTTGGCTGCGGGCAGGAAAGGAAAGCCGTCGGGCAGGCCTTCCCTCTTTGAGATGAAATTGATGACATCCTCCCTGAAGCCGTCAACGCCCATGTCCAGCCAGAAGCGCAGTATGCTCTTTACTTCTTCCCTGACCTTCGGGTTGTCCATGTTCAGGTCGGGCTGTTTTTTCGCGAACAGGTGCAGATAATACTGGCCTCTTTTATTATCATACTCCCAGGCCTTGCCCTCAAAGAGCGAATCCCAGTTGTTCGGCCTGTCACGCCAGATATAATAATCGCTGTAGGGGTTGTCCTTCCCCTTCCTGCTTTCTATAAACCAGGGATGCTCGTCGCTTGTATGGTTCACGACCAGATCCATGATGACCTTGAGCCCGAGTTCGTGGGCTTTTTCGAGGACTTTTTTGAACTGGTCCAGGTCGCCGTAGTCGGGATGGATGTTTTTGTAATCAGAGATATCGTAGCCGAAATCAGCGTTCGGCGACGGATAGACGGGCGAGAACCATATGCCGTCCACGCCGAGCGATTTCACATACGGGAGCTTCTCGTACACGCCGTACAGATCGCCGATGCCGTCCCCGTTTCCGTCCTTGAAGCTGCGGATCCATATCTGGTAATAGGATTCGGTTTTATATTCTTCCCTTGAGCTCATATGCCGTCTGCAGATCCTCCTCGAGTTTTTCCTTCATGTCCCTGCCCTTCTGCTTTATCTTTTCTGTCTTTTCTGCCGTGTTCTTTTTCAGATCGTCGTATTTTTCCTGGATCTCCGTGTATTCATAGCGCAGCTCCTCTCGGACCTCGGACATATTTTCCATCATGCCCTCTTTTATGTCACGGGATACATCAAACACCTTCCTCGTGCCGTCTATCAGGGTCGCAGCCGCAGACATGAGATGATCGGACGGCTCCTTTTTCGCGTGGACAAGCTTTCCCGAGCGTTTGAGGTCTATGACTTCCGCGTACCTTTTCAGGGCGTCGGATACAGCCTCATCCCAGGAGATGTATATCTCATCCATCGCATGCATTCCGGTTTCTTTCAGGGCCTTTCTGTCGTTTCCGATCCTTGACAGCAGCGCTGCCATGGAATCGGCGTTTTCCTCTATGATGTAGCCGTTCCTTCCGTCCTCTATGCCCTCGGCGGCGCAGGAGTCCATAATAAGAACGCTTGCCAGGCCGCAGGCTGCCGCTTCCCTGACAACAATGCCGTTCGTGTCATAGGTTGAAGGGAACAGGAAAAGGTCAGCCAGGGTATTCCAGGCCCTCAGGACCTCCCTGTCGTGCTCAGGCCCGGTAAATATCGCTTTTCCGGGGTTTTCGGAACTGCTGAGCGTTTTTATTATGCCGTCCTCATCCCTGATATCGACTGACAGCCCGTTTTCGACTGAGCGCTGCTGCATTTCCTTCGCATCGGTCCCGCCGCCGACAAAGATCATGCGGAAATCCTTCCCTTCCTTTGAGAGCTTTCCGAGCGCATCGACGATAATGGGCAGGCCCTTGTATTTCATCAGCCTTCCGACAAACAGGAAAATCGGGACATCTTCAGGGATGTCGTAGGGCGCCCTGACAGCTTCGACCTCCTCCTGCGAAACTTTTCCTTTCGCGAAGTCCACGCCGTTTGAAACGACTCTGTAATCTCCTTTGTAGCCGAGGGATTTCAGGTTTTCGCCGGCTCCGCGGCTGACAGTCCAGACCTCATCGCAGGCGGATATGTTGTCCACCATTATCCTTGCGACTTCATCACGCAGGAACTGCGCTTTTACCGCGCTTGCTATGTCGAAGTCAAATTTCGTGTGATAGGTAAAGATGACCGGCGCGTCTGTTTCGTTTTTTAGCAGGCGGGCAAGCACGGTCGATGACACCGGGCAGTGGGTATGGATGATGTCCGGCCCGAATTCCTTCAGTTTCCCCGTTGCCGAAACAGACAGCGGGTAGCCGGCCCTGTAGCCGTTTACGATCTGCGTGGTGTCGATGCTCCGGTAGGTCACCACCGGGTATGTATAGCCGGTATAATCGGCGCCGGGATAGCGCGGGGTTGCGACTATCACATCGTTTTTGTTTTCGGTCATTATGCGGGCATAGTTCATGACCACATTTGCGACCCCGTCGATGACCGGCGGGAATGAATCGTTTAAGAGACAGATCTTCATGTTTTTCACCTTTTATCTATGCAAGAGACATTTATGTGTCCCGGTTTGCTCCGCTCATACATGAGTTTCTTCGGGGACGCTTCCGCTCGCTCATCACGCAGCGGTGCTAACCTCACAAAAAACATTCGGAAGCACCGGCGCTCTTCGAACGCCCCGAAGAAATCTCATGTCTCGCTGCGCAAGAGACACAGAAATGTCCATCTTTTCGCTAGAACAATCAGAAGCCGAGGGGTTCGCCTACGAGGATCACATGGATCCTGCCGGGATGCCTGGAGAATCTCGTGATGAGGAACTGGCAGCAGATCGTATCGGGCGATTTGCAGTCCATGCAGCTGCCGGTGCTCGCGCAGGGCGTTTTCAGCCCGAAACGCTGCGCATTGATGGGCGCCGCAACATTTCTGGCGCGCTTGATCGCCGAATCCGTATCCTTGCACACCTTGTTCATGCTCACTATGAAGAGCACCTGCTTCGGGCCCTGGGCTATGGCTGAAACGCGGTTTGAATTGCCGTCAATGTTGACGAGGACGCCGTCTTCCGTCATGGCATTCGCGCTTGCCAGGAACCAGTCCGCGTCATAGGCCCTGAGCATCGCCGCGCGCTTGTCTGTTTCCTCATCCCTGTCTATGAAGCTGTATTTTCCGGCCTTCAGGGCATCAACAAGCCCTATTTCGTGTACGCTCATGCCTCCGCCCATCGTCACCACAGACCCCTGAGGGATCAGTTCCAGGGCCTTTTTGAGGGCATCCTGTGCAGCCGGAGCATAGTAACCTGTCATGTTTCGCGACTCAAGGCCCTTGATGACCTTCTGCGACAGCAGTTCGTTTCTTTTGATGATGTTCTCGTTCAATTCAGATTCTCCTTTCAATATTATTTGAGTCAGGGGACGTATCTCTGACTCGAATTTATGTCAACTATTTTTGCAAATTTCATGTCTCATAGCCACCCTGACTCACTCTCCTTGCCGCCTCTTCGTATTCGTCGGGGGTGCCGAAATTCAGCGTGTCGTCTACCGACAGCACCCTGATGCGGCGTCCTTCCCTGATAAGGATGTTGTAGATCCCGCTCATGAAATACTCGCTGTACTCGCATTCATCCATGTATATCTTTGCGGCATCCATGAAAAGCTTCGCATTCCTGTAGCCGTAAGCGCCCGTGATGGCATGGCTGCTGATGACCTTCTTTTCGGCAGTCCTTAGGGCAAAGCCGTCTGCATCGGTCTCTACATAGCTGTATCTGTCAAGGTCCGATGTGAAGGTCAGAAGCGACCCGTCCGCTTCAAATGAGGGAGCGTTGTACAGGCCGTACAGTTCCCCGCTCTTAAACGCAAGGTCGCAGTCGCAGAAGATCACAGGCAGATCGTTCTTTATGGACTTTGCGCCTTCTATGGCTGTTAGCACAGCTCCGTTCAGCACATGCGGCAGCACCTCTATATGCGCTTTCGGATAATAAGAACATATCTTTTCATCAATACCGAATCTTTCGATATGCTCTTTTAATACTACAAATGTCAGCGTTTCAAGCTCCACATTTTCGTATACCGAGTCACAGGCCCATTTGAAAAAGGGCTTTCCGCACAGATCAATGAGGGGCTTCGGACATTCAAATCCGTTGTTTAAAAATCTCGTTCCCGCGCCGCCCATGGGCATTATCAGATTGGTCTTCATTTATTATCTCCTTCCAGATCGTCCATTATCTTTTCCGCATTCTTCATAAAGGCAAAGACTTTTTTCGGATAGTCCATGTGAAGTGGCAGCATCGAAAGGAAGAGGGAAACCTCGTATATTCTGATCTTCCTGAAAGAGATCCCGTTCTTTTCAAGACAGTCCCTGAATATCTTCACATAGCCCGAGTTGTCAAAGTCGATCTCCAGTACGCTTTCAAGGTCGTCATCGATATCAAATCTGTAAAGTCCGTTGTTGAAGAAATCATATCTGCCGCATATCGAATGTGAAAGCTTTGCGATGTCATAGCAGGGATCCGTCCACATTTCGTCAGCTGACGATGCACCCTTGGGATCTATCAGCATCATCAGCTCCGTGTTCTTCTCAAAGAGGATGTTTGAAAAGCAAAGATCGCCGTGGCCTATGACGCTTTCAGCTTCCGCTCCGTTGATATCTGCCGTCTGACTGTAGAGTTTCTCATATCTTAACACCAGGCTGTCTATGTATTCATCGCCTGTCTTGCCCGAAAGCCTGCACAGCCTGTCGTAACCGGGATGGTTCTTTAAAAGCGCGATCCTGTCCCTTACCTTTGTAAGATAGAGACTGTCGGCGTTTTTATTATACTCCTGGACCGATATCTTTTTTGAAGACCTGTTTTTCAGGAAGCAGAAAAGGATCTCCATGAGCTTGTCGAATTCCTTCATGTCTATGGCGCCATGGACGAACCTGAGCGCAAGGTCAGCCATATGATAGCGTTTCATGCTGTAGGAAGCCGAATCCTGCGTTTCTTCGTAGTCATAGGGCATCACGAACCACGGCTTCATGCTGTCAGGCAGCAGGTGGTAGAAATCGTATTCCTTTTTTATCTTCTCTTTATCCTTCGAGGTCTTTTTCACGACATATTCGTCACCGGATACGGAATTGAAGAACCTGGTGTCGAACCCGCCGGTAATGAAGTTCCTGAAATTGGAATAAACGGACAGGTCATAAAAGGCCGTGCTTTCCATTTCGGAAAACTCGAAGCCGAAATGCCTGTAGGTTTCGGTATTACGAAGGGCATCCCTTGTTTCATCAAGGAAATCGATATAATCGCCGGTATTGCTCATGATAAAGCCTATGAGAGCGCCCTCGGGGTCTTTTATTATATAATTTCCGGCAGAAAAGCCTGCTTTCTGAAACAGTATCTCTGCCTGCTGCGCGCATTCGCTTCTTACGATCATGCTCGAGAATATATGGATGACGGGTCTGCCCTGGCCGGCCTTTTTAAGGCTTTTTTTCAGGTTCTCATAGTTCCAGCCGTGGTCAAATATGAAGAGCTCTTCCCTGCTGCCAAAAGAGCAGTAGAAGCTTTCAAACCTTTCCCTGACACTCACTCTTTTCAGGATGATGTCGCCAAAGGTCTTTTCGCCGACGATATTTGCTATGAACACATCCGGCATGGTGTGGTCGTCATATACGCATATGGCTTTCAATTCTTTTTCCTCCCCATAATCATCATCTTTTTGATATATCTGACAGGATAGACTATGATAAATGCCAGCAGGAAGAGCACTGCGCTTAAGCCCACATAAAGATTCACATATTCATTTGTCTGTCCGTTGAATGCAGAGTTTACATATGTAAGGAAAAGGTCTGTCTCGAAGCCGTAACCAAGGCCCCATGCAAAGATCATCAGGACAAAGCATTCGGCAAGCCATGTAAACGAGGATATGATAAGAAGAAGGGCAACCCTGTCCTTTATCAGGTCTTTAAGCATGTCGTACCATTTTTTTATCCCTTCAAGCATCTCCAGGAGCTTCACCGATTTTTTTGAATGAATGCTGACCATGCAGTATTTGTTGATATACAGGTAGATCGACGGGAAGCTTAAAAAAACCGCCAAAATGAGTATGATAAAGCCTGCGGTGACCACGACTATCGGCATCACCGTGTCGCCCGAGATCAGGGTAAACAGTATCAGAAGAACCAGGAGCGGTATCGTGTCAAAGAAGCGCTCTGCCAGGATCCCGAGTATTCCCAGCCGCAAGCTCCCCATTTCAAATCCGAAGCAGTACATCCTGAAGAATTCTCCGGCCTTGAGCGGAAATGCTATGGCAGCCGGCATGGTCTTGATGTATACTTCGATGAACCTGCCCCATCCGGGACATCTGTCCATGAAGATGACATAGAGCCTGAAGGCTTTCATCGCATAGATCAGGGCCATGAGCAGTCCGACACCGATGATGAGCGGGACCTGCAGCCCGGTCTGGGCGAGCATCCCCTCAAAGTACCTGGTGTACAGAAAGTATACGGCCAGCACGATCACTGCCGCATTTATGAGATAATATATGATTTTTCCGATTTTTAAGTTCATATGTGGATTATACCACATAAAATAAGAGCCGTGGAATCATATCATGATCCCCGGCCCTTATTATGGTTTACATAACCACCATGCTATTTTTTGACTTTGATCTTGACCTGCTTCTTTCCGAACACATCGGAGGCTCCGTATGTCGCCTTTTTCTCATCACCGATGATCTGGATGTATGCATTCCCGCCGCCGCCGTTCGGTGCGATAACCGCATGGAAATCGGTACCCAGGCCTGAAGAAATATCATCCTTTCCCTTCGTTACGATCAGGTTTCCGCTCAGGATCTCGTCCACATCCTTACCGTTTTCAATGGCATCAATGTCTGCCTTTGTCAGTTTGAAGCCGGTTTTAAGCTTCGGACTATACTGTCCCAGGAACTTGTTCAGACCCTTTGCCTTCACCGTAAATCCCTTGTTGTCCTTATCTCCGGCGCAATAATTATTGCCCTTGCCTTTGACTGTGACATCGTAATCTGCGCCGTTTGCTTTGACGGTGATCTCATAATCTGAGCCCATCTTCAGTACATTGCCCATAGCGTCCTTTACAACAAAGCTTTTTCGGTTCTTGACGGAAGTCTGAACCTTGGAGTCTGTTCCCCTTGCCGCATCCTCAGACACGATATACTTCAGGGTTACACTCTCTTCAGTCAGGATCTCTTTTCCAACCTTGAATTGTATATAATGCTGCTTTGAGCTGTCATTAAACTTGCCTGCCACATATGATCCCTTTATAGGATTTGCGGCAGCCTTTGCAGTACCGCCGGGTTTCTTATTAGCTGAATACTTTACTTTGACCAGATTTGCCAGGCTCGCCTTCTCCTGTCCGTCGTATAAAATCCTGTATCCCAGAGTAGCTCCGGTCTTTACATACGGCACTCCGCCTTCAGGGACTTTGTCATACTCAAAGACGATCTTTTCAGTTTTTGCCTTCGGTATTTTGTATAGGAAGGTACCATATACAACATAGAACACCGGCTTCTCGGCGCCATTGTCCAGATTGAGATAGAAGTTGATCTTCTTGTCCCCGGGCATCGTATAATCCTGTCCCTTAACTTCTGTTACCTCGATATCATCGAGTCTGATGGCATCGATCTTTTCATCACCGATATTCTTTCCATTCTTGTCTTTCTTCAGCGCAGCCTTAACTTCATCCAAAAGCCACTTATTAACCGCCGTCTCAAAGGTATCGTCTCCGGTAAAGGCATCCAGCTGATGGTTCGATGCTGAGCCCGTTTTAAGCTTTATATCCTTGATATCTTTCTTATCTACAATCCTGATCTTCGTGGTGATCTCACCGGTGTAAAAGCCTGTACCCGTTACTTTCACATCATACTCACCGGGGGAGAGCTGTCCATTATCTTTTCCGTCTACGGTGATGACCGCATCCTTCTTCCCGTTTTTGTTTGCTATAAGCTGGATCCCGGACATGGCATTTACCAGTTTGGTCTTTAAGCTTTTTATGTTTGTTTTATCCTTATAGAACCTCTTCTCCGTAACCGGTCCGTATACCAGATCCGTGTCCCCGATATCAGTCTTTTTGATCGAGAAATACTTCGTGGTCGTCGGATAACGATCCGCGTACTGGTTTTTGAAGGTGATGAGCACACGCGGCGCCTTGCTGCAGAAATTGCTGTCATCCTTTCTCTCCACGATGTCATATACTTTTTTATTATTATAATAAACAGCCTTGTAGTCATAGCCTTCTAACAGAAGCTTTCCGCCGATATAAACATTCAGCATCACATCCGGGCTGTTGTCGTCCCCTCTGGCCTTCGCAAGCAGGTCGTCGACGGTATTGCGCGCTCCCGGCACGGACGCATACTCGCTCACCATTTTTGTCGGATCGGTCACATGTTTTTTTCCGGTATAGAACACGGAATCGCTGATCTCGATCGAAAGGATATTGTCACTGGCTGTTCTCGTCGGATCGAAGCCGGGAGTCCTTTCATCTATTACAGCGCGATAGATCGAATCCGTATTCAGGGTTAACGGGTTCCTTAATTGCGCACCCGTCTTTGCATCCGCCCAGTACCTGAATGTGCAAAGATTATTCAGTGTGATCTTTTCTTTTGCGGGAAGATTGATCTTTGCTGTCAGATCAAAACCCTCACCTCTTGCTTCGGCATACTTAAACTCGTCTCTTACGGTTGTGATATTTGCTGCCGCCACTGAATTGACACTGACCTTTCCGTCCGGCAGTACAGCCAGTTCTTTTCCGGTATTGCTGTCAGAAACCGTCTTGAACTTGCCGATGTAAGTGACATTGTACTTCGGAAGCACATAATAGCCAAACCCGTCCGCATTGCTTCCGGTAAAGATGTAATTTGCGGAAGCCTTGAAGGGTTCATTCTGCAGATTCCAGGTCAGACCATAGCTGTAGGGTCTGGTCTCAAGCTGATCCTTCTTTATGTTGTCGCCGAATACGGCAGTTACATCCTTGACATAGTAGCGTGAAGGTCTCGTGACATATTCCAATGCGGACATCCATTCGGGATCGTCCACAACTGTTCCCCTGAGCGCGTCAATGTTTCCCTTGTCCTCAACCTCAACACATTCATAGTTGGTCGCTTCCGCCTTTACGAGGTCATCGTAACGGACAGAGAAATAGTTCTGCTTTGCAAGGAACCTGACAGGTCTTGCATTGACCTTGATTCCTGTGGAATTGACCGATACCTTTGTTTTCAGATAATTATCACTATCTTTGATATAGAAATTCGCATCAAAGGTATCATTTACGCTCAGTGTGCCAAGTTTGCTGTTATTATACGGATCTGCTATCCTGCCGCCGGAAAGCTTTCCGACTTCCACGCCCAGATCATCCCAGCTGACGGCCTTGCCCTTTACGGTTGCCTTTGCGTTGTACCGGAGAGCCAGATCACTCTGACCGTAGTAGAATACACCCGGCTCTACCGTCATTGTTGCGTTATCACTGATAACATAGATCTCGCTTTCGCCAAACTCTAATTTTGCATCGTTGTGTTTGAACCAGTCCACATTATTACGACCCTGATCGACGGGACATAGTTTTACATCATCATGGATCTTCAGGCGGTAGGTTGCATCACCAACAGAAGCCTGTGCTAAACCGCTACTAACAGATATTTCCGTACTGCCTTCTTTATTCAGCGAAACCGCTGCACCTGTTTTTATGAAGGTGTCATAATTGAACGCCTTTCTGAAATCTTCTTCTGTTGCCTTCAAGCCGGGCTTGTTGGCGGAAATGATCGTACCGCCGATCTTTAGAGAAACCTTTCCAATTTCAAAATCGCTTCCCACGGGAACGGATTCCTTCTCGTACACAGGCACTACCGTGAAGTGGGCCTGATAACCGAGGGTTACATGATTTTCGCCGCCATAGTTCGCAAATTTTCCATCCGAGGAAGGATTCTTTCTGTAAATCCAGTAAGTCTGCCCGGGAGCGAGCTCTTTCACGCTGCCATAGCTATAGATCTCCTTATGGGCGTCATCGATCTCCTCAAATGTCATCGCCTTCCTCTCGGTCACGCTCTTTGAAACCGTGTCAAAAGCATACACGCCTGCTTCATTGACTGATAAGAAGCATGAAGAGTATATATTGATATCACTGACCGTTTTTTCTTCCACTTTACCGGGAAGGCTTTTGATCAATCCGAACTTTTCACCGTTCTTTACAACCACGTTCGGCGTGCTGACATAATCGACCAGAGCGTCTATATCTGTTTCTTTGTCTTTTGTGAAAGTGACAGCCCCATCTTTACCCGGCTTATTGCCGCTGACCAATACAACAGTCGCGCTGCTGCCCAGCTTGTTTTCTCTGAGTTTTAAGGTAACCTTATCAAGATTCAGGCTGTAGTCCCGATCCCTGACCAGCTCGAAAGGCCGGTAAACTTTGTCATTCTTGTTAAGCTTTGAACTTTGACCTGTACCAGGTTCGTTTTTGATTCCATTATCGCTTACGACAACCTGATCCTCATACGGAAATAATCCACCATACGGTACATCTTTAGGCTCTGCAGAACCGGACGATATTACATACATCCCGGTATCCTTGATCGTAACAGGCTCCCCGTTTTCGCCTGCTTTCACATATACGGACATATTTGTATTCGCCCCATTGTTACTGATGTACACACGGCTGACTTCGGTTCCGTTATTGCTGACCTCAAGAACGATCCTATAAGGTTTGGAGTTATCAGAGACCACATCGTTGATCAGCAATATTCCCGCAGTTAATTGAGACACACTGAATTCTCTTTCCGGAAAACCATACTCATAAGCCTTCCATTCGTCTGTGTATCCGTAACTCGCATAGGTAATGTGCTCGTTTTTAGTCCTAAACGGCGTTACATTGAAACCCATCATCTTATCTTCTTTTCTCGTACGGGTAATAATGACATAATCTGTCGCCGGGGCCTTATCAGTCGATGAAGGTTTACCACCTTCATACACACGCCAGCCCGCGCTGCTCCTTAGGATATTCCAGCTGGCTGTCTCCCAATCTTCCTTTTTTTCAATGCGGTATTCATCCGTTCCGCCAGCTTCGCCTTTAGATATACTAAATTGCACCTTTTCATCTTCAATATAAGAAAAACCCGATACGGTTGCTACAGGTGATACTTTATTATCGAGAAATGTTTTGTCTACGCTGGCATAGCCTCCCGAGCTCAATTCGACAAAAAGACCTTTTACTGTTCCCGCATCTTTGCCATACAGGCAGCTGATGTCAGCCTTTTCCCCTGCCGCAACAGAACTGTTTATTATTGTCTCAGCCCGGTAAAGGGAGTCCGTGCTGTAAAAAGCTTTAATTTCCTCATCAAATGAAACCTGCCACGCATCACAAGAAACAGTCATATTTACAGGCTTATCTTTATACAATGTGTCGCCGGCGGTATATGTGTTACCGGAAATATCTCCACCGATCTTATAAATATGGCCTGATTCTTTTCCAACATATATACTGCCTGTCCCGGGACAGATCATATTTCCTTTCGCATCATGTGCCAGTTCTCTGGGTCCGCCTTCTCCGCCAAAATCATCGTATAGAACTGGATTGTCGTAAGAATCCTTTTCGTTGTACTGGATCCCATTACCGGAAATGATAACGCCCAATAAGCTGTCCCATGAAACAGCTGTATTCGTTGAAATGCAGATCTTCCCGGGTATTGTCTTATCTCCGTTGATAAGGACATACCCTTCCCTGGTTCCATTAATACTGATTCCTATATCATCTCCGTTTTTTGCAACGGATACAGTTGTCGGTGACGCCCAGCTATAGCCGGGGACGCTGACAAAACTTACGGTTAATCCATCAACCTCCGTCCCTGCATGTGTCCAGTCAAACTTTGAAACATATGAGCCTGAATCTCCTGCAGGTTCTTCCGCAGGCTCCTGTTCCTGTTCAGGCTCTTCCACCAATTCCGGCTCACCTGCAGTTTCCTGCTCAGGCTCTCCTGCCTGCTCCGGCTCCTGTTCCGGCTCCGAAATATCTTCCCCGGCTGCAGGTTCCGGTTCTTCCACCGATCCTTCGACCGGCGCCTCTGTACCCGCGTTCTCTGATGCCGCTTCTGCGCCGGTGTTTTCAGGCGCGGTGATCTGACCCGTCGCAAACGCCGAGGTGTTCATGCCAAGCACCATGGACAGCGCAAGCACTAACGACAGCACTTTCTTCCAGTTTCTTCTCATTGCAACTTCTCCTCCCTGTTTATCGTCCATTACTGGTTGACATAAAACAAGTCAGGGAAACATCTCCCTGACCCGTTTTTTGATTTTATTATTTTGCGTCTTTGATCGAGAATACCATGCGTCCCATCTTGTCCTTGCCAAGGCACTTCACCCTGACATGGTCGCCGAGCGTCAGCTCATCCTCGACGCGGTTGATACGGCGGTTTGCGATCCTTGAGATGTGGACCATGCCCTCCTTGCCGGGCGCAAACTCGACGAAGGCGCCGAATTCCTTGATGGATACGACTGTTCCCTCATAGAACTGCCCATCCTCGTATTCGGTGACAATCATCTGTATCATCTCGATAGCCTTGTCCATGGATGCCTGATCCTGTCCGCATACGGAAACTGCTCCGTCGTCCGTGATATCGATCTTCACGCCGGTACGGGCGATAATCTCGTTGATGGTCTTTCCTCTCTGTCCGACCACCTCTCCGATCTTTTCGGGATCGATCTGGATCTGGACGATCTTGGGAGCATATTTGCCAAGTTCCTTCCTGGGCTCTGCTATGGCATTCTTCATCACATTCTCCATGATGAAATCCCTTGCCTCGTGGCACTGGGAAATAGCCTGCTCGACTATCGGACGTGTCAGACCGTGGATCTTGATATCCATCTGGATGGCTGTGATCCCCTTGTGGGTACCGGCAACCTTGAAGTCCATATCTCCGAAGAAGTCCTCAAGTCCCTGGATATCCGTCAGGACGATGAAATCATCATCCGTATCGCCTGTCACAAGTCCGCAGGAGATTCCTGCAACCTGATCCTTTACGGGAACGCCTGCTGCCATCAAAGCCATGCTTGAGGCGCAGATCGAAGCCTGTGAGGTAGAGCCGTTTGACTCGAAGGTCTCGGATACCGCACGGATCGCATACGGGAATTCAGCCTCTGTGGGAAGCACCGGAAGCATTGCACGCTCTGCCAAAGCTCCGTGTCCTATCTCACGCCTTCCCGGACCTCTTGAGACCTTGGTCTCTCCTACCGAATATGACGGGAAATTGTACTGATGTATGTATCTCTTCTCGGTAATGTTCTCATCAAGTCCGTCAACCTTCTGCTTTTCGGAAAGCGGAGCAAGCGTGATCACATCGCAGATCTGTGTCTGTCCTCTGGTGAACATTGCTGAGCCGTGAACCCTGGGGATGATATCAATCTCTGCCGCAAGCGGGCGGATCTGCTTGATATCCCTGCCGTCAGGTCTCTTGTGATCCTTCAGGATCATCTTTCTCACGGTCTTCTTCTGATACTGGTACATAGCCTCGCCGATGATCGGAGCCCATTCTTCATTATCCTTTAATGCCTCCTCAACCTTTGCTGTAGCCTCGGCAACGGCTTCCTCCCTGGCCTGCTTGTCATCATTGAAGGTGGCCTTTTCCATCTCCTCGGGAGGAACGATCTTTTTGATCTCGTCAAAGAGCGCCTCGGGAACCGCGCAGCTGACATAGTCATGCTTCGGCTTGCCTTCCTTTGCGGCGATCTCCTTGAAGAACTCGATAACCTTCAGGTTCACATCATGAGCCATGTAGATGGCCTCAAGCATCTTGTCATCGGGTATCTCGTTGCAGCCTGCTTCAATCATGATGACTTTCTGTCCGACTGATGCTACCGTAAGCCTCATGTCGCCCTTGTCCCAGGTTGCCTGGTCGGGATTGACGATGAACTTCCCGTCCTGCATTCCGATCTGTGTCATGGCGCAGGGGCCGTCAAACGGGATATCGGATATGGTCGTTGCAAGCGCGCATCCAAGCATTCCGACAAGCTCCGGACGTGCCTGGGGATCAACCGACATTACCATCGCATCCAGAGTCACATCATTTCTGTAGTCCTTCGGGAAAAGCGGTCTCATGGGACGGTCGATGACACGTGAAGTCAGGATCGCGTTCTCTGAAGCCTTTCCTTCTCTTTTATTAAATCCTCCGGGCATTTTTCCTGCCGAGTAGAATTTTTCCTCGTACTCAACCGAAAGCGGGAAGAAATCGATGCCTTCCCTGGGCTGTTTTGAAGCTGTAGCCGTACACAGCACCGTGGTCTCGCCATAGTGCATGAAAGCACAGCCGTTTGCCTGTTTTCCGACTCTTCCGATATCGATTGAAAGTGTCTTGCCTGCAAGTTCCATTGAATAAGTTCTGTAGTCTGCCATTTTTCTTTTCCTTCCTTCTTCTTTTCTTCTCTTCTTCGTCTTCTTCTTATCTTAAACAGGGCGGAACTGTACCGTTCCGCCCTGAATATGATCTTACTTTCTGATGCCGAGCTTTTCGATGATGCTTCTGTATCTTTCGATATCCTTCTTCTTGAGATAATCAAGGAGTCCGCGGCGCTGACCTACCATCTTCAGAAGACCGCGTCTTGAGTGGTGGTCGTTATTATTCTCCTTCAGGTGCTCGGTAAGTTCCCTGATCCTCTCCGTGAGGATCGCTATCTGAACCTCAGGTGAGCCGGTATCGCCGGGCTTCTTTGCGTACTTCTCGATGATCTCTGTCTTCTTTTCCTTTGTAATCATTTTAGTTTCTCCTTTATACTTATACTATATTCTCGAACTGCTAAGTTAAGGGCTTTGAGATGCCGCACAACTGGGCAGCCGAACACAACATTCAGTATTTTAGCACACTGCATGCCCTGCGTCAACCGGGGAGACAGGGGGACCGTCCTTTGGGAGACAAAAGGACCGTCCCCCTGTCTCCCCTGTCTCCCTCACTCTTTGATTACACGGCGGATGGCGTAGGGGGTGCGGTAGTAGGCGTTCGAGATCTTGATGCCGCTGCGGGGGTTCGAGGCATGGATGATCTGCCCGCCGCCGATGTAGATGGCGACATGGTTCACGGTTCCGCCCTTGCCGTAGAAGAACAGGTCGCCCGGCTTGGCATCGGCTCCGGCGATCTTGGTGCCGCAGCGAGCCTGCTCCCTCGAAGTACGAGGCAGGCTGATATTGTATTTCTTGTATATCTGCATGACATAGCCTGAGCAGTCGGCGCCCTTCGTAAGCGAAGTGCCGCCCCATACATAGCGGTTGCCCAGGAACTGCTTTGCGTAATTGACCAGATTGATGCGCAGATCCGAGACTCCCATGCCGTAGCGGAGCTCCGTCATCGTGACTGCCTTGTCAAGCTGCTCAGAAAGCGTCACAAATTCCGTGCTGACATAGCCCTGATCCTCATCGATCGCAATCTTCACCCAGGGATCGTTGACCTCGCCTTCAAGCACCTCCAGCTCCTCGTCCATGGGAACCATCGTGACTACGGAAGACTCTGTCGTAGGCTGTTCGCGGACAAAAAGGGTCGTGGTTGTGACCTTCGCGACTAAAGTAATGACCTGTCTGGCCCTTTCCTTTGCTTCTTCTCCGGTGAGGAGATAGTCAAGCGTGACATATCCGTCCACCTTGCCGGATTTGATATGCGCCCACCCGTCATCGACGGAAAGGATCTCGCAGCCGGCATTTCTCGTCATCTTGCCCACCAGATTCGAGTCCTCGTTCGGCGCTTCCCTTACATTTAAATGATTTTCGACCACGGCAATGCCCAGATTCTTGTAGCCTGCCATGGTCTCCTCTATCTGGCCCTCCCTGAGAGCCTGCTCATCTATGCCTGTCGAAGCTCCCGCTGACGCCTGCCCCATGATCTCGTTTGAAGCCACCACATCAAAAATGCCCATTTCAAGCTTGCTGCCCGCTCCGGCAGTAAGAAGTACCCCGGATCCTCCGCCGGCGTACGCGCAGACGGTCCGGATGAAAGTCATCGCCGTTATGAATCCTGCCAGAAATATGGCTTTTTTCAGCGAAATACCCTTCATGGCCCCCCTTCTTCTCAGGCTACTTTACAGCCACCTGCCTCACGCTCAGGTCCTCTCCTTCGGAATCCCTGATCGCAAAGGCGATGTTCGTGGCATGATCCGCCACCCTTTCAAGCCCGGAGATGATATCCGAAAACAGCATGCCGGCCTCCGGTGTGCATTCGTTCTTCGCAAGCCTTTCCACATGCCTGTCCTGGATGTTCCTCTCCTCGACATCTATCCTGTCCTCAAGCTCCTCGACCTGTTTCAGCTTGAACTCCATATCCGGATTGCCGGCAAAAACCTCCATGGCATACCTGATAATGGTATTTACCATCTCAAGAAGCCTTCCCATCTCGTTTCGCGCCTCCAGCGAGAAATCGATCCCGTTCGCAATCCTCTGTTTTGCAGCATCAGCCACATTCTCGGCATGATCGCCTATGCGCTCTATATCGTTGACCACATGGAAGAGCGCTCCTATCTGCCTGCTGTCATCCACAGGCAGGTTCATCTGTCCCACCTTCACCAGATAGTTGACTATCGCATGATTCAGATAATTGATATTCTTTTCGACCTCATAGACCTCTTTGATATCGTCTTCATCAAGTGTAATAAGGGCGTTCATGGCCCTGTTTATGTTCTCGCTTGCAAGGGTGCCCATTCTCTCAAGCTCCCTCGTTGCATCTATTACAGCTGTAGCCGGCGAGAATACCACCTTCTCTCCTATGTACATGAGAGTGAACTGTTCCCTGTAACCGACGCCCTGCTCCTCTCCGGGAGTAACAAGATATGTGAGCTTTACGATGAGCGAGGAAGCCGGAAGCAGGATCACGACCTGGAACACCTTGAAAATGGTATGCGCATTTGCTATCATCCTTCCCTTGTCGCCGGAAGATACGGCAGCAAGCATCTGTACGACACTGTCCTCAGCCAGAACGAGGATTACCGCCATTATCACGGTTCCTATTATATTGAAGAAAAGATGTATCAAAGCTGCCCTGAGTGCATTTTTCTTTCCCGCAAGACCTGTCAGCAATGCAGGCACACAGGCACCTATATTACAACCAAGGATGATATATAGACAGATATTGATATCAAGCAGTCCCTCCCTGCACATGAGGAGCATGATGGAGACCGTGACGCTGGAGCTTTGTATCACACCTGTAATAACAGAGCCCACGACTATTGCCGCAAGCGGCGATCGAAGCGAGCCCAGGATATGCATGAGCTGCGGCGAATCCGCCATGCCCGACATGGCGCTGCTCATCGACGAAAGCCCGAGGAACAGTATACCGAATCCGACAACGATGCTTGCGCATTTCCTGACCATGGAACGCTTTGAGAACATCACAAAGAGTACCGAAGGAAGCAGGAAGAGCGGCGCGTATTTTGAAAGATTGAAGGAAACGAGCTGGGAAGTGACTGTGGTACCGATATTGGCACCGAAAATGACGCCTGCGGCCTGATACAGATCCATCAGTCCGGAATTTACGAAGGAAACGACCATGACGGTACATGCGCTTGATGACTGGATCGCGGCGGTAAAGAATATACCGACTATCATGCCCATGAACTTGTTGGTAGTCAGAGTTTCAAGTATGCTCCTGAGTTTTGCTCCGGCGGCATTCTCTATGCTGTCCCCCATGAGCTTCATCCCGTAAAGGAAAAGCCCCAGGCCGCCCATCATGGTAAATAATACGGTCACATTCATGAAAAATAAATCCTTCCCCTAAGCATATCCGTACGCATCTGCGCTTTCAGCTCGTCTATACTGTCAAATTTCTTCTCTCCGCGAAGGAAATGAAGGAGTTCGACTTTCAGGGTCTCCCCGTAGACATCATCGTCAAAATCATAGATGTAGCTTTCCACCGTGACTTTCTTTTCATCGCTGACCGTGGGCCGTACTCCTATGTTTGTGATCCCCAGGAATACCCCGGTCCCGAGAAAGATATGGGAAAAATAAACTCCAAAGGGCGGCAGCAGTTTTTCAGGATCTAACGAAAGGTTCACGGTCGGCATCTCAAGCTTCCTGCCAAGCATCCTGCCCCTTGTTACCATGCCCTCTACGCTGTAGGCTCTGCCAAGGACCGCATGCGCCAGTTCCATCTTTCCGTCGGCTATGAGGCCCCGGATGAGCGATGAACTGATCACCTCATCCCCAAGCTTTACCTTTTCTATGACTTCCACCTCAAAGGAGTACTCCTCTGACAGTTTCTTCAAAAGCTCCAGATCACCCTTTCCGCCGGCTCCGAAAGTAATGTCCGGTCCCGCAGCGATATAGCTGACATGAAGTTTTTTTGCTAGCATCTCTACAAAGTCTTCCGGCTCCATCGACACGGTCTTTTCATTGAGCGGCATGACGAATTCGAAGTCAAAGCCCATATCCCGCAGAAGTTCTTCTTTTTCGCTGTTTGTCGAAAGAACTCCGCTCCTGTTTCCCGACAGATAATCGGAAAATGACCCGTCAAAGGTCAGCGCAAGAGTAGAAAGCCCCTTTTCCCTGCGAGCAAGGACATTCTGAAGGAGCATGGCGTGTCCTACATGCAGCCCGTCAAATTTCCCGAAAGCCATGGCTGTTTTCCCGGGCACGATCCTATCAAATTCGTCTACGTCAGAAAATATCCGCATAAAAGCGCCCTTTTGCTCTTTACCGCATAGATTGCGGCAAAGGTGCCGTCTTCTAGATAGATCCTGTATTTTCCGTCGGGAACATCCAAATGAATCACATTCCCGTTTCGAACCTTTTTTTCGCTGTAACGGTCAGCTTTTATCTTTTCATATGCCGGAAACATCTCATCGATGCTTATGATCTTTTCTTTTATCTCCCCTGACCGGGCCAGTTCTTCGATCTGCGACAGGCTCAGAGTCTCCTGCAGTGATATTCCGCAGGCTTTTGTCCTTTTAAGGCTTTGCATGCTTGCCCTGCAGCCGAGCTTTTCGCCTATGTCCCTGCAAAGCGACCTGATATATGTTCCCTTTGAGCATTCCGCGGTAAAGGTAAATACATCATTGCGGGGATCAAAAGAATCCGCGCTGATCTGCCTGATGTATACCTCGCAGGGCTTCCTTTCTATCTCAATGCCTTCCCTTGCAAGCTCATAGAGTTTTTTCCCGTTGACCTTTTTTGCAGAATACATGGGCGGTATCTGCATATATCGTCCCTTAAAGGACATGAGGTTTTTTATTATATCATCCTGCGTGATCCCCTCTGTGCTTCCTGTCGCAACAACATTCCCTGTCATGTCCTCGGTGTCCGTGAGGACTCCGAGTCTGCACTTACACTCGTAGGTTTTGTCGGTATCTTCAAGCAGGCTTATGATCTTTGTGGCCTTCCCGAGGCAGACCGGCAGGACGCCCGTAGCTGCGGGGTCGAGGGTGCCGGTATGTCCGATCTTTTTCATGTGCAGGATCCCGCGAAGCTTTGCCACCACATCATTTGAGGTAAAGCCCTCTTCCTTGTATACCGGCAGAACACCGTTAAAGCCGGGGCTTTCAGGTTTCATTTTTCCTCATTTTCCCTGTACTGCTTTTCGATGATCTTTGAAAGATTGTTCACGACATCATGAAACGAACCCGCCATGGTAAGTCCGGCGGCTCTTTCATGTCCGCCGCCGCCAAAGGCCTTTGCGACGGTCGCAACATTTATCTTTTCGCTTGAACGCAGGGATATTTTGTACTCCTGCGTGCCTATCTCATACATGAAAATGGCGCATTCCACGCCTCTGGTATAACGGAGCTGGTTTGCTATGCCCTCAAGGTCCTTTGAAGTCGCTCCGTAAAAATCCATGGTCTTCCTGTCTATCACCGATACGATGCATTTTCCGTCCATGAAAAGGATGCTCTCAAGAAGGGCCCGTCCCAGTATCTGATTCTGGATATAGCTTTTCTGGAAGTAGGTCCTCTCTATGATCCTGTAGTGGTCATAATCGTATTCCAGAAGCTTTCCGGCCTTTTCCATGGTGGATCTGTGGGTACAGTTGTACTGGAACACGCCCGTATCATGCACCATACCGATGTAGAGGCACTGGGCGATATCTGTATCCATGAGCCCCTCATCGATCAGATCGTAGATGAGCTCTGCTGTGGAGCTGCAGTCAGGCACAACCCAGTCATTTTTCGAAAAGCCGTTCTCATTGATATGATGATCTATGCAGGCTGTGTTCTTCGCATTCTCAAAAAGCATGAAGTTATCGCCAAGCCTCAGCTTTTCCGAAAGGTCGAGCGCTATGAAAAGATCGCTCACATCGGAAGCCGGCTCCTTTACTATCTCATCAAAACCCTTCAGGAATGAAAACAGAGGGTTCGGATCTATGAGATAGACGGTTATCCTCTTTTCCGGATACAGTTTTTTCAGATAATTTGCTAGTCCCAGCGAAGATCCGATACAGTCGCCGTCAGGCCTGACATGTCCGCTTATCGCTATAGTTCCTGCATTTTCACATAATTCTTTAAGATTGATCACTGTCTGTTCCTCTCTCTGAGGTCTTTCCCATCACTTCGTCTATCTTTTTTGACATTTCCATACCGTATCTGATGGAATCATCCATGATGAAGGTAAGCTCCGGTGTATTGCGAAGGTTCACTCGCGCTGCCAGTTCCCTCCTGATGAAACCCTCGGCGCTTTTAAGGCCCTCAAGCGTTTCCTTTTCCTTTTCTTCATCTCCCAGGACGCTGACATAAACCTTACAGGTCTTGAGGTCAGGCGCAACATAGACCTCGGTGACCGAGCAGAAGGGATCGACCCTGGGATCCTTGACATCCCTGATTATCTCGCTAAGGGACCGTCTCACCTCGCCGTTGATACGGTTGTTTTTTGTACTGTTTTTTTTCACTTTCTTTCAACCTCAACCTGCTTGTGGAATTCGAGCAGATCTCCCTCGGCCACGCTGTCAAATCCTTCAAATGTAAGACCGCATTCGTAGCCTTCCTTCACTTCCTTTACATCATCCTTGAAGCGCTTGAGAGTTGCCAGAGGTCCGTCAAAGAGTTCTTCGTCACCTCTGGTGATCTTCACAGAGCACCCTCTTTCCACTATGCCGTCCGTCACATAGGATCCTGCTATGTTTCCGATACCGGAAGCCTTGAACACCTGGCGGATCTCGCCGTGTCCGATAATCTTTTCCTCATAAACGGGGGCAAGCATGCCCTTCATTGCCGATTCCACATCCTCTATGGCCTGGTAGATGACCTTGTAGAGGTGGATATCCACATTTTCTGATTCGGCGATCGCCTTTGCCATGCTGTCGGGACGGACATTAAATCCTATGATGATCGCATTTGAAGCCGAAGCCAGCGTGATATCGGACTCGCTGATGGCGCCGACTCCGCCGTGGATGACCTTTACAGCCACTTCCTCGTTCGAAAGCTTTAAGAGCGAGGTCTTTAAGGCCTCTACAGAACCCTGTACATCGGCTTTTATTATGACATTGAACTCCTTTAAGTCGCCTTCCTGTATCTGTGAATAGAGATCGTCTAGCGTCATGGATTTCTTCTTCGTCTCCGAAAGAAGTTCCTTCTTGTGCTGCTCCTTATAGGTATTTGCAAAGTTCTGGGCTTCCTTTTCGGAATCGGGAGATACGAAGATCTCTCCTGCCTGGGGCACATCGTCAAGACCGAGTATCTCGACCGGGATCGAAGGACCCGCCTCTTTCACCCTCTTGCCTTTGTCGTCTATCATCGCCCTGACCTTGCCATGGCAGGGTCCGCAGGCTATGAAATCTCCGACATGGAGCGTGCCCTTCTGAACGAGCACTGTCGCCACGGGACCGCGTCCCTTGTCAAGCTCTGCTTCTATTACCATTCCCCTGGCTTTTCTGTGGGCATTTGCCTTGAGTTCCATGACATCCGCAGTGAGAGTGATCATCTCGAGCAGATCGTCAACGCCGGTTCCCGCTTTTGCCGAAACCGGGACGAATACGGTGCTTCCGCCCCATTCTTCAGGGATCAGCTCATATTCGGACAGCTCCTGCTTCACGCGGTCGGGATTTGCGCTGGGCTTGTCTATCTTGTTGATGGCTACCACGATCTCGACATTTGCAGCCTTTGCGTGGTTTATGGCCTCAACGGTCTGGGGCATGACTCCGTCGTCTGCCGCGACGACAAGCACCACGATATCCGTGGCATTTGCTCCTCTCATACGCATAGCGGTAAAGGCCTCATGTCCGGGAGTATCAAGGAAGGTTATCTTCCTGCCCTTGATGCTGACCGTATAAGCGCCTATGGCCTGCGTGATGCCGCCTGCCTCTTTTTCGGTGACATGGCTCTTTCTGATCGTGTCAAGCAGCGATGTCTTTCCATGGTCAACATGTCCCATGACACAGACTACCGGAGGACGCTTGTCCATCGTGCTCTCGTCCTCTTCATCCTCTTTGAGGAGTTCGGCGATGACATCCACCGTCTTTTCGTGCTCGCAGATAATATCGTAATCTATGGCGATGTTCTCGGCCTCCTCATACGATATCTCGGAGTTGACCGTGACTATCTGCCCGGTCAGGAAAAGCTTTTTGATAATCACAGAGGGCTGCATCCTCATGTGGTCTGCCAGTTCCTTTATCGTGAGGGTGTCGGGGATTGTTATGACCTTGATCTCCTCCTCGACAGGCTTTGCCACGGGCGCAGGCTTCTTGAAGCCGTGAGGATTGGCTCTCTTTCTCTCCTTTTCCTCATCGCCGGCATAGACTATCTTGTCTTTTCTGCGCTTCTGGTCTGTGACTCTCCTTCTGTCGCCGTCGGACCTGCGTTTCTGTTCATCAAAGTCCTTACCTTTTCCCTGATTTGCGGCTTTAGCGCCCGGCCTCTGAGGGCTTCCAAAACCACCGCGGCTATTTCCAGCATCGCCAGGACGGCGAGAAATGCCCTGATTTTCGTTCCTGTATGTCGTATTGCCTGAATTAATGTGCGCTTCTTTGGCGCCCTGTCTGCTGCCAAGATTTGTACTCCTTTGCTGTGATGAAGGCGGAACCTGTGTCTGACGGACCTCAGGCGCCGGCGTTGCCGGTCTTGCCTGGCTTTCTGTCCTGGGTTTCTGTGGGGCATGCTGCTGCGCGTTCGGTCTTATTATATTGACCTCAGGCGCAGGCGAAGGCTTCACTCTGGGCTTTATGATGCCGCGCTCCCTCTGTCCCGGATCCTCGACCCTGCCCCGGCTGATCTGTCCGACCTGCCTTGAGCCGCCCCTGTTTCCGTTGTTTATCGAAAAGATGATGTTCGATTTCTTCTTTTTCATCGGGGGTCTGCCGTCTGAAGGCCTTTCAGGAGCAGGCTTTCCCGCATCGGCTTTTTCAGCTGCAGGCTTTTTTGCAACAGGCTTTGCTTCAGGCTTTGCTTCCGCCTTCGCTGCCGGTTTCTCCGCGCTCTTTGCCGCAGGCTTTGCTTCTGCCGGTTTTTCCGCACTCTTTGGCGCTACCTTCGGCTTTGACGGATCGAAATGATCCCTGATCATCTGCGCGTCTTCATCCTCTACCGACGAACTGTGGGTCTTTCCTGTTATCCCCTTTGTTTCCAGGAAAGCCAGCACCTTTTTGTTGTCGATATCGATCCCTTTGGCAGCAAGCTCTTTTGTTATCTCATATATCTTGATCTTTGCCATTTACGTTAATTTCCTCCAACTTCTTCCTTATCTGCTCACCCAGGCCCGGGTCAGTGACCGCGACCGTGGATCTGAGTTCCTTTCCGATGGCATGCGCTATGCCCTCTTTTGTTCCGTATATATACCATGGTATCCCATAATAAGAACATTTATCTCCGAATTTCTTTCTCGTATTGTCAGATGCGTCCGTACTTATTATCACAATATACGCGCTTCCTGACCTGACGGCATTTAATACTGCCGTTTCACCGCTGACCACATTGTTTCCCCTGGCTGCAAGTGAAAGGAAAAATTCGGTCTCATTCAGTCTCAACTTTTTCCTCTTCTCCTTCAGGCTCTGCTATCTCATCGCTGTCGGCCGGCTCTGCGTTCACTTCTTCCTCATATCCGCCTTCTTCGTATTCGCCTTCTTCGTATTCACCTTCTTCGTATTCACCCTCTTCGTATTCGCCTTCTTCGTATTCGTACTCGCCGTCTTCATCATAATCATCGGTCAGGTAGTCTTCCATCCTGAATCCGGGAGCATCCTTGGCCTGGGTCTCGTTCTTGATATCGATCTTGTAGCCGGTAAGCCTTGCAGCAAGCCTTGCATTCTGGCCTTCCTTGCCTATTGCCAGTGAAAGCTGGTTGTCAGGGACTACAACCTTCGCGGTCTTTTCATCGGGGTCAACGATAACTGAAACGACCTTTGCGGGCGAAAGCGCGTTTTCTATGAAGATAGCCGCATTCTCATCCCAGTTGACGATGTCTATCTTTTCTCCCTTGAGTTCATCAACGATGGAATTTACCCTGGTACCGTTCATTCCCACGCAGGCGCCGACCGCATCCACATCCGGATTGTTGCTGTACACTGCGATCTTGGTACGGCTTCCGGGCTCTCTTGAGATGCTCTTGATCTCGACCGTTCCATCAGCGACCTCTGTCACCTCGGACTCAAAGAGCTTTTTCACAAGCTCCGGATGAGTACGGGAAACCAGTATCCTGGGTCCTCTCGGGGTGTTTTTTACCTCCAGGATATAGACCTTCACTCTTTCGGTAGGCCTGAGAGTCTCTCCTTTTACCTGCTCATTTTCCGAAAGCAGGGCATCGGCCTTGCCGAGGTTGATGCTGATGTTCCTTCCATTGATGCGCTGCACGACTCCCGTGACAACATCCCTTGCCTTGCCGGCGAATTTATTATAAACGGAATTGCGTTCTTCTTCCCTGATCTTCTGGAGGATAACATTCTTTGCGTTCTGGGTGGCTATACGGCCAAACTCCTTGGAATTGACATCGATCCTGACAACGCTGCCCAGCTCGGCATTTTCGTCAAGTTTCTTTGCCTCCTCAAGGGAGATCTCGGTATTTTTGTCCGTAACCTCTTCCACCACGGTCTTTTCAACATAGACTATGTAGTCGCATGTCTCGCGGTCTATCGTCACACGGATATTCTCCGCTCTGCCGTAATTGTTCCTGCAGGCAGTGACAAGCGAGGTCTCGATCGCCTCAAACAGGGTCTCCCTGCTTATATCCTTTTCCTTCTCAAGAATATCCAATGCCTCCATCAGTTCCGTATTCATTTTTCGTTTTCCTCCTGACTCACTGATTATTTTATTCCATAAATCCCGGAGAACAGATCTCCATGGTATATGCCTCTTCTATGAAATCTTCCCTGTCGAGTTTTTTGCTCACTATCCTGCTGACCATGGTGCAGTCGTTGATCGAAACCTCGCCGCCGGGCTTTTCAACATAAGCGCGCAGATACCAGTTCCCGTCCTCTTTCACATACTCTGTCTTCACAAGCCTGAGAGCATTCTCTGCCGCGACCGGCCCGACGATATCCGCAAACCTTTTTTCAACTTCCGAAGTGTTCATATCGTTTTTCTCTCCATAAACAGACCGAAGGTGAGGCATGAGCTTCCTGACGGGCGTTCGAAGAGCGCCGGTGCTTCCGAGCGTTCTTTGCGAGGTTAGCACCGCTGCGTGATGAGCGAGCGGAAGCGTCCCGGAAGGAACTCATGCACGAACCGGAGGTCGTGACTTTGATTCTACAAACGAAAGTGGACAGCCCTGAAACTGTCCACCTGCAACCAACACGCTTATTATAGTAGAAAAATCGCCCATTGTAAACCCTTTCAACGAAAAAAAGCCCTGAAATCAAGGCTTTTTTCTTTGCTGCAACAGCCCGTAGCGGAATCGAACCGCTGTTTCCGCCGTGAGAGGGCGGCGTCTTAACCGCTTGACCAACGGGCCACAGTTCCGTAATAACGAACAAAAATGATATTAACACAAAACCGGTCATGTTTTCAAGTAGAAAATAAAAAACCGCCCTTCTCGCGCACGACAATATGATTCGTATGATCTTTCGGTGTCCGTTACTTCGGTCTTTGCATGATGATCATGGGAGGAGGATCATATCGTCATTGTGCGCCGTTCGGGCTGTTAATTCTTTCATACTGCACCTTTTCTGCCGGTGCTGTCGTTTTAAACCTCTAGCAGATCATTGTTCTCCCGTAAGGACGCTATCACACGTCGCATCCTGAACCATTAATCCTTCCAGGTACGAGCTGGCCGGATCGGGCTGGTCAAACATGACGCCTTCAGTTTCATCCGAAACACCGGTCTCGGTTTGTTCAGGAACCACCGGAGGTTCTACGGGCTGAGATGATACCGTGGGCTGGATCAACGGAACGAGCTCTTCCGGATTTATGATATTCTCCGATACTGCTTTGTTTTCCGATACCGGACTTCCTCCCGATCCGTCACCGGAAACCGTCTCACCAACTTTGTCGGCTGACAAAGACTCATTACCGGAAGCGACTTTCTTTTTGCTGCTCTTTTTCTTTGTGGTCTTTTCTTTTGTCTCAGCAGCAGTCTGTTTCTCCGAAGCATCACTTCCCGCCGACCCTGTCGAAGGTTTTTCAGATGTCTTTTCAGGCTGCTTTGTTCCTGACTTGTCCTCGCTGACCGCCGCCTTTGAGGTCTGATCCGATACGGTCTTTTCCGCATCCCTGATCTCGCTCACTGACTTTGTAAGCCACTCGTCCTCGTCGAACTCAGCATCTTCAAGAACCTGTTCCTTCAACTTGCCAACAATATATATCTTGCCCGGGCTGACACCTTTTTCCATTGCCATGTCAACCATCTGCGGCGTTACCTTCACGGTCTCAACATTGACGCTCTTTGACTCGCCTTCTTCCGTCTTGACATCGTTCCATTTTGTCACGCTGTCATGGACCTCATCCTCAAGCTTGTCAACGCTGTCCACCCTGCTGCCCAGGGTCACGACTACCGAGGTGTCCTCTCCGACATACCCCGTCCTGTCAAGCTCATCAAGCGTCATCGAAACGACACTGTCAAGCTTCTTTCCTTTTACATCCTTTGCAATCTTTTCGACTATCTCTTCCCCGTCATCATTGTAGGAATCGACCTCTATGACCTTGTCAAAAAGATTGAGCGAATATCTGAGGGAGGGATTGATATCGAGTGTCACTGTGCTGTATGCATGGCAGTTCGCATAGCCCACTCCGCCGGAAAGCATGACCACAAATGCGGCCGCTGCAGCGATGACCGGCATGTTCTTTTTTGCAAAGATCATAATCCTGTCAGGTATCGTTTCTGTCCTGACTTCAAGCTCAAGCTCTTCGCCGACCGAGTAGCCTTTGTCATCGATAGAGCTGATCTTTCCTTCGTCGTCGATTATGATGGCTTTTTTGCCTTCAATGCTCATTACTGCTGCTTTCACGATCCAATCCTCCTTTCTTCAAAATTTATTATATTTGACACATAGGGCTTTAAGTCCTTCAGATACTCCGAAAGCTTCGGATAATCTCCTGACAGTATGACGGTTGCCGCTATCAGGTATTTTCTGTGTCTTTCCATCAGCTTTTTGTCCGCCCTGCCGCGGTTCCTTATCTCGGCGACCGGGAGCTTCCCGGTCCTTTTGACCGTTTCATGAAGCGGCGGCGGCAAAAACATCAGTTTAATCACATCAGCGCAGCCTGCTTTTGTCTTTTTTGACTTTGGGCTGCAGGATACAAGATCCGAAAATGAGATACCGAAATCCTTTAACTCTTCCTCGAGCGCCTTCATCTCATCGGCAAGCGCCGAATTGACTCCAAGGCTCTTTACCGTGATCTTTTCTTTTATCTCAACGGATATCCCGAACTCCGGATCGTCTGCGTCCGTATTACCCTCGAACGCGTGAGGCGATACGGCCATTTCCAGTGTTCTCGATTCCTTCCTGTAGAGGTCTGCCAGCCTGTTTCTGATGACCAGTGCCGCATAGGACCAGAAATCATTGTTTTTTGCCGGGTCGTAGCTGTCTATCGCCTCGGATGTGGCTATCAGCGCTACCGAATACTCGTCATCACTCATGGTGATGCCTTTTTTCAATATGACCGAAGCGAGCTTCAGTATATGTACCTGTTCCTCTGCCAGAAAGCTGTCTTTTTTAGCCGGGTCGTTCTTTGCCTCAACCGCTCTTGCCGAATCAGACCGCCTTTTTTCCCTGTAGAGATCGTTGTTTTTTTCAGACATCTTCTACCGACCGTAACAATATTCGAAACGGTTTCCTCCAAAAAAGGGGTCAGGATCAAAAATATTTTTTAATCCTGACTTAATCTTTTACCATATTTTTTTAATTATGACAATGCCGCAGTTATTATCGCCATTGAATATACTTCCAGCGCGTTGCAGCCGCGTGACAGGTCGTTTACCTGCGCGTTCAGTCCCAGGAGTATGGGGCCGTAGGCTTCGAAATTCCCGAGCCGCTGGGCTATCTTGTATCCTATATTACCGGAATTGATGTCCGGGAAGATAAACACATTCGCATATCCCGCAACCGGTGAATCCGGGCTTTTGTGCTTTGCCACCTTGGGCGAGACCGCCGCGTCGAACTGCAGCTCGCCGTCTATCAGAACTCCCGGACAGGCCTCCTTTGCCTTTGCGGCCGCATTTTTCATCTTGTCAAGGTCGTCACCCTTGCCGGAACCGAAGGTTGAATAGCTTAGGAAAGCCACCTTGGGATCTATGCCGAAAAGCCTGCCGCACTCTACTGTTTCCTTGCAGATCTCAACAAGATCGTCCTCCGAGGGCTTGATATTTATGGCACAGTCTGCCATCGCAAGCACCTCATTGTCTCCTGTCGCGGAGGGTCTGACGAGAATAAAGCAGGAGGAAACGATGTTGTTGCCCGGCTTTGTTTTTATTATCTGAAGGGCAGGGCGCACCGTATCTGCCGTCGAATAGGTCGCGCCTCCCAAAAGGCAGTCGGCAACTCCCATTTTGACCAGCATCGTCCCGAAATAGTTGGTCTGCGATATGGTCTGTTTTGCCATCTCAGGCGTCATCCCTTTGGATTTTCGAAGCTCGTAGAAGTTTTCGGCCATCTCATCAAACCTGTCATAACTTTTCGGATCGATGATCTCGGCTCCCCTGATATTGAATCCGGCTTCTTCCGCCGCCAGGTAGATCTCCTCGGGATCTCCGAGCAGAACAGGCTTTAAAAAGCTGCTCGCAAGCAGACGGCTTGCTGCCTCCAGGATCCTGGGATCTGCGCCTTCCGTAAATACAATCGTCTTCGGATCCTTTTTCAGTTTTTGGATCATTGCTCCAAAGCCAAACACTTCTATTACCGCCTTTCATATATATTTAATACGAATTGCTCCGTTTCTTCGAAACTTCCGCAATTCAAAGTATTAAAGTATGTCGTTTCGCCTGATATAGCCCGGTTTGTCGGGTGTTGCGATTATCTTCTTGTCGCTTGTGATGTGGGCGTATTTGTCCACCACCTGATTCTCAAGATGGACATTGTCGTCGATCTTTGCATGGCTCATGATGATGCAGTTTTTGATCACCACCTTGTTTCCAACCTCGACATTTCTGCCCATTACACTGTCCTCGACCGTTCCTTCTATGATGCATCCGTTCGCCACCATCGAATTCCTGACAGAGGATCCGTTGCTGTAGCGCACGGGACAGGCGTCAGTGGTCTGAGTATAAATCGGCCAGTCATCAGAGAAAAGCTCCTTCTGGGCGTTGATGTCAAGGAGGGCCAGGTTGCTGTCAAAATAGCTCTTGAAATCCGTGACAACGCTGAAATATCCCTTGTGCTGTATGCCTCTGATGTCGAGTTCCTCGTTTGCGATATTTATCACATCCACCAGCCTTAAGATCGAAGAGGTCTTTTTTGCCTTTCTTATCAGTTCTATGAAAAGCTCGTTCTTCATGACATAGGTCTCCATGAAGATATTCTTCTCATCGACATTGCCTTCGTTCTTTTCGATGGACTTCACGCCCTTCTGGCGGTTTAAGGTCACAACGGTGCAGTTGCGGAATTCCGTCTTCGCGTTGTTCACCTTGTGATAGAGAACGGTGATGTCCGCGCCCGACGCGACATGGTCTTCAAGAAGCTTTTTGTAATCCTGCTTAAAGATCATATGGCCCGGCGTTATGATGACATACTGCTGATGCATCCTGCTGATGACATCCATATTATCGTAATAAGCCTGGATGTCCGTATTATAGATATCATTCACGCGGCTGTCCTGATTGAACAGAAGCTGCAGATTGCCGCGCTTTGAATTGATGTTGTAGATACGGCCCGAACCGAGATGCTCTGCAAGGGATCGCGGATTCTGGCTCACATATACATGGACATTTTCTATGTCACTGTTGCTTAATGATGATACCGGAAAATCTATGATGCGGTACCTGCCGAGGAACGAAAACGCGCTGACGGGCCTGAAATCCATCATTCCCTCTATATTGATGTGTGCGCCTGCCATAGTGACTATACCATATGCTTTTGCCATATCACTTCACCCCCTCTACATCTTCTGCCACAAGGAGGATCTCCTCGCTCTTTGCGCTGCCGACGACCGCGCCCTTTCCGATCCTCACCCCGTTTGCGACAAGGGCTCTCGTGACCTTTGCGCCATCCTCAACGATGGATGAGGGCATCAGGACGGTATCCTTTACCACGGCGCCTTTTCCGACCTCGGTGCCCGTAAACAGCACGCTGTTCTCCACCTTTCCTTCAACCATGCATCCCTGTGTGATGTAGGAGTTTTTGACTACCGCATCACATCCTATGTACTGAGGCAGCTCTGTAGCATCCTCAGTGTAGATCTTCCATGAAGGATCCGACAGATCCAGCTCATTGCTCTTTTCAAGCAGGTCCATATTTGCTTCCCAGAGCGAATCTATGGTTCCGACATCCTTCCAGTAGCCCTTGAACCTGTAAGCATAGATAAGCCTGCCGTCATTTAACAGGGTCGGGATGATATCCTTTCCGAAATCGTGGTGCGAATCGTTGTTTTTCATGTCTGCAAGGAGAAGCTTGCGAAGGAGCTTCCAGTTGAATATGTAGATACCCATTGATGCAAGATTGCTCTTGGGCACCTTGGGTTTTTCCTGGAACTCGACTATACGGTCTTCCTCATTTGTGGCCATGATGCCGAAACGGCTTGCTTCCTTTTTGGGCACGCCGATGACCGCGATCGTGGCATCTGCCTTGTGCTCCCTGTGGAAGGCCAGCATCTTTGAATAGTTCATCTTGTAGATATGATCGCCTGAAAGTATCAGGAGATATTCGGGATTGTATGTATCTATGAAATCGATATTCTGCGAGATGGCATCTGCGGTTCCCCTGTACACATCAAGGTTGGCGTCTGCCTTTTCCCTGGGCGGAAGTATGAACACGCCGGAATCCTTGCTGTCGAGGCCCCAGATCCTTCCCGCTGCCGCGTAGCTGTTTAATAGGACCGATTCGTACTGGGTCAGCACCCCGACTATGTCGATACCGCTGTTTGCGCAATTGCTCAGAGGAAAATCTATGATCCTGTATTTCCCCCCGAAGGATACTGCAGGCTTCGCCATCCTGTTCGTCAGCTCCTTTAGCCTGCTTCCCCTGCCGCCGGCAAGCACCATGGCAAGCATACTGTTCTGTTTCATTAGCAATTCTCCTTTCCCCTTACTTATAATTACTACATATTATCGTTAATATATGCAAATATACTCTTCTCCCGGCTCCCGCAGGATGTTATGAGTAATCCTCGATGGTCTTTATTATACGGGTACGGACCAGCTGCGCTATCTGTTTCGTGTTCAGGTCCTTGTAGTCGTCATAGTATAACGGTTCGAGAAAGTGGACCTGGGTTGTCACCGGAAGAAGCGACGGCACCTCGAAGGGCTTGTAGGAATCTATGAGAGCGACCGGTACAATGGGGCTTTTGGCCCTGACTGCGTACTTGAATGCTCCGGGCAGAAAATCGAGCACCCTGTTCCTGTTCCCGTGGTATCCGCCCTCGGGAAAGATGATGTACCTCCTGCCTTCGGTGAGCCCTCCGCTCACCCTGTCAAGTGTCCTGACCTGTGCCCTGAAATCCTCCCTGTCAAGTCTTTCGCCCCTCACGAGCTTGATGAACTGGTCTGTCAGCAGCATCCTGGAGCGTTTCTCATCTATCATGACGGAAACAGGCTGTTCGAACTCATCGAGTATCCCCAAAACATCGTATTTTCCCTGGTGGTTCGGGTAAAGGACATAGCCGCCGTCCTTTGGGAGCCTGTTCCTGCCGTATACCTTTGTCCTGATAAAGGCGTTTCTTTTCACGACCTTTATCATGTTCTTTGCAACATTGAATCTGTACTTTTCCGAGTACCTGTCCTCATGCCTGCATATGTACTCTGCCTTACATATATAATAAATGACAAAAGGAAGCGAGATAAATATGACCCAGTAGAAACGAATCACTTTTATACAACCTCCTGAAAAAAAGAAAAATCTTACACATTAGTATAAGACTTTTCTTTTTTCGTTTCAACAACAGTTTTAGGTTATATGAACTTCTTTATCTCGTCTTCGAGGGCATTCAGTATCTCCGGCTCGGGTACCTTTTTTATGATCTCCCCCTTTGAAAAAAGTATCGCCTCTCCGACACCGCCGGCTATGCCTATGTCAGCCTCTCTTGCCTCTCCGGGGCCGTTTACTGCGCATCCCATCACAGCGACCTTTATGTCAGGAGCGTCATATTTTGCGATGAGCTTTTCGACCTTTCCGGCAAGCGTTATCAGATCTATCTTTGTCCTGCCGCAGGTCGGACAGGATACGAGCTCTATTCCTCCTTTTTTCAGTCCCAGGGTCTTCAAAATGAGTTTTGCGCTCAGGACTTCCTCGACCGGATCGCCCGTCAGGCTTACCCTGATCGTGTCTCCTATTCCCTCATGGAGGATGATCCCCAGTCCGACGCCCGATTTAATGTTTCCGCTTTTGACTGTTCCCGATTCCGTGATTCCGACATGGAGAGGATACCGGGTCTTATCCGCGATCAGCTCATGCGCCTCCACGCACATGAGGACATCCGAAGATTTGATGGATATCACTATGTTGTCATATCCGCATTCTTCTATCATTCCCGCCTTGTCAAGCGCCGAATCGACAAGTCCCTGCGCCGTCACGCCGCCGTATCTTTCCAGGATGTCTTTTTCAAGCGAGCCGGAATTCACGCCGACCCTTATCGGGATCTGCCTTTCCTTTGCCTTTTTTACGACCTCGGCCAGTTTTTCCCTTCCTCCGATGTTTCCGGGATTGATCCTGATCTTGTCTGCTCCGTTTTCGATCGCCTCGATCGCCATGCGGTAGTCAAAATGGATATCTGCGACAAGCGGTATGTGTATCTGCTTTTTTATCTCTCCGACAGCCTTTGCGGCGTCCGTATCGGGCACCGTGCATCTGATGATGTCGCAGCCGCACTCTTCAAGCGAGAGTATCTGTCTGACTGTCGCCTCAACATCCTGTGTAGGAGTGTTCGTCATCGACTGGATGAGTATGGGGTTGCCTCCGCCGATCACCCTGTCGCCGATATGTATCACCTTTGTAGTCTCTCTGTGCATAATAAAACCTTCTTTTCAGCTTAAGTTAATGACTCTTTCCGAGCAGCTTCAGTATACCATAATAAAAACTCTCAAAAAACCCCTTCCGGGCGGGCTCCGGTTCCTGCGGGGCAGCTGCGGAGGATACGGTTTTTGGCTGAGAGACAGTGTTTTTTGAGACAGCCCGGTCAGCCGATACGGCTTTTTTCTGCACCTTTGTTTTCTTCAGGCGGTTTTGTGACGCTGTGTTTGAGGATATTGTATTTTTTGACACCGGTTTTGTTTTCTGAGCGGAACTGTTGGAAAGAGCCTGAGGCGCTGCTTTGTCATCTTCGTCTTTTATTATGCTGAATTCCGCCTTCTGTTCACTTCTCCTGCCGAACTCATCGGTCGCGGCGATCTTCAGTACATAGTTTCCGCTCTTTTCAACCTCCCGCCCGTCATATTCAAGTCCGTTCAGATACACATCATAGGTAACACAGCTCAGGTCCTCTATCATGTCCTGAGGTTCCTCATCGAGGATAAAATCCTCAAACACCTTCCCGTCATATTTTTCAACACCGCTTATGAGGGGGGCATCCTTGTCAATGATGAAGCTTACGGTCGAAACAGCCCTGTTTTTTTCCTCATCCGTTGCGGTGACGGTCAGGGTGACGATCCCGGACTGGGTGATCCAAAGTTTCCTTGAATCCGTTGTCTGGCTGTAGATCATCTTTCCCCCGGCATCCCTTACGAATATCTGCGACGATAAATCCGGGATGCATCCGGAATCATCTTTGGCGTCTATCATTATTTCCACATCGTTCCCGTAGATGCTTCTGTCCGTTACACCCAGGATATCTATGACAGGCGCTGTTGTATCGCTCTTTTTTATCGTGACAGAGCCTTCCGCCCTGTTTCCTGCCCTGTCAAAGGCAAGTATGACAACTCTTTTTTCTTCGTATCCGTCATCGTCAAGGTCGATGCTGACCACATCTTTTGAACCCTTCTTTTCGGAGATCACCTTCCCGTCAAGTTTTGTGACTATTTTTTCGGTTCCCGAAAGCTTATCGGCCGCGCCAATCTCAAGTTTCAGGATCCCGTTTTCTCCGGTCTTCTGTGAAACCTTCAATACCGGTTCCTCATCATCCACCACCAGTTCGCTGAAATACTCCACCTTTTCGGATCTGTTCCCGGCGCTGTCGATCGCATAAACCTCAACGTTCCCCTTAAAAGGAGGGTTTATGACAAGGCTGCCGGCCTTTGCTTCCTGTCCTGCAGCGATCCAGCATATCTCCTCCACCTTTGATCTTTCATCCCAGGCCTTCGCTGAAAGGGTTACCTTTTTGTCAAATATGATCCCCTTTTCATCAACACTGTCCCTGTCCGTTTCAAGTTCTGTTATCACCGGAGGCTTTCTGTCGACGATGAAGCTTTCCGGAAGCTTATTGCTGTAAGTCCTGTTTCCAAGGCCGTCCATGGTATAAACGGATACCCTGTATTCTCCGTCCTCTTTAAACTCCACATCCGTCTTTCCTGTTATGTGCCTTTCCGTCTTTTTCGTCCCGTCATCGATACACAGATATGTCTGCACCCACGGGCGAGTGCCTACCGTGACGGAAGGCCCCCTGCCATCGACTGCCTCATGGACTGTCACATCAGGAAGAAACTTTAGCGAGTCGGCAAATTCCACAAAATAAGGGCTTTCTCCCACGCTTTTCAGCTCGCTGCCCTGCTTGATATAGAAATTCACAAACTTTATCTCTCCGTCCTCTCCGGCCTCCATCACATAGGTATAATCGTTTACCGATGTGATCACTCCGCCGTCTTCATAGACATAGATCTGTCCGGGCAGCAGCGCATCCCTGTCAAGCACGAAGGTCACATTTCCTGCATTCAGCGCATAATTATCCTCATTAAAGGATATCTCCATGTCAGTCTCGTCATACGCCCTGACAACCGGCTTTGCGGCAAACACATCTATGCAGGAAAGAAGTATTGTAAGCAGAAAAACAATTACAGCTGTCAGATTAAAAAAGAGTCTGTTATCCGATCTTTTATTCATTTTCCCATCCTTTCTTTTAATTTGATAAATTCCCTGTCGGTTTCGATCCCTCTGACCAAAAGAGCCTCACGATAAGCTTCATCCGTCATTTCCTTCGGAGCATTCTTTGAAAGCAGCAGGCGCAGATGGCCGGTATAGATATCCCTGTTTACAAGCGGAAATCTTTCCTTGCACTCCCTGTAGCATTCGTCCGCCTTTTTGAACATAGACAGTTCCTCGTAAAACCTCGCATTGTTCAGATACCTTCTCGTCAGGAATTCCGGATCTTCTCCCGTCTCATCCATGCCGATAAGCTCATCGTTGCAGGCTATGGCTGACAGGAACCACTTCTTTTTTTCTCCTGTCCTGCCCAGTTCCCTGCAGACCGCCTCAAGCATCAGCAGCCTGCTCTGCCCTGACTGCTCATCAAAGGGTCCCGGATCCTCAAGGATCCTGTACGCTTTTTTCAGCCTTTCCTTATCACCGTCGGCAAAGGACAGATATATGCCTGCAATCCGAAGGTCATTCTTTGCCTTTCTGGCTTCATCCGTCCTTTGCACTTCATCCTCGTTGAATTCCTCAAACTCCGCGACGACATCAAACATATCTTCCCTTTTGCCGGCGGGATTGAGCAGGACATCACAAAGCCTTATATAATAAGAGCTTTCAGGGATCCTCTCTTCATCCACCTTTTCAAAATAGGAACGCGCCGCGGGATAGTCTTTGAGTTCATAAAAGCACATCAGGGCATTATCGTAGTTTGTATTGATCCTTTCACTTTCATTGAGCTCTTCTATCTGCCTGACTGAATCCCTGGCATTGATACCGCTCCTGTACACACCGGCTGCGGCAAGTATTATCACAATCGTAAGAATAAGGGCGTATTTGTAGATATCCCTTGATATGATGAGCGCCCGTCTTACGCTGTCGGCATTCCTGTATCGCTTTGAAGGCTCATTGCGGACGCATTTTTTTATTATGCGCTTCAGAAACAGTGTCGCATCGCTTCCCGACATGTCCGAAAGAACTTTTCCGAGGGAATAGATATCGCTTCTTTTGTCGGATATTCCCTCATACTGTTCAGGCGCGGCATATCTTTTCGTCCCGAATGCGAATTCGTCCTTTTCCCCGTCGAGTTTTTTTGCCGTCCCGAAATCTATGAGGACTGCATCGCCCGAGGGTCTTATTATGATATTTGAGGGTTTGAGGTCCCGGTAGATGACCGGGGGATTCATTGAATGCAGATAAATAAGAGCTGATGTGATCTCAAGCGACCACCTGTAGAATTTTCTTGGCGGGATCTTTTTTGCTGCCGCGAGGATTTCCTTTAAGGTCTTTCCTTCGATGTAGTCCATGACCATGTAGGTCTTTTTGTTCTCATCAAAGATATCCGTGATCCTCGGCAGGTTCGGGTGCGAGACCTTCCGAAGGACGCTGACCTCGGATCTTCTGGTATAATCCGCAAATTCACCGGAATCTCCAAGTTCCTTTATGGCCCATAGTTTTCCGAGTCTTTCATCGCGCGCCAGATACACGCTTCCCATCCCGCCCGTACCAAGCTTTCTGATAACCCGGTACCGGTTTGCGAGTACGATCTTCACCACCTCCGTTCCTTGTCATATTTATTATCTTTTTGTCTGAGGGATCCGATACGGCGAATGCCGCATACATTAGAGTGTACATAAACATAGCACATACTCTGCGCCATGTCAATATCATTTTGTCAGAATAAACTACTTCACAATTTTGGCGATGTCATTTATCATCACAAAGACCATGAGGACCATCAGGAAGGACATGCCTATGAGGTTTATGACTCCCTCCACCTTTGCGGAAGGTTTCTTTTTTGTGACAGCCTCGATGAGAAAGAACAGGAGCCTGCCGCCGTCAAGCGCAGGAAATGGAAGCAGGTTCATGACGCCGAGATTTGCCGTCAGGAGTGTTGAAAGGCTCAGGAGATTCAGGCACACATAATAAAACCCTTCATGCCTCGACTCGTCATAGACATCTCCCACGACCTTTGCAACGCCCACGGGACCTGAAAGATCATCCATTTTGAATTTGCCTGTGATGAGCATGAAAACGCTTTTTACGGACGCCTCAAGCCAGTATCTGACCTCTATCGCGCTGTATCTGATGACTGAAAGCGGGCTGCCCTTCACATATTCCGCAGGCCCTCTGAATCCGAAGAGATATCGGTCATCCTCTGCACTGTATTTCGGAGTGATGACTGTCTCATACAGCTTTCCGCCGCGCCTGTAGGTGACCTTTGCGCTCTTTCCCGAATTGAACATCGTCCAAAGCGTGATGTCGCGGTAGATCTCTATTCTTTTATTATCTATCCGTACTATCTCGTCTCCTGCCGCAAGTCCTGCTTCCTCGGCCGGGTAGCCCTCGATAACGCTGTAGAGTACAGGTGTATCATAGCCCGATGCCGAAATGACTATGACCGAGAAAAAAAAGGCCAGGACAAAATTCATCAAAGGGCCCGCCGCCACTGTCGCGATCCTTGCCCAGACCGAAGCATTCCTGAAGGATGATGGACTGCTCTCATCCCCGTCATCGCCTTCAAATATGCATACTCCGCCAAAAGGCAGAGCCTTGATGGAATATTTTGTCCCGTTCTTCTTAAATCCTACAATAGTAGGACCTAAACCTATGGCAAATTCCCTTACGCCTATCCCGTTGGCTTTTCCTATGATGCAGTGCCCGCCTTCGTGGACGATCACTATCACTGAAAATATAATAAAAAAGATCAGCAGTTTTATTATCATGACAGTTTACCTTTTACAAATCCATAGGCCTCATCTTTTGCCTGCATGATGTCATCGATTCCTGTCCCAGAGGGCAGCTTTATATTTTCCATGGCATCTTCTATCAGCTCCGGTATGTCGAGGAACCCTGTCCTGTCCTCTGCAAAAGCCTTTACTGCGGCTTCGTTTGCGGCATTAAAGACAGTCGGCATCAGTCCGCCTTTTTTTGCGGCCTTCATTGCAAGCGCCAGGCCCTTGAAGGTTTCGGTATCCGGCCTGAAGAAGGTCATTTCGCGAAGTTCAAAGAGATCGAGTCTTTTCCCCGGAAGCGGTATGCGGTCCGGCTGTGTCAGCGCATACTGGATGGGCAGATGCATGTCCGGAACTCCAAGCTGGGCGATAACTGCGCCGTCCTTAAACTGTACCATGGAATGTATGATGCTCTGCGGATGTACCACGACCTCTATATCGTCTATATCTACATTAAAGAGCCAGTGCGCTTCCATGACCTCCAGGCCCTTGTTTACGAGGGAGGCGGAGTCTATGGTTACCTTCACTCCCATATCCCAGTTCGGGTGCTTTAAGGCATCCTTTAAGGTGATGTTTTTCAGGTCTTCTCTTTTTTTGCCTAAAAACGGACCGCCTGAAGCCGTAAGCAGGATCTTTTCAAGCTCTCCGTCTTTCCCGGCCCGAAGTGACTGGTATATGGCCGAATGCTCGCTGTCTACCGGGATGATGCGTACATTTTTCTGTTTTGCAAGGTCCATGATGATGTGCCCGGCGCAGACTAAAGTCTCCTTGTTTGCCAGGGCTATGTCACAGCCTGCGTTTATCGCCTCTATCGTAGGTTCGATGCCGATCATGCCGACCATGGCGCCGACCACGATATCCGTTTCGGGAAGATGCACGGCTTCTTTGAGTCCTTCCATGCCGGAAAGCACGCGGCACGGAGTATCCTTTACGCTCTCCTTTAACGCCGCTGCCGCCTCCTCATCATAGAGGACTGCCGTTTCAGGCTTAAACTCCCTGATCTGTTCTTCGATCCTTTCTGTGCTTTTGTTTGCGGCCAGGGCGCGGATCGTAAACAGGTCTTTATTATTTCTGACTATGTCAAGCGTCTGCTCGCCTATCGACCCCGTAGAGCCGAGTATGGTTATGTTTTTCATAATTTTCCTATCTATACTCTTTTTATGAGTGCCTCAGCTGACAAGTTGTTTTCCAAACGCTCCGATCTCGCTAAGCTCAGCGTTCGGCACTTGTTCAAATTCTCTTACTTAAGCAGCAGTCTGGAGAGGATGTATGTCACGGCGGATGTTATTATGACCGAATCAAATCTGTCGAGGACCCCGCCGTGCCCGGGTATCAGCTTCCCGTAATCCTTGATATTGTGGCTTCTCTTGAGCGCCGAGGCAGTCAGGTCGCCAAACTGGGATATCACTGCGCCGACCGCACTTATTATCATGACGCTCACGCCTCCCATGCCGGTATAGCTGCCGTAGAGATATCCGACCGCAGACGCGCCGATCACGCCTCCGATGGCGCCCTCAACGGATTTCTTGGGGCTTAAGGCCGGGACCAGCTTGTGCTTTCCGATGAGCACGCCCACGATATAGGCGCAGGTGTCACAGATCCAGGAGCTTATGAATATGATCCACACTATCATGCCGCCCTGCACTCCGACTCTGATCAGATATACAAACGACAGCGTGACACATACATAGATCACTCCGAAATATGCCCTGATGAACTCGTCGCTGTCATATTCAGGAAATCTGATCACGAAAACGAACATGAGCAGGATCAGTATCCCGATGACTGTGTAGAACAGATGCGATTCGTTCCCCGAAAGAAGCATCACAACATAATAAAAAAGACAGCCGGTGTAACCTACGATCTCGGTTGCTGTCACCTTGCGGTCTGCTTTTTCTTTTTTTCTCACAGCCCTGTAAAATTCATAGAGCCCGACTTCGGACAGAAATAAAAGAAGCGTCCAAAGCCAGACGCCTCCGTAAAACAGCGCCAGACCAAGTACTGCTACCAATACTGCAGCGCTGCATACCCTTGTCCTAAACCCCGCCATATCGTCTGTTCCTTTCGCTGTATGACTCGATCGCCCTGCAAAGCTCCTCCCGGTCAAAGGCGGGCCAGTGAACATCCGTGAAATAGAATTCCGAATACGCACACTGCCAGAGCAGGAAGTTTGACAGCCTTTCCTCTCCGGAAGTCCTGATCAGAAGATCCGGATCCGGTATCCCCCGCGTATCAAGATACGAACCTATGAGTTCTTCAGTGATATCGCCGCTTATCACACCGTTTTCGCGGTCTTTTACTATCCTGTTCACCGCGCGCGTGATCTCATCCCTTGAGCCGTAGTTTAGGGCTATCTGGAAATACAGACCGTCATGATCCTTTGTATGTTCTTCAAGACGGAGTATGGTACTTTGCATGTCCTCTTCGAGCCTTGAGATATCACCCAGGACCCTGACACACATATTGTTGTCGTCAGCCAGTTTGAAACAGGTTCGCAGATAGCTGCGCAGCAGCTTCATGATGGCCCCGACTTCATCTTCGGACCTTTTCCAGTTCTCCGTTGAAAAGGCATATACCGTCAGGTATTTCACTCCCATATCATGGCACGCGCGGCATATATTCTCGACATTTTTTGCCCCCACGGTATGTCCGTAGTTCCTGGGCATTCCCTTTGACCTGGCCCATCTGCCGTTGCCGTCAAGGATTATGGCTATATGCTCCGGTACATTCATCAGATCGTGACTATTTCCTTTTCCTTTGTGGCTGCCATATCATCCACTTTTTTCACATATTTATCGGTCAGCTTTTGCAGCTCATCCTGCAGATCCTTTATCTCATCCTCGGATATCTCGGTCTTTGAAAGCTTTTTGAACGCGTCATTTCCGTCGCGCCTGATATTTCTGATGGCGACCTTGCATTCCTCGCCCTTCTTCTTTACTTCCTTGCAGAGTTCCTTCCTGCGCTCTTCCGTAAGTTCGGGAAATACCAGCCTGATGGTATTTCCGTCATTTCCGGGATTGATGCCTATGTCGGAAGTCTCGATCGCTCTGATTATCTCCTTGAGCATGGTCTTTTCCCACGGAGTGATGGTGATGACCCTTGCTTCGGGCACTGCCACATTTCCCACCTGCTGTATCGGGGTGGGGGTTCCGTAATAATCAACCCTCAGCTTGTCGAGGATATGGGGATTTGCCCTTCCGGCCCTGATCCCTGCATATTCTCCGTCCAGATTGTCAAGGGATTTCTGCATCTTCGTCTCATATACCGCGATTCTGTCGTCCATAATAAAGACCTCCGTTCTAAACCGTTATCTTCGTTCCGTTAGACGTGCCGCTCACCGCATTTATTATGCTGTCCTTCTCGTTCAGCCCAAACACCATCATGGGCATTTTGTTTTCCATCGCCATGATGGACGCGGTCAGATCCACTACCATCAGCTTCCTGTCTATGACCTCCTTTATGGAAAGAGTGTCATATTTGCGCGCATTGGGATTTTCCTTCGGGTCGCTGTCATATACACCGTCGACCGCCTTTGCCAGAAGGATCATGTCGCAATCCGTTTCCACCGCGCGAAGCACCGCGCCCGTGTCTGTGGAAAAATATGGATGTCCCGTTCCGCCGGCAAAAAAGACGACCATTCCCTTGCCGAAGTATTTCTGCGCGCGGTCCTTCGAGAACAGCTTCGTAAACGAGCCGCATTCAAACGGTGTCAGGACCGCTGTCTTCATGCCCTGCGACCTGAACACCTCCGATACATAAATGCAGTTCATGACGGTCGCAAGCATGCCTATCTGGTCGGCCTTGACCCGGTCGATGTTTTCCGAGGTCCTGCCGCGCCAGAAGTTGCCTCCTCCGGTGACTATACCGACTTCATAGCCGTCATCCAGCATTTTATTTACCTGGACGGCAACGCCTTTTATGAACTCTTCGTCAAAGCCGGTCCCCTTGCCGCCGGCGAGCGCCTCGCCGGAAAGCTTGAGTAGTATTCGCTTCATATATTTCCTCTACCAAATAATAATAATACGGATCACTTCATCTCTTCAAAGAATGATGTCGGGTTGACTTCCGCATATGTCTGTGAGCAGTGTCCCTCTACCACGGCACCGTTGTTTATCTGTACCGTCTTTGATTTGATATTGCCCATAACGATCGCTGAAGAGTCGAGGACAACAGGTCCCTGGACATCTATGTCGCCCTTTACGGCTCCGGCTATGACTGCGGATTTTGCAATGATGTTTCCGAGTATCACCGACGCCTGTCCAACCTTCACCGACCCGGAACTGATGACCTGTCCGGTGATCTTTGCTGAATCGGCAAAGATCTCAGCCGCCTTGGAATCTCCCTTTATCATGCCGGATATCGTAAGCTTGCCTTTGATCGTGATGTTTCCGGTAACTGATCCGAGCACCTCCAATGAGCCGTCGGATGTGATATTTCCGTCTATCACCATTCCCGATGTGATCACTGCGGATTCATCGGATGCAGGTGTTCCGTCATCAAATACTATGTTTTCTGTCTCTACTTCACTCATTTCAGGGTTCTCCTCCGTTTTGATTATTTCCTCCATTGCTGCCGCGCTCTGTAGGGCTTCTGTGACTTCCCCGGGTATTATCTCTGATACCGGCTCGGGTGCAGGCTCTGCAGCTGCCTCGGGTACGATCTCCGGCACAGGCTCGGGCTCGGGTATCGGTTCAGGTACCGGCTCGGGTGCAGGCTCTGCGACTGCCTCGGGCATGACCTCCGGCACAGGCTCGGGCTCGGTTATCGGTTCAGGTACCGGCTCGGGTGCAGGCTCTGCGACTGCCTCGGGTATGACCTCCGGCACAGGCTCAGGCTCGGGTATCGGTTCAGGTACCGGCTCGGGTGCAGGCTCTGCAACTGCCTCGGGTATGATCTCCGGCACAGGCTCGGGCTCGGGTATCGGTTCAGGTACCGGCTCGGGTGCAGGCTCGGGTGCAGGCTCTGCGACTGCCTCAGGTATGATCTCCGGCACAGGTTCGGGCTCGGGTATCGGTTCGGGTACCGGCTCGGGTGCAGGCTCTGCGACTGCCTCGGGTATGATCTCCGGCACAGGTTCGGGCTCCGGTATCGGTTCAGGTACCGGCTCTGCTGCTGCCTCAGGTATCGGTTCAGGCGCAGGCACATCTATCGGAATATCCGGCATTTCCGGAATGTCCAGCGAAATGTCCGCCGGGATATCGATCGACATATCTGCAGGGATATCCATAGGAATATCTGCGGGGATGTCCATCGGAATATCTGCGGGGATGTCCATCGGGATGTCTGCAGGAATATCCGTGGGGATGTCCATCGGGATGTCTGCAGGAATATCCGCAGGGATGTCCATCGGAATATCTGCAGGAATGTCCGTGGGGATGTCCATCGGGATATCTGCAGGAATGTCCGTGGGGATGTCCATCGGGATATCTGCAGGGATGTCCGCAGGGATGTCCATCGGGATATCTGCAGGAATGTCTGCAGGGATGTCCATCGGAATATCTGCAGGAATGTCTGCAGGGATGTCCATCGGGATATCCGGTATCACAGGCTCCGGTACCGGTTCAGGCGCGGGTATCTGCGCTGTTCTCTCCACGAATTCAGCCGCAGATTTCTGGGCTGAAAGCTCCTCCGGCTTCAAAAAAGGCGTCAGGTCCGCTTCTGTCAGGACAGATCCCTCCTCCTCTACCGGCGGTCTGTCATCAAAAGAGATGAAACCCATCCCGTCCTCGAAAGCATCCTTATCGGATGTGTTCTTTGCAGGATCCGGACTCCCCGGAACCTTTGCGGCTGATTCTGAGATCTCATCCACCGCCTGGGACAGATCATCCTTAAAATCCTTGAAAAAACCCATATGCCTGTATTTCCTCCTTAAAATGTAGATTTGGTATTTACGGTCTCATTGTCCTGAAATCTGCTGGACCAAAGGCGTGTTCTCGCTCATGGGCAGTAGCCTGATGTCCATCTTTTGCAGCCCCTCGATCACCTGCGGCAGCGCCTCCACTGTGGTATTCTTTGCTCCCGTATCATGCAGGAGGATGATCGAGCTGTCGTTATCCCTGACCTTCTCAAGTATGCCCGATACTATCCTGTCGGCCGGTATGCTCGTGCCCTCCGAATTTCCGGGATAGACATTCCAGTCCTGATACTCATATCCCCTGTCATGCAGGATCCTTATGAAATCGTTCATATCATGCTTTGATACTGTATTTCCGGACCCTCCGGGGAAACGGTATAACCTTGCGTCAACACCTGTTTCATTATAAATTAGGCTGTGTATTTTATCAAGGTCATCTTCAAAGCTTTTCGCTGACGCATAGAGTGTCCCGTACCGGTGAGAATACGAGTGCATCGCTATCGTATGGCCCTCATCCACTATCCTTTTGTAAAGATTCCTCAGGTTCTCGTTTCCGTCAACGGTCCCGCACACAAAGAAAGTGGCTTTTACATTGTACTGCTTCAGTATGTCCAGTATCTTTCCTGTATTCACGCTCGGCCCGTCGTCAAAGGTCAGATAGGCTTTTTTGACCGAATCATCCGAAAATGAGACAGTAACCTGTCCGGGATCATCCTCGCCGGTGACTATGTAATTGTTTGATACGACCGTCTGCTCCACATAACTGTTGAAGGACACCGATTTCAGCCTTTCCTCCAGGTCGTTGAGCCTGACAAAGAGGATCGCCGCAAGGATCATCGAGCATGCCGACATCAGAAGGGTCGCTGCTGTAATGATCCGCCCTGCCCGGTCGTTTTTATTATTTTCCTTTTCCATCTATATAAGTTCCAGATCCACATCCATGTATGCAAAATAAGTCGCATATATGAAGTATTTTTCGCCCGTGACAAGCCCGAGCTTGTAGAGCTCGATGCATTCACAGGGAGTGTATTTCGTATTCCATACCACAAAAAGCTTTGCGGCAGTCACTGCCCCCTTCAGATACTTTTCATCCTTTGTCAGGTCGTATGTATTATAAAGCCCCATCAGGGTAAATTTTGCAGCATCCCTCTGTGTTGCCGAAGGATAGGCGGGATCCCCTCCGATGTACATCTCAAACCTGACGATGTTCTTCAGGACATACTCGGCGCACTTTAAGGCGCTGTCCCTGTAAGGCTTTGCGTTCAGTCCCATGCTTTCCAGGTATATCGCAAGACGGGCCATGAAACAAAGCGGGACCTCCGATCCTGATTTCTTTGTCCCCTGAAGCTGCTCGATGCTGAGTTTTTCAAGCATGGGCGCCTCCGCCTCGTTCCCGTATTCATCATAGGCATGATACCAGGAGCCGTCATTGTTCTGGATCCTGACCAGATAATCGGCAAACTTCCTCGTCTGCTCCAAAAGCGCCGGCCTGTTGATGCCCTTCTTTTTCAGGATCTTGTAGGCCGTAAATATATCGAAAACCCCCTGACACATGGCCAGCAGATAGTTCCCTTTAAAATCCAGGACCGGCTCATCCTTTGCACTGTCAAATTTTGTATAAGCAAAGCCAGTAGATGTCACGCAGCGGCTTGCGTAAAAGGATGCCATCCTGTCCAGAACTCCTACCCAGTTCCCGCCCGCGGTCACGGCCATGAAATATGCGATCTTCACATTTCTCTCATTCATCCCGTAACCAGCCACATCATTATCGCCGCAGAAGCCTTCCGGCATCCCCTCGTAATCACGATAGAGAGCGCCGCATCTTTCCTGGGCTTTTTTCAGGAGTTCAAGCCTTTCGGCCCGCATGGATTCGGCGCTGACATCAAGCACCTCATCCGTCAGATGGATGTATGCATCAAATATCCCGTCAGCGTAGGTAGGCGCCTTTGTTTTGTATGCGGAATAATCAAGGACAATGTCTATATTCTTTCCGTCGAGCGGATAGTATGCCGTGGTGCGCGGCCATGAAAGCATCAGATTGAATCTGTCCTTTTCGACCACCTCGTAGCCCAGGGCCGCCATCTGGCTGCTGTCATGAGTTTTCGGGACCATGGTCCTCGGCACTTCGATCCCGTCATTTAATGTACTGCTCCTGTAGATGCTGTACATTACCTGCTTATCGCAGTTGTACATGCCAAAGATACTGCCCCACGCTTCAGAATCCTGCTGAAGCACCCTTTTTTTATAAGAAAAGCGTCTCGGTCTGCTTATGCCCACCGAGGGTATGCTGAATCTCCATTTGCAGCCCAAAGGCGCATCGATCGGGAGAGCCAGACAGAACATGATACCGTCATCCATGTCCTTTTTCCTGCTCTTCGGCACACCTTTTATATGACAGCGTATGCGCAGGCCGGTTATGTCCCGGCGTTCCTGGGCGCTGTATTCGATAATAAAATCGTAGCCTCCCGCAGAAAGCTTTGCGCTGTAAGTGACGATACCATCCCCTTCTCTGATATCGTCAACGCTTATCTGTGTCCTGGCCCCTTCTTTTGCCAGCTCATAGTAGCTTTTTATCAGCCGATCTTCCATAGTGGCACCTCCCCTTAAAAATGCCATGACAGTCTGATCAGCGACTTATGATGTTACTTTTTTTCGCCGCCTGTATTATTCTGCCCGTTTTCCATCATCAGGATACATTCTACTGCTATCTGATAATAAACCCCTATATTCTGCATCTCCCTGGAGCCGGATGCATTTGCCTGCGCCTGCGCCCTTCTGAAATAATTCAGCGCATCATCCACGACATTTTTTGAAAACTTGACGCCGTTGCAGTACATCGTTCCGGTAGATGAATCATACCTCGTCTGATCGAGCCTGACCTGGGCATCGGTTACTGCTCCCATGCTCATGGCAAGCTGTTCGATCAGATTTGACCTGTTTTTTTCATCCATAACCAACCTCCTCCAAATATAAATGCAGCGCATTTGGATTTGATTATACAATATTTCGTTTAAATATGTAAGGGGGCAGGCGGATAATATCCGCATGCCCCCGTCGGACGAAGCATGAGCTTTTATGCCTTATATGTATATCCTTTTTTATTGCAGAGATTTATCCAGTTGCTCTTTATCACCGCATATCCGTCCTTGACGATAAATTCGCAGCCGCATTTGCAGTGATACTCAACCGTATTCTGCGTGGTATCAAATCCGACACCGTCTTCAAAGCCTTCAGCGCTCGTCTGACCGCACTTGGGACATTTGACCTCGAGTCCGTAGGTGGGGAGCTTACTGTTGGTCTCTTCGAAGCCGCCGTTTATCGTCTCCAGATCCTTATCCTCCAGTTTGAATATCTTCTTTTCAAGCTTTACTCCGATCTCTTTGAGTTCTTCGAGTATATTTTCCATATCCGTCACCTTCCTTTCCTGCGTATAATGAATACTGCTCCGAGTGCTGTAGCGAGTACCCCTATCAGCACTATGATCCAGACGATCAGCGCCCCCGGCCCCTTCTTTGCCGTTTCCTCCGTGCTCTTGTAGGCAAATGCAAAGGTCGAGAATTCGTTTACCTCAACAGTAACCGAATTCGGATCGTTCCCTACATTGTCCAGCACAAAGACATTTCCGTCGTGGTCTTCGACTACGCAGTATTCCCTGCCGTCCTGCTTCATGTCTTCCGGGATCATGAGGGTTATCCTTGCCCTGACGGGAGTCTCGGAAACAACCTCGGTCACTTCATCCACGGTCTTTACCAGCACCATGTCAAAGTAATCTCCCACCACTACCCCGTTTATGGAATTCATAGCCTGGCGTTCTTTGTCACCGACTGCATTTTCATCTGTGCCGGTTGCCGAGAAGTTCAGGGATATCCTGTAGCCCTCCATCAGGTCCAGCTTGTCATCTTCGGTCAACAGGCTTTCGATCAGGTCCAGAAGGTTCTCGATCGTCGCGTTGTTCTCAAGAAGATTCGCGTAGCCAAGTTCCTGGATGACATTGCCTGTCGTGTATTCATTATTTACCGTCACGGTCAGGTATCCGTGATCGTAGGCTGCTTTTATTATACTGCTGTCATTCCCCGACTTTATCATCTGCTCAGCCTCCTGGGGAGTAATGTCAAGCACCTGGTAGAGGCCTTCAGCCTTGCTGTAATCATATTCATTTCCGGTCTCGACGATGTTTTCGGTATCGTCCATTCCGACCAGGTTCTGCTCGGGGATCTTTTCAACCTCTTCTATAGTCGCGGTCTCTTTGGCGGATGACCCGTCACCCGAATCGCCCGTCACTATCTCGGAGCTTCTCTTCTCGCTTCCATCTCCGGCCTTTTCAAGCTTTGATGCCGCGATGGCTGCTGCTTCCTGTGTCGATATGATCTTGTCCATCTTGACATCAAGGACCGAATCTTCCTTCGGAGCAAACGCAACGGCTATGGTGTGGTTCGCATTCACGCTCTTGAATGTGTAGCTCGAAACCGGACCGATCTGCTTGTTGTCAACCGCTACAGCGAAGACCTTGTACCCGTTTGAAGGCGCAATGGTATAGGTGATATCGGCTCCCTGCGTGACAGCCGTCTTTCCGGTAGGAGAGATCGTTCCGCCTTTATTTGCAACTCCGGCTTCTATCGTATAGACTGTTGCTCCGATCCTGTCAAAGACCGCCGTGAAGCAGGCATCCCTGTCAAGATTCTTTACATCATAATAAGGACAGTTGGTTATGAACTGATTATTGTACATCCAGCCCCTGAAGGAATAGCCGTCGTATGCGGATGCCTTCAGGCTGACTGTATCGCCCTTCCTGTATTTTCCGCCTCCGTCAACCTTTCCGGCATAATCAGGGTAAGGCTGCACGCATACCGTGAAGTCATATTTCTTGAAGTTTGCCCTGATGCTGCGGTCTTCCGTAATATTTCCAAGGGTGATCTCTTCATCCTTTGCAAAGATATCGCCGTCCTCGGACCAGCCCGTAAACGAATATCCGTCTTTTTTCTTTGCCTTCAGCTTCATGCTGCCGCCGTAAGCAACGGAACCGCCTCCGTCTACCGAGCCTCCGTCGTCGTCATTGACATCCACCGAAACATAGCAGGTATTCCTCTTGAATTTTGCAACATACTTCACATCAGAGGTGATCGCCGGGACAGTAAAGGTTCCTTTGTCATAAACCTTTGAGCCCGCCATATCGTACCAGCCCTGAAACTTGTATCCGCTGTTTGAAACGGCCGTGATCGTAGGGGTCTGACCATTCGCATATACTCCGCCTCCGGCCACCTTGCCACCGGATTTGGGATCTGCGGCGAGAGCAAGGGTAAAGCCCGTCTGTATTATATTTACCATGGCGGTGTCTTTTTTTGACTTGTCCGCATTTGATACCGCTGTCACCATTACAGATGTAGCCGATTCATCCTGCGCTATTCTCAAAGTCCCGTCCGAACCGAGTGTCGTACCGCCGCTCTTCTGGCCGTCAAGAGACCAGGAAACCGAGGTGTCAGTCAGATTGCTGCCGTTTACCTGAGCCGAGAAAGCGACTGTCGAACCCGGCGTCTGATCCGACTTTCCGGGACTTATCACAACAGAATCCACTACAGGCTTGTCGGGACCCTTTACCTTCATCGATATGTCAACATCCTCTGCAGTCGGCACTCCGTCGTCGTTAAAGGCAGTTATCGTAAAGGTTGAATCATAATCTCCGGGATCAAGCCCGTCTGCAGGATATACCGTAAAGTACATCGAATCTCCCGGATTCAGTATGAACCTTCCCCTTCCGTCGGTCTGTCCGTTGCCCGTCGCCCTGTATGCCAGGTTCGCATCCGAGAATGCGGCGGTGACATATCCGTTAACCGTGCAGGTGTTCGTCACATTTATCCTTCTTGTATCGGAAGAATCTGATTTTGCAACCGTTCCGTAGCTGATAACATCCGGGTCCACATTCAGGCTCACCGGAGTGGGCGGATCCGGGATGGGCGCCGGCGGATCCGGATCGGGCGCAGGGTCAGGATCGGATGCCGGGTCAGGATCGGGATTGCCGGGATCTCCGGCCGGATCCTCAGGATCTCCCGAAGGCTCCGACTGATCGCCTCCGTCATCCGATGCATCTTCCTGTGCATATGCAACTGCGGTCATGCTCAGATTCGACATCACTATGAGCGCCGAAAGCAGAATGACCATAATCCTTCTGAAAAGCCTCTTTGCTGTCATTTTTTACTCCTTCCATCTGCGCCATTGTTACCTGTGTCGCCCAGGCGTCCCAATGGGTTCATGTTCTGTTCACCCGCTGCGGATACCAGCCCCAGCTCGTCTTCTCCAAGCTCAGTGGCATCAGCCGGATTCCCGTCAAATCTTTTGTGCGTGTCATCAATCACAGCTTCAAGATGCGGTTCTTTTTCAAATTTCTGATAATCAAATAATGTTTCAAGTCTTCTTTCCATAACACTCATCCCACCTTTTTGTGTATGACTTACTGCCGATACTGATCACTACTGTATACGAATGTTTCCGAAAAAGAGCCAAAAGTATTTGTTTTTTTGGAAAAATACAGTATACTATTACGGTAACCCGAGCGCAGAGGCGTATATTTCATGCGTTGAAGCCTGCGCAGTATCTATTTGGAGGATAATAAATGCAGACAGACAAAATTCGGATAAACAACCGGGGCGAGGGTCTGTCAGATGTACTGATCCAGTCGGAAAAGTATTCCGGATATGAAGGGTTTGATAAAAAGCAGACTCTGCACCTTCGGCTCATGTGTGAAGAGACAGTCGGGATGCTGAAGGAACTTGCCGGCGAGTTTTCCGGCCTGTTCTGGATCGAGGGCAATAAGGATCAGACTTCCCTTCGTCTTGAACTGCAGACAGAGATGGACAAAGAGAAACGAAGCAGACTGCTTTCCGTATCAAGCTCCAGAAAGAACGAATACGCAAAGGGAGTGATGGGAAAGATCCGCGATGTCATCGAGCTGGCTCTGATGGAGGATGATTTAAGCGACAATGTAACCGACTATGACATACTTATGATGGGCATGAACAACGCCGCGCTTGATCCCGCATCAGCAAACAATCCCATGGCAGGCTATCAGATCTGGTCTTTGATGGAATACCGGGATCTGATAAAGGAAAAGAAAGAAGCCTACGAAGCCGAATGGGATGAGCTTGAAAAATCGATCATAGCTAATCTCGCCGATGATGTCCGTGTCGGCATCAGAGACGAAAAAGTGCATATAGAAATATTCAAGAGATTCTGATCTTTATGATTACCGATCAAAAACTTCAATCTACTTAAGGAGGAAAGAAAATGAACATCAACAAACAGACCAACGGAGAAAAAATGACCATCGAACTCGAGGGAAGGCTTGATACGACTACTTCTCCCCAGCTCGAGGAAGAGCTCAAAGGCGCTCTCGACGGAATAAAGGAACTGGAATTCGATTTCAGCAAGCTTGAGTATATCTCATCTGCAGGTCTTCGTATCCTGCTTTCAGCACAGAAGATGATCAATAAGCAGGACGGAAGGATGAAGGTTACGCATGTGAGCGAGGAGATCATGGAGATCTTTGAGGTTACGGCTTTCGTGGATATCCTTACAATAGAATAAGATAATAAGATTCTTTTTCAGATTTATGAGTATTAAGACCGTGGCGAAAACCGCGGTCTTTTTCTGTCCGTAATATTCATAATTGTGAGCCCTCGTGAGTACAACCATTTCTTTGGGGACGGACGAAGGCGCTGTTTTGCTCGTTGATTTTTCGCTCCTATGATACTAAGAAAGTTCACGAGGGTTACTATTCAAATGTCGCATTAAATTCAGCTGGCTCGGGATGGTTTTCCGTGCGTATTACGGTGGTTTTCAGGCTCATATCCGGGGTGAAAAGCGGTGTCACATGTCGGTTGAGACAGGTGTTATTATTGTGATTCTATATGATTTTAAATATGATCCGGGGGTTGCAGAGCAGCTGTCGGAACAGATGCTGTTTTCGATTATTAATTTTTTTGAAACGCTGATGTTTTGGATTTTTCAGGGGGTTTTTCTTTTTTTATGATATTCTTCCTACAAAAATAAGAAGGCCCGTTTCAAATAATTCCGAAGGGATTTTAAGGGTTCTTTCTCAGGCAGGCAAAAGAGCTTCAGAGGGCCGTATTTCATGTCAGTATTCATGCTTTGTATTAAAATTTGGTCAAAAACAGGCCTTTTCAGGGGCAAAAACCGACCAATTTCGTCCATTTTTGAGTCATAGGATTGAGGCTGTGATTTTTGAAAAATATTTAAAACGGGTTTTATTACAGGATTAGGAATTAGAGGGTATTTTTTGAATTTTTAAAGAAAGCGGTTCCGAAATAAAATCCTAAGGCTCGGGCGTCTCATCCAGAACGCTGTATACTACCCCATCCTTTTTATAGGCCAGAACGGTGCTCAGATTGATATTTGACACGCTTTTGAATATATTTGCTTCCACAAACGGATTGTCTTTTTTCAGCTCCCGTATTATTCGTTTTGTCACAAGTCTTTTGGAATCGCTTGCAGTTTCTGCCCCCTGCAATTCCAGGCTTTCGGTAAACCGGCAGGCACACTGAAGAAATTCCAGGCTGTTGGCATCCCTCCACGCCTTTATATCATCCTCACGCACAAAATACATCGGACGGATCAGCTGCATTCCCTCAAAATTCACGCTGTGAAGGCGCGGCATCATGGTCTGAATCTGTCCCCCCCAGAGCATTCCCATCAGGATGGTCTCTATCACATCATCATAATGATGCCCCAGGGCGATCTTGTTGCATCCCAGATCCTGAGCTTTTTTGTACAGATATCCTCTCCTCATCCTGGCGCAGAGATAGCAGGGAGATTTCTCGATATGCTCAACAGCGCCAAATATGGGCGATTCAAAGATCTGTATGGGAATATCAAGCCTTGAGGCATTTTCTTTGATCTTTTCCAGGTTCTTTTCGCTGTAACCCGGATCCATCACAAGAAAAGTGAGCCTGAACGGGAATTTCCTGCAATTGTCCAGTTCCTGGAAAAGCTTTGCCATCAGCATCGAATCCTTCCCCCCGGAAATACAGACCGCGATATGATCGTTTTCCTTCACAAGGTCATAGGTCACTACAGCCTTTGTGAATCTGGAGAAAAGCTTTTCCCTGAATCTTCTGTTTTTCATCAGTATGATATCGCTCATGCATATATAGTACACATTTTCCGCACCGTCGTCAAAACACAGTCCGTTTTTCCCTTCTTGACACGATATTGCCGCATATGTATACTACGATTGTAGGAAGTTTTTTCGTTTTTTATCGGAGGTAGATGAAAATGGCGCATATACCGCAGATTTCCGAAGCAGAATTCCAGATAATGAAGGTCGTATGGGAAATGGCTCCCATAAATACCAACGAGATCACCGAAGAGGTGCTGAAAACCAGTGACTGGAGCCCCAAGACCGTCCAGACGCTTATCAAGCGCCTTGTTAACAAGGGCGCGCTCTCATATGAAAAAAGCGGACGCGTATTTGTCTATACACCCGAGATAGACCAGAAAGAATATATCCGGTACGAGAGCAACAACTTCCTGAAGAGATTTTACGGCGGAAATATCACTGCCATGCTTTCCAGCTATATCGAAAGCGGACAGGTTTCGCAAAGTGATATTGCCCAGCTGAAGGCCCTTTTGTCTTACAAGGACCCGAACGCAGCAAAGGCAGAAACGTCTGCCGCTTCTGCCCCTGTAAAAAAACCATTATTCGGATTCTTAAGAAAATAGATTCAGACATATCCGTCCGGATTGTTCTTCTGCCAGTTCCATGAATCCCTGCACATATCATCAAGACTTTTTTCGGCGACCCATCCAAGCTCATTTTTGGCCTTTGATGGGTCGGCGTAGTTTACAGCCACATCTCCGGGCCTCCTCGGATCGATCACATACGGGAGTTCCTTCCCGCACGCTTTTCCGAATGTATTTATTATCTCAAGGACACTGACGCCCGTTCCTGTACCAAGATTGTATATCCTGACGCCGTCATATCTTTCCATCCCCTCTATCGCCTTCACATGGCCCCTGGCAAGGTCTACGACATGGATATAATCCCTGATGCCGGTCCCGTCCTTCGTATCATAATCATCACCGAATACATGGATCTTTTCCAGCCTGCCGGCTGCCACCCTGGCCACATACGGTATCAGGTTGTTCGGAATCCCGCTGGGATCCTCTCCTATCAAGCCGCTCTCATGCGCGCCGATGGGATTGAAATAGCGCAGCAGCATTACTCTCCACTCATTATCGCTTCTCCATATATCGGTCAGTATCCTCTCCTGCATGGATTTGGTCGCGCCGTAAGGATTAGTTGTCTCGCCCAGAGGACAATCTTCTGTTATCGGGATAAAAGCCGGCTCACCGTACACAGTCGCAGATGAAGAAAAGACGATCTTTTTGACTCCATGCTTTCTCATGACATCGCAAAGCGTCAGAGTACTCTCCAGATTGTTGTGATAATATTCTATCGGCTTTTGTGTCGATTCACCTACCGCCTTGAAGCCTGCAAAGTGGATGACAGCTTCAATATTCTCTTTTTCAAATATCTCCTCCAGCGCTTTTTCATCAAGTATATCGGCCTTGTAGAATTTCGGCCTTTTCTGTGTAATCTTTTCAATCCTGTCAACAACAAGTTCCTTTGAATTTGAAAGATTATCCGCTATGACAGTGTCGTATCCGGCATTTATGAGCTCCACGACAGTATGACTGCCGATAAAACCCGTTCCGCCTGTAACAAGAATTGACATCTGATCCCCCTTTCCTTATCAGGCAAACTTGAAAAAACGATGACCTTTCGGCCCCGACATCATTATATCACACCTCCGGACCGTTTCATATCCGGCGGACCAACCCTGCAGATCACATGCAAGCGGGCAAAAATGAAGCAAAAAATAAATACAGTTTATGAATACCGGATATTTTTATGATTCTGCAGGCCGTTTTTCATTTGACCAAGACCCCGTTCCGTACAGGCATTTTTCGGCCAAAAATCAGCCAAATTACCCGCGTAGGAAATATGTCAAAAAAAGAATAATAATAAAAAAATGCGTGAAACGCGTCCCGTTACTGAATTTCATATACATACGTCATTCACGCCCGATACCAGACTTTCTGTGCTGATATTACAGGGAGCCGATCAATTTTCAAATTAAAAATGATGATCCCAAAATATACATCAGAGGTGTTATTATACTGCTTTTCAGATGAAACATGCAGAAAAAACCGCAATAAAATGAGCCGGAATCCGCCGATTTTAATACGAAACATGAATACTGACCGAAAAAGTCAAAAAAATAAGGGGGCATGGACCCCCTTTTTCATACATACAGAGGAATTAAAATACATAATATTACAGCAATGATATTTTGAAGCTTATACATGGACAAAATTCCGACGAATTCCCTGATAAATCCGTTGGGCCAGAAATACCATTTTGTCGTGCTTGAAAGCCCCTCTGCATCAAGCCCCGCTCTTTTTGAGATCATCCAGGATCTCAGGACATGGTAATTTGTTGTTACAAACACCGTTTTATTTGAAGGTATCAGGCTGTCGGCGATCTTTTTTGAAAAGACCATGTTTTCCCAGGTATTCGCGGCCTTTTTCTCGCCTATGACCTCGTATTCTTCCGCCCCGTGCGAAATGAGATACATTTCCATGGCCGATCCTTCGCTCATAACCTCATTCTTTCCCTGGCCTCCGGTAGGAATGTATTTTGCCTGTTTCCCCGTGGCAACCTCCTGTTCCCATGCAAATTTGATCGCTCTGTTTGTCCGTCCGCGAAGCAAAGGAAGAAGCCTTCCCTCCTTGCTGATCGAGCAGCCAAGGACAATGATAAAATCCTTATCATATGCAGGCTTATGTTTTGTTGCAAAAAAACCGGCCAGTGAACAGGCCAGGAACATGGACAGGATATAATTAAAGAGCATCTCGATGATCTTTCCGGGGTAACCGAAGAATTGCTTATTATTTTCAATAAAAAAACAAAGAGAAAGGGCGACTGTGAACGACGCCGCGAACATATTTCCAAAAAAATTCTTTCTTTTGAACCCTTCACGCTTTACAAGTGTAATACTTGATACGCATAATCCGATATCAATTATCACGACTTCAAAAAAAGCCATGAAAAAAAACAGCTTCGGGACCAGTATATTTACAAGCATTATCATAGCAGCTATCGTGCATACCATGCCATATGAATATCTGTTTCTTTTCAGAAATCTACCGATCAATCATCACCTCCGCTATGGATAATATCATCCCTGTCCGGCATTGATCTCCCATGTCTGCGTCAGATCTCGTACCACTCGCAGGGAACCCTCTTTTTGCATATATACGAACGGGAGCGGCCTGCTCAAAAAAAGACCGTATGCTTCCGTCACGGAATATGCTCCGATATTTTCAAAAAGCAGCACATCTTTAATCTTTGGTTCTTTCAGTAAAAAAGAACGGACAAGCACATCATTTGTCGTACACAGCGACCCGCAAATCGAAAACGGTTCTCCACCGCCGTCATCAACTTTTTTTCCTTCCGAAAAATGACTGATGACCGGAACCTTCATGCCGAGCATCTGTCCGAGGAAATTTACATGATTTATCCCGCCGTCAACAATACACCAGTTTACGCCGTTTGAATTCTTTATATCGCTGACAGATGTAATATAATAGCCGCAGCTGCTGGCAAGAAATCTCCCCATTTCTATCGAAAGCGTATATTTCTCTGAAACATCCTTCAGGACCGGCGCAAGTTCCTTTAGCGGCAGCAGCGTATCAGACCGGTCTTCATCAGAAAAATACGGAAACGGAAGCCCCGGGCCGTATTCAAAAAACACCGGTTCCCCAAAGAAACAGCCTTTCAATCCGGACATGAAGCCGTCAAGCCTTGCAAGCTCATCCATCTGTTTTTTCAGTTTGCTCCTGCCCGTGCCCGCAAAATAATGTATGCCCCTGATATTGATGTTTTCACTCTTACGGTCCAGCAGTTCCTTTATGTCTTCCTCAGACATGCCAAACTGATTTCCCGAAGTCAGGCGCAGGATCACATCGGCGCATCTTTCCTGCTCTCCGGCCGCAGTCCCGATCAGTTCAAACTGCCTGACCGATTCTGCAGTGATCAGCGCAGAACCGTATGATACGGCTTCATTTACATCCCAAAGGTCCTTGTGAACCCCGGAATACAGCATCTTTTCAGGGGGTACTCCGAGTTTTCTGCAGATATTCAGTTCGCCCGGGCTGCAGATCTCAAAATAATCCACCAGATCCATCAGCGCCGGTATCAGAAACGCATTTGCCTTGATCGAATAGCAGAGCCTGATACCATCTCCGAGGATCGATCTAATCAAAAAAACCCGGCTTCTCAATTCATCCTCATCAAAAATGAATGCCGGGGTCCTGCAGGTTTTTAATATTTTGTCCAAAACATCTTTTTTCATATCTCTTTTTCCATATATCTCTTCAGCACAGCGAGCGCATTGGAATGACGCAGCTTGCAGCCGCTGTAGGAGATACCCAGTTTCTCTGCTGTCTGCTTCAGGGAAAGTCCGTCATAATAACGGTAGATGATGATCGCCCTGTCTTTTTCAGAAAGCTGTTTTAACGCATCGCCAAGCTCTTCGAGCATTTCCCTTGTCAGAACACCCTCTTCTATGTCGCCGCCCGATACTATGTCTTCGGAAAGCTCCTCCGAAGTCTTTTTGGTCCTGTAATGGTCGATCACTGCATTGTGGGCGATCCTGTAGATCCATGTCGAGACGCTTGCCAGTTCTTTATCGTATCTTGCAAAATTCTCATACACCTTCGTAAAGACATCGCTGCAAAGATCCTCGGCATCTTCGGGCACTCCAACCTTGCCCTTTATATAATAAAGGACTTTATCATGAAATTTGGAATAGATTTCCTCATAGCCGGGGCTTTCCATACTCACACCTGTAATCTTTACAAAACATATCCGTTCAGTTTCAGAAGTTCTCTGGCGCTTTCAACAGAGTCTTTTCCGGTCCTGTTCTTGATGGGAGCAAATTCTTTTTCTCTCACAACCTCAAACGGCACTCCGCTGTTCATCATCTCCACCATATCAAGAACCAGCTTTTCATATTTATGTCCGTTGGGTTTTTCCGGATTGATGAGCCTTCCCTCGTCATCCATGTAGGGTATCTTTTTTTCAACCACATGGAGAGGCATCCTGTCATTTACTATCCTCCGCAACGCCTTCACTGAAAACAGATAATTGAGGATCACTCCGAAATCATATGCAGGCTCACCGTTCTCATCTTTTTCCTCCATGAGTTCATCTGTCAGTTCATAGTATTCCACTATGGAAGGATGCCCGTCCTTCAGACACATGACACCAACGGCTTCATCAGGAGCATTTTTTCTGACAACCTTTGACCCGCATTCACTCCCGCTTTCAAGCACTGCTCCGAAAAATACCGGATCCGCAATTCTTTGCAGGACATTGTCCACAGCAAATATATTCAGGTATTCAATTCCTTCTTTATCTACTACATCTGTAAGACCGGAAGCATCCAAAGACGAAAACCAGCCGCCGTTCCCGTTCGGAGAAGTCGCGATCCTGCTTTTAGCCTCCATGTATACCTTTCCGTCATAATCCGTGGCAGGCACCATCTCCTGCCGGAAGAAATGAACGAAGTCTTCCGGATAGCCGAAATACTCCTTTTCCCTGAAAAAGCCTACGGTCTTATCGTGGTTCTTTTCGCTTGTCATGACAAAAAGATGTATGGGACACCCGGCTTTTTTTACCACATCCTGCAGATTTTCAATAAGGCGCTGAAAAATATAGACATGACGGGTAAGTCCTATATCATACATTCCCTTCGGATCCGAGGACCCAAGCCTTGTACCCATGCCGCCTGCAAGCAGGACTGCGCCAAGCCGGCCTTTCCTGATAGCATCAAGACCCTTTTCCTCAAGGTTCTGTCCCTTTTTTTCGATCTCGGGAAGCTGAAGTACTTTTATGGGAGAAATAACCCTTTCATCCTTTTTTTCAGCAACGGAAGTCTCTGTAAGCACCGAAAAATCAGTTTCTTCGATCTGAGCCAGAAGTTCCTGCTTCTCATCTTCTGACAGGCTGTCAAAAAACCTCAGGACATGCTCCTGTCCGAACTTTTCCAGTTTCTTTTCGGCTTCCTCTCTTGTCATCTGCTGCTCTCCTTAAATCATTCTTCTGAAAATGGCGCTTTCATTATCCTTCAGCCATCTGTTCCATTTGCGGTATTCGGGAAAAACTCTCAAAACCTCGTCATAAAAGCGTTTTGAATGGTTCATTTCCTTCCTGTGGCAGAGTTCATGGACCACTACGCTGTCTATGACTTCGGGGGGAGTCAACATCAGCAGCACATTAAAATTGAGATTTCCCTTGCTGCTGCAGCTGCCCCACCGGCTTTTCTGGTTCCGGATAGTTATCCGCCCGTATGACACTCCGATCTGTCCGGCATAATAAGCGACTCTTTCAGGTATGATCTCTGCCGCTTTATTTGCAAGTTCCCTTAATTCCTCCATGGAAAGCCTGTCATCTGCTCCCCCGGCTTCTTCCTTCGCTTTCTGCATCTTTTCAAGATGCTTGTCAAGCCAGGCCTCATTCTTCAGGACAAACTTTTTTATAACATCCTCGGGAGCCAGATATGGCGCTCTGACCAGAACCCTGCCGTCAGGCAGTATCTCCATTGATATGGTCCTGCGTCTGCTTCTTTTCAGATAGATGTTGTCGTAATCTGTCATTCAACCACAATGGATGCGATCTTCTGGGGCTTTTTGGGCATATCGTTCCAGTCCGTATCCACCTCTGCTATGGAATCGAGAACATCCAGTCCCTCGGTTATCAGTCCGAAAGCCGCATAAGATCCGTCAAGATGCGGCGCGTCCCTGTGCATGATGAAAAACTGCGAGCCTGCCGAATCGGGATCCGCAGACCTTGCCATCGAAAGAACTCCTCTTTTGTGCAAAAGGTCATTGGGCACGCCGTTTGATGAAAACTCGCCTTTTATGGAATAGCCCGGGCCTCCCGTGCCGTTTCCGTCCGGATCTCCTCCCTGGATCATGAAACCCTTTATGACCCTGTGAAATGTAAGTCCGTCGTAAAATCTGTCATTTGCAAGTTTTTTGAAATTTTCAACCGTAATGGGCGCTATATCGGGATACAGTTCTCCCTTCATCACCCCTCCGTCCTTCATGGTGATAGTAACAGTCAGATTTCCCATCATTCTTCCTCTTTTCTCTTGAAACTCCTGGCCAGGAGGGCTTCACTTATTATCCCGTAAAGAGCCACCGCTGCCAGATATACTCCGATATAGATACAGTTCTTGTACAGTCCGCGGCCGCACTCGCGAACAGTCTTGTCCGCTATGAGCGTGTTGGGGTCAAAATCCTTGACGCCGTTGTACCACAGGTAGTTTATCTCTTTGAGATCCATGACCCGGGCAACGACCTCGACTCCGTCGCCGGCGCCCTTTACATAGTTTGCAAGGGCGATGTTCTTATCCGGGTCGCTGATCTGCACACGCAGATAATCACCGCTGTCAAGCTTCACATTGTAGGTGCTGTATTCCGTGCCGAAAAGACTTGTATACTTGACGCATATTCCCTCGGAAAACTCCTGATTGACCTCGCTTTTGGGCTTTACCATATACTCGTTTATGATGACCCTGACAAACTGTCTGCCGTTCAGGTCTGCCCTGGATGTTACATATGCGGCGTTGTCAAAATTCTTCGTGCTCCGTATCCCGAATATGAGGACCACTATCCCGATGACCTCGAATATGATCGATCCTATCATCTTTCCTGAAATATATAACTGTTTCTTCATGATATTCTCCTTTGTCAGCCTGCAACAGAATCGGTCTTTTCAAGATCGTCCGTTTTTATTATCATGGACGCTCCGGATGATGAAGACGAGGAAGCGTACATGTATTCAACATTGATCCCTGCTTCCGAGATCGTTTTTATTATACCTGAAAGATAACCGACCTCCTGCTTCAGCTCGACGGAGACCACATCGTTTACTGATGATGTATATCCTGCCTGCCTGATGGCCGTTCTCGCTTTTTCGGGATCATCGACTATGAGACGCAGAAGCCCGAATTCAGAGGTGTCCGCAAGGGACAGCGCGCTGATATTGATCCCTGCGCCCTTAAGAATCGCAAGCGCCTCATCCAAAGACCCCGGCCTGTTTTCAAGAAATATAGAGAGCTGCTTTATTATCATAACGATCCCCCCTTCATACAAGCTTACGCCTGTCCTCAACATGCTTTGTCTTGCCTTCGGAATGCGGCAGCGCATTGGGTTCGACAAGCTTGACCTTTGCTTTGATACCGACGGTCTGATGTATCGCATCCGACACATCATTCCTGAGTTTTTCAAGTTTCCTTACTTCATCGGAGAAAAATCTCTCTTCAACTTCTATCGCCACATCAAAGGTGTCGTTATTGTTCACCCTGTCAACAGTGATGAAGTAATTGGGCGTAGTGCCTGCCACGGTAAGCAGCGCATGCTCTACCTGTGAAGGGAACACATTCACGCCGCGGATGACCAGCATGTCGTCAGACCTGCCCCTGAAACGCTGGATACGCGCCATCGTCCTGCCGCATTCGCACCTTTCATACTCAAGGCTTGTCAGGTCTCTCGTCCTGTAACGCAGAAGCGGCATGCCTTCCTTGGTAAGAGTCGTGATGACAAGCTCTCCAAGCTCGCCGTGCGGTTTGCTTTCGAGTGTGTCCGGGTCGATTATCTCAGGATAGAAGTGGTCCTCATATATATGAAGTCCCTTCCTGCATTCGCAGTCGCAGGCGACTCCGGGGCCCATGATCTCGGTGAGTCCGTATATGTCAAAGGCCTTGATCTTCAGCCTCTGCTCCATCTGCTTTCTCATCTCATCAGTCCAGGGCTCGGCGCCGCAGATCGCATATTTAAGCTTTACCTTATCAACGAGCCCCTGCTCCTCAAGCGCCTCCGCAACATGCAGAAGATAAGAAGGAGTGCAGGCGATCGCCGTGACCTCGCAGTCTATCATCATATCGATGAGCTTTTTGGTATTTCCGGTAGACATCGGGATGACCATCGCGCCAAGGTTCTCAGCGCCGTAGTGCGCTCCGAGCCCTCCCGTGAAAAGGCCGTAGCCGTAGCCGACCTGTATGATGTCATTTTTTGTGATGCCGGCCATGGTCATGGCTCTCGTCACACACTCAGCCCATATGTCGATATCATGTCTCGTATAACAAAGGAGCTTTGGCTTGCCCGTCGTTCCCGATGATGCCTGCACGCGGACTATCTCGCTCCTGGGCACCGCCAGAAGTCCGTAAGGGTATGCGTCGCGCAAATCCGCATAGGTCGTGAACGGGAGTTTTTCTATATCCTCTATCGTCTGGATATCTGCTGGCTCGACTCCCATCTCCTGCATTTTTTTCCTGTAAAACTCAACATTGTGATAAACCCTGTTTACAAGCGAATGAAGCCTCTTCCCCTGGAGATTTGCGATTTCGTCCCGGCTCATGCATTCTTTGGTCTCATTCCATATCATCGGTTTTCCCCCGTATTCCTTATAATAAAATCGTTTCTTATTATCAGCTATGCCTGATAGCCGGACTCAAATGCCTTTTTGTTTATCTCAACTGTCTTTGGAGGAACCTTTGCCTCGATGACCTTTATCCATTGTTCCTTCGAAAAATCCATATGACGGGCGGCCATACCAAGGACCACCAGGTTGAACACCTTCGGATTGCCGAGTTTTTTTGCTTCCGACATAGCATCCACAGAATATACAGTATAGGTCTTTCCAAGCTCCTCTTTGATATTTTCGGGATATTCTGCTTTCCCCGTCACCACGGGCATGGGATCTATCCTCTCATCATTTAATATGAGCACCCCGTCCTTTTTCAGGAAATGCGCATATCTGGCCGCTTCCAGCCTTTCAAAGGCAATGAGGACATCCGCCTGTCCTTCCTCGACTATCGGCTCATGGACAGTCTTTCCGTAGCGGACATAGGTCACGACCGATCCGCCGCGCTGCGCCATGCCATGAACCTCGGAGATCTTTACATCATATCCTGCATCGGACATCAGCCCTCCGAGGATCCTGCTGGTCAGCAGGGTTCCCTGGCCACCGACGCCTACTATCATTATATTCTTCGTAACATCATCCATAGGGATCCTTATACTTCCTTCCATAAGTCATTTTTTCTGACACAACAATATATTGTATCATACTCATTGTCCGCATACAAGCAAATGTGCATGTGGCAGATAACACATGAATATCGTTTTTATTATACCACGATTGATACTAAAGGACATCTGTGATATCGTAGGGAGGTAGCGTCAATCAGCAAAAAGGAGAATATCATGCAGGAATACAAGCCATTTAAGGAAGGAAAAGTCAGGGAAGTATATGATACAGGAGAGAATCTTGTCATCGTTGCAACAGACAGGATCTCTGCTTTCGATCACATATTAAAGAACAGGATCACGGATAAGGGCGCAATCCTTACCCGGATGTCGGCTTTCTGGTTCACACTCACAAAGGATATCGTCAAAGACCACATGATCTCAACGGATGTGAACGATATGCCCGAATTCTTCAGGAACGACTCCTTTAAGGGGCGGAGCATGCTGTGCAAAAAGCTTTCCATGCTCCCGATCGAGTGCATAGTCCGCGGCTATATCACAGGCTCCGGCTGGGCTTCATATCAGAAGACCGGAAAGGTCTGCGGCATCACGCTCCCCGAGGGCCTGAAGGAATCCGACAGGCTCCCCGAGCCCATATATACGCCCAGCACCAAGGCAGAGCTCGGCGAGCATGATGAGAACATATCTTTTGAGCAGAGCATCGATGTACTTGAAAAGCAGTTCCCGGGGAAAGGCGCGGAATATGCCGCAAAGATCAGGGACTGCACGCTGGCCCTCTACAAAAAGTGCGCAGAGTACGCGCTTACAAAGGGGATAATAATAGCGGATACCAAGTTCGAGTTCGGTCTTGACGAAAACGGTGAAGTGATACTTGCCGATGAGATGCTCACTCCGGACAGCTCGCGTTTCTGGCCTTTGGACGGCTATGAGAGCGGAAAGAGCCAGCCCTCCTATGACAAGCAGTATGTCAGGGATTATCTGAAGGCCAACCCGGACTGTGATTATAACCTTCCGGATGATGTCATCGAAAAGACAGTGGAAAAGTACAAGGAAGCCTTCCTGAAGCTTACGGGAACGGAGTTTTAGAAAAACCCTTCAGGACACATTTTCTTCACATTCAGAACAAATTTTGAACTCAAAAAAAAGATATGCTCTTTTCAGGACGAAACTAAAAACCATTTCCTGAAAGGGCATATTTTATTATGAGCAACGGTATTTTTGAAAGAATCGAGACAAAGTATCTTCTGGACAGAAAAACCTATGTGGATCTGTGCGTGAGGATGGGCGATGTGATAAAAATCGATGAATACGGGGATTCAAAGATCCTGAACATCTATTTTGACAATGACGGGTACGAGCTGGTCAGACGCTCCATCGAAAAGCCGGCATACAAGGAAAAACTGAGGCTTCGCACTTACGGCGTCCCAAAGGACGACACCCCCGCCTTCATAGAGATCAAAAAGAAATACGGCGGGATCGTCTACAAACGGAGAATCACCCTTCCGTACGCCGAGGCCTTTGATTATCTGACAACGGGCTGGAAAAAGGACAGAAAGCCCGATGCCATAATAAATACCCAGATCGGACGAGAAATTGATTATTTTATGAAGCTCTACCGTCCCGAACCGAAGTTCTTCATCGGTTATGACAGGATCGCGACTTATTCAAAAGAAGACCCGTCACTTCGCATCACCTTTGACAGGAATCTGCGTTACAGACAGGTCGGATGCGATCTTCGAAATGGTGACACCGGGATCCTCCTTGAAAGCGACACGCCTTTCCTCATGGAGATCAAGGCCAAGGGGGCCTATCCTCTCTGGCTTTCCTCCACCCTCGATGAGCTTGGTATCTATCCGGCTTCCTTTTCAAAATACGGTTCGATCTACAAAAAGACCTACGAAAATGTTCCTCTCGAACGCTATATGAACATAACCGCCACAGAGCATGTTCCGGCCGGCGCTTTCAACATGCCGGTCCAGCCTGTAGCGATCTGAAAGCCACAAGACAGAGGGAGACAGGGGGACGGTCCTTCTGTCTCCCTTCAGATAACCGATCATCGTCACATATTTATAAACGAAATATCTATTGCAAAATGGCTGATAAATACGTTGGGCGGAGATGTTGTATTATTGAACGAGAAAAACCTCGACAACGTGAAAACGCCGGATTTCTTGTGGCATGACAAACATTGGGATTTAAAAGACGTTTCCTCAGTAAAAGCAGTAGATAATGCAGTAAGAAAAGGACTACATCAGATCAAAGATAATCCTGGCGGAATAATTCTTGATTTCGGGAAAAAAGCTATTAATGTTGCTAACTCCATAGGCTGTCACCAGCCCGATCTATCTCGCTGTCACAATCCTGCTCATTTTCTTGTCACGGATCCCTGTCGGTCATCGCTGACCGACAGGCGTTTTGTTCATAAGACAAGTGACGGAAACGGCAGGTC
>JAGACK010000053.1 GCA_017614155.1 Lachnospiraceae bacterium
CGCTGCAACAGCGAATATAGATTGGTTTTGGGATAAAGATGATGATGATACAGTTTGTTTTGTAAGTGATAACGGTACTGAAATTCACAAAGGCGAAAACATTGAAGCCGGAACATATGTAAGAAAGGTAAAACCCACCGGGGTGTCGCTGAACAAAACAGCCCTCGATGTTTTGATCGGGACATCACAGACTCTTACGGCAGCAGTATCCCCGGAAAATGCATACTCGGACAAGGTCTCGTGGAACTCCTCTGACAAGTCGGTCGCCACGGTTTCAGAAGGTGTTATCACGGGCATCAAGCCCGGCAATACGGTCATCACCGTAACCACTGTTTACGGAGGCCTCAGTGCAAACTGCGTAGTCACTGTCCTGGACAAGCCGCCGGTACCCGTAACAGGAGTAACCCTGAATAAGTCTGCGTTAGGTATGTACCCGAACGAAACAGAAACGCTGACTGCAACGGTCTTACCAGCAGATGCTGTAAACAAGGCTGTCAGATGGTTCTCTTCAAACGAAAAAGTTGCGACTGTAAATAATGGCAAGGTCACTTCTGTATCCCCCGGAAGTGCGGTGATAACCGTATCCACAAATGACGGAGGCTTCACGGCCACCTGTGCTGTCACTGTATATGCAAAGACCACTGCACATAAGGTGACTTTCAAAAATGAGGACGGATCTGTCTATGCAACCCAGACTGTAGCTAACGGAAAGCAGGCAGCAGATCCCGGTGCACCCGCGAAAGCCGGATTTATCTTCATCGGCTGGTCGGACGGCGCGAGCATCTGGAACTTCACTACGCCTGTTAATAAGGACCTTGTTCTTACCGCAAAGTATAAAGCGGAACAGGTGAAGGTAAGCGAGAATTCAGGCTCCGGCATGGATCCCACGCCCGTCACGGACGCTCCCGAAAAGAAGGGCGATAAGACGGCGTATAAGCTCTATCTTGTAAAGGACCAGACCTTCACGGCAGGAGGACAGGGATGGAGCTCCGATGACAAAACTGTTGCATCGGTTGCTTCAAAGACAGGAAAGATCACGGGCAAGAAAACCGGAACAGCAACAGTTGAAAATGACACTACAGTCTACACCGTATATGTTGCCGAACCTTCCGTTTCAAAGAACAGCAAGAATGTTACCGTGCTTGTCGGGCAGTCTGCTGAAGTCGGCATTGACCTGCAGGCTGTAGCCGGTACTGAAAATAAATATCCCGTAACCTGGTACAGCGCAAACCCGAAGGTCGCAGTCGTAAACGGCGGAATGGTGACAGGAGTTGCAAAGGGAAGCACGAAGGTGAAAGCATATGTAGGAGGCAAAACATACGATGCAACAGTAAAGGTCATCGATACATACAAAGCGCCTTCAAAGTATACGGACAGCAGGGCAGAGTTTGCCATGAACCCTCTGCAGTCGTTCGGCGTTAAGTTTGACAGCAATGTATTTATTATAAAGAATGCCGTCTGGAGCGGCGACGGGATGACGGAAGTAAAGAACAGCAAAGGAAATGTGACAGGATACAAAAACGGTGTCATAAGCATAGCCAACAGCGGCAAGTTCACCGCCATAGGTCCCGGAACGACGACTGTCACCGGAAAGGACAGCAAGTCAAATACCGTAACAGTGACTGTTACCGTTGTGCCTGTAGCAACCAAGGAGGCTGTCTACATCACAAAGGGAAAGACAGACACCATCAAGTTCCCGAAGGTCACAAATAAAAATGCCGACTGGTGGAAGTCTTCGAACGAAAATGCCGCTGCGGTCGATACAGTGAAAAAGACCGGCAAGGTCACGGCAAAGGCATACGGCAGAAGCGACATCAGCTGTCTCTACAAGGACTTTACCTTCAATACAACAGCCTACATCGAGGATCCCGAAATGATATTTGCAGGGAAGACGATCAACATCAAAGACAAGGTCGAGATGAAGGCCGGAGAGATGAAACAGTTCAAGGTCAGCAAAACCTATCAGACCTTGAACTACAAGAGCAGCAAACAGGCAATTGTCTTCGTGGATGAAAACGGCTTCGTCTACGCCAGGAAGCCCGGCAAAGCCACGATCTCGACAAAGATAAACGGCGCGACATACAAGTTCACTGTGGAAGTAAAATAGTTCTTTTCTGAAAGGGGGGGAGACAGGGGGACGGTCCTTTTGTCTCCTTTTCGCAGCTCATCGGAAAATAACGGATTGACTGAAAAAAGGAGACAGAAGGACCGTCCCCCTGTCTCCCCCTATAGCATATTTTGAAGCGACTGATGAGGATGTTGTTACTTTACTGGATTATCCTGGGTATTATAAGAAAATTGGTGCTCCGATTCCTGCGAATAGAGAGAAAGTTCTAAAGGATCTCAAGGATGAGAAGTTCATTCATAAAAACGATGGTGGCACATGGGATATCTCAAACTATGGGGCGCTGATGATAGCCACTGATCTTAAAGCTTTTGAAAATCTTGCTAAGAGAAGCGTACGCATTATCAGGTATCCGGATAAATCTCGGATAGGAGGTATCGGGGAAAAGACCTTTTATAATGGGTATGCCATTGCGTTTGAAGAAATTGTACAGTATATCCTTGCGGTTATCCCGCAGGAAGAAATAATCGAGAGCGGGATACGAAGGCAGAAGTATCGCTTTCCTGAAACGGCGATCAGAGAATTACTTGCAAACGTCATGGTTCACCAGTCGCTGGAACAAAGAGGGACAAGTCCGATGGTGGAGATTTTTTCTGACAGGATTGAATTTTCAAACGCTGGAGCACCGCTGGTTGCTATTGAACGTATTGTCGATACCGTTCCGTTATCGAGAAATGAAAATATGGCAGGATTCATGCACCGATGTGGTATTTGTGAGGAGCGTGGAAGCGGATTCGACAAGGTAATAGCAGCAACGCGGGCTGAATCTCTTATTGCACCCAAGGTAGAGAATCAGAATAACCAATTTACAAAGGTTACATTATATTCAAGGATTGATTTTGATATGACGACAAAGGAAGAACGTGTACGAACATGTTATATGATTGCCTGTCTTGCATTTGTTACATCAGACGCTGTTACAAACACCGAGATCAGGAACGCCTTTGGCCTGGCTGAGAAGGAAAAGGTTAAAGCTTCAAGAATTATAAGAGATACGATAGACGCAAAGCTTATAAAGCCGGTGGATCCGTCTACTGCTCCGAGATATATGAAGTATGTGCCATATTGGGCATAAGAGAATGGCTGATTTAAGTTTCTGTAAGTTTCATCAAGCTTTGTTTTGAACATGAATATGATCTGTTTACACAAGCAAGAATGGCTTAAAATCAGCAAATCAATAAAATAGCAGCCCTGAAGTTAAGTTTCCTTAAGTTTCAGAACTGCTTTTTTGTGTCGTCAAAGTTCTATTTTCAGCCCATGTTTTTCCATCTGCTTGAATATAAATTCATTTACTTTCTGTACAAGATACCATTTAGAGTATCCCAGCATATTTATGCCGGGATATTTTTTTTCTCTTTCCGTCCAATCCATTTCTTCAAGTTCATTTATTCTATCTATCTGTTCCTGGCTTTCTTCCAGAAATGGCAGAAATAGAAAAACAAATTGAGACATCGAAGACGGATAATGAACTGATAAGGGATCTTCCAATCATGAAATATGCGGGTATAGAAACCTATGATAAGCGGATAGTGGCATCCCTGATTGAAAAGGTTGAGGTATTGGGAAGCGCTGAAATACTTGTAATATGGAAGCATCAGGATGAGTATGACAGAATACTTGGGCAAATATCATGAAATGCCCATTTTCCCGCAAGAATAGGATAGAAAAACGGCTGCAGAAATGCTATAATATATGATTATCGGGTTCGCGAAGCGATTCCGATAATATCTGCAGTCGTTTTTGACGATAACATTGATAAAACGGGTGGTGACTTTCGAATGCGCATATCGCTCGAAAGTCATTTTGCATATAAGGGGAACGATACTATGAAGGTACTGGTAATACCTGACATTCATCTGAAAACATGGATATTTGACAGGGCAGAGACCATCCTGAAATCCGGTAAGGCTGACAGGGCTGTGTGTCTTATGGATATGCCGGATGACTGGGATATGGAGTTTCAAATAGAACGATATAAGGAAACATTCGACCGTGCGATTGCATTCGCGGCATCGTATCCGGATACATTGTGGTGCTATGGCAACCATGATGTCAGCTATCCGTGGGGAAGACTTGAAACGGGGTATTCTCCATATGCAGAGCGGACGGTAATGGCAAAGCTTGATGAGCTGGAGAACAGCCTTCAGGATCCTTCACAGATAAGCATAATGCACCGCATTGATAAAGTTCTGTTTTCACATGGCGGGCTTACTACTGAATTTGTGAAGTGGCTTAATGAGGATCTGCTGGATGCCGATATAGATGAAGTGATAGCCGCAGTGAATGATGCTTCACATGATTATCTTTGGAATGATGAGTCTCCTCTATGGCTCAGACCGCAAAATAAGGATAGAGAGACTTTCCGGGCGGATATATACAAACAGGTAGTCGGACATACGCCGGTGGAGAGGATATTTGAAAAGGACGGGATCATCTCAACGGATGTTTTCTCTACCTACCGTGACGGCACACAGATCGGAGAGTCGGCGATGATCGTTATTGATTCCGAAACCGGTGAGTATGAAAAAATAGAAGTTATGGGGAAACTCGGGTATAAGATTGAAACGGTATCTGCAGAAGAGTATAAGCTAGATGATGAGTGAGGCCAAGAGGTAGAATGGCGATGAAACTTCAGGAATATAAAAAGTTGATGACAGTGGCCTTTGTTAATAATACAAGGCACAGATTTGCTGATTGGCGTGATTGTGGCGGGTTATGCATGGACGTTACAGAGGGACTTGAAGGTGCTAAAGAAGCACTATGTTCCGAAAACAGGTACGCAGATCTTTTCAGCCTTTGTAACTGGACGTATGAAAAGTGGGGCAATACTGACAAGGATGATTCAAATGGAGAAACTCAGGAATTCTGTGCCTGTGTCTATGATATATGGGAGAGTATCTATTTGGATGGCGAGGCATATCTTTCCCATGACAAAATGCTTGAAACACTGCTCGAACTTCTTGACGGGAGAGTTATTGACTATATGGAGGATGAAATCTACGACTTTATCCTAAAGCATTTTAAATCCGATGATCAACTCACCAGAAAAGAGGAGTTCCTTCTGGGAGTGATGGACGAGATAAAACGGGAGATGCCGGAGAGAGAAGTGCTTCAGTATTCGCTTTATGTAAAAGAGGATTATTATGCCAGAGTTTTGGCAGACCAAAGACGACCGATACAGGAAATACGAGATTTCTTGAATACCAGAGATCGCTATACCAACAAAGAGCTCTTGGCGCAGATAGAGAAAGAATATGGAAATTATGAAGAGGCGATAGCCCTATACAAATCACAGATAGAAGGACGCCCTGATTCGTACTGGTCTGATGCTCCAAGAAAAGCTTTGATGGAAATATATATGCTTCAGGGAGATATCGAAGCCTATAATGGTGAACTCTACAATATGATGTGTGCCCATACGGGCGATGATAGATACTATCTTGAATATAAAGCTCTATTTACAGAAGAAGAGTGGAAAGAGGAATGGGACAGACTTCTGGACCATTTTAAAGACAGATTGTCGGCAATCAATCTTTGGTTGAGCATCGAGGGAAGATATGACATAATCATGGATAATGCGGAACCGGACAATGAATATGTCATAGATACCTACGGGAAGAAGCTGTTTAAGCTTTATCCGGACAGGTGTCTGAGAGTTCTTGCTAGTGCAGCAGATCGTCAGGCACAGAGCTCTAAGAACAGACGTGATTATAAATATATTGCGAAGACTTTGAAGAAGATTTCTTCCCACCCGGGCGGAAAGGAACTTGCGACGGAATTGGCAGTTAAGTATAGGGCGGAATATCCGAGAAGAACAGCCATGATAGATGAATTGAAAATATTTTAAGAACTTTTGGGACTTATCTTGACATGAGCTGACGGAAACGGCAGAGTTGGACGGCTCATTGCATTAAAGGAGTGCCTGCGCCATAATGTAGTCCCCTTTATCATTGAGGATGCGAAGAAGAACTACTATTACAGGGGTCTCTCCGAATGGCGGAATGAAAAAGGATGGCTTACGGACACCTGTCTGGACGGGCAGGACACATTTAAAAGGCTGATGGATATGCTTGAAATACAGTGCTGAAATACAATAATGATCTGAGTTTGCGGAGAATATCAGAGGAGAAAGCCTGTCTCCCGCTTTAAGATATTAGAGCCAATAAAATTATCTTAAAGTGCTACTTTAAGATTTTGTTGACAAACAAAAAAACTTAAAGTAGTATTGTGCTGACCAGGAGTGTCAGAGGTGTGCATATGATAATACGTGAGCATTACTTAAAACAGATACGCCCCTTCTATGACAGTGATCTTGTAAAGATAATCACAGGTATACGGCGATGTGGGAAATCTGTCATATTGGAACAGGTTCAGGATGAGCTTAAGGCTACAGGCAGCAATTGTCTCTTTCTGGACTTTGATCTAAAGCCTGTAAGGAATATGATACCGGATGCAGATGCTTTGATCGAATATGTGAATGAAAACCTGGGCGAAGAGAAGTTATATTTGTTCCTCGACGAGATCCAGAATGTTACAGACTGGAATGAGGCTTGCCGAACATTGCGGCTTTATAACTGTTCTGTGTTCGTGTCGGGAAGTAATTCTAAGCTTCTTTCCAGGGAGTTTATAAAAGAACTATCCGGACGTTATATCTCTTTCAGAATAAGACCCTTCGTCTACAAAGAATCCTTGGAGTACGCTGAGCAAAGAGGAAAGCCCTACAGTGTTGCGGATTATCTTGTATGGGGAGGATTTCCTGCATCACTTTCAATAGATGAGATAGATGCCAGGAAACGCTACCTCAATGATCTCAATGATACGATCGTATATAATGACATGGAGAATCGATACAAGATCCGCAAGAGGGAGGAGTTTGAGAGGATTGTGGATTTTATTCTGACATCCAATGCCAGGATATTCAGCGCAAAATCCATCGCGGATTACATGAAAGGCAGGAGTGTTTCCGTATCCGTCCCGACCGTCATAAAGTATCTGGGATATCTGAAAGAAGCTTATGTCATAACGGATGTTGCTCTCTACTCACCCAAGGCTAAGTCGAAGCTGAATTATTATTATAAGCTCTACGACGAGGATGTTTCCATGAACAGTATCAGAGTGATTGGAACAAGATATGATCTTACTCATAACCTGGAAAATATAGTTCTTAATGAATTGTTATTTATGGGTTATGAGGTGGCCGTCTATGATAACAAAGGCAGGGAAATTGATTTTCGTGCGGAAAAGGATGGGAAGGTATTCCTGGTCCAGGTGGCCTACAGTGTTGCTGAAGAAAAAACATATGGCAGGGAATTTGCAGCTTTCGCTAATCTTGATAACACTGTGAAGAAGATACTGATCACGAACGATGATATTGACTATACCACGAGTACTGTCTATCACTACAAGCTTAAAGATTTTTTAATGATGGATGAGTTGTGATCAAACAAATGGGAGACAGGGGGTCCACTGTCTCTTTGAAGTATATTTCGAATTATAATAAGATGGATAATCGATATGTTGTTTTTTGATGAAAGGGAGCAGAAATGAGTAAAAGGGGAAAACACACTAAAAGAGTATTCGCGATGCTGCTGGCATTTATTATTTGCCTGTCACAGGCAGCAGTGGTATCCGCAGACGAGGTTTCGGATAATAAGACCGTACCGGAGACGGTGACGGAAGAAAGCACTCCGGCTGAACCGGAGACGGAAGCAGTTCCGGAAGAAACCGCAGAACCGGAAGAGGCGGTCAAAGCTGTTTCCAAGTAAAATAAAAATGTTATGACACTTGATTACAATATCTTTATGGAACTGGCGGTCATACCGCTTGATATAGTCCTGCTCTGCAACCTGATCGTGCGATATACAAACCCGACAAAGGTTAATGTCGCTTTCCGAAGGCTTGCTTTTGCTGTGACGATCACGAATATCGTGGATGTCGTGACAGCGGTCGTGACGAGCGCGCATGACAGGGTCCCGAATTCCGTCCATTATCTGTTCAATATTTCCGATTCGGTTCTGGCCGCAGTTTCAGGATTTCTTTTCATTTATTATGTATATGCATACTCCTTTATGGAGCAGTCTGACCTGAGGCGCAGAAAGATATTCAACGGCGCCCTTTTAGGCATTGATATTGCGCTGCTTTTGACAAATCCGGTCACGGGCTGGGTCTTTACCTATGATGCAGCAGGAAACTATGTTCACAATTTTCTGTTCATGCCCGTTGCCTACGGATTTCCGATGCTGTTTTTCTTCATTGGGTCACTGTATATGCTGACGCACAGGAAAAGATACAAAACGCGTCAGGTCGCGTCAATGCTTATCATCATAGTACTCGCTGCTGTTTTGTTTCTCATTCAGATGGTTTATTTCGACAATGTCCTTATTACATTTTTCATCGCATCGGTCGGGCTGCTCGTCATTTTCCTGTCTCTTGAAACACCTGAATATGAAAGACTTCTGTCGACCACAGCCGAACTGAACGAAGCCAAGGCAAGGGAAGCGGCGATAGCGGCTCAGGAAAGGCTTTCAAAGGAAGTGATGCTTGCGCTTTCCAAGGCGGTGGATGCAAAGGATCATTATACGAACGGCCATTCACAGCGTGTGGCAGACTATGCGCGTGAGATGGCGCGCCGTATGGGTAAATCCGAAAAGGAACAGGAGGAGATCTATGAGCTGGGACTGCTCCACGATATCGGAAAGATCGGTATATCCGGTGATATAATAAACAAAAAGGGGAAGCTGACCAAAGAAGAATTTGATGAGATAAAAAAGCATACGATCATCGGATGGGACATACTCAAGACCATAAACGAGATACCGTGGCTATCAAAGGGAGCCAGATGGCATCACGAACGCTTCGACGGAAAGGGTTATCCTGACGGGCTTTCAGGCAGCGAAATACCTGAGGAAGCAAGGATAATCTGCCTGGCAGACAGCTATGATGCCATGACTTCAAAACGTTCTTATTCCTCGCCCCGCGCTCAGGAGGATGTGCTGCGCGAGATCAAAAAGTGCAGCGGGACGCAGTTTGATCCCGATATAGCCGGGTATCTGATAAGCATGATCGAAGAAGACAGCGAATACAGGCTGAGGGAAGAGTGAAGGGAGACAGGGGGACGGTCCTTTTGTCTCCCTGGGGGGTGACCTGCGGGAGCCGTGGCGAAGGGTGAAAAGGAGACAAAAGGACCGTCCCCCTGTCTCCCAAGAATGAAACAGGAGTGATTTTATGATCGAAAAGCTTGAAAAGCAGATAAATGAATACTTTGTAGGCAAGGAGGATGTGGTCAGAAAGGTCCTCATCTGCCTGCTGGCCGGCGGGCATGTGCTTTTGGAGGATGTGCCGGGTGTGGGAAAGACGACGCTTGCGCGCACGCTGGCAAAGTCGACCGACCTTTCCTTCGGCAGGATCCAGTTTACACCGGACACGCTGCCTTCCGATGTCGTCGGCGTCAGCATCTACAACATGAAGACCTGTGAGTTCGAATTCAGGGAGGGCGCCATCGCAAAGAACCTGATCCTTGCGGACGAGATAAACAGGACTTCTCCGAAGACCCAGGCAAGCCTGCTTGAGGCTATGGCTGAGGGACGGGTCACTGTTGACAAAAAAACCTATGATCTCCCCGACCCCTTTATGGTGATCGCGACACAGAACCCGGTGGAATTCATCGGCACCTATCCCCTGCCCGAAGCGCAGACGGACAGGTTCATGATGAGGCTGTCCGTAGGATATCCCGATAAGGAGCAGGAAAACCTGCTTGCGAAAAACCATATCGAAGGACGGACTGTTGAGAATATCGAAAGCGTCTGTTCGGCTGAAGACATCAGAGAACTTCGCGGAAAGGTGAAGGATGTGCATGTAAGCGACGGAGTCATTGATTATATCAGACAGATAACGGAGCTTACCAGAAGTGAGAAAAGGTTTGTGCTCGGCGCAAGCCCCAGAGCCACGCTCCAGCTTCTCGACGCATCCAGGGCCGCTGCATTTATTGAGGGAAGGGATTTTGTGAAACCTGATGATGCAAAGAACCTGGCGGTATATGTCCTGCACCACAGGCTCGTCCTGACACCGGAAAGCTCCATGGCGGGAGATGACACGGACAGTATAATTAAAGCGCTTCTGACCAGGGCGAAGGTTCCGATGGAGTGAGCCTATGAGAAGGAACAGGATCATCCTGCTGATACTCTGGATCGCATCGCTTTTTGCGATATCATTTTACGGCGGAACGGTAAGCTACGGGATATTTGTGTTTCTGACACTCATCCCGGTTGTGGCCATTATCTACATCCTCCTGGTCAGAGCCTTTTTCAGGATCTATCAGGAGATCGACGGAAGGGATCTGAAAGCGAACAGCCCGTCGGTCTTTTATTTCACGCTTCAGAATGAAAGCCCCATTGCATTCAGCGGAGTGCGGGTACTCTTTTATTCCTCCTTTTCGACGATAAGCGATCTTTCGGATCGTACGGAATACGGGCTTTTCCCGCATGACGGGATAAAGAAGCATACCCGTATCGTCTGCCGTTACAGGGGAGAGTACGAGGTCGGGATCAAAAGCATAGTGATCACGGATTTTCTCCGTCTTTTTTCCATCCCTTACAATAATAAAGAACCCTTCACGGTCACGGTAAAGCCTGACATCATCCATCTGACGGCGCTTAAAGGCGTGACGGATCTGGCGAGCACTGCCGATAGTCCGTTTGCCGAAAAGAATGAGCCGGATGTGCTTTCGAGGCAGTATGTTCCCGGAGATGATGTGCGTCTGATCAACTGGAAGGTTTCTGCCGCATCAGGCGGTCTCTTGGTCCGCGCTGAAACGGGTACCGGACAGCGCGGCATCGGCATCATCATGGATCCCAAAAGGTATGGCAGCAAAAAAGAGGATTATCTTGCGCCTGAAAACAGGATGCTTGAGGTTCTCATAGCTCTTGCCTTGTATTTCTGCAAAAAGAATGTTCCGGTAAATGTCTTTCACACACCGGTCCGGCACGAAAAGTCCGTTGTGGACATGAAGAGTTTTGATGCCTTTTATCAGAGGATTTCTGACTATTCCTTTAAGGAAGAAAACGATCCCGCTGTCCTTTTTGAGCAGGAGCAGAGAAGAGGCGAGATCTTTGAGATGAAGAGCGTCTTTTTCATTCTGAGAAAATGGGATGAAAAGGCAGCGGATTTCGCAGCAAAGCTGTCGCAGCGCAACATACCGGTGACGGTGTATCTTGTTGGGGGAGACAGGGGGACGGTCCTGTTGTCTCCTTTTGAGCGAAGAGTATCCGATGTCTCAACTGATCTGAAAAAGGAGACAACAGGACCGTCCCCCTGTCTCCCTTGTCTCCCCTGTCTCCCCGAGCACATCTGTACCATCCATATCCCGACGGATGCTCCGCTTTCGGAGGTGATGTGATGACAGATATCATCTTTGAACTGGCAAACATCATACCGTTAAGTCTTGCGGCGGCTCTTCCGGCGTTTCCGGATCAAAATGGATCCCGGCTGCTTTATTTTATCTGCGTTCTGATACCGGTCCTTGGCGTGATATCCCTGCACATGAAAAAAAGAGGCAGGCTTGTATTATACGGAACGGTCATCTCGCTTGCTGCAGGATCGCTGATCATGGCCGGACGGGAGAGCAGGCAGGCTTTTTTTGATGAATACTCGTGGACACCGTTTTTGATCCTGCTGTGTGCCGGGGTTTTCATATTTGAAGAGACTGCCTTAAGACACAGGAAGCTGAAGATCGTTTCCTGCGCGAGTCTGGTTTCGGTACTGATGTATATGCTGTTTTTCAGGATACAGGCAGGGCGGGTCCAGGTGGCGATGATGCTTTTTTATCTTTTGATCACAGCGGTCGAGGAGACAGGGATCCGCTGGAAGAGGGAAGGAGACAACAGGACCGTCCCCATGTCTCCCCCCCTGTCTCCCCTGTCTCCTTTGCTGGCTGTTCTTATTATACTGATGTTTTTTAAGGCGCCGGAGAAGCCCTTTGAATGGAGGTTTGTGAAGAATGCCGCAGATTCGGCAAAGATTGCTTATGAGCGTCTGATAAGCCTGCTTGATCTGCAGAAAGGATGGGACAGTAAGGAGGCCCTGATGGGCTTTTCGGATGAAGGAGGACTGAAGGGAAGCATACACGGCAGATCGTATCCTGCGCTGTCCGTAACGACAGACAGGACAGATGACGGCAGGATCTATCTTTCGGGCAGGACCTTTGATCATTTTGACGGACGGGAATGGACGAAAACGGATGAGTCCGAAACAGACGGCAGGACTTATGATCTGCTGCTGACTTATGCGGCTTTGCAAAAATTTGATCCAGCGAATCTTTACGATCATATCCGGAGCATGCATGTCACGGTTGAGTATGAGGGTGTCAGGACGGCGCTGCTTTTTGTTCCGCCCAAAATGCTCGTTCCGGCGCTTGATGAATCAGTGTCGGAAACGGGAGATGATATCGCTTTCAGGGGGAGAAAAAAGAGATATTACAAAGTGACGGGATACAGGATAAACGGGATCGCCGGAGATTTTCCGGATTTTCTGAAGACAGATGACGAGATCGGAAGGCAGGATTTTGATACGGCAAAAAACAAGCTTCTCAGGAATGATGACAGATATTCCTATGAGGGTTTTCTTGAATACGAAGGACATGTAAAAGAGATATACGGGGGAGATCTTCAGCTGTCAGGGAAAATGAAGTCCCTCCTTGAAGAAAGGCTTGAAGGATGCGAGGGCGATGCAAAGAAACTGTCGGCCGCTGAGGAGATGCTCTCGGAAATGAGATATGATACCGACCCGGGACAGATACCTGAGGAGATCCAAAGCGGTCCGGATTTCCTTGACTGGCTGATGTTTGAAAAACAGTCCGGCTACTGCGTGCATTATGCCACGGCGTTTGTGCTGATCGCAAGGTCGATGGGGATGCCTGCGCGCTTCGTACAGGGCTACAGCGTGAAGCCCGGAGGAAGACAGTTTGACATTATGTCAACCGATGCGCATGCCTGGCCGGAGGTGTATCTGAAGGGGAAGGGGTGGATGATATACGAGCCCACTCCGGGATTTCGCGCCGTATCCGGATGGGGCACCCAGACTCCTGCCGGGCAGGGGACGGCATATGGAAGCGATCTTGCGAAAAGATATGCGGGTGAGGATTCATATGACGGAGCGCAGGATGCAGCGCCTGCTGACGGCGGGGAAAAGATCTTTGATCCGAAAAAGGCGCTGGTACCTGCTGCATTGGTGCTTGTTTTTCTGATAGCATTCTTTTTCATCGACCGTCTGGTCAGGAGATACCGGTACAATGCGATGGATGAGAGAGAAAAGATCATTTCGTGCGCACAGCGGTCTGTAAAGCTGATGAAGAAATACGGCCTTGTCCTTCAGGATGGTGAGACCGTAAGCGAGCTTTCCATGCGGGCGCATGACAGAATCCCGCAGGACCTTCTCGGCCAGTTTGAGATATATGAAAAGACCCTGTATTCGGACGAGCGTCCCGGATGGAAGGATGTACTTGAAGTTGAAAAAGAAAGCAGGGAGCTGGCGCGCTTTATCCGCAGGCAGAAGTTCGCAGCGCTTGTCCCCCTGTCTCCCTAAAAAAGGAGACAACAGGACCGGTCTCCGCTCCGCTCCGGTCGGAGCCAAACAGACAGCCACTGGCTGTCTGGCTCCCCTGTCTCCCTGTCTCCCGGTCATGATGATTTTTTGAACAGGCTGTCGAGTTTTTTGAGCAGGAATGCAAGCGGTATCGAGGGGATAAGGATCGCGAGAACATAAAGGAAGGGGTTCTCTATGAAAAAGACGGGCTTGTTCCCCTCGTATATGAACGCAAAGGCAAAGATCTGGACAAAAAACGGATGGACCAGATAAAACTCCAGAGTCATGGCTCCCAGAAATGACAGAATCCTGTTTCCGATGCGTATCTTCATTCCCAGCATGATCAGCATGAAAACAAAGGTGTAGGCGGATATCATCTGCGAAGGGGCCTCGAGAAGCTTGTGAAGGATCCCGTTGTAAGGCTTGCGCAGGATGCCGATGATCAGGGGATAATAATTACCCGCAACAAAGAAGATCAATGTTAAAAGAATATAAGCTGCAAGCTTTGCGGCATATCCTTTTTTTAATCTGTCAAGCCTGCTTTGGCTCTTGCCCGCAAAACCGGCGCCCACCGCAAAGAGATGGATGGTATTGTACCACCACGACCCGGGTGAAAACAAAACGGCAAGGATGATGTAAAGGACTGTCCCGGCCCAGAGGAGAGGCATCCTCATCCGGTCTGCTTTTATTATGTGAAAACAAAGGTAGAAAAGCGCATACATATAAAGGATGGCCGGTATGAACCAGATATAGTCATATACATTTATCCAAAGCGGGGGATAGATCTCCACGCCGCGGATCTTTTCGGCAATAAAGAATACAAGCCAGACGACGGCTGTCGGAATGATGATCGGAAGAATTCTTCTTTTGAAGTAGCTTTTGAAGAAGTTTTCCTTTTTGCATGCAGTCCGCATGCCGTATCCGGAACAGAAAAGGAAGGCGGCTACGCAGAGGTATCCAAGATAGACGAACGCATCCAGCCCGTGACGGATGTATTTCGGGTTCATCCAGTCGGCGCAGGTCTTCTGTGACGCATGATGGAACAGGATCAGTATCGCGGCAAATCCGAGAAATGCCTTTGTCTGATGAAGTGACAGGACCTCATCGTTCCATTCTCCCTTTTTTACAAATTTTGCGCCTGCAAAAAGGAGGATCAGCAGAAGCGGATAATAAGTAAATTGAAGCATGCTCATTTTTCAGTTTCTCCCTGGTCTTTTATTATTACTGAAGAATAATTGTAAGGAATCTCAATGCCGTTTTTATCAAGTGCATCAAACACGGCTGTGTTGATCTGATCCTTCAGGAATTCGGTTGATGTTTTGGGCTCGTAATAGACAGTGACGGTCATGATGAGAGCGCTGTCTGCGATCTCTATGAAATAGACGGGAGCGTAGTCCATGGAGCCGTCCTTCTGCTTTTTGCCGGGTATCGTATAAGGGTTGTCCCGTATCGTCCCTGCGATCACATCCTTTGTTTTTTCAATATCACTGTCATAGCCTACGGGGAACCTGAAGATGCAGGATCGCTTCACATAGCCGAAGCTGTAATTGCTGATCATGGCGGCATTTATCTTGCTGTTGGGGATCACCATGCGCAGGGTGTCGAGTCCTATGATGACCACATGTCTCATGGTGATGCTCTCAACGATACCGGCCCTGCCGTCATCGAGCTCGATCCTGTCTCCGAGATCGAAAGGCTTGTAGATGCTGATGAGAAGCCCGGAAAGGATATCCTTGATCACATCCTGAGCGGCAAAACCGATGATACCGGTGAGGACGGCGGCGCTGCCAAGCAGTGACCTGCCTATGTTTTCCCAGCCGAGTATTGAGATCAGAGTGACCAATACTATGCCGACCCTGACCATTCTTTCAAGGAATTCCAGATGTATCCTCCTGCCCTGTTTTTTTTCAAGTATGCGGAAGATCTTGTGAGTTACCTTTTTCAGGAGCATGTATAACAGGATATATATGCCGACAGCCAATATCATGACAATGGCTACGATAACGAAAGTGATTATCCCTGCTTTCGGTCCGGTAATCCCATTATTTGCAAGCTCATCCAGGATCGGTCTGTAAAATTCCTGCTTCATATCTTGTCCCCTTTTTTTATGTTTGCGACACCTTATATTCTACTGTTTATCCTGTTTTTTTTCAATCGGCGACAGCCCATCGACGGCAGAACTTGCAAAACTGACCGGAAGGAAGGTAAAATATAGATTTATAAAACCATAGGAGGGAAGTATGGATAATAAAAGAACATCGTTTTCAAATTCAGTCGGTTTTGTGCTGGCGGCAGCGGGAAGCGCCGTAGGTCTCGGCAACATATGGAGATTCCCGTATCTGGCGGCAAAGGACGGAGGGGGCCTGTTTCTTGTCATATATGTGATACTGGCTCTGACCTTCGGTTTCACTCTGCTTACGAGCGAGATCGCGATCGGAAGAAAGACAAAGCAGAGTCCGCTGACGGCATACAGAGTAGTGCATCCGAAGTTCCGGTGGATAGGGACTTTGGCCTGTATAGTCCCGATGCTTATCATCCCTTATTATGGAGTGATCGGCGGATGGGTTGTGAAATACTTTGTGGCATTCTGCACGGGCGGAGCTGCGCAGGCTGCCGAAGACGGATATTTCGGCGCTTTTATTACGGCGCCCGTAGAGCCCATAGTATATATGCTGATATTCCTTCTGGCAACAGCCTTCATTGTTTATCTCGGAGTTGACAAGGGTATCGAGAAGGTTTCAAGGATCCTCATGCCGATCCTTGTCGTTCTGGTCATAGGCATAGCGGTCTTTTCGCTCACCATCAGTCACACGGATGATGCAGGTGTCACAAGAACGGGTCTTGAGGGACTGAAGATATATCTGGTCCCGTCACTTGAGGGGAAGTCATTAAAGGATGTGATCATAGTCATCATGGATGCCATGGGCCAGCTTTTCTATTCGCTCAGTATTGCGATGGGAATCATGGTGGCTTACGGATCGTATGTGAAGGATGATGACAATCTGATGAAGTCCATCAATCAGATAGAGATCTTTGATACGGCTGTTGCGTTTTTTGCCGGAGTCATGATAATACCTGCAGTGTTTGCGTTCATGGGAGCCGAGGGAATGAGCTCGTCAGGCCCGGGTCTGATGTTTGTGTCCCTGCCGAAGGTCTTTGCCGAGATGGGCGCTGCAGGGACGGTGATAGGCATCGTATTCTTTGTAGCAGTCATCTTTGCGGCGCTTACAAGCTGCATCTCCATCCTTGAGGCCATCGTCTCAAGCTTCATGGATCGTTTCCATATGTCGAGAAGAAGAGCAACCGTGATAGAGAGCATCATTGCCATAGCGGTAGGTGTTCTGGTCTGCCTCGGATATAATGCGCTTTATTTTGAAGTTCCGCTTCCGAACGGAGCCACGGCGCAGATCCTTGATATCATGGATTATCTGAGTAATAACATCATGATGCCGGTCGTTGCCATATCAACCTGTATCCTCATCGGATGGGTCGTAAAGAGCAGCTATGTCATTGATGAAGTAACAAAGACAGGCGCGAATTTCGGAAGGAAGGGACTCTACAAGGTGATGATCCGCTTCATCGCGCCGGTACTGCTTGTGATCCTGCTGCTGCAGGCACTGGGAATCATCTGAGATAATAAAAGACAGGGGTCTCGCCCCACGAGTCAAAGGGTAAGAAAGGTATTGGAGGTTAAAGTATGGGTAGAAGGTTAAAAAGATTTACAGTCTGTATGCTGATGGCAGCTCTGCTTTGCAGACCGCTTGCTGTTTTGGCCACGGAACAGGATCAGCCTGCGACGGGAGAGGCAGCGGAGCAGACGCAGCCTGCAGAAGAGACCCTGTCTGAAAGTGAGGTTTCGCAGCCTGAAGCGGATAATAAAACAGACCCTGTATCGGAGGATAAGGCAGAACCTGATGCCATTTCAGAGAATATAATTCCGATTGAACAGGATGAATTGTCGATGGATCAGGTTCAGGCAGAAGAGGCAGCGCCGGCCGGAGGCGAGACGGAAGAAAACACGGTATCCAGCGGAACCTGCGGAGGTTATACTTTTAATTATGATAATATAACCCGCACCCTTACCATAGAGGGAACCGGGGAACTTGAAAGGATCGATATATATGGCAATCTTCCATGGACCGACAGCTCTAATACAAATAAAGTACCATGGATCAAATATGTGGAGCATATCGTATTCAAGTCCACCGGAATGAAGGATGCTTCCAGGCTTTTCTGGCATATGGCGAATGTAAAGACCATAGACCTGTCCGGCTTTGATACCAGCCAGGTTACGACAATGGAGGGAATGTTTCAGAACTGCGATAACCTTACCGGTCTGGATCTTTCAAAGTTTAATACCGGAAATGTCACTAACATGAAGGAAATGTTTGAGTGGTGCGGCAAGCTGACATCTCTGGATCTGAGCAACTTTGACACCTCTAACGTGACTGACATGCATTGTATGCTTCAGGGATGCTACAAGCTGACCACGCTTGATATATCAAGCTTTAATACAGCAAATGTCACAGATATGCAAGGTATGTTTGCACATTTAACATCCATGGAGAGCATAGACCTGAAAAGCATCAGTACAGACAGCGCGAAATACATGCACGGCATGTTCGGGTGGTGCGAAAACCTGAAAAGCCTTGATATAACGAAGTTTAATACCCAAAATGTTACTGCCATGAGCAGAATGTTTTATGAGTGCAAGGCACTGGAGAAGCTGGATGTTTCACACCTGAACACCTCCAACGTAACAACTATGCAGGAGATGTTCAGCGGCTGCCGGAAGCTTAAGAACATAGATGTGACAGGCTTCGATACGCATAATGTCACGACTATGTCCGGTATGTTTCAATACTGCAATGCATTGGAGAGCATCGATGTGTCCAAGTTTGATACTCATAAAGTCACTGCCATGAACGCGATGTTCGAGTACTGTACCACCCTTAAAACCCTGGATCTTTCCCACTTTGATACTTCGACGAACCTGAACGGGATCAGCTGCATGGTACGGGGATGCTCTTCGCTGACGAATCTTGATATATCAAGTCTGAGTACGGACAAGGTGTATGATATGACCGCTGTCTTCTCCAAATGCGAAAAGCTCACATCTATCGATGTGTCAAAGTTTGATACCCATAATGTAACGAATTTTTATGAGATGTTTGAGGGCTGTACTTCCCTGAAGAGCCTCGATCTTTCAAGCTTTGATACGAAAAACGCAAATTATATGCGGTTTATGTTCAAGGGCTGTTCATCGCTTTCGGAACTTAATCTTTCAAATTTCAATACGGAAAAGGTCACATCCTTTGAGGATATGTTCAAAGACTGCAAGAGGCTTAGGAAGCTGAATATTTCCGGTTTTGATATGAGGCTTGTCAGCTCGGGAGACGGAAGCGATATCCTTTCCGGCAGTGATCACCTGACCGCCCTGAATACGCCGGCCTATACAGTATATGAGATCCCGCTCAGCCTGACCATGTATGAGGCTCTGGATGAGGAAGGGAAGGGAAAAGGCACCGGCTATACAAGTATCCCTGTCAGAACCGGAGAAAGCCTTACCCTTTACGCTCCGGAAAAGGGCGATGATCCTGACCCCGTAAATCCCGATCCGGACAAGCCCGATCCCGACAAGCCGGCGGTCGTGCTATATACGCTGACTTTCATGGTTGGAGATACGGTATACAAGAGTGTTAAAGTCAATGCGGGAGAGACACCGGATGAGATCGAGGATCCAAAGGGAGAGGGGACCTTTGCCGGATGGTTTGAAAACGGGAAGCTCTGGGATGCGACAGCGCCGGTATATGCCGATGCCACGATCGTTGCAAGATTTATAACGGATAAGGTGAGCGAAAACAAGCCGGGCGTGAGCCCTCTTGATCCCCTGCCTGATGTGACAGAACAGACATCCTCGCTGAGGCTTGTGAAGGGACAGAAATTCACGCTCAGTGAAAATGACTGGGTAAGTTCCGATAAGAATATCGTTGCTGTGAACAAGGGAAGCATCACCGCAAAGAAAGCAGGAAGCGCAACGCTGACGCGTGAGGGACGGACGATTAACGTCACTGTTCTCCAGCCTGCCTATGACAAGGATCATAAGAAATTTACAATGTATACCGGCAGAAAGGAAAAACTTGCGCTTTCCGATGCGGATGGATTTAATCTGTTGTGGGCAAGCTCGGCTCCGGATGTGGCAAATGTGACCACTGACGGTACAGTGTGCGCCACAGGCAAGGGCAGCGCAAAGATCACTGCTTATATAAACGGTGTTGCTTTTAACTGCAATGTCACTGTGAAGGATGCGGATACATCAAAACGCAGCTTTAACGAAGGTGATGAGATACAGCTTGCGCCCATGCAGACCGTGAAGGTAAGCGTAAAGGGATTCAAGGCAAACAAGGCCGAGTGGAGTTCTGATCACCAGGCGGTCTCTGCCGATGATCTCGGAAAGAATGTCGTATTTGAGGACGGTATCGTCAGGATAACAAAGGACGGGAAGATCACGGGCATCGGTACCGGACAGACTGCACTGACTTCTGCAAAAGGAGGAAAGGACCTTAAGTTTAAGGTGACAGTATCATCTGTCCCCCTCAGGATAGTGCACATGAACAAGAATACCAGCAAGACACTTTCGATGTACGGGACGAAGGGGACGCTTGACTGGAAGGCTTCAAAAGAGAACATAGTAAAGATAAACGCAAAGAATAGGATACGCGGAACCGAAACCGGAAAGACCGAGCTGTCGGCAAATTACGGAAAATTCACCTACAGGGTCGTGGTATATGTGGAGGATCCTTCGCTGACCACGGGAGGCCTGACCGGGAAATATCCGAATTACAAGCTGAACATGAAGGCAGGCGACGCGGTCTTATTACAGCCCGTAAAGACCTACCAGCCGATGATCTTCAAAAGCTCAAATAAGAACGCTGCGATCGCAGATGAATCCGGCGTGGTGTACGCAAGGAAGAAGGGCAAGGCAAAGCTTACTGCAGTGGTGAACAAAAAGACGGTGACAGTCAGTCTGACGGTAAAATAGGAGGTCCTCCGGATAATAAAAAATGACTATTGAAGCATATACGAACCCGGATTTCGGGTGGACTGAAAAACTGATATTTCTGATTGCGGCTTTTGTGGGAATGGCCATCTGCGCAGCAATAATACTTTTGCGGACAGGCCTGGCATCAGCCGGCTCGTCACGGGATGGCCGGAAAGTCTTTTATTATACACAGGCGCATAACCGGCTGGAGAAGTTTTTTGAGATGATCATCGCGGGAAGCTCCGTCATGTCTTTTTCATGCGCCTATGTGATCATCAGCCATGTTTACGGGCTGGTCGCAGGCGGACAGGGGACGCCCGGGCCGGTGCTGGAGGTTCTGATAAATGCCTGGGAAGGAGGGCGGGATTTTGTCCTGCTTCTTCTCATCTGCCTGTCCTGCGTGATGAATACCATCCTTGATAAATTCATCATCCCGCTGAGGCGGATTTCAAAAGAGGAAAAAGCGACCATCAGGATGCTGGCGATGTTCTATGTTATTATTATCCTGCTCTTTCTCAATCATATAGGAGATGAGAGCGAATATAACCCGGTCATGATGTATTATCTGGGTCTGATGGTCGGAAGGTTTGTGTATTTTGATGCATCCTTCGGCGATTTCATCGAGGCGCTGAAGAACATGTTCAAAAACCTGGAGCTTCTGGCGCTGGGACTTGCGCTGACCGGCGCGCTCTGTTTTTTCGGGTTTAATAAGGGATATCTTCTGGAAAGAAATTATTATATCGTCGGCGCGTTCTATGTGCATCTTTTCCTGCTCGTAGTGATCTTCATCCTGAAGCTGTCACATATCTTTGACCTGATAGTGAGAAGGCCTCCGGGATACGATCCCCGCATCTTTGAGAAAAACCGTGAGGCCTCGTATAAAGAGGAGGCTTATGATGACGGGTATTACGATGACGATGAAGGATATGACGATTACGCGGAGGACTATGACGACGGGGAATATGACGATTACGAAGACGATTATGATGACGACGGATACAGGGATGATATTTATGAAGAGGATGACGGATGGACGGACAAAGATCCTCGAAGGTGATATGGACAGTTAAATATGCTGTTTTAAATATTGCCTACTTTGTCGCGTTCTGCACGGTGCATGCATATGCTGCGGTTTATCTGCTTGACTGCGGGTTCACGAATACGCAGGTAGGAGTCCTGCTTGCGGTCGCAAATATACTCTCGGCAGTCATTCAGCCCGTGATCGCGGGGATCATAGACAGGCAGGGCTGGCTCACAAACAGAAGGTTCATCCTGATCAGCGTGGCCACGATAATGGCCGGTTCTGCTCTGCTGATGGTTGTCGGAAAAAACAGGGCCGTGGTTTTTATTATATATGTCATCATCTATATGATACAGTTTGCCTACCAGCCTGTGATGACGGCGCTGTGCTTCGAATACCAGAAGTCAGGCTGTGACATCTGGTACGGATTGGCAAGGGGACTTGGTTCTGCAGGCTTTGCCGTGACGGCTGCCATCATAGGCGGCGCAGTTGAAAAAAACGGCGTTTTCATACTGCCTGTCGTAAATGTCGCCGCAATGGCTGTCTCGCTGGGCGTATTACTGCTTTTCAGGAAACCGGTCGGCGTGAACGGATCCTCTATAGAGCAGTCTGCCGGGAACGGCGCTACAAAAGAGGTTAAAGCGCATAATAAGATCAGCAGTTTTGTCCGGACGTATCCGGCTTTTGCTGTTTTTCTGATTGCAACGGTCTGCTTCTTTTTTGCACACAACATGATAAATGATTTCATGATCCAGATAATAAGAAATCTGGGAGGTGGCGAGAAGGAACTCGGATATGCCAATTTCCTGCAGGCGATTCTGGAGCTGCCCGTGATGGCAGGGATAGGAGTGATACTGAAAAAGATTTCCGCAAAGAATCTGCTTCTGGTGTCGGGAACAGCCTTTTTTGTAAAGATATTGATCCTGTATTTTGCAGTAAACATGGCAGGTCTTTTTGTCAGCCAGTCTGTCCAGCTTTTTGCTTATGCGGTCTTTATCCCTGCAGCGGCTTATTATGTGAGCAGCACGATGGAGGAATTTGACCAGGTTAAGGGGCAGGCTTTTATCACGAGCGCCATAACCATAGGGGGAGTTTTTTCGAATCTGACAAGCGGCGCGATCCTTGATCACTTCGGAGTACACACCATGCTGCTGGGCGGTTGCATAGTGTGTCTTGCGGGCGTACTGACTGCGTTCGCGGCCATGACGAAGCTGCCACATCATGTGTGAGTCAGGGGACATAGCGGCGACCTGATTTTATGTTAACTATAATCCGGTAGATATGTTCACGGACTCACTGTGATAGCCACATTTCATTTTTGTTCGTACATATAGATGTAAACAAAAAGAGCTGCTGCCTGACAGCGGTAAATGTTCCAGGATAATGGAGGTTTTAGATATTATGAGATGCAGAAATACAGAGAACAGTGATCTGTTTTCAAAGGGCGCCCTTGATGATGATGCGCTGGAGATGGTCGCCGGAGGAGCCCAGTCAAAATACAACGGCCCGTATATCGGCTTCTGGTATAGGGCAACCTGTCAGAATCCGTCCTGCCATAAGATATATCATTTTATGGATGAGGATATCCCCGAGCTCGAGAGCGTGTATAACAATAGATGCGAATGCGGCGGTGAGCTCATCATAGAGAATGGTCATCTTTTGGAAGGATTTCAATAAATCATAGTTTTGTCATGGATCTTTTCTGGCTTGAGGAAACGGATATCCCGGCGGGCAGCGGGTTTGTGCTCTTCGGGGCTGAGCATCTGACGGCTGTGGCCGTTGCGGTTATCTTTGCTGCGGCAGCTGCGCTTATCTACCGCAGACACGAGGGAGCGAGAAAGGGCATCCTGGCGGCCATATCGATCCTGCTGCCTTTGACTGAAGTTTTCAGGATCATCTTTCTGCTGCGGACAGGGCGCTTCGGTATCGGACATCTTCCGCTTCATCTTTGCAGTCTGTCGATCATTTTCTATCCATTGTATGCCATGTTAAGACCCTGCAGGATCAAAAAGTTTCTGGGGGCTTTTTCGTGTCTTGTGCTGCTGCCTGCAGGACTTGGCGCATTGCTTTTCCCGGACTGGACCATGTATCCGGTGATAAGCTTCATGAGCCTTTCAAGCTTTATATGGCACACCCTGCAGATCACGCTTCCGCTTTGTATATGGGCTGCCGGCGAGATCCGGCCGGAACCCCAAAGCGTTTTTTCCAGTATTGTATTTCTTGGCCTGGTGACCGTTCCCGTATACTTTTTTGACAGGCATTTTTCATGCAATTATTTTTTTCTTTTATGGCCGGTCCCGGGACCGTTCGAACTTGTCTATGAAAGGTTCGGGATCACGGGATATCTGCCGGCACTTGCAATCCTGGTCGTCTTTATTATACTAATGACATATACTGTCATGCATTTTTCAATGAAGGGAAAACAGCTATGAAAATGAAAAGAACCGTTAGAGTTATGTTAACCGCGATACTGATACTTGCCGTTTCGGTGCCGGTCTTTGCCGCTGATAAGATATACAGCAGCGCGACACCTGATCAGTGGATGCCTCAGAAATATACGGGGTTCAGATACAATCATGATCCCATGCAGGATCCCAGGGCGGCAAAGGATATCATAGTGGATGAGAACGCTATTTACGGGTATTCTCCCAATCCTGATTCGGAAAGGCTTGGAGAATATGCATCATATGATTGGAGCAATCCGTCCGTGGTATGGAAGGCAAGGCAGAACAGGATGAAATATCTGGAGCAGGATGCAGTGCTTTATCAGACCCTTGCCGTATGCAATGCGCAGGGCAAGTCTATCGAGGAGACTGCGCGGCAGGTAAGCCGGATGAGAAATGTGATCAGGCTGCAGTCCTACGAAAATGATCCGGTCGGACTATCAAAGGTCAGGGCGAGCAATCTGAAGACCTACGGGAACGAGGAAGGACCGACAGCCGATTCGCTTTACAAAAAATACGGCTCCTGGGAAAAGGTGCTGCAGAAAGCGTTTTCCACCAACCATGGCATGGATGCGTGCCTGGGTCTGTATGATGACAACTATCTGAGGTATGCTGTGCTCGGAGAGATGTAAATGAGGCAGCAGGCGGCTTTTGAAACAGGCGGTTTTTGAAACAGGCGGAAAATGATGGATGATTCCGGATACCGTGTGCTGATGATAGATGACGATGAGGTCATCGCACAGTCAACAGCGGAATATTTTAATATGTTCAATGTGAAGACGGCTTATGTCACAGGCTACGATGAGGCTGTTGATTTCCTTGAAAAGCACAGGGTCAGTCTGGTGCTCCTTGACATCAACTTAGGGGAGCGCTCCGGCTTCGAGCTCTGCAAAAGGATAAGGCAGGACTATGACATGCCTGTATTCTTCATAAGCGCGCGCACCGCTGACGACGATGTGCTGATCGCGCTGAACATCGGAGGAGACGACTACATCAAAAAGCCCTACACCCTGAGCATCCTGCTGGCAAAGGTAAAGGCGGCGCTTGCAAGGTATGAAAGGGCGGCAGAGGATGCATCGAAGGCTGAAAAAAGGACTGTGCCCTGCAGTCCCGTGTCTGCAGTCACGGATGGCATCAGCCTTGATACCAATCAGCGCTGCATAATAAAAGACGGCAGCAGGATCCCGCTGAAAGACATGGAATACAGGCTGATGTACTACCTTCTGTCAAACAGGGGCAGGGTTGTGACAAAGGACGAGCTTTTGAAAAATGTCTGGGAGGACGAATTTACCGGCGAGGGAACCATAGCAGTGCATATCAGGCACCTGAGAGAAAAGACGGAGGACGATCCGAAGGAGCCCCGTATAATAAAAACGGTCTGGGGCGTCGGGTATATGATAGATGAAAAGATATGTTAAGGTCATGGTGGCGGCGGGAATGCTTTATTTCCTTGCCGTCATCATATTTTTCCGGCTGGGAGGCAGCTTCATAAAGAAGGATCCTAAAGGGGCAGAAGCTGTCCTGGCGCTGAACGACATAACTGAAATGGCGGAGGAAAAGGGCCTTTCTGCGGACGTGTTTTCCGGAAAGGATTTCGGGGCTGATTTTGCTGTGCTTGACAGCAAAGAGAATGTGATCTATTCCTCCTGCGGGGATGATGAAAAGATCACCTTAAACCGGGCGATCATGAACCGGTATCCATATTCGTATGTAATGAAAGATGATGCTGTCGCAGGATATGTTATCGTGACGCAGCATGGAAGATCGACAGCAGAGGGGCTTATTTACTCTCTTACTGTGGTCTTTGCCGTGTGCGGTCTTATTATGCTGACAGCAGTGACTGTTGCAGGACTCTATATCAGGAAAAACATCATACTGCCGTTTAAGAGGATGGAGGAATTTGCGGGGAGAGTGGCAGAAGGGCAGTTTGACGAGCCGCTTCCCATGGATCGGGATAATCTCTTCGGGGCTTTTTCGGAGAGCTTTGATATCATGCGGGAAGAGCTTTCAAGATCGAGGGAAAGGGAGCTTGAGCTGCAGAAAAAAGAGAGGGAGCTGGTGGCATCCCTAAGCCATGATCTCAAAACTCCGGTGACGGGGATCAAGCTTTCTGCCGAGCTTTTGAAGGCAAAGATGTCTGTTGGCGAGACTGATATTCCGGACATCATTGATAAGGCAGATAATATTTACAGCAAGGCTGATCAGATCGATGTTCTCGTAAGCGATCTGTTTGATTCTGTCCTTGATGATCTGGGGCAGTTCAGGGTCAGCTGCGAGGATCTCGAATCCGGGGTCATATCCGGGATAATAAAAAAATATGACGACAGGGACCTGGTAAGAGAAGATAAGATCCCGGAAGTGATCGTCAGTATCGATGAAAAGCGCATGGGACAGGTGATCGGAAACATCATATCAAATTCGGAAAAGTATGCGGGCACCCCGATAGATGTTTCCTATGTCCTGAAAGACCGGTTTCTTCAGATGCGGATAAGCGATACCGGACCCGGAATACCGTCAGATGAAACGGAACTGGTCATGAACAAATTCTACCGCGGCAGGCAGTGGAAGGACAGCGACAAAGCCGGGAACGGCCTCGGGCTCTATATCGCCCGTACCCTTATGGAACTCATGGGCGGGAAACTGGTCATCGAACAGCCCGGGAAAGGGTTCTGCGCGGTGCTTCTGATCCCGCTTGCATAAAAGGAGACAGGGGAGACAGCGGACCCGTCCCCCTGTCTCCCCTTTGTCTTTGCTTTATGTTAACCGGATCAGTAGTTTTCTGCCTTTATCTGGAAATAGCTCTGCGGATGGTTGCATACGGGGCATTCCTCGGGAGCCTTCGGTCCGACTACGATGTGTCCGCAGTTTGCACACTGCCAGATCATGTCGCCGTCCCTTGAAAAGACGACACCGTCCTCAATGTTCTTCAAAAGCAGTCTGTAGCGCTCCTCATGCTCCTTTTCGATGGCTGCGACCTGCTCGAAGATCTCTGCTATGTAGTCAAAGCCTTCTTCTCTTGCAGTCTTTGCAAATGAGGGATACATTTCCTTCCACTCGTATGCCTCACCATCGGCTGCATCCTTCAGATTCTGCACGGTCCCGTTGATGCCGTAAAGAAGCTTGTACCAGAGCTTTGCATGCTCCTTTTCATTGTCGGCGGTTTCCTGGAAGAGGTTGCTTATCTGTATGTACCCGTCTTTCTTTGCCTTTGACGCAAAATATGTGTATTTATTACGCGCCTCGGATTCTCCGGCAAAAGCCGCCCGGAGATTCTTCTCAGTCTGAGTTCCCTTGAGTTTCGGATTGGTTTCAAGATTTGCCATCGCAGTTTCCTCCTTTTCATTGTTGTTATGCATTTATTATACAAAAATAACATGCAGAAATAAAGGAGACAGGAGGGCTCGTTTGTTCTCTGATCAATAACCCAGTAAAGAAACCGGGAGGATAAAAGCTTTGTCGTTTAATGCGTGCACTTTTTCCGCATTGTCAATTATCATCCCACGCATTATCGGCATATTGTATTTTTCCAATACACTAAAGTTCTTTGTTGGTTTGCTGGGATTGGCGCTCTTCTTTATTTCAACCGGATACAGGTTTCCTTCTTTGACCAGCAGTATATCAACCTCTTTTTTGTCTATATCCCGGTAATAATACAGATACCTTCCGGGCTCTATACCTGCATTGTAAAAGCTTTTGATTATTTCGCTGACAACGTAAGTCTCAAAAAAAGCACCGTTCATCGCGCAATCCTTAAGCATCTGCGCGGTAGGCCATTTGCAAAGATAAGCGCAAAGTCCGGTATCCATAAAATACAGCTTGGGAGCTTTTATTATCCTCTTGGAAGCATTCGCCATATAGGGCTGCAGAAGATAGATTATCCCGGATGTTTGCAGGATTGAGATCCAGCGTTTACAAGTATCGACGTTTATACCCAGAGAACTTGATATTTCACTATATGTCAATTCCTGAGCTGTTCTTAAAGCGATCAGTGATATGAACCTTCGGAATTGCATTTCGCTGGATACGCTGATGAGTTTCCTGACATCTTTTTCTATATATGTGTCTATATATGACTTGTAATACAGATCCCGTTTGGATTCTCCCGTGCATATATCCGGCATGCCGCCCCGGAAGATCTCCGCAAAGATCTCGTTGCTGTTCCGGTAATAGCCTGAATTATCCCTTTGCTTTTGTATTGATCTTTCGAAATCCACTTCGAAAACAGATCCTCTTTTGTTTCTTTTTTCTACCTGAGTTAATCCGGCCATGTTTATTATCGCTGTTCTGCCGGCAAGTGATTCGGTTATTCCTTCCTGAAGTTCAAACTGATTGGAGCCTGTAAGAACATACATAAGTCTTCGGGATTCATTGTTTTTCATCCATGATCTTCTTTGTGCATCAACAATTATCTTGATCTCGTTAAGAAGACCTGTCGCTTTTTGGACCTCGTCGATCACAAGCGGCCATGGATGCGACTCAAGAAATCCCTTTGGGTTTGTCTGTGCCAGGAATAATTCATCGGAATCATCCAGCGTAACGAACTCAAATTCTTCCCCGAAGAGCATCTCCGCTGTCGTGGTCTTGCCCACCTGTCTGCTTCCGTAAACAGTAATGACCTGAAATGAATCCGCAGCATCAAGAAGCACGTTTTCAATGTCTCTTTTTATGTACATCTGTCATATCCCTCTGGTACAAAACTAACATATTGTTGCGATTAAATCAATAGTCGGATGTACTTTTGATCGTAAAAAGGGGACAGCGGACCAGTCCCCCTGTCTCCCGAAGTCAGATTCGAAAGGAGACAAAAGGACCGTCCCCTTGTCTCCCGGTTAAGAATCTGTTAAGGATTTGATAAAGGTCTGATAAAGAACAGATGCGGGAAACCATGTATGATACATTATGAAGGCCGGTTGTTGACAACCGCACGATCATGAAAGGATGTGTCATATATGGTTTCTTCTATTTTGAAAACGGAAAAGCTGTGCAAATCATTTTCGAACGGAGGCGTGCAGCAGCATGTCATCAAAAATCTCGACCTTGAAATAAGGGAGGGAGATTTCACGGTCATCATGGGAGCTTCCGGTTCGGGAAAATCGACCCTGCTGTATGCTCTGTCCGGCATGGACAGGCCGGGCATGGGAAAGGTGATCTTTAACGGAAAGGAGATCCAGGGCCTTTCAAACGATGAACTGGCCATGTTTCGCCGGGAAAACTGCGGGTTCGTATTCCAGAGCATCTACCTGTTGGATAATCAGACCGTCCTTGACAATGTGCTCACGGCGGCGTTTATCGTGCAGAAAAACACACATGAGACAGTCTCAAAGGTAAAGGACCTCCTGAACAGAGTGGGACTTGATGAAGAAGACTTTGCAAAATATCCCAATCAGCTTTCAGGCGGCGAGGCGCAGCGGGTCGGGATCGTGCGCGCCATAATAAATGATCCCGGGATCCTGTTTGCGGATGAGCCCACAGGCCAGCTCAATTCCTCATCGGGAAAGGAAGTGCTCGATATCTTCACCGATATCCACAGGAAGGGGCAGAGCATAGTCATGGTCACGCATGACCTGAAGACAGCCCTGCGGGGGAACAGGGTGCTGTATCTTCGGGACGGAGGCATAGTCGGGGATCACAGCCTGCCTCCTTACACTGAAGGCGATGAGAAGGAACGCAGGAATGAGCTGACGGCATTCCTTGAAGAGATGGGGTGGTAAGCATGAAGATCGTAAGACTTTCATTGTTCAATCTGAAAAAAAACAAAAGAGAAGCGGCAGCGATCATCTTTCTGACAATGATCACTACAATGATGCTTTCGATATATGCCGCAAACAGCTCGAAGATAGAAAAAGTCTTCAATGAGAGCTTTGAGGCTTCGGGCTCGGTCCGGCACATGGTGCTTTTTGACAGGGACAGGTATCACAGTGAGTACCGCAGGATTCTGGAAAGCGAATATGATGTTGACAGGCTTACCGAAAATGACATGATCTTTGCGATCGCAGCCGATGCCATCGAAAGGGACGGATCGGATATTTCCTACAACCTTTCCTTTGTAACGGAAAGAACGGAGCACAGGATAGAGTCGTTTAATAAAGACACTTCGCTTCCCGAAGAGGAGATACGCTCATTAAAGCATCCGGTATGGCTTCCCGTTTATTTTTCCATAGTAAAGGGCTATGTGCCAGGAGATACATTTACGATTGTCAGAGGCGGAAAGAAATATCCCTTAACTGTGGCGGGCTTTTATGAGACAGGGCTCATGTCCTCTGACGGATACGGCTTCAAGCTTGTGCTCTCCGATGAGGATTTTGATCTCTTTTCCCTGCTGTACAGATCTTCGACGGCCAAATCGTTCACAGCCCTGTGCTTTGATGCCCCCGAAGACTTTTCCGAGGAGGAATATATTGAAAAATGCGCGCAGAGCTCGTTTGAGGATGTTTCATCGGCTGTTGAGTATTATTCATACAAAAATGAAAAGAGCAGCGAGACGACCTTCCTTGAGATTTTTCTTCTCCTCATCATGTTCCTGTCTCTTGTTACCATGATCTCCTGTGCATTCATGATCAGAAACAAGATAAGCAGCGACATAGAGGATCAGATGCAGCGCATAGGTGTCCTGGAGGCTTTGGGCTACAGATCGGGCGAGATCTCGCTTGCCTATCTCTTTGAATATGTGATCACAGGCGGGATCGGATCGCTCTTTGGCAGTCTCCTTGCCATAATAATGACGCCGCTTGTGAATATCGGGATAGAAAAAATAATGGGACGGAGGACCTACGGAAGCACACAGATCGTGACCATTATAGTGGTGGCTCTGATCGTCATCTGTTTTGTGACAGTCTTTGCGCTTCTTAAGGCAGCAACCGTGAAAAAGTATCCTCCCGTCGTTGCGCTGCGGCAGGGCATCGGGTCACATCATTTCGGCAAAAACATCCTCCCGCTTGAAAAGTTCAGAGGCAATATCAACCTGCGCCTCGGATTAAAGGGACTGGCAGAAGAGATGAAAGCTGCCATAGGTGTTGCTGTCTGTATGACAGCCGCCGGATGCGCGATCATTCTGGCCATGGTATCCTTTGATTTTTTCAAGGACGGCACAAAGGGGCTTGAGACAATGATGGGGATCGATGTTGATGTGGAGATGGTAAAGCTTGTCCCGGGAGTCGACCCTTACGGATTCTGTAAGGAGGTGCAGGAACTTCCCGAAGTCAGAAAGGCTCTCGTAACATATGATCTGAAGCATATATCAAAAAAGGATTCGGATTCATACGGTTCTGTCATAGTCTTTGATGATTTTTCGGAATCGGAAAACATCCATGCTGTCGAAGGCAGGTTTCCGGAGCATGACAACGAGGTGATGCTCGGCATGAGAAGGACGGTAAACGAAGGCATTAATGTCGGAGATGAGGTGACTTTAGTATGCAGCGGACTGGAAAAGGATTTCATCGTGACAGGGATCGCAAGCTCGATGATGAACGGCGGTACCAGTTTTTATCTCACATCCGGAGGCTACAGGCGTATTGATGTAAATGCAAGACCGGATCAGGTAAATATATATCTGACTGACGGGACGGACCCGGAGGAGTTTGAAAAAAAGCTTTCCGAAATGTACGGAGGAACTGCAAAGGATGCAGAAAATATAAGCGGCAGCGCTCTGTCACTTTCCGACAGGATACGCGCCAAAGCCGAAGAAAAGGTTGCGGTCCTTTTGACGCAGTACGGAGTGACAAGCGTCGACTGGGCAGTCCGGATCGGGGACGAACTGATCACCGGGAACAGCCGCGGTTTTATTATAGATGAGATCAAGTCCTGGAGAGGGATGATCCGGTCGCAGATGCAGCCGATAGCTGACAGCATGAAAACCTTCACCATTCTGGGAGCGGTACTCATCGCAATGATAGTGGCAGTGATCCTGTGGATCATCGCATCGTCAAATGTCAGGAGACAGAGGAAAAATCTCGGGATACTCAAGAGCATGGGATATACTTCAAACGATCTGATGAAACAGATAACGCTGAGGTTTATGCCCGTGACACTGATCTCGCTTTGCGCTGCATCGGTTGCAGCCATATATCTGAACAGGATCTTCTGGAGAGTCCTGTTTGCGACCGAAGCAAAAAACGATTTCTTTATGATTGTGATAACGGATATTGTACTGGCAGTCTTTTGTTTCTTTGTGACATGGATCGGCGCGGCCAGAGTGAAAAAGATTTCCGTAACGGAACTGATGACGGAGTAAGGGGGATATAAATGAAAAAGAAGATATTTGCGTTTTTATTATCGGCATTGATATTTGCATCAGGAATGACCGTGACGGCAGCAGGAGAAGATTACATCTACTGTGTCGGCTCGGTCAGCAAGGTCTATGCAACGGCTGCAGTGATGAAGCTTGCGGACGAAGGAAAGGTGGATATCGACGCCCCGGTGACTGAGTATGTACCGGACTTTACGCTTGATGATGAAAGATACCGGGACATCACGGTGAGGATGCTCATGGATCATACCTCGGGGATCATGGGCACTACCCAGCTGGGAGCCTTCTGCTATGAGCACGGCACCCTGCATGATGATATGTTCCTGAAGATCCTGTCAAAGCAGCGGCTGAAGGCGGATCCGGGAAAGTATGCGGCTTACTGCAACGACGGATTTGATCTTCTGGCGCTGATAGTTGAAAATGTCACGGGCATGGATTATACGGATTATGTCAGAGCAGAGCTTGCCGGCCCGACAGGAGGCGCTTCTACAGGTTCGGCTGTGGATTTTGAAACGCTTGGGACTCCCGCTCCTTCTTTTACTCCGGGGAATCTCCACACGGATTTCGGCGTGACGGAGGCGCTCGGCGCGGGAGGCATTTATTCAACGGCCGCGGATGTGGCGGATTTCGGGGCGGCTTTTTTTGAGGGCAGCACGGTCTTATTATCAGAAAAAGCAAAGCAGGAAATGGCTTCCCTGTGGAACAAAGGCAGGGACGACGACCCGTATAAGGACGGGAACGGCCTGGGCTGGGATGAAGTGCAGATGCAGGGATATGAAGAGGCAGGTGTGCAGGTGCTCCTTAAAGGCGGGGATGCGATCGCAAACCACGCAGCCCTTATGGTCGCGCCGGAAGAAGAGATAAGCGCTGCCGTGCTTTCAAACGGAGGTTCAAGCGCGCTGAACGCTTTTTTGGCAGATGCCCTGCTTCAGACGGTGCTGGAGGAACGCGGGATAAAGATGGTCTCGGAGGCGGATGAGCAATATGATCTGACGGCGGATATCCCGGCAGAGTATGACATGTATGAAGGTTTTTATTCCTCAGAAGACAGCAATGGCGGCGCGGTGATCTGTCATGTGACATTTCCGGATCATAAATATATGCATGTTGAAAATATCGGTCCGGCACGGAGGACAATAAGTGACCTCATGCTGATAAAAGAAGATGCCAAGCCCGGGAAGGGCAGGTTTGCCGAGCTTTCCTATGAGCTGGAAGCGGACGGGACAGCATCTGTTGATGAGCAGCTTTTTGATGCAAGGACGGCCGTCGACCCCAGGATCCTTTCCTTTGCTGAAGGTTCAGACGGAGAGATATATTTAAGGGCTGATTATGCAAATGTCTTTCCGGAGCTTGGAAGGAAGGAGAACAGGAAGTACATCGGTGAAAAGATGGGGGATAATCCCGCAGGGCAGAAGGCGATCGATGCGTGGAAAAAGACAAGCGAGGGAAATCTGTTCCTGGTCAATGATCCTGCATCTTCCGCGGGATATGAAAACGGCATCGCAAGGGTGTTTTTGTCGGAGGAGATGCCCGGATACGCTTATTTTGTGATGGGTTCGCTGGCATCGAAGGTAGTGGGCCTGACGGATGAGGATCATGCGATCGCGTTTCAGACGATTCCGTCAAGCTCGAACCGGGATCTTGCCGATCTAACCGTGAACCGCTCCGGCAGCGGGGATATCCTCGAGACCAGTACGGGACTTCAGTACATTTTTGAAAAGGATGTGCCGGTGCTGGATGAAAGCGTATCGGATGTTGAGCTTTCTGACGGGAAGGCTGCCTGGTTCAGGGTCGGAGAGGGTCTTGCCAATTCTTCGATCGCGGTTGACAGGCCGGAGGGCTGCCAGGTTTATTCATATAATAAATACGGTTCGGTGGTGTACTCCTCTCATGTTAAGGATGCAGGTGATGATATCCCGCTCCCGGCAGACGGTTACATCGTCTTCCTTGGCAAAACCGGGCAGAGCGTGCAGATAAAATGAGGGAGACAGGGGGACGGTCCTTTTGTCTCCCATTTTGGTATTATGTCAACTAGCTCACTGCTTGTCGAAATATCTCTTTCCGTTATCAGGATTGAAATATGTACGAATGAAACCGTCCCTGCTCACCACTACAAATTCATTCGTGTTTTCGATGTAGTAAACATCATCCCCATCCTCAGCCTCTGTCTTGTGCAGCGCCGCCGGATTCGTAACGACTCTGGATGCGGCGGCCTCGTAGGCTTCAGGCGTGGTAAAGCCCATATCGATACCGTGCTTTGTAAAATGTGAAAGCAGGAGTTCCGGCGTCCTGAAGGTATAGTTCTGCTTTTTCTCGGGAGCAGGACTCTGGTTTTCTTCTTTTGCAGTATCCTTCGCCTCTGCCGACTCCTCAGTCTCACCTGCGGGTACATCCATACCCTCTATCAGCTTTTGAACCTCATCCTCGGAAAGGCCCGTTCCCTCCTCGCCGGGATTGCAGAGTATGGAATAATGCCCGGTTTCATTATCATAGGCGGCAGAATTGATCAGTGTTCCGTCCCCCTTACAGGTAACTGCCATTCCGTTTGCCATTATGGCCCATTTTTTGGAGTACTCACTGTAATCGCCGGACAGATCCAGTCCTGTTCTGTTATTTGATTTTCTGATGGTCATATCTTTTCCGCCGCCTTCATAGCGTGCTTCAAAGATATCCTCCATGTACCTGTAAATCTGAAGTTCAACACCTTCCGGCAGATATTCATCATCTATCGGTGTGAAGCTGACACCGGAGTACTCCTCGGCAACGCTCACGCTCTGGGTATCTCCCCAGGGATTTACTGCCGCCGCCTGCTGCATCTCCTTCTCAAGTTCATCATAATCCACGGGTTCGGTCTCAACTGATTTCTCTTCTTCTGCCACGCTGACCTCATCGCTCACCACAGGCTGCGTTTCCTGCACATCCCTGCCCTTTGGCAGTACCGAACAGGATGTTCCAAAAGCCATGAGAATGCACAGCATCAGCATTATCCATATGTTTTTCATACAAGGCTCCTTTATTATTAAAATCTCTGCCTATATTTATACTTCATACCACCTGAACCGGTCAAATCTGACTTTTCCTATGCCATGATTGTTATTTGTCCCGACCTGGACAGCTCAAAAGGGATCGATTTTGACAAAAACTGCCGTTTCCGATCCCTTTTTTGATGCTTGTCCTGCTCCGGACAGCTCAAAAGGGAGCGATTTTGGCAAAAACTGCCGTTTCCGATCCCTTTTCTGTTGCTTGTCCCAATCCAAGACAGCTCAAGAGGGATCGATTTTGACAAAAACTGACTTTTCCGATACTTTTTGCTAAAAGAGAGCGGAGGGGAGTTAGAGGAGACAAAAGGAACGGTCTCCTATCAATCCGGACAGCGGAAAACGATATTTCGACAAACAGTGACTAGGTTAACATAAAACAGTCCTCCGAATCATTCCACACCCATGTCATATTCTTGACAGGGGTCGCTGTGCATGGCATTCTTGATTATATAAGGGAACATGAATGCGGCGCTATGCCGAATGAAGAGGGGGGAAATCAATGTCTGGTACCGGGAAGAACAAGGCAGACCGGAGCAGGATCGAAAAGGCCATAACGATGATCATGTGCGTGCTGATGCTGTTTTCGATCGCTGTTTTCATTTACGGACAGTTTTTTGTCAAAAACGAATCCCATTATAGTAATAAGTGCGAACTGTATGATGCCGTATGGTCATATACCGGGCCGGACGGAGTGACCAGGCAGTACAATCCTCTGGATGTGATCGATGTGGAAAATGATGATGATGTCGTTCTTTCCACCGTGCTTCCCGAAAAGATCACTGACGGAAGCTGCCTGTTTGTAAATACAGCGAAGGATATGGATGCCTATGTGGACGGGGAGCTGAGAAACAGTTACAAGCTGAGCCGTTCGAGATTCGGCAGGAATGTCAAGGGCATGTGGGTCGCGATCACTCTCCGCAGCGCTGATGCCGGAAAAACGCTGACCATAGAACGCCCGGGCTACTGGCTGGATGATTTTCTGATAGGAAGAGTGTATATAGGCAACCGTCTCGGGTTTGCGGTGCATCTGATAAACGACGATCTTTTCATAATTATCCTGGGATTTGCGATCGTGATTTTGGGGACTGTGGTCACGCTGCTTTGCCTTGCCTACAGGATCATGATAAAGCGGCCGTTTCCGCTGTGGTTCCTGAGCATGGGGATCCTGGGAGGCGCCATCTGGCTTCTGCTTGACAGCTACACATATCCACTGTTTTTTCAAAATTATTTCATCGACGGCATAGCCAGCTATCTTGTCATAATGCTGCTGCCCTTTCCTTTTGCGGCATATATCAACTCCCTTTTGGACAACAGATACAGCAGGCTTTATCATGCCGTGGGCATCCTTACCATTTTGAATTTCATAGTCATCAGTCTGCTGCATTTCCTTGATATCGCGGATTTTTCCGACACCAGGATGTTCAGCAATATCGTCATGGGCATTGTAGGGTTATACTGCATAGGTGTGACCATGTATGATTTCTTCATAAAAAAACACAGGGAGAATATCGTCATCTATTTTGGGTTCGGTGTATTTGTGCTTTTGTGCATGGCAGAGATCGTTCATCTGAACCTGAAGGTCCATACGAACGACGGTGTGTTTGTCGCAGCCGGTCTTTTGATCCTGCTTGTTGTCGCCGTAACTGATGAGGTCAGAAGGATCGCCGATCTGAGAGCCCGGACAGTCGAGGCACTGAATGCGAACAGGGCCAAGACGACATTCCTGGCAAACATGAGCCACGAGATACGCACCCCGATCAATGCGATCCTGGGCATGGATGAACTGATACTGCATGAAGACACAAGTGAAAAGGTAAGGGAATACGCTTCAAATATCCGTGACGCGGGAACGACGCTGCTTCATATAATAAGTGATGTCCTGGATTTTTCAAAGATCGAGCAGGGCAAGATGGAGATAATAAATGAGCAGTATGATACCGCGCATCTATTGAGTACCATAAATACAATGATAAGCGTCAAGGCTGACGAGAAAGGCCTTGATTATATAAAAGAGATATCCGAAGATCTCCCGTCAAAGCTCATAGGCGATGAGAAGGCGCTGACAGAGATCCTGATCAATCTGCTCAGCAATTCCGTGAAATACACCAACAAGGGCAAAGTGATCTTTGGTGTCAGGCACGAAGCGGCCGGAAGCGGGCTTGTCATGCTGATCATTACCGTCAAGGATACAGGGATCGGCATCAAGGAAAGTGACATGGACAGGCTTTTTGGCCAGTTCGAGCGTCTGGATCATAATAAGACCAGGTCGATCGAGGGAACGGGCCTGGGACTTGCGATAACGGCTAATCTGACGGAACTCATGGGAGGCACGATAGACTGCAGGAGCAGTTACGGACAGGGAACGGAGTTTACGGTGCGCATCCCCCAGACTGTCGCGGACATCACGCCGATAGGAAAACTCACAAAGGAAGGGACTGCTTTGGAAGAGGGTGGAACGGACAGGGATCCCGAAGGGCTTGACGGAGTCAGGATCCTGGTCGTTGATGACAGCATAGCAAACCTCAAGGTGGCGGAAGGACTTCTCGGTCTGCTGAAAGCTGAAGTGACTACCTGCGGCAGCGGCAAAGAGATGCTTGAACTGATCACAGAGAAAAGGTTTGATGCAGTGCTGCTCGATCATATGATGCCTGAAATGGACGGGATCGAGACCTTAAAAAGAACGAAGACGACCGACGGGAATTTAAATCCGGATACGCCGTATATAGCCCTGACTGCAAATGCCATTGCCGGGGCAAGGGAAATATATATCAATGAAGGCTTTGCCGATTATCTGAGCAAGCCCATGAAGCTGAAGGATCTGTCTGAAGTCATCAGGAAGAATCTGTAAGCCGTTCGGCGAAGTCAAGAAACAGCAGATATAAAAATCCCCCCGGGTGCCTTGGCGCTCAGGGGGATCATTTTTTACACGATGATCACAGATCGTAGTACATCGAGAATTCGGCCGGATGGGGAAGACGCGAGATCATGCTGTCATCCTTCCTGCGCCTTGCGATATACTGGGTGAGCAGTCTTTCGGGGAATACGCCGCCTTCGGTGAGGTAGTCGTGGTCCTTCTCAAGCTCGTCAAGCGCTTCCGAAAGGCTGGCAGGAAGTCCCTCGATCTTCTTCTTTTCCTCATCTGACAGATCAAAGAGATTGAAATCGAAGGGACCCCATCCTTTGGTGGAAGGATCGATCTGCTTTTTGATGCCGTCAAGTCCTGCCATGAGGATTGCTGCATATGCATAATAAGGATTGCAGGTCGCATCGGGATTTCGAAGTTCGAAACGCTTGCTCTCGGGTGTCTTTGCATAAGCAGGGATTCTGATGACTGCGCTCCTGTTTGCCATGGCATAGCCTATGGTCACGGGTGCTTCAAATCCCGGTACAAGCCTTTTGTATGAATTGGTGGATGGATTTGTGATCGCGCAGATGGAACGTGCATGTGTCAGCAGGCCGCCCATGAAATAGTGGGCCGTCTTGCTGAGCTGTGCATAGCCGTCTTTATCATAGAATACGGGCTTGCCGTCTTTCATGAGGAGCATGTGAACATGCATCCCGTTCCCGGCCTCGCCTGAAACCGGTTTTGGCATAAGTGTTGCGGTACAGCCGTCCAGTATGGCTTCATTCTTTATCACATACTTTGCGGACATGGTATCGTCGGCAAGCTTGAGCATGTCCCCGAGTTCAACCTCTATCTCCATCTGTCCGCAGCCGCCGACCTCGTGATGGTGATATTTCACATCCACATTCCATTCAGCCATTGAAAGGCACATGCGGCTTCGAAGATCATTATTGATATCCATAGGCAGGCTCATGTGATAACCTGCGCCATTTCTGATCTGATAGCCGTTATTATTATCATAGTCTCCCGAGCTCCAGGATGCCTGTCTGGCTTCGACCATGTATCCGCTGTTGTGTGGATCGAGATCGAAAGAAACATGATCGAAAATGTAGAATTCATACTCGGGACCGATGATCATCTGATCGGCCACGCCGGTCTCCTTCATATATTCGAGTGCCCTTTTTGCGACATTCCTCGGATACTGATCAAAAGGCCTGTTCTCCGGCAGATCGATGACCTGCACATCGCCTATCATCGAAAGCGTGGGAATCTCGGAATAGCGGTCGATGACTGCCGAGTCGAGCACCGGAATGAAGACCATGTCGCTGTTTTCGACCGGAGCATAACCGTAGTTTGAACCGTCAAATCCGATGCCGTTTTTCATGGTGCTCTCAGTGAGCCTTTCAGCCGGTATCGAAAGATGCCTCCACCTCCCGTCGACATCCGTCAGCTTGAAATCGACGATGCTGATGTTGTTCTCTTTGATGTAGTCTTTGATCTCCTGCAAAGTTTTTGCCATTTTTAACCTCCTGAATTTTTTGGGGAGACTGGGGAGACAGGGGGACGGTCCTTTTGTCTCCTTCGTTTCGTAGTCAGTATTCTGCTGCCGTTCGTTTGAGGAAGGAGACAACAGGACCGTCCCCCTGTCTCCCTGTCTCCCTGTCCCCTGTTTATCGTCTGCCGTTCAATGCTTCCATTATGATATCTTTTCGGGCATTCACGCTGCCCTGCACCATCTCCTTTGAGCCGCCGCCCTTTGCCTGAAGCTTCTCCTTTAAGATATTGGAGGCCTCCCTTGCATCGCCGCCGGGAATCGAGATGATGTATCTGTAGCCGTCAGAGTCGTTTCCGGAGAACACCCCGCAGATGCCGTTATGCTTTGCTGCCAGATCGTTTACGGCATTACGCTGGGTGATGTCATTTACCTCTTCGACAAATATGACAGCATCTTTGGCGGAGTCGTCGATTTTTTCCACCTGCGCTTCAAGCATCTTTTTGGCGTTCTCGATCTTTTCGAGCCTGTAGCTTTCATTCTTTTCAAGAAGCCTGTTAACAGCTGTGATCAGATTCTCTCTTTTTTCCGAAAGGATGTGCGTCAGATCATCGACTCTCCTGCATTCTTCAGAGACATATTCATATGCGCGCCTTCCGGAAAGGATCGAAAAACGCATGCCGCCCTTGTAGTTGATCGCTTTTATTATCTTAATAAGACCGATCTCCCCGGTGTGCTTCACATGGGGAGCGCAGCAGGCACAGATATCGACTCCGGGTATCACTACCAAACGGATGTTATCATCGAGTTCCAGCTTGCTTCTGTAATCGATGCCGTCGGTTTCTTCCTTTGTGTAATATCTGCAGAAAACAGGAAGGTCGGCATATACCACCTCGTTGGCTTTTCTTTCGAGCTCCTGAAGCTGATCCTGCGTCAGGACCTTTGAGGTATCAAGTGTTACTATATTGTCTGACAGGTGAAATCCCATGTTTTCGGAACCAAAGTCCCTGTGAAGAAGACCCGAAAGGATGTGTTCCCCGGTATGATTCTGCATGTTCGAAAACCGGTGATCCCAGTCAATGACGCCCTTTACCTGATCGCCTTTTGAAAAAGCATCGAAGGGGGCATCAGTCTCGTGGACGATGATCTCATTCTCAATAGAAACGTGCGTTATCTCAAATTCGCCGATCGTGCCTTTGTCGCAGCTCTGGCCTCCTTCCTCGGGAAAAAAGAGGGTCCTGTCGAGGATGAGGCCGGTCCGGCCTTCCTTTGTTTTTATTATATCGGTGATGGCTGCCCGGAAATCCCTGTCATAGGGGGCTTCGTCAAATAGTTTTTCTGTGTTCATGATCTATATTATAAAGATTTGGAAATAAGATACAAGAGGACAAAAGAACCGGTCTCCATGTCTCCTTTTTCGCCCCGTGACTCAAAAAATGTGATACAATAGACAAAACGATCTTATCAGTATAAGGAAATCCGATGGAGAAGGTATATATCACGGGGCACAGGAACCCGGATCTGGACAGTGTATGCAGCGCATGCGCATACGCGGCCCTGAAAAAGAATACGGACAGCACGAGAAGCTATGTGCCGGTGCGGCCGGGACACTTAAGTGACAGCAGCAAGGCGATCCTTGCAGCTCTCGATATCACTCCGCCCCCGTACATGCGCAATGTCTATCCGAAGGTGTCGGATGTGATGTTAAAGCCCGATACAAAGTATTCGGCAGACATGCCGCTGACCGTGCTCGCAAAAGAGTACAGCGAATCAAACCCTTCGGTTGTCCCGGTTTATGAAAAGGGCAGTTTCCTGGGGCTTCTAAGCGTCGATGACATCACTTATTATTTCATGCAGAGGCTCGGGAATGAAGGCAGCATAGCGGGAACGCCGACGATTGGGGAGCTTCTTCGTGAAGGCGGTGAAGCGCTAAAGACCACGGACCTTTTTGAGGATGCGAAGGCTTCGCTTTCAGGCTCGAAAAAGAGGGGCCTGGCGGTATTTGACAATGACGGGTTTGCAGGATATGTGACCAGGAGATGTTTCCTCAGGTCGCCTTCCTACAAGGTGATACTGGTCGATCACAATGAGGCAGGGCAGTCGATAGCCGGCATCGAGAGCGCAGAAGTGATAGAGATCGTTGACCATCACAGGCTTGACGCGTCAAAGACAAGCCTTCCGATCTTCATAGACACGGAGCCTTTGGGCAGCACCTGCACGATAGTATATCAGCTGTATCTGAGGCATGGCATGATGCCGGATGAATATACCGCAAGGGTATTGCTGGCAGGGCTCATATCGGATACCCTCATATTAAAGAGCCCGACTACCACACATGTGGACAGAGAGACGGCCCATGCTCTCGCGCGTATCTGCAAGGTCACGACAGAAGACTTCGGCAGAGAGATGTTCTCCCACGTTGAAAGCCTTGCAAACCGCGATCCCGAAAAGGCCATACTTTCGGACTTCAAGAAGTATAATGAAAACGGGGTAAAGGTCGGCATAGGCCAGTGCGAGGTCACGACCCTGAAGGATATGGACGACTATCGCGATGATTATCTTGCATCACTTGAGACGGTAAGGGAGCAGAACGGTCTTGACTGGGCGGTCGTCATGATCACAAATGTCATGAAGGAGCACAGCATCCTTCTGACCACAGGCTACAGATCCGAAAAACACCTGCCCTACAGACAGATATGCGGCAGGGTTTATGACATGCCGAATGTCATGAGCCGGAAAAAACAGCTGCTGCCGGAAATGATATATACGCTCACGAGCAATTTTGTCTGAGGATCTGCATTTGATCCGGGATGCGCGCAGTATCCCATAATAAAAACATGGTGGAATTTGTAAAGAGGATCTTCAATTCAATAAAGGAATGGATGAGCCCGGTAAAGCTTGCCATTATCGTTTCGGCCACGGTACTTCTGACCGTGACGGTGGTTCTTTGCGTAAACCGCGCGAAGATCCAGAAGAAATCCCCGTTTGACGACATGCCCGTGCAGATAATAAGATTTCCCGACACGGAAAAGGAAGCCGAGACAGAAGATGACGGGCCCGATGAAGAGGAAAAATCCTTAACCGGAAAGGTTGAGAACGATCTGATAAAAGATGCCGAAAAGAACAAGGTGCTCGCATCTCCCTGTATCCTTGAGTACAAGGAGGACAACGGCTTCGGCTATCTCAACAACTGTGTATTCCTGGGCGATTCCAGAACGGTCGGGATGGTAAACTACAAATGCGTCTCTGATGAGGACGCTCTCGCAAAGGTTGGCCTGATGCATACGGATGCGCTGAAGACCACATTCACGCAGAACTCCGGAAAACAATATACGATAAAACAGTTCCTGCAGGCAAAAAAGTCTGATGTGGTCTATGTCTGTTACGGCGTGAACGGAATGGACAGCATACCCGAGGACAGATACAAGGAGTCATATAACGAGCTCGTTGACAGGATAATGGAATGGGCGCCGGAGAGCACTGTTGTGTTGATGTCTGTCTGGCCTGTGGATGATAACGGTGTCTACAAGGGAAAGGTCAAGAACGAGTGGATCGATAAATATAACGATTTCCTGATGAAAATGGCCGAAGAAAAAAAGATCCATTACCTCGATGTCAATACCGTGCTGAAGAACGGGAACGGCTCCATCAAGGCAGAGTATGACGGAGGCGACGGTCTGCATTACAGCGCAACGGCTTACGGGACGATCCTTGATTATATAGTGACACATCCCGTGCCGGGAGTATCGGACGAGGGCGAGTACAAGGTCCATTACGTGAAGCCCAAGGGAGGAAACAATACCATCCCGAAAGCTCCGGCAGCCACGCCGGCAGCAACTCCCGCCGTGCCGGAGGTAACGGTTCCCGAGGTGCCTTTAACGGAGATCCCGGATCCTTTGGAGGAGGAACGCAAGCGCCAGGAGGAAGAAGAACGCAAACGCCAGGAAGAAGAACAGCAGCGTCAGGAAGAAGAGGAAGAGCAAAGGCGTCAGGAAGAAGAGGAACAAAAGAAAAAGGAAGAAGAGGAACAGAAGAAAAAGGAAGAGGAAGAGGCGGAGCGCAGACGTCAGGAGGAGGAAGAGGAAGAAGAACGGAGAAGGCGTCAGGAAGAGGAAGAGGAAGAAGAGCGCAGGCGCCAGGAAGAGGACGAACAGCGCAGGCGAGAGGATGAGCAGAACGGAGATCCGGCGCCCGAACAGCAGTGAATTTATAATAGTATACAGGACATCAGCATATATGTTTTGTGAGTGGGACAGGGGATGTATTGGTGTCCCACTCGTAGCGAAACATGAGATTTCTGAGGGGCGTTCGAAGAGCGCCGGTGCTTCCGAGCGTTTTGTGCGAGGTTAGCACCGCTGCGTGATGAGCGAGCGGAAGCGTCCCCGAAGAAACTCATGTATGAGCGAAGAGTGGAACGATAAATTATGGAAGAAAAGATAAAGGTATTTCTTGTAGAAGATGAATATGTGGTGCGCGAAGGCATCAAGAATAAGATAGACTGGGAATCAAACGGCTACGAATTCGTCGGAGAAGCCGGCGACGGCGAGCTGGCCTTTCCCATGATCGAAAAGCACCGTCCGGATATCGTGATCACTGACATCAAGATGCCCTTCATGGACGGGCTTGAACTGTCAAGGCTCATCAAAAAAGAATTCCCATGGATGGAGATAATCATCCTTTCCGGCTATGCGGAATTTGATTATGCCAAGGAAGCCATATCGATCGGTGTGGCTCATTATCTCACAAAACCGATAAACAGCGACGAACTGCTCTCACAGATAGATTCCCTGAAAGAAAGGATCGCCGAAAAAAAGCAGGAACGGTCCCTGCGGGAAAAATATATGGCCGAGATGGCGGAAAACAGCATGGAAGAGCAGAGGAAACTCTTCAGGCACATGGTGCTGGGAGATCTGAGCCTGTCAGGCATCATAGAGCTTGCAAGGGAGCTGGGGATCGATATATCCGCGGGACAGTACAATATCCTTCTTTTTCAGGTCATATCGGGACACCATCTGCAGACGGAGTATTCCGGGAGCGTCGTTTCCATATACGAGCAGATGGAGGAGATAGCAAAAAACGAAAATGCGCTGGTATTTGACAGGAGCATAGAGGGAAAGGCCATAGTGTTTAAGGGCGATTCGCCTGAGGATACGGATGAAAGGCTTGGCCGGGTCATATCAGGCCTGGAAGAACTCCTTGCAGATTACGAACATGTGAAATATCACGGCGGCGCAGGGAAGAGCGTATCAAGGATCACCGAGCTGCCCGAATGTTACAGGCAGGCCTCGCAGGCATATGCCCACAGATTCTTTACAAGCAGGAGCGGGATCAGGATATATGCGCCTGCGGAACATACAGCGGCGGAGACATTCTCTTTAAGCAGCGTGGATCCCAGCAAGATAAGCCGCGGCAGGATCGTGGAATTCTTAAGGACGGGTCAGAAGGATGAGATCGAATTCTTCGTGGATGAGTTTTTTGACGGCTTTGGCGACGGCGCGCTGGATTCGGCGATGTTCAGACAGTATCTGGCTACCGAATATTATTTTGCCGTCAGCTCCTTTGTGGAGGAGATAGGCGCAGACAGGAGCGGGATAAATGCATTTGATATCGCCGCAGGGGATATAAAGGATAAGATGAGCACGAGGGATTATTTCATAAAGATCACCTCGGGAGCGATGGATATAAGGGATGCCGGAGCAGGCAACCGGTACCGCAGCGTCATTGACGAAGTCAGGAGATATATTGATGAAAATTATTCGGATGAGGAGCTTTCGCTCAATAAGCTCGCAAGCCATGTCAATTTCTCGCCGAATCACCTGAGCGCGGTCTTTTCGGCGCAGACCGGCATGACCTTCATCAAGTATCTGACTGATTATCGCATGAACAAGGCAAAGGAGCTCCTTCGCTGCACTTCAAAGCGTGGAACGGATATCAGCTATGAGGTGGGATACAAGGACCCTCATTATTTTTCCTATCTGTTCAAGAGGACTCAGGGAGTGACCCCGACGCAGTACAGGAACAGGCAGGGCGGAGAGTAGGACAGCATGAGCCCGATCAGGAAAAAATGGGCTGACATGCCCCTGGAATCAAAGATCAGGTATTCATATCTGATAGTCATACTTCCGCTGCTGGTCTTCATGATCATCAGCCTCATGACCCTCAACAGGCAGAACAAGCAGTACGAACGTGTCATAGAGGCTGCCGGGATGGCCAGCCGCTTCAGCCTGGATTTCAAAAAAGATTTTGATTATGAGACATATCTTGTCATAGTCGAGAGCAAGACATATGAAGAATCAGAACTCGACAGCATGCTTTCTTCGGCCATGGCCGTAGTTGACTCCCTGGAAACGGCTGAAAACATTAACAGGGAGAATGCGGAAAGGCTTGAGGATATCAGGAAATATCTGAACAATCTCGGAATATATACCCAGAGGATCAAGGAAAACCTGAGCGCGGGCGATAAGTATGAAGAGAACATAGAGATATGGGAAAATGATGTCCAGATAGTCACTGGGCTTGTCAGGGAGACCATAATCCAGTTCATTTATTATGAGATACAGGATATGCAGGAGCTCAGGGAGGAAGTGAACAGCTTTTACAGGAGGGTGTTCACCTATTCGATAGCGGGCGCGCTGCTGATCCTCCTGCTTGTAGTTTACATAACATATGCAATTTCCAGGTCGATCACAAAACCCGTGCTGAAGCTTTCAAGAGTGACCGAAAGAGTTGCCGGGGGCGACCTGAGCGTCAGGGCAAATCTTGATACGGGAGCTGAGCTGGGAGTCTTGAGCCGGTCTCTTGATGAGATGATAGAGAGGATCAACAAGCTGATCGCCCAGGTCAGGACCGAACAGGAAAACCTTCGCGTTGCCGAGCTGGAACTTCTCCAGGCGCAGATCAATCCGCATTTTCTTTATAATACGCTTGATACCATCATATGGCTTGCCGAAGCGGGCGACCAGAAAAAAGTCGTCAGCATGGTAGGAAGCCTGTCTGATTTTTTCCGCGCCTCACTGGGTCAGGGGCGGGATATTGTGTCCATAGGCGATGAGATGAAACATGTGGTCAGCTATCTTGAGATCCAGCAGGTCAGGTATCAGGACATACTTTCCTACAGGGTGGAAGTGCCTGAGGAACTGTATACCTCAAGGATACCAAAGATCACCCTCCAGCCTCTCGTTGAAAATGCGCTCTATCACGGCATCAAGAATAAAAGAGGCGGCGGGAGCATCATCATAAGCGGGAAAGCGGAAGGAAACTGCATCTATCTGTCTATAGAGGATGACGGGATAGGAATAAATGAGGAACGTCTTTCAATAATAAATGAAAAGATCAATACCGGGGAAAAGACCGATACGGTATCCGACATCAAAGGAAACCGTGCAGAAGGCGAGATCTTCGGGCTTTATAATGTAAATGAAAGGATCCGTCTCAAGTTCGGTGACAGATACGGCATCCATGTCGATTCAGAGTACGGCAAAGGGACAAAGGTAACGGTCCTTCTTCCATTATAGGCGTTATTTTTGACGGTCATGTCTGTTGTCGGATAAAATCCAACCCTCTTCGTAGAAAATCCAACCTTGCTTCTCATCAGAATAAGAATCTGAACCCTAAGAGTTTTTTTGTGAATTTAATTATTGCACTGAAAAGTATAGGATGGGATCATCAAAGGAATGGTCCTTTGAAATAATTTATTCTTTTCATATTAGGAGGATTATTTATGAAGAAGAAAGTATTGGCAGTATTGGTTGCATCAGCAATGGCATTTGGCCTCATGGCATGCGGCAGCGAAGCAGCAGCTCCTGCACCGGCAGCTGAGCCTGCAGCAGAAGAGCCCGCAGCAGAAGAGCCCGCAGCAGAAGAGCCCGCAGCAGAAGAGCCCGCAGCAGAGGCTGAAGCACCTGCAGCTGACAGCGGAGAGCTCATCAAGGTCGGAATCATCAACAACGACCCCAACGAGTCCGGATATCGTACAGCTAACGACAAGGATCTGAAGGCTACATTCTCAAAAGAGAACGGATATGATGCTTCATTCGCATACAGCCTCAAGAACGACGAGCAGATCACAGCAGCTCAGAAGTTCATCCAGGACGGTGTTGATTATCTTCTCCTTTCAGCAGCTGATACATCAGGATGGGATTCAGTTCTCAAGGATGCTCAGGATGCAGGAATCAGCGTTATCCTTTTCGACCGTACAATCGATGCAGATCCCAGCCTTTACGCAGCATCAATCGTTTCCGATATGGACAAGGAAGGCGAGACCGCTGTTAACTGGCTTGCAAGCCAGAACCTTGACGAGTACAACGTAATCCACATCCAGGGTGTTATGGGTTCAGCAGCTCAGAAGGGACGTTCAGGCGCTCTTGATGCAAAGGTTGCAGCAGAAAGCAACTGGAACATCGTTACACAGCAGACAGCTGAGTGGAATGCAGAGAATGCACAGCAGATCGTTCAGTCAGTTATCGATGCAGGAACAAAGTTCAACGTAATCTATGCAGAGAACGACGATATGGCTAAGGGTGCTGTTGCAGCTCTTGACAAGGCTAACATCTCTCACGGCGTAGGCAAAGACGTTATCGTAATGGGCTTTGACTGCAACAAGTGGGCACTTGAAGAGCTCCTTGCTCAGAACTGGAACTATGACGGACAGTGCAATCCTTTCCAGTCATCATACATCAACGATGTTATCAAGACTCTTGAGAGTGGCGGAACAATCTCAGAGAAGACCATCATCATGGATGAGAAGGGCTTCGATGCTACAACTATCACACAGGAAGATGTAGACAGCTACGGCATCTAATATCCCGGAGTGATTGGTGCGCAGTATCGCAGCAATCCGTGGATATAAATAATACTGGATAAAAATCAAAACGCGGTATAAGTGTCACACAAAGGCAGATGCTTATGCCGCGTTTTTAGAAGGAAACTTAAAAGAAAAGAGGTTATGATATGCCTAAAGAGACTTTACTTACCATGAGGGGGATCAACAAGGAATTCCCCGGAGTAAAGGCGCTTTCCCAGGTGGATTTCACATTGAGAAAGGGAGAGATCCACGCGCTGATGGGAGAGAACGGAGCAGGAAAGTCCACGCTCATAAAGGTGCTTACAGGCGTTTATACGAAGGACGAAGGAAGCATCAGGCTGGATGACAGAGAGGCAGTTATCCGTTCTCCTCAGGATGCCCAACACATGGGAATAAGCACCGTTTATCAGGAGATAACCCTTTGTCCGAACCTGTCCGTTGCTGAAAATATGTACATCGGAAGGTCGGATGATATCTATCAGAACTGGAAGAAAATGAACGAGGGTGCCGACAGGATGCTCAAATCCCTCGATATCCCCGCAAGGGCAACACAGCAGCTCGGGAGCTGCTCGATAGCCGTCCAGCAGATGGTCGCCATAGCCAGAGCCGTTGATATGGACTGCAAGGTACTGATCCTTGACGAGCCCACATCTTCACTTGACGATCAGGAGGTCCAGAAGCTCTTCAGGCTGATGAGGGATCTGAAAGAAAGAGGAGTAGGCATCATATTCGTTACCCACTTCCTTGACCAGGTCTATGAGGTTTGTGACAGGATCACCGTGCTGCGTGACGGAAAGCTTGTAGGTGAATATGAGATAAAGGATCTGCCCAGGCTGCAGCTTGTATCAAAGATGCTTGGAAAGGAACTGGACGATCTTTCTGATATAAAGACAGAAGAAAGCGAAACAAAGACTGACGACAAAGGCGTGCCGCTTTTTGAAGCAGAAGGCCTTTCGAGTACCGAAGGGATCAAGCCGTTTGATTTCCACATCCAGAAGGGTGAGGTTAACGGTTTCACAGGACTGCTCGGTTCCGGACGAAGCGAATGCGTCAGGGCGATCTTTGGCGCTGACAGGGTCGTGTCCGGTTCAATGAAAAAGAACGGAAAGAGCATAAAGATTCAGAAGCCCATAGATGCCATGAAGAACGGCATAGGCTATCTTCCAGAGGACAGAAAGATTGACGGCATCGTGGGAGATCTTTCCGTGAAGGAAAACATCATCCTTGCCCTTCAGGTCATGAGAGGATTCTTCAAGCCGTTTACAAAGGCTGAGGCAAATGCATTTGCTGATGAATATATCAAGACGCTGAGCATCAAGACAGCATCCTCCGATACCCCGATCAAATCACTTTCGGGCGGCAATCAGCAGAAGGTAATACTTGCCCGCTGGCTTCTGACCCATCCCGACTATCTGATCCTTGACGAACCTACCAGAGGAATAGATATAGGAACAAAGATCGACATCCAGAAGCTCGTACTGAAGCTTGCGGGCGAGGGAATGAGCATTACCTTCATCTCTTCGGAGACAGATGAGATGCTCAGGACCTGCTCAAGGCTCATAGTAATGAGAGACAGGAAGGTTGTCGGAGAACTGAAAGGTGAAGACCTGACACAGAACAAGATCATGAGTACGATAGCGGGAGGTGAAGAGAAAAAATGAGTTCGGCAAGTGGAAAGAAAAAGATCGTCCTCTCAAAAATCTATAAAAACCAGATATTCATACCGCTCGCGGCTATGTTCATACTGCTTTTGTTCAACCTGATAGCCGATCCCGGGTTCTTCAAGATATCCATGGGCTACAACAGCGCGGGCAACCCCGTTCTCTCCGGATATCTCATGACGGTGCTCGATAACGGCTCGGAGCTTGCGATCCTGGCTATAGGAATGACGCTTGTCACCGCAGCCTCCGGAGGACAGGATATCAGTGTGGGCGCAGCCATAGCAATAGCAGGAAGCACGCTTCTGCGAGTCCTGTGCGGTACCAATACCAGACCTGATACTCTGAGGACACCCATATTTGTAGCATTCATCATAAGCTGCCTCGTTGCAATGGCTTTCGGAGCATTCAACGGAGCGCTGGTCGCAATATTCAAGATACAGCCGATGGTCGCGACGCTGATCCTGTATACGGCGGGACGTTCCATAGCGGCATGGATAAACAACAACGAGCTTCCCATAATAAGCGATCCCAAGTTCGGTTATTACGGAGGCTTCATACCGGGCATACCGATCCCCACGCCGCTGTTCATTGCGGCAGGAATGGTCATCCTGATCACGCTGGTGCTCAAGTATACGAACCTGGGTCTTTATACTCAGGCTGTAGGTATCAACGAGAGTTCATCAAGGCTTAACGGTCTGAACCCGGTATTCATCAAGTGGCTGACCTTTGTCATCCTCGGCATCTGTGTTGCCGTTGCGGCTCTTATCAAGGTAAGCCGTCTGTCATCCATAAACTATTCGGTCATAGCAAAGGACATAGAGATGGATGCCATCCTTGCAGTCGCGCTTGGCGGAAATGCCCTCAGCGGCGGCAAGTTCAACATGGCTGCATCTGTCATCGGCGCTTTTGTTATACAGATGCTGACTACGACTCTTTTCAAGTTCAAGGTACCGTCGGATGCGCTCCCTGCATACAAGGCAGTCGTTGTCATCCTGCTGGTTGTCTTCAGCGCACCGATAGTCAGGGAAAAACTTGGAAATATCGCAAAGAGTCTTAGTTCACAGAGGAAGGAGGCGGCATAATGTCCAAAATAACGAATAAATTCAAGGATATGACCGATACTGAACTCCTTCTGACGATAACCATTGTTGTATTCTTTCTGATGTACATCGGAGCGATCATTTTTCAGGGCAAGGGTTTTTTAAAGCCCCAGACCTTCTTTAACATCCTGAACGCCAACGCCGCTCTTATTATACTGTCATGCGGCATGAGTGTTGTCATGATAACCGGTGGGATCGATATCTCGGTCGGCGGTGTGACGGCGCTTGTAAGCATGTGCGCAGCGGTTTATCTTGATTTCAAGGGCGGAAATGTGGCTGTTTCGATGCTGATCGCGATAGGCATAGGCCTCGCATACGGACTGGTACAGGGATTTCTGGTTGCTTATCTTGATATCCAGCCGTTCATCGTGTCGCTTGCCGGTATGTTCTTTGCCCGTGGCATGACGACCATAGTCAATACCAATCCCTTCAATGTCCAGAATGAGAGCTTCCAGGCGCTGAAGAATGCCAGGATCATCGTTCCGGGCATGGGCTCGGTCAACAAGAAGGGCGTATATGTAAATGCTTATGTTGAGATAGGTGTTATCGTTGCCATAGTGATAGTCATCCTGATGTTCTGTCTGCTCAAGTGGACAAAGCTTGGCAGGAATTTCTACGCTGTCGGCGGAAACAAGCAGAGCGCACTGATGCTCGGTATCAATGTCAAGAAGACGAAGTTCATGTCCCACATGATCTGCTCGCTTCTTGCAGGCATCGGAGGATATGTATATTTCCTTCATGTCGGATCGGGTGCTGCAACTCATGCGCAGGGTGCAGAGATGAACGCCATCGCATCCTCCATCATTGGCGGAACGATGCTGACCGGAGGTGTCGGAAACATCATCGGCACATTCTTCGGAGTCCTGTCGCTGAGCACCATCCAGAACATAGTCTCCAGCGCCGGACTTGACCAGGCTTGGTGGACGGGCATAACCATCGCAGCCATGCTGTGTATCTTCCTGGTCATCCAGTCAGTGGTCATGGCAAGGAAAAAGAGGGCTATAAAGAAATAATAAAATCGGATATTTTGAATCTACGCTGCAGGTGTTGTTTTTCTCGTTGATTTTTCGAAAAACAGCACCTGCAGCTGTTTTTGTAATTATGTGTTTATTCTGAGAGAAGGAGTTTTGAGAACCCGGGATTGTCGTTGATATATATTTGGTAATGAAACTGCATGAAGTTGTGTTAATATAGTTGTATGAAAAAGAGCGTTGTTTTTATTATTTTGATATGCATGATCTGTGTGCTGGCTGTGGGGTGCGCGCAGGGCGTTTCCCGCAAGACCGCTGAGGAGGGTCCTGTCGAAAAGAAGGAGGATCTCATCGTGGTCGGTTTTTCACAGGTCGGGGCTGAATCCGACTGGCGGAAGGAGAATTCCGAGTCGATGAGATCTGCCTTTACCAGGGACAAGGGATACGAGCTTATCTTTGAGGACGCGCAGCAAAAGCAGGCCAATCAGATCACGGCTATCAGGACCTTCATCCAGAGAGGGGTTGATTATATAGTGCTTGCTCCCGTGGCTGAGGACGGATGGGACACGGTGCTTGGAGAAGCGCGGGATGCCGGTATCCCTGTCATCGTCGTCGACCGTATGGTGAATGTGGAGGATGAAAGCCTCTTTACCTGCTGGGTCGGATCTGATTTCAGGCTTGAAAGCCAGAAGGCCTGCAGATGGCTCAAGGTTTATCTTGATAAACAGCATTTCAAGCCCGGTGATGTGAACATAGTGGACATCCAGGGGACGATCGGTTCATCGGCGCAGATCGGGAGGACGAGAGGCCTGCGTGATGCGGTCATCGATAACGGATGGAATCTGCTGGATGCCGTCCCCGGCGAGTTTACGCAGGCGAAGGGAAGGGAAGCCACTGCAAGGCTTCTTGAGAAGTATGATAATATAAATGTCGTCTACTGCGAGAATGACAATGAGGCCTTCGGGGCCCTTGAAGCCATAGAAGCCGCTGGCAGGAGGCCGGGACGCAATATACGCGCAGGCGATGTGATGGTCATATCTTTTGACGGCGTGAGCAGCCAGGCTTTGGATAATCTTCGCAGCGGAAGCATCTCGTGCATAGGAGAGTGCAATCCGCTTCACGGGCCCAGGGTCAGGAAGATAATCGAAAACATCGAGAAGGGAGAGACTCCCGATAAGTATGAATATGTCGACGAGGATATCTTCAGCGGATATGAAGGCATAACAGAGATATCGGTAGACGGCAAAAGCTATCCGGTGAAGATCATGGGTAAATAAGGAGACAGGGGGACGGTCCTATTGTCTCCTTTTTGTTGTTTATTAGCACTCAATAAAATTGAGTGCTAATTTTTTATTGACTTTTGGAATTCAGGGTCTTAAAATCATTTATGGTTGACAGAGGGAGACAGGGGGACGGTCCTATTGTCTCCTTTCCCAACACAGGGAAACTGATCTGGTTGTGTGATTGAAGGAAGGAGACAAAAGGACCGTCCCCCTGTCTCCCGGGCAATATATACAGGAAAGGAAGTGTTTTTATTATGGCTGAGAAAAAAGGGTCGCTTTCGATATCGAGCGAAAATATCTTCCCGATTATAAAAAAATGGATGTATTCCGACCAGGATATCTTCATCAGAGAGCTGATCTCCAACGGATGTGACGCCATCACGAAGCTGAAAAAGCTTGAGATGATGGGAGAATATGCGGCTCCGAAGGAGGAAACCGACGGAACCGACGGCGCGATGCTCAAGGGCAGGATCGATGTGGAGTGCGATGACAAGAACAAGACTCTGACATTCATCGATAACGGCCTTGGCATGACGATGGATGAGGTTGACGAGTACATCAACCAGATCGCATTTTCAGGCGCTACGGATTTCATCGAAAAATACAAGGACAAGTCGGATGCGGATCAGATCATCGGTCATTTCGGCCTTGGTTTTTATTCTGCATTCATGGTCGCAGACAGGGTCACGATAGATTCTCTTTCGTATAAGAAGGACGCGGCTCCGGTCCACTGGGAATGCGAAGGCGCCGGGACCGACTTCGAGATGAAGGACGGCGACAGGGACAGGGTCGGAACAAAGATTACGCTGCATATCAACGACGACTGTCTCAAATACTGCAATGAATACACGGTACGCGAGGTGCTTGAGAAATACTGCTCCTTCATGCCGACAGAGATATATCTTGTAAATGTCAACAAGGCACCCGAGGAGCCCAAAAAGGACAAGGACGGCAAGGAGATAGAGCCCGAGCCGCCGAAGCCTGTCAACGATACACATCCGCTCTGGGCAAAGACTCCGAAGGACTGCACTGATGAGGAATACAAGGAGTTCTACCGCAAGGTCTTCAGGGATTACAGGGAACCGCTGTTCTGGATTCATCTGAACATGGATTACCCGTTCAACCTCAAAGGGATCCTTTATTTCCCGAAGATAAACATCGAATACGAATCGATAGAGGGAGTTATCAAGCTCTACAACAATCAGGTCTTCATCGCCGACAACATCAAGGAGGTCATCCCTGAGTTCCTGATGCTCCTCAAGGGTGTGATAGACTGTCCCGATCTGCCGCTCAATGTTTCCAGAAGCGCGCTTCAGAACGACGGCTTTGTGAACAAGATCTCTGATTATATCACAAAGAAGGTTGCCGAAAAGCTGTCCGGCCTTTGCAAGACCGACAGGGAAAACTACGAAAAATATTGGGAGGACATCTCGCCCTTCGTCAAGTACGGCGTGCTCCGCAACGACAAGTTCGCCGAAAAGATCAATGATTATATACTCTTCAAGGATATCTACGACAAGTTCACGACCCTGCCCGAGTGCCTCGAGGTAAAGCCCATCGACACCGGCGATGATGAGGAGACTGATAATAAGGACGCCGCAGCCTCCGATGAGAAGCAGGAGGATAATAAGGACGAAGCGGCTTCTGAAGAAAAGGCTGAAGATGCTCCCGAGAAGGTTGAAGGAGAAGTCGTAGACGAAAACGGCGAACCCGTAGAGGAAGAGAAGAAGGAAAAGAAGGTCTACTATGTGACGGATCCCGTACAGCAGAGCCAGTATGTGAACATGTTCAAATCGGCAAAGATGACTGCCGTGGTGCTTACGCATAATATAGACCAGCCGTTCATCCAGTCTCTTGAATCAAAGAATGAGGGAGTCAGGTTCCTGCGTATCGATTCCGAGGTCGAGGACACGATGCGTTCAAAGACTTCAAAGAAGGAGATCGAGGAGTTTAAGGAGAAATCCGAAAAGCTTGAAAAGAAGCTGAGGAAGACGCTCAAGAAGGACAAACTCGTCGTGAAGCTTGACAAGCTCAAGAATAAGAAGGTCGCGTCCATGATTACCTTCTCCGAGGAGTCACGCAGGATGCAGGATATGATGAAGATGTATTCCATGGGGAACGACATGGGAGATATGTTCAAGGATGCCGAGGGCGAAACCCTCATACTGAACGCGGGGCATCCGCTCGTACAGAAGGTCATGGAGGATCCCGAAAGCGATTCCTCAAAGCTTATCGAACAGCAGCTTTATGATCTGGCGCTTCTTTCGAACAAGCAGCTTTCGCCTGATGAGCTGACCAAGTTCATCCAGCGCAGCAACGATATACTGCTGAAGATCTAACCTTGATTTATGTTAACCGGAGACTCAGCAACATGTTTTGTTCACGGCTCGGACAGTTCTAAGCTCACCGTTCGTCTGATGAACTAAATTTCGCTCTGCGCCGTTCCGCGCCTGAAAAACGGCGCGGCCTTCGCACCCGCGAAATTTATCAGACTCCGGTTCGCTAAGAACTGCCGGCTGGGTGTTCACAAAACATGTTGCTGAGTCTCGTGAATAACCGGCCCTAATTATATATCCTTGCTCCTAGGCTGAAAATGTGCTTGCTATCATCTTGATGCCGGAGAGGATGATCTCGACTCCCACAACAAGCCCGATGGTCATGGCACTGATGAGCGGATGCACAAATCCGAATATGCCCGCGATGATCATAAGGATGCCGATGATCACATGGATCCACCATTTGCCTGCGATCATCTCAACCGCTTTCTCAACATCCCCGGGAAGCTTTTTGATCCCGAATGCAGCCAGGATGCTGAGCAGGCCTGCAGCTATGAGCCATCCGAAAAGGATGTACAGGCTTATTTCGGCAGCGAGGATATTTGCATAATTACTGATCACGATTGCAAAACCGCAGATGCATGCAAGTATGGCGCTGATCAGGCTCCAGGTGTTCGCAAGCCCCATCTTTTTTCTCTCACTGTAGGTCACCAGAGCCTCTATTGCATAAAAGAACATCATGACTCCGGCAAACCAGATAAGTGACAGGAATGTCATGCCCGGACGGACAATGCAGAAAATCCCGCCTATTGCGACCAGGATTCCCAGGATTATCAGAAACGCTTTTTTCCCTTTAGACATAATTATTTTCCTCCATATAAAAACTGCTGTTCACAAAACTATTGAATTGTAATTCGATAGCGTTTTAATGTCAAGCAATGACGGCTTTTCGCGGACATTTTATTGAAAGGGTCAAAGGTCTGAAAATATTGTTGCAGATTGATGCTACTGTTTGGGACAACTGTGATACAATTAAATACCGGGAGGCGGTACCATGAAAAATCTCGCAAAAAAGATCTGCAAAAGACTGCATGATGATCTCATAGAAGGATTTGACCTTTGGCAGCAGATGCTGAATGTAGCTGTTCTGATAGCGATCGGGGGAGCCGTTGTTTCAGCGTTCATATCGCTTGCCCTGGGAAATTCCGTCATAGCGATAGCGGCTTTTCTGTTTACGGCGGTATTTGCCGTGATCTGTCTCATCCTGTCTTTGAAATCAAAGGATGTCATATATGCAGCCGTGCTTTTCTCCGTAGTCGCCAATTTCATCCTCTTTCCGGTCATGTATTTTTATTCCGGAGGATACCACGGAGGCATGCCGCTGTGGCTGCTGCTAAGCCTCGTTATCAGCTGGGTCATAATAAGGAAAAGGATCCTGTATGTCGTTTATGTGCTGAGCGTGATCTTTCAGAGCGCCTGTATCCTGTACAGTGAGGCTCATCCCGAAATGGTCGTCAGATTCAATTCCGAGCATGATGCGGCCATGGATGTGATCCAGTCGCTGATACTGGTCTCGCTGATATTCGGGATCATCATCAGATATCAGAGCAGTGCATACGAAAAAAAGAAGCAGGAGCTGGATGAAGCAAATGCCAAGCTGTCGGAGGCGAATGCCAGGATAACGATGCAGTCCATGTATACCCTGGCAAAGACCATAGATGCCAAGGACAGATATACCAACGGCCATTCCATCAGGGTGGCAAAATACGCAAAGATGATCGCCGAGCGGCTGGGCTTTTCAAAGGACGATATCGAGGAACTGTACAACATGGCCATGCTGCACGATATCGGAAAGATAGGAGTGCCGGATGCGATAATAAACAAGAAGGGGAAGCTATCGGAGGATGAGTATCATATAATAAAGCTCCACCCTTCGATTGGATATGATATCCTGTCTGAAATGCCGGAATTGAAGCATGTCGGCGTAGGAGCCAGATGGCACCATGAAAGATATGACGGGACAGGCTATCCTGACGGCCTGGTCGGAGACCAGATACCCTTAAATGCCAGGATCATAAGCGTGGCTGATGCATATGATGCAATGACCAGCAACAGAAGCTACAGATCCTTCATGGCTCAGGAGGAGGTCAGGAAAGAACTTGAAAACGGGCGGGGGACCCAGTTTGATCCGCAGATCGCGGATATCATGCTCGACATTATGAAGGAGGACCGTTTCTATGACCTTCACGAATGAGAATCCTTCTATCCGCGCGCTGTATGAACACGCCTTTTCAAAGGGCTTATCCCCGAAATGTGTATTTAACGAGGAAACGCAGGACAGGTATATCGAAACAGCGATAGATGCTTACAGGGATTATGCGCTTTTCAGGTATCTTTTCAACGGAAAATATGATACGGATGTGTTCTCGCGCATGATGTCCGTGGATTTCAGGAGCAGGATCGGCTTTACTGCCGGGATCGCAAGCAGCGAAGCCTTTGAATCCGTCATGCTTATCGAACCGCCGAAAGCGGAAAAGCCGGATATGGCTGATTATTTCAAGGTTGCGCATCCAAGTGACTATTCGCTGCTTTTAAGGCCCATCATGTACCGCATGGAGGGATTTGAAAAGTATGCCCTGGAAAAAAGGGAGCAGTTCCTGGATGAAAGGACCTGGTATATTTATGTCTTTGCGACAAAGGAAGAGTTCAAGGGAAGGGGATTTGGCAGGAAGCTGATGGATATCCTCCTTTCCTTTGCGGATGATAATAAATGCAGGGTCTGCCTGGAAACAAACGACAGCGGCAATGTCGGGATGTATGAACACTTCGGGTTCAAGACAGCCGCTGTCTCGCAATACCGGGGGGTTCTGGAACACTACAACATGATATATGAAAAATGAGTCATCCTTGGCGCGGTTTTATGTAAACCGTAGACCGCACGATGTGTTCCACGGCTCACTTTGACATGAGATATCCATCTGATATAATAGTAGTCGGATTTTTTGATCTGAGATAAAAAAGAGGATAGGAAAGATGGATATAAAGAGAAATGTTCTTCTGAATCCGGGGCCTTCGACAACTACCGATACGGTCAAGATGGCCCAGGTTGTGCCTGATATCTGTCCGAGGGAAAAGGAGTTTGCCGGTATCATGGCCCCCATGCGCGACGATCTGGTACGCATTGTTCACGGAGATTCAAAGGAGTACACGGCGGTGCTTTTTTGCGGATCGGGAACGATATGCATCGATATCGCCCTGAATTCGCTGCTTGATGAGGGAAAAAAGGCGCTCGTCATCAATAACGGCGCCTACTCGCAGAGAGCCTGCGATGTCTGCAGTTATTATGGACTGCCGTTCATCGGCTTAAAGCAGCCGCTTTATGAAAAGCCCGATCTCGGGAAAATAGAGGAAACCCTGAAGGAAAACCCCGACATCGGATATGTATATGTGACCTACCATGAGACCGGGACGGGACTTCTGAACCCGGTAAAGGAGATAGGCGCGCTCGCGCACAGATACGGCGCATTTCTTATTACCGATACCACCAGCGCCTATGCGATGATCCCGATAAATGTATATGATCAGAACATTGATTTCTGCATGGCCTCTGCCCAGAAGGGCATCATGGCGATGACAGGTCTTTCTTATATCATAGGAAGACGCGATATCATAGAAAAGTCAAAGGATTTCCCGAAACGTTCTTATTATTGCAATCTGTATATGCAGTATGAGTATTTCGAAAAGACGGGAGAGATGCATTTCACGCCTCCCGTACAGACCATCTATGCGGCCCGTCAGGCGCTCATCGAGTATTTTGAAGAGGGCGAGGAGGCCAAATGGGCAAGGCATCAGCGTGTCATGAAGGCGATCCGAAAGGGCATAGACGAGATCGGGCTTCACGAGGCTTTAAGCCGTGATGTCCAGTCCGGGCTTGTAGCCGCCATCGATTATCCCGATGATCCGAACTGGGATTTTGAAAAAATACATGATTACTGCTATGAGAGGGGCTTTACGATCTATCCCGGAAAGATAGACGGCAGGGGCGGTTTCAGGCTGTGCGCCCTGGGCGCCATCGATGAAAAGGATATTGAGGATTTCTGGGTCGTTTTCAGGGAAGCTCTGAAAGACGCAGGCGTAAGCACTCCGATAGGAAAATAAGACAGAGAGGTTGAAAATTTTGAAAAAAGTCTATACCTGTTTTACAACAGACATAATCCATGAGGGACATCTCAATATAATAAAGGAGGCCGCAAAGCTCGGAAGCGTCACAATCGGAGCGCTTTCGGATGCCGCTCTCATCCGCTACAACCGTTTTCCGACGATATCGCTGGAGGAAAGGATCGCGCTTTACAGATCTTTAGACGGCGTCGACGATGTAGTGGTCCAGAACGACATGACGTATGATGAGATAATAAAAACGCTGCGCCCCGATATCGTGATCCACGGAGACAACTGGAAGGAAGGACCGGAAAACGCGCTCCGTGAAAACTGCCTGGAGGCGCTTAAGGAATACGGCGGGGAACTTGTCGAGGTCGGATATACGTATAATGAAAACGTTGCAAAGGCAGACAGGCAGCTCAAGGAAAAGCTGGCAATGCCCGAATACAGAAGGAAACGCTTAAGACAGCTCATAGATATCTGTCCCATAGTCAAGGTGATGGAGGCGCACAGCGGACTGACTGGTCTTATTACCGAAAAAACCATCGTGGAAAAAAACGGGAAGCTTGACCAGTTTGACGGTATGTGGGTTTCGTCGCTGTGCGACAGCACGGACAGGGGCAAGCCCGATATCGAGCTGGTGGATATGACATCCAGGCTTCGTACGATCAATGATATCATGGAGGTCACGACGAAGCCGATAATCCTTGACGGGGATACCGGCGGACTGACCGAGCATTTCGTATATAATGTGCGTACCCTTGAAAGGATGGGTGTTTCGGCAGTCATAATAGAGGACAAGACCGGACTGAAAAAGAATTCGCTGTTTGGCACGGAAGTGGTCCAGACCCAGGATTCCATAGAGAATTTTTCGGCGAAGATCGCTGCAGGAAAAAGAGCGCAGCTTACGGATGATTTCATGATCATCGCCCGTATCGAATCCCTGATCCTTGAGCAGGGCATGGAGGATGCGCTGAAAAGGGCCTTTGCTTTTGTAGAAGCGGGCGCGGACGGCATCATGATCCACAGCCGCAAAAAGGACCCTGCCGAGATCTTTGAATTCTGCGACCTGTTCAGGAAAAAGAACACTTCGACACCCATAGTCGTTGTCCCGACCTCGTTCAACAGCGTGACTGAGGAAGAACTTGCAGGACACGGCGTCAATATAGTGATCTATGCAAATCAGCTGATGCGCGCGGCGTTCCCGGCCATGAAGCAGACAGCAGTCGAGATACTGACAAACCACAGGGCCCTCGAGGCGGATTCACACCTCATGCCCTTCAAGGAAATAATCACCCTGATCGACGAGTTATGATGATAAGGAGCGAAGAAAAAAAGTTCAATGAGATCGCGATCCTGATGGCAGCGGGAATGGGAACGAGGATGAGGCCTCTGACGGAGAATACGCCGAAGCCGCTGATAAAGGTACGCGGCATCCCCATGGCCGAAACCGTGATAGGCGGTCTCAGGGAGCGTGGGATAGAGGAGATCACAGTCGTTACAGGGTATCTGGGAGAACAGTTTTCATATCTTGAATCGAAATATCCCGGTCTTTCCACAGTGTCCAACAAAGACTATGAAACCGTCAATAACATCTCATCGATAAAAGCCGTGACTGACAGGCTGCGCGGAAGAAATGCATTTATCTGCGAGGCCGATCTTTTTGTGTCGGATCCGTCTATCTTTCAGGCAGATCTTGAGGGCTCCTGTTATTTCGGAAAATATGTCAGCGGATATTCCGATGACTGGGTGTTTGAACGCGATGAGAAAGGGTTTATCACTCGCGTCGGCAAGGGCGGCACGGACTGCTATAATATGTGCGGTATCGCGTACTTTACCGCTGAGGATGCCACGATACTTGCAGATGCGATCGACGAGCGGTATTCAACTGACGGATATGAGGATCTTTTCTGGGATGATGTGGTCAATGAAAACCTGGACAGGCTTCGCCTGACTGTTCAGCCAGTAGGCCATGATCAGATAGCGGAGATAGATACCGTCGAAGAGCTGCGGGCCTTTGAAGAGCGCACAGACTAGGTAGGTTGATTCACTTAAGGAGGATAAATGAATCCGATGCTTTTGTATATCGATCCCGGAACGGGAAGCATGCTTTTTACCATACTGATAGGAGCAGTCTCAGCCGGGTATTTTGTTTTTCAGAAACTGAAGCTGAAAATGAAATTCGTGCTCTCGGGAGGCAAGGCGGGAACGGCGGATGCCGAAAAGATCCCATATGTCATCTTTTCCGACAGCAAAAGATACTGGAATGTATTCAAGCCGGTCTGTGATGAATTTGAAAAACGCGGCATAGACATCGAATACTGGACAATGTCGGAGGACGACCCCGCGCTGAAGGAGAGCTACAGCCATGTGAAGCCTTCCTTCATAGGAGAGGGCAACAAGGCGTTTTCAAAGCTGAATATCATGAATGCAGGCGTGGTGCTTGCCACAACGCCAGGTCTGGATGTCCTTCAGTGGAAGAGATCAAAGAATGTAGACTGGTATGTTCACATCCTGCACCAGCCCGGAGACACCACATTTTACAGGATGTTCGGGCTTGATCATTATGATGCCGTGCTGATCTCCGGCGAGTACGAGGAAAAGCAGCTTCGTGACATCGAGGCGCTGAGAAATATAAACAGACGCGAGACATGCCTGACAGGCATCACATACCTTGATACCATGAAGGCCAGGCTGGAGAAAGACGGGGGAGACAGGGGGACGGTCCTGCTGTCTCCTTCCGCAAACGAACAGCAGCAGAATACTGACTCCGAAACGAAGGAGACAACAGGACCGTCCCCCTGTCTCCCCGATACAAAGACCGTGCTTCTTGCGCCGACCTGGGGCGAGACAGCGATTCTTTCGAGGTTCGGCGAGAAGATAATAAGCGCTCTTGTCAGTACCGGATACAATGTGATCATCCGTCCTCATCCGCAGTCCTTTGAATCGGAAAAGGAGATGATGGACAGGCTGCAGAAAAAATTCCCGGAGAGCGAAAAGCTTCACTGGAACAGGGATAATGACAACTTTGAAGTGCTGAAGAGCGCCGATATCATGATCACGGATTTCTCCGGAGTCATGTTTGATTATGCGCTGATATTTGACAGGCCGTTCATATACGCGGATATCAAATTTGACAAATCTGCCTACGATGCAGCATGGCTCGATGAGGATATGTGGACCCTGCGTATCCTTCCCTCGATAGGCATACCGCTTCGGGAAGAGGATTTTGACAACATAAAAGAGGTCATAGACAAAGCCGTCAACGACGAAAGCCTGGCGGCAGGCCGTGACAGGGCAAGAGCCGAGACCTGGGCAAATCCCGGCAGGGCAGCAGAACTCACCGTCGATTACCTCGTAAAGAAACACGATTCATTTAACACGAAGGAATAGATGAAAAAGTCATCAGGATGTATGTTTTGTGAACACCCAGCCGTCAGTTCTTAGCGAAACGGAGTCTGATAAATTTCGCGGGTGCGAAGGCCGCGCCGTTTTTCAGGCGCGGAACGGCGCAGAGCGAAATTTTGTTCATCAGACGAGCGTTGAGCTTAGAACTGGACGAGCCGTGAACAAAACATATATCCTGATGACTGATGATCAATTGTTTAAACCATGGGCGAATTTTTATATTATCTTGCTATAAAACCTATATGGCTTCTCTTTGAGATCATATTCAGGATCAGCTACACCCTCTTTTCCAATCCGGGAATATCGATACTTTCAGTCAGTCTCGTTATGAACATCCTCGTGCTTCCCATGTATCTGCGTTCCGATGCGATGCAGGCCGAGGAACGGAAAAAGCAGAAGGATATGGAACACTGGGTCAGGGAGATCCGCAGGACCTTCAAGGGAGATGAAAGATTCATGATCCTGTCGGAATACTACCGTCAGAATGATTATCAGCCCTGGTATGTCCTGAAAAGCTCTCTCTCGCTGCTCCTTCAGGTGCCGTTTTTTATTGCGGCATATGATTTCCTTTCAAACCTGACACTCCTTAAAGGCGCATCCTTCCTGCTGATCCCGGATCTGGGCAGCCCGGACGGCCTGATACCCGTGGGGGGTCTGCACATCAATCTGCTTCCCGTTCTGATGACTGCGATAAATCTCACTTCCGCAGCTATCTACACAAAAAACGGAACAAAAAAAGAAAAGGTCCAGACCGTAGTGTTTGCGCTCGTCTTTCTGGTCTTATTATACGGATCACCCTCGGGACTCGTGATCTACTGGACTTTGAACAATGTCTTTTCACTTTGCAAGAACATAGTCATGGATATCCTTGCAAAGAAGAAAAAGCCTGAGAAAACCGCAGAAAAAGAACAGCCCGTACCCGAAAAAGACAGGGACACCGTCAGGCTCTGGGCGCTTTCAGCTGTCCTTCTTACTGTATTTACCGGGCTTTCCATTCCGCTTTCCCTGATAGAAGCGTCCCCAAAGGATTTTGCCGCCAATCTGGTATATCCCGATCCTGTCCGGTATGCTTTCCTGGCCTTTGCCATCGCGGCAGGGATATTCATACTCTGGGGGGCAGTCATATTTTTCCTGTCCAAACAGAAAACAAGGAAGATCATTGGACTTGCCGCGTTCTGCGCATCCGTCATCTTCATCATCAACCATATGGTCTTTTCGGGACAGTTCGGGATCATATCCTATACGCTGATCTATGATAAGGATCCGTATTACGGTTATGTCAGCGAGATACTCAATGCTCTGTTTGTCATCCTGATGATATTCGTCCTGATCATCTTTTATAAAAACAGAAAAAAGCTTGTATTCAGCATCCTGAGCATCCTCATCGTGTGCGAGACGATATTCAGCATTTACAACATAGTCTCCATAGAAAAGACGCTCGGAGCCACGCTTGCTTCCTCAAGGGTCGACAAGCATGCAGTGGAAAAAGCGGATATCAATAATAAGTTCCTGAAGCTTTCCTCGAAGGGGAAAAATGTCATCGTGATCATGCTCGACAGATCCATCGGCGCCTACATCCCCTATATATTCCAGGAAAAGCCGGAGCTTGAGCAGTCGTTTTCGGGATTTACCTTTTATCCGAATACGGTCTCCACGGGAACCAATACCATCAATGCTTCCGCAGCGCTTTTCGGCGGCTATGAATATGCGCTTGACGAGTCGAACAAAAGGGATGATGTCCTCATAAAAGACAAGCAGAATGAGGCGCTGAAGCTGATGCCTACTCTCTTTGCAAAAGAGGGTTACCATTCAACCGTATGCGACCTTCCATATGCGGACCTGGAGTTTGATTTCAGAACGGGCAAGAGAGTATTTGATGATGTGGAAAACTGTGACGCGTACTGCGCTTCAAACGGAGAATACAATGATTATCTGACAGAGAAGGAGAGGGCGTGTATAGAGCTTGAGCAGCAGAAGAGGAATTTCTTCTTTTACAGCCTGTTCAGGTCCGTGCCGCTTTTTGCGCAGGAGGCTGTCTATGACCAGGGAAATTATCTTTCGATCACAAGCAATAATATCAGGTACCATTTCATCACCTGCATTTCATTCCTGCGTCTGATGCCGCAGCTGACACAGATCGTCGATGACGGAAACAGCAAGGGAGAGCTGATCATGATCCAGAACGAGGCTCCGCACGAGATAGTATCGCTCAACCCTCCCGATTATGAGCCTGATTCATCCGTCAGGATGGTGAAGCCCGAGAACCGTACCCTTCCGAACGGACAGGTCATGGATCTTTCAAACAAGTTCAGATCGGATCATTATGATGTGGATATGGCCAGCATCATGAAGCTTGCCGGATGGATGGACTGCCTGAAGGAACTCGGAGTTTACGATAATACCAGGATCATCATCACATCGGACCACGGCTTTGAGCTGGGTCAGTTTCAGGATATACTCTTTGACGACATAGCCATGGATGTTGAAAGCGTCAATCCCGTGCTTCTTGTAAAGGATTATGATGCTGACTTTGAGGGAGTGAAGACGGACGATACCTTCATGTGCAATGCAGATGTACCGACCATAGCGATGAAGGACATAATAAAAGATCCGGTCAATCCCTTCATGGGCAATCCCATAAACAGTGACAGGAAAAATGAAGGCCCGATCGTCCTCATGAATACAAAGATAGATGTGGATGCCGAAAAAGACACGGTTTATGATAATGAGGTGGTCTCGTGGTATTCGGTGCATGACAATATCTTTGACCGCGCCGACTGGGAGCGCCTGAGGGTAGGCGTTGACATGGAGGAGTGACCGCTGTTTTTTTGGCAGATTATGTGTTAATATTTTTTTCGTTGCTGTATAAATGAATTCAGGTGGAGATTATGAAAGCAGAGGAATTATTTGAGATCATAGGCTCGGATTTTTACACGGGAGTTCCGGACAGCAGGCTTAAGGGGCTGTGCAACTTCCTGATGTCAAAATACGGGATAGACAGGAAACATCATGTCATAGCAGCCAATGAAGGCAACTGTCTGGCACTGGCGGCAGGGTATCATCTTGCCACGGGAAAGATCCCGGTGGTGTATATGCAGAACAGCGGCGAGGGAAATATCATAAACCCTCTGGCATCCCTGGTAAACGACAAGGTATATGCGATACCCGTGATATTTATCATAGGCTGGCGCGGTGAGCCGGGGATACACGATGAACCCCAGCACATCTATCAGGGCATAGTGACGGAAAAGCTCATGCAGGACATGGATGTTGCGACCTTTATCATCGGGAAAGAGACGACGGGAGAGGAAGTATCTGCTGCCATGAGTTCGTTTTCCGGTGTTCTTTCAAAGGGAAAGCAGGCCGCATTTATTATACGGGAAGGCGGGATCAGCTTTGACGGAAAGGTGGATTACCATAATAAGTACGAGCTGAACCGCGAGGAAGTGATAAAGCATATAGCCTCAGTGACGGGAAGCGATCCGGTCATTTCAACGACAGGAAAGATCAGCCGTGAGCTTTTTGAGATCCGGACCGCGGCGGGCGCAGACCACGGAACGGATTTCCTGACGGTCGGATCAATGGGCCACTGCTCGACGATCGCCCTGGGAGTTGCCATCAACAAGCCCGGAACGAAGGTGTGGTGCATAGACGGGGACGGCGCGGCTTTAATGCATATGGGCGCCATGGCTGTGATTGGAACAAATGCTCCTTCAAACCTGGTTCATATCGTGATAAACAACAGCGCGCATGAGACAGTCGGAGGAATGCCTACTGTTGCCGGCGAAGTTGACTTTGTCGCGATCGCGAAAGCCTGCGGCTACAAAAATGCAGTCAGCGTTTCGGATATGGATGCGCTCGATGAAAAACTGAGGGAAGCAAGGGACAGAAATGAGCTTTTCTTCATAGAGGTAAAATGCCAGGTCGGGGCAAGATCAGATCTGGGGCGTCCGACCACGACGGCTCTTGAGAACAAGGTGAACTTCATGAAGCATCTGGAGGGCCTGCAGTAAGCCGGTCAAAGATGCAGCGGAAGGTGATTTTTATATATGAAAAAGGCTTCGGATTTTTTTGAAAAGTACAATCTGATCTTTATGATCCCGGTGATAGCGGCATACGGTTTTACCAGGCTGTTTTACCTGGGAGAGATCTCTTATTATATCCATATGAGGGAACTTGAGGCGGCGTATGAAGCCTTCAGCCTTGCGCGCTTCGGTACCGACAGTACGCTTTCGGGTGTTTCGACATTCTTTGGCGGGCTCGGCGATGGACACAGCGCTTTGCTGATCCTGCTTTCAGCGGCTCTTTTCAAGGTTAAGGCGGGATATTTTTCATTGAAGCTTTTCCGGCTCATAGCTGTTGCCGGCGGGCTTTTCGGCATGATCTTTTCTTATCTTTTCGTGTGGGAGTGGACAGGCAGGAAAAAGAATGCCTTTACGGCGGCTGTTCTTGTCACGACTCTTCCGATATACTTCCTGTCCCAGCGCGACAGTGTTGAGGAATTCCTTGTTCTTTCCATCCTGCCGGCAGCCTTTTATTTTCTGGCGGCCGGAATCAAAAGATCAAAGGCATGGCTGTTTTTATTATCAGGCATCGTATTTGCCCTGGCGCTTTTTTCGTGCAGCAGCGCTGTTCTCATCGTGCCTGTCTTCCTGGCCGTGTCGGTCATGTACATGATCTTTGTAAAGAAGCTGAGCATCCCGCGGGCGGCATTTCTTATCATTCCGGTCATAGCGGGCCTTGTCATAATGGCGCTCTTTTCAGGCCTGCATGTTAATGCGGACTTTGGAAAGATCGTATCAAATATCCGCAGGATCAGGGTCATGTTCTGGGATGATCATCATGACTTCAGTGTTATCCCCGACTTTGGCACGATGTATGTTTTCTCGATACCGATACTTATCACCGGTGTTGTCGTTTCGTTCAAAAAAGTCCTGGTTTCATTCAGGGAACGCACTTTTGATATGTCGGTGATCATATGGCTCTTTCTCGTGACGGGCTTTATCTGCTGTCTGACGATACCCAAAGCTGATATCGCTGCGTGCAGCGCCCTCTTTTTTGCGATAACCATGCTGCTTGCACAGGGAACCGTCTATATAGCCGACAATCTGAAGGGCACCTTCCCCGTCATCATGCTGATCCTGTTTTTCAGCCTCGGGGTGCTGGCGCATTACTATTTTGTAAATTACAATTCGGAACTTAATCACAGCAAAGATCACGAAAAGGAAATCATAGTAGATAAAAGCGCGGGCGAAGCGGTAAAGGCTGCGCTGAAGATGTTCCCGGGAAGGGGCGTCACGGTTTTTGCCGGAGAGGATCATGAAGGCAGGAACCTCCAGATCGCATTGTACGCAGGCGCATCGCCTGCCGATTACTTATCTTTCCGTGACAGCGACAATTTCTCATTTGGTGACATAGAGGTCAATCCGACAGACGGAGACTTTGACTACGGCCGGGTCTATGTCATCGATCAGGCTGCGCATCCCGACATGATAGAGATGTTCTCATCGGTAGGATGGGGGATGACGGCTCTCAAGGAATATACCCTCTTTTATATGAACTGATACAGAATTGCGAGAGTTGCTTTAGCAACAAAGCAATTCGTGACATCGCTGACTCCGAGAATATACAGTACAGAGTCAGTTTAATTTACATAAATTTGGTGTTGACATAATCTGTTTACCTGGAGTAGTATCGAAGGTGGGGTATCTTTGCCCTGCCTTAACCTGTTTTTTGGGGAGTTTTTTTCGAATCATTAAGCAGACGGAACATAAAAACCGGTGCTGACGGCAGGGAAGCCTTCAGGGTAAAAAAGGAAACTGTGACAGAAAATTATTTTGATCAAGGAGAGTTCAGGATGAAGAAGAGAATTCGGAAACAGTTGTCGATGCTGCTCATCATAGCAATGATATTCTCGATGACCGGCAATGTTTTTGCGGATGAGATAAAGGATAATCCCGGTGTTTCGGAAAATACGCCGGTGATGCCGGGGGCAGGTGCCGGAGCGGAAAATCCCGCAGATACAGGTACCGGATCCGAGGATACGGCGCCGGAAGAGGCAAAGACGCCTTCAGGAGATGAGACTGTTCCCGAAGCGCCCGCAGAACCTGAACCGGGTACGGATGAGAATGTATCGGATAACGGCACCGAAGAGCCTGTTTCCGGTGATGAGATCTTCCCGGCAGAAGAGGAAGGCACAGATCTTTTGGAGGAGGCAGCGGGAGATGCGGTAACGGTTTCAGATGATGCATCCATCAGGGCAGCAGTTGCAGCAGCAACTACAGATCCGAAGACCATCGTTCTGACCGGGGACATAAGCCTGAACGGAGTACTGGAAATAGACAGCGGAAAGAACATAACCATCGATCTGAAGGGCCACAGGATATCCGGAAAGGGAACGCTGCTCGATGGACTCAAAACGAAGATCAGCACAGGTGCATCTACTGCGATGACCCAGGTGTTCAAAAATAAATTCCTTATTTCGGTAAAGGGGTTGGATACCAAACTGAACCTGACCGATTCGTCCGGATCAAACGGATCGATCATTAACGATACCACAGATTCCGACAGTGTCATAGTTGTCTGGGAGAAAGCGTCACTGACAGCCGAAAAGGTGACCTTGAAAGCATATGAGAACAAGGTGGCGGCTCAGAACGCTCTGACGGCAGGCGGAAAAGCAGTGATGGTCGTCGGTGGTCTGGGAGTCGGAGCAGCTTCGGAAAACTCCACTGCCACACTGAATCAGGGATTTAAGGTAGAGGATGGTTATCTTGGATTATATGCGATAGGAAACGGCGCGACTATCGTTGCAAATGAAGGTGTTGAAGTAAGGGGAAGAAACACGGCCATCCAGAACTTCGGCCAGAAATGGACATTCGGAACAAACATAACCGTAAACGGAGGTACTTTTACGGGACTGAACGATGACAGCGATGCCGTCTATCATGCAGGTGACGGAACGCTGAGGATAAACGGCGGTACCTTCAGGGGAGCCGCAGGTGTCGAGATCAGTAACGGCAAGGCCTTTATAAACGGCGGTGACATCAGCAGTACGGCTGAATTCAGAAACGGACTGGACAAGACATATCTGTACAGCGGTTCTACGGTCGTCGGATGTGCCGTATGCTATTCGCCGTATACGGACAGCAACCTGGACAGCTGCCTTGACATCACGGGCGGCAATATCTCAGGTGCGATGGGCCTGTTCTTGAATTACAGGGGCGGAGACGCTAACTATTACAAAACTCATATCAAGGTGAATATAGCAGGCGGAAGCTACACATCCGTTGGTAAAGCCGGTGATGCATTCAGTGTGAGCGACAATGTCCCGCTGGGTGCAAATATGTCCACAATACTGAAGTTTACAGGCGGAACTTTCAATACACAGCCTGACAAGAAATACATAAGCACCGGTTATTACGCAAAAAAAATCAATGACAGCCGCTTTGATGTGGTCCCGGTAAATAGTGCTTATCTCTATCCAAAGCTTGCAACGAAGCATGTTCTCGTCGGACAGACTCTCGGAGAGGTTGTAAAAACCGTCCTTAGAGATGCCTATGGGACCGAATACGAGGGAACGGTCGTAAACGGCGCGGCATATATCAGCACGAACGAAGCCGGTACCGCTCCGAATACGGACCTTGGTGAATCGGTTTCCTTCAATAAGCCCGGGACATGGTATGTTGCATCCAAAAAGGGTGCCGGAGCTCTTTCGGTAAGCTGTAACGGTGAAGATGTGACACATGAATACAGCATTTTAAATCAGACCGGATCGCCTCTGTCCGTCAATCAGATCCTGAAATTTACGGTCGAGGATGTTTCGGGCGACAGGATCGTGATCGAACAGATAAAGCCGGTATATTATTCCATGCCGGTCAGCAGCGTCCATGATTATTTCAATATCTACTATATCCATAATGGCGAGAAGCTCCTCTTGACAAAAGATCAGAAGGTTGACATAAAATGGGGAGAATCCGAAGGAAGCATAAACTCTCCGGCATATGTTTATGACGATAAAAACGCTGAGACCAGGATATGGCTGAAGGCTGCTTATCTCGGGACATCACAGACAGCCTCATTTATGATAGAGCGCCGCCCTGTTTACATCGTCGGCTCCAAGGAAGTCACATCCCTGGTGGGCGACGAGCTTGCAGAGAGATACTACGGGACGATAAAGGTATACGGCACGGATGAAGACGGAAAGATGGATGAAAAAGAGGAAGTCTCGGTCAACGATGTCCGTATGGAGGAATGGTTTGATTCCACATCATCCGTGATCGACCTTACCGGCATAACAAATGCGAGAAAGGGAGATTACAGGGCTGTACTGAAAGATTGCGGAAGACTGAATGAAAAGATGTCGGTCAACTATGAACTCATGGAAAAGGCCTGGATCACTTATTCCGTCAGGGCTTCCCTTATTCTTGATTTCATGGATCCCGCAAGGGAGACCGAGCTTACATCCACAAAGATCAGAAGAGCGGATGACAGGACACCGCTTCTCATATACAGCTTTTCAAATAAGCAGAGCACACTCAGCGCCAGCTGGTGCGTGAAGACTGTTTCCTACGACAGGATAGAGCAGTGCTGGAATGAGGAGATGGTCGGGGTTGAAGAACTGGGCGTTACCACAACCCCCATCGCGAACAATATGGGTACCAGGTTTGAATTCGGAAATGAATTCCTGAACGGAATCAGTGAGAACGGCGCCAGGTATACATTCTACGAGATCTTCAAGGAAGACATGACTTACAAGGACAAGGGCAACTTAAGCCTTACCGTAAAGGCTGTGGCGCCTGTTGTCTATAACGGAAACAAATTTGTCGCAAAGGATGATGCCGCCTATTATTCAAGAGGAATCCCGAAGAGCGGATACAGTCCGATACTTGACATATCCGTATGGGACGGTTCAAACAAGCTTATCATAGGCACTGATTATACTCTTTCATATAAAAATAATAAGAACGCGGGCAACAAGGACAGCGACAAGGTGCCCATGGTCGTAGTCACCGGAAAGGGAATCTATTCGGAAATGAAGATCAATGTTCCGATCACGATCCTGGCCGCAGACCTTTCACGCGCTGCAAATGTCTCCATGACCACGCAGTATGTCAAGTATAACGGAAAGGCCTTAAGCCCGAAACTGAAGGTGTTTTACAGGAGCGGCGCAAATGCCGGAAAAGAGATACCTGCATCCGCCTACGATATCACCATCCTTGATTCCGAGAAAAAGGATGTGACTGCAAAGAAGTTCAAGAAGAACAGCGGTTTTGAAAGGTACACCGCTGTCATCACGGCAAACGGCAGCAACCCGAATATCACCGGCAGCATCAGCCAGGTCGTAAAGGAAATCGATGATGCCGGAAATGAGACAAAGGATGATATTTTCTTCTATGGCATACCGAAGAGCGCCGCGAAGCTGACGGTCGGAGGAACTCTTGCAAAAGTGACATATCCGCTTCCCGAGTCGGCTGAAGGTATCGAAAGCTTTATCGACAAGGATAAATTCTATGCGAAGAATTCTGACAGGAAGTTCTTTTATGAAGATGTTGAAAACGGGAGCGTGAGCATAGATCTCGTCGACAGCATGGATGAATGTGTCGCCGGTGTATATGATCCGAAGGACAAGGATACGCTGAATTCAGGCGTTTATTATCTGAAGGTACAGCTGGCGACCGAAGAACTGAAGTTCAAGTATTATACATTTGAGCCCACCTACAAAAAGGTGACCTATGCAGGCACGAAGCTGAATACGAATGATGTGAAGCTGAAGAAGAAGTCATTTGATTTCTCAAGCGAAGACGAGAGCACGCCTCTGACAGTCAAGGTATCGAACAGGCTTGTGAACAAGGGCATGGAAGGCGTGAGGCTCTATGTCTATCAGAACGGGAAGATCCTGGAGCTTACCGAGGTTGCTGAGAACGCGTATGTGATACCCGGCGAAGAACTTGAAAACAACAAAGCCGGAAGATACCGCATCAGAGTTGAGGGAACAGGTTCTTATTATGGAGGATATGATCTGACATATACCATAGGCGTACAGGCGTATAATAAGGACACGACGCCGATCGCTGCCTTTGTCAATACGGCAACGGACAGCCCTGATGACGAGACGGAGCGTGCAGTGCCTTACAGGCCTGACGGCAAATATCCGGATGAGTATGTGAAGGTCGTATGGACAAAGTCAAATAATGAAAAGGTCGTGCTGAAGCCCAGGACAGTTTCCGGAGGAAATGTGATCACAGGCGATTACTATGTCATATGGGGAACCTTCAAGCAGGTCGGACCGAAGAAGGGTACAGTGACAATTGTCGGTACCGGTACATATTTTACAGGAAAGATCAAGAAGAAATTTGATGTCACCCAGGCAGAATAGTAACAGGATACCTTATCTTGATATGGCGAAGGGTTTTGGAATGGTGCTCGTGCTTTGCGGGCACCTTCAAAATGATACGGTTTTTTCATTTTCGCCGTATATCAGGGAGTTCTGCAAGTGGATCTTTTCTTTTCATATGCCGATGTTCTTTATTGTTTCCGGGATACTCTTTGCGGCAAAGGGTGAGATCCCGGAGATGAAGACCTTTTTCAGAAAAAGGTTCTCGACCATCATGGTCCCGTATATCGGTTTCAGCATCATATATTTTGCTGTCATCATATATGGCGTCTTTGTCAGCCATTCAATGGAAATCCCGGATCTTTTCATACAGCTCTGGTACGCGGTCTCGATGTACGGGATCAATGTCCTGTGGTTTTTGCCGGCGCTGTTTTTTGCCGAGATGCTCTTTGCTCTCATCATGAAAAAGTTTTCCGGTAATAAAAGATGGGTGGTGATGCTTCTGCTTCTTGCGGCAGCGATGGGCATAAATGAAGCAAGGCATTTTCTGCCGGAGGGTGTTGCCTGGTGCGAAAGGATCGGGGAAGTCATAGTGACGCTGATCAGGCCGGTGTTTGCATGTTCGTTCATAACGATCGGATACCTTTCAGCAGTTGGATTGCTTCGTTGGGAGACAGGGGGACGGTCCTGTTGTCTCCTTTTATTTAAGCGGATAAAAACAAATGCTTTAACTTTGCAAAAAGGAGACAACAGGACCGTCCCCCTGTCTCCCTTGTCGTTGATCATTCTACCGATATTGCTCGCTGTAAATATTGTGACAGTGGTTTTTAATGCTCCTGAGGATTTGAGGTCGCTGGTGCTGAACAATTATGCGCTGTATTATATCGGTGCTGTGGCGGGATCGGGCTTTGTCATTCTTCTGTGCGCAGCGCTGTCTTCTCTTTCAAAGAGCGGAAAGGCATTTCCGATACTGCGGTTTTTCGGGCGCAATTCCCTGGTGTTCATGGCAGTCCACAATAATCCTGCCATCTGGATCCTCTCACTGAATGTTGCAATGTTTGTAAACCAGTTCGTGACCAGGGCGCGCGGATACATCAGCTACGCTGTCATCGTGCTCTGTTTTCTGCTCTATGTTTCAGTCATGATCATCCTCATCAACAGATTCGCGCCCATCCTCGCAGGAAAACGCCGGAGCACTACATGATTATTATTCATGCAGTGGGCATCAGCATACATGTTTTGTGAACACCCAGCCGTCGGTTCTTAGCGAATCCGAGGCTTATAAATTTCGCGGGTGCGAAGGCCGCACCGCTTTTCAGGTGCGGAACGGCGCAGAGCGAAATTTTGTTTATAAGACGAAGGATGAGCTTAGAACCGGACGAGCCGTGAACAAAACATGTATGCTGATGCCAGGAAAGACAAAAATAATGTCTCCGTGTCTTCCCGTTGCAACTTTGATTTTTTTGTAGTATTATATGGCTTGTTTGAAATAAAAATTCTATTTGAAGTCAGGTTTTACATTATATCTGTTTTGTTCAAAGAAAATTCATCAGTTGATCCCATACAATGAACAAGAGTATATGAAGGATGGTTGAGAGAGAAAACAGAAGAGAATAGAGAGAAAAGAACTTAAATCAGTTTTTATTATGGAGGAAGCAATGAGAGAAAAACTGGAAACACTGCCTCTTGTCCAGCTCAAATCGCTGGCAAAGGCGCAAAACATCAAGGGCGCATCTACAATGAAAAAATCGGAACTGATAGACGCATTGTGTGCGGCTGCGGAAAGCACCCAGGTCGAGATCGAGGAAAAACCCGAGGAAGGCGCCAAAGATACGGCCAGGGAAAACAAGGAGGCTCCGGCTGGAAATGCGGGTGAAGAAGAATATGTTGACAAGGACGGGCTGGATTCAGGCATAGTCGCTCACGGCATACTCGAGGTCATGGCAGACGGCTATGGGTTCATACGCTGCGAGAATTACCTGCCGGGAGAAAATGATGTGTATGTGGCTCCCAGCCAGATCAGGAGATTCGGGCTGAGGACAGGCGACATCATCACCGGGAACACAAGGGTAAAGACCGGCAATGAGAAATTTTCAGCTCTTCTTTTTGTCAAGAGCATCAACGGCTTTGCTCCGCAGGAGGCGGCAAAGAGATACAATTTCGAGGATATGACGCCTGTCTTTCCTGATGAGAGGATACATCTCGAGTCCGGTAACAATAACATAGCGATGAGGATCATGGATCTGATCAGTCCCGTCGGAAAAGGACAGAGAGGAATGATCGTGTCGCCGCCGAAGGCAGGAAAGACAACCCTTCTGAAGGCAGTCGCAAAATCCGTCACACAGGCAAATCCTGAGATACATCTGATCATACTGCTCATCGATGAGCGTCCCGAGGAAGTGACGGATATCAAGGAATCCATAAAAGGAAAAAATGTCGAGGTCATATACTCAACCTTTGATGAGCTTCCGGAGCATCACAAGCGCGTTTCGGAGATGGTCATCGAGCGTGCCAGAAGGCTTGTTGAGCACAGGCAGGATGTCATGATACTGCTTGATTCGATCACCAGGCTGGCACGTGCATACAACCTCACTGTTCCGCCTTCAGGAAGGACTCTTTCGGGAGGTCTTGATCCCGCAGCCCTTCATATGCCCAAGCGTTTCTTTGGAGCCGCAAGGAATATGAGGGAAGGAGGCAGCCTTACCATACTGGCAACTGCGCTGGTGGATACCGGCAGCAAGATGGATGATGTTGTATATGAGGAATTCAAGGGAACCGGCAACATGGAAATGGTGCTGAACCGGAAGCTCCAGGAAAAGAGAGTGTTCCCCGCCATCGATCTGGCAAAATCATCTACGAGGCGTGAAGATCTGCTGCTCAACAGGGAAGAGATGGAGGCCATAGATGCGATCAGAAAGACCCTGAACGCAATGAAGCCTGAAGACGCAGTCGACAAGCTCATAGACCTGTTCTCGCGCACCAGGAGTAATCGTGAATTCGTGGATATGGTAAAGAAGATAAGGCTCTATTAAATATAGGGGACAGATGGGAGCTTCGTAATGAAGAAAAACGGATATCAGGAAGAAAACAATGCAATGGTCGAATCGTCGCATGTCCTGATGGTGCTCATGTATACGATCCTGACAGTCGCTCTGACAGCAGAGTGTTTTGTAATGGATTGGGAAAAATGGGCCATCATCCCAATGGTGACCGGAGCTGTGGGCATCTGGTACATGCATCTGTTCAGACTGGGAGCGGACAGGCTGCGGGTATATATGTGCGCGGCTTTCATGATGGCGGAGTTTTTCTTTTACGGGACCCATGAAACGAGTACCTTTGACCTTGCCATGGTCATGTGCGTGATGATCAGCCTGTTTGCGATGACCGGTATCCATTCGCTGGTAAGTTTTGGCCAGGTCACTTATTATGTGACGATGATATATGAGATCGTCAGCATGGTAAAGAACGGCGCAAAAGTCGATGGCCTTTTTATCTCGAGAACCCTGCTTCACTTCGGGATCGTGTCCCTGATGGCATGGATCGCCAGGAAGATCATAGACAGATGGAAGGAAGTGGTGGATCAGTCAAAGGAAGAGATCAACCTGCTCAATGATTCGGCAAGGCGGCTCAGCGACCTGATCGCAAATGTCTCCCACGAGATCAGGACTCCCATAAATGCCATACTCGGACTCTGCAGCATGTTCATTGCTGAAGAAAAGGATAAAAAAAGGCTTGCGGATCTTCTTTCGATCCGCGCGGCGGGCAAAAGGATCGGAAAGCAGATCGATGATATCCTTGATTATTCCGAGATAGACAGGAAGGATATCGTTAATAACTGCGATGATTATATGCTGTCCTCGGTACTGAACGATCTGGTAAATGAGCTTGATCCGATCAGGGACAAGGAGATAGAGCTGGTCATAGATGTGGAGGCGACCATTCCTTCGGTCATGAATACCGATGTGGGAAAGCTCAAAAAGATCCTTTATCATCTCATACAGAACGGTCTCAAATATACAAATGAAGGCGGAGTTTATGTTCATATCTCTTCGATCCCCCATGATTACGGGATTAATCTCTGCATTGAGGTAAGGGATACCGGGATCGGAATGGACAAGGCGCTGCTCGAAAGGATATACGACAGCTTTTACAAGGCAGATTCCGGACGCAACCGTACTACAGGCGGACTTGGTCTCGGAATGATGATAGTCCACGGATTTGTACGGTCTCTCGGAGGCTTCATGACGGTAGACAGTGCGCCCGGAGAGGGAACCGCGGTCAGGGTCAGCATACCCAACAGGGTTGTTGACGGGAGCGAGTGCATGTCTGTCAGCGAAAGAGAAGGCATAAGCCTCGGAGCATACCTTCATTTTGAAAAGTATCCGAATCCCCATGTCAGGGAATATTATAATTCCATGCTGAAAAATATAGTCGCGGGCCTGAGGCTGCCCCTGCACAGAGTTGACAATACGGAATCCCTGCGCGCCCTGATCGACAGCAAAAAGCTGACACATCTCTTTACGGCTACGGAGGAGTATAATACTGCGCCGGAACTGATGCAGGAGCTGGCTGAAAGCATAATAGTGACTGTTGTCGCAAACGAGGGTGAGATCACTCTGCCACCGGGATCGAAAGTCAGGATACTGCCGAAACCGTTCTACTGTTTCCCTATCATAGGCATACTGAACAGCCGCTCGGACAAAAAAGTGGATGAAGAAGGTCAGGTATCATTCCCGGGAGCCAGAGTGCTGGTGGTTGATGATGAGCCGATGAACCTCATCGTTTCAGAGGGAATGTTTTCAAGGTACGGCATGATCGTGACCACCTGCGGATCGGGACCTGAGGCAGTGGAGCTCTGCCGGAACAATGAATATGATGTCATCTTCATGGATCATATGATGCCGGTCATGGACGGGGTTGAGGCCATGAAGCTGATCAGGACCGAGCAGACAAAAGGAAAGCTGAGAGTGCCGATTATCGCCTTTACCGCAAATTCCGTAAGCTCTGCAAAAGATATGTTCAGAAAGGCCGGGTTCGATGATTTTGTCGGCAAGCCGGTAGAAAGAGTGGAGCTTGAGCATGTATTGAAACGCGTTCTGCCCGTATCCCTGATATCGATGGAAAAGAGCGGAGGCGACGCCCTCAGGAATGAATCCGCGGGGGCTGCAGAAAAAGAAGCTCCGGATAACAAAGCTAAGTCAGATGCAGTTTCGGACTGCCCGGATGGGAAGGATGAGCTCTTTGACAGACTTAAGCAGGCAGGAGTCGATATCGAAAAAGGAAAACACTTCTGCAATGATGACGACGAATTCTATATGATGATACTGTCGCAGTATGCGCAGGAGTCTGACGGGAAAAAGCGCGTCATGAAGGAGGCACTTGAGACCGGGGATCTGAACGCCTATTCCGTGGAGGCTCATGCGATAAAGAGCACCTCAAAGATGATCGGCGCCATGGAACTGTCGGAAGCGGCAAAGCTCCTCGAGGAAGCTTCAAATAATAATGATAGTGATTTTGTCGATAAGAACCACGCTGCAATGCTTGCCGAATATGAAAAAGTGATAAGAGCCATAGGAACGGATAATGGAGAGGCAATGAATGCTGTGTTTACCGGTACGAGCATCGAAACTGATGACGGCATCGAAGTGCTGGAATTTGCTCCTTCCGGAGCATCGCAGGAAGGAGGCGCGAAATGATCCTATCCCTTTCCGATTTCATCAGATACTTCTTTCATTCAAAGGATGAGCTGAGCAATGATATCAACAGGTATATATATATATCGACAATGAAAAAGATGCGCATGGCATCGGCTTTCTTTGCCGTGCTGCAGCTTTTCATGCTCTTTGTCACTTTCGGGAGCAGGCATGCTTCCTCACCCATGGTGAACCGGTACAGGTTACTGTATCTGTCGATGCTGCTTATCATGTCCATGAATATGATCGTTCTTGCAGTCGTCAGGAATGATTTTGACAGGCGCTACAGAAGCCTTTCCTGGTATATACCTCTGACTACGGTACTGACGCTTGCGTGGGCCATATGCTCGACGGTCGTAAATGCCGTGAATACTTCTTTTGTCGATCCCAGCCTTTATATCGCGGTAACGCTGCTGCTGCCCTGCTGCGTTTATATGAATCCCGTGGTCTATCTGATTATCATGCTTATTTCCGATACTGTCATGCTCGTTTTCTATCAGATCCTTGTCAGTTCGCTCGGTACACAGGCGCCTTATATAGTTGTAGTTGCTTCGATCTTCATATTCACCATTGCTCTGGCTTTGATGCTTTACTTTGTGCAGTTCTTCATCAGGGTCAGATCCATATCCTATGAAAACCAGCAGAAGGAGATCAGTGATCTCAACAATGCCCAGAACCGGTTTTTCTCCAGCATGAGCCATGAGATAAGGACTCCCATAAATACGATCATAGGCCTTAATGAGGCGATCCTTCGCGAGAACATATCCGATGAGGTGGCTGAAGATGCCGCAAATATCCGTGCTTCCAGCAACATATTGCTGCATCTGATCAATGATATCCTGGATATGTCAAAGATTACCTCGGGACAGATGAAGCTGACGCAGGCACCGTATCATCCCGGCAACATGCTTTCGGATCTGGTCAGCATGCTCTGGCTTCGCACCAGGGAAAAGGGTCTGGATTTTCATATTGAGATCGCGCCGGACATCCCGTCAGAGCTCAGCGGAGACGAGGTAAGGATCAAGCAGATACTGATAAATGTCCTGAACAACGCAATCAAGTATACCGAGGAAGGATCGGTGACTCTTTCCATACAGTGCACCGGCATAAATGACGGAAAGGCAAATATAGTCTATACCGTGACTGATACAGGCATAGGCATCAGAAAGGAGAGCATCCCGCACCTTTTTACGGCATTCAGGCGTGTTGATGAAGAACAGACCCGTTTCATAGAGGGTACAGGACTGGGACTGTCCATAGTAAAGGAGCTGACAGAACTCATGGGCGGCAAGGTCTCGGTCAACAGCGTGTATACCCAGGGATCAACATTCATCATTGAGATACCCCAGGTCGTGACGGATTTCACGGAGATAGGAAATATCAATCTCGAAGAAAAGCACAGAAAGAGTGTTTCCACGGAATACCATTGCCTGTTTGAGGCGCCCGAAGCCAGAGTGCTTGCGGTCGATGATACGGCATCAAACCTTCTCGTGGTGAAAAAACTCCTCAGGGATACAAAGGTAATGCTTGATACGGCAGCAAGCGGTGATGAGGCTCTGGAGATGACGCTTGAAAACGCCTATAATGTTATCCTGATGGATCATGTGATGCCGGGCATGGACGGCATAGAAGCTTTTCACAGGATCAGGAACCAGACGGGCGGACTGTCAAAGGATGCCAAGGTGCTCGCTCTGACTGCAAATGCAGGGAACGATATGCAGGAAAGATACTACAAGGAGGGCTTTGACGGGTATCTCGTCAAGCCTTTCAGCAGCGCGGAACTTGAAAAAGAGATCGCGCGTCTCCTGCCTGATGATCTGAAGACCATGGCAAACAATGATGATAATATCATCGAAAAGAGCGTTCTGTGGATGGATTCACACAGGAGAAAGAGACCGGTCGTCATATCGTCCGAGAGCATAGCGGACATACCGAAATCACTGCTTGATGAATACAGCATAGATGTTATCCTTCACAAGGTCGAGACAGAGGACGGCATATTTACCGACGGGGCGGAGATCGATTCCGATGAGCTCCTTGATTATATGAAGGGCGGTCATTCCATCAGGACGCATGCTCCGAATGCCAAGGAATACGAGGACTTCTATGCAGGCGTGCTGCAGAACGGAAACAGTGTCATACAGATGTCCATCTCGAAGGATATCAATAACAGCGGATACCCGGATGCCGTAGAAGGAGCGCGCGCATTTACCAATGTTTCCGTTTTCGATACAAGACATCTTTCAAGCGGAGAGGGTCTGGTAACTCTTGAGGCATGCGCTCTGGCATCTTCCGGACTTTCCGTCGGCGAGATAATGAAGAGGCTTGAGGATGTCTCAAAGAAAGTCAGCACCAGTTTCATAGTCGACAATTTTGATTATCTGGCAAAATCAGGACAGATAAGCAGCAGGCTTGCGGCAGTAGGCAAGGCCGTGATGTTCCATCCGATGCTTGCGATGAAGAACGGAAGGCTGAAGATGAGCGGTTTTTATATCGGCTCGAAATCACGTGCGTGGAGCAGATATATCTCAAAAACACTTTCCAATGTATCGGATATCGACAGGAGCATACTGTTCGTCACCTATGTGGGACTGACCCAGAAGGATCTTGACTGGATCAGGGAACAGGTAGACAAAAAGGCAAGGTTTGAAAAGATCTATTTCGAGAAAGCTTCGCCGACCATAGCGGTCAACTCCGGTCCCGGCACTTTCGGTCTGCTGTTTAAGAGGATATGACATAATGTCTTGGGAGAAAAATGTTTACTGATTATATATACGCGATCATAATATATCCGCTTGAAATGTTCATAGAGTCTGTGTTCTCGGTCGCCATGAACATGATAGGGAATGCAGGCTATGCGATAATCTTTGTCAGCATTGCAGTACAGCTGCTTGCGCTCCCGCTGTACAAACGCGCTGATGAGATTCAGGAAAAGGAGCGCGAAAAACAGAAAGAGCTTTCAGGATGGATCACCCGCATCAAAAAGACTTTCAAGGGCGATGAACAGCTGATGGTGCTTTCAGAGTATTACAGGCAGAACGATTATCAGCCCTGGTATTCACTTCGGGGAATGCTGCCGCTTCTGCTGCAGATCCCCTTTTTCATTGCCGCATATCATTTCCTTTCAAACTGCGGAACCTTAAACGGCGCAGCGTTTTATTTCATGAAGGATATGGGCGCGCCGGACGGCATGCTTGTCATACACGGGATCAGCATAAATGTCCTGCCGATCCTGATGACTGTGATAAATATTGTATCCGGAATGATATATACAAAGGATCTTTCGATGAAGGACAGGCTTCAGCTGTTCATAACCGCCGGCGTGTTTCTTGTGCTTCTGTATGATTCGCCGGCAGGCCTTGTCTTTTACTGGACTCTCAATAATGTTTTTTCACTGATGAAAAATGTATTTATGAAGCTGGTGAAGCATCCGAGGGAGCTGCTTTGCATCATTTCAGTCCTGTTTGCCGGCGCCGTTGACATGAAGTGTTATCTTAGCGGTGCATGGCAGAAGGATAACGGGATACTGGTCATGGCAATTGTATTCATCCTGGGACTGCTCCCGGCATGCGGGCTGGTTGCTGACAGGATAAGCAAGGCGTGCGGCAGGGATGAAACGGTTTCCGAACCTGTATCGGGGACGGAAAAAACGATCTTCAGAGTGTGCATGCTCACGCTTTCGGTGCTGCTGGGGCTCATGATACCTGTTTCGACAATGTCGTCTTCTCCGGCCGAATTTGTCATAAGGGGCCATTATGTATCTCCGCTGGTGCAGCTGATATATACATTCTGTGTTTCGGCAGGCCTGTTTTTATTATGGGGAAATCTCTTTTTCTCTTTTATGTCGGAAAGGGCGCAAAGGATCCTGCTCTTTGCGGCAGCCTCCGGAACCGTATGCGCTCTGATGGATTTTCTCTTTTTCAGACAGCACCTGCAGAATATGTCGCTTCATATGCAGTATTATGATACTTTCATCTATTCGACGCGTGAGATACTGATAAATGCGGCAGCCGCCGCCTCGGTGTGCATCGTGATCCTGTGCCTGATAAGGATAAACAAAAGGATACTGATGGGAATAAATATCATCCTTCTTGTATCGGCTGTTTTCATGTCTGTCTATCTGATGATAAATGTCCAGGCTGCGATCGACGGCACTTCGCATTTGAAAGACGATGAGTATTATACGGAAAGCGATGTCCATATCTGTCTGGACAGGAAGGGAAAGAATGTCGTCCTGTTCATGCTGGACAGGGCTTTCGGGCAGTTTGTTCCGTATCTGATAAATGAAAAGCCCGAGATAAAGAGTTCTTTTTCCGGATTTACATTTTATCCCAATACGATATCATACGGAACACATACATCTACGGGCGCGCCGGCACTGTTCGGAGGTTATGATTATACGGCTCTGAATATGAAAAAGAGATCCGGATCCGACACGGAGGATCTGCATAATGAAAGCCTCAAAGTGCTTCCCGCGCTTTTTTCGGAAAACGGATATAAATGCACGGTGCTGGATCCGCCCTATTATATCGATCTGGGGAAGGGAACCCTGGAGGATTTTTATCATGAGATCGATCCGCAGATCAAGGCGTACTATGCTGACGGAGTCGTCAAGACAAAGGAAGAGGCGGCGGGTGATTTTGAATACTTTGCATATGCCGCCAGAAAGAATTATATCAGGCACAGTATCTTTATAGCTTCGCCGCTTCTGTTCAGGAGTTTTCTGTATGACAATGATGCTTATCTCATGCAGGAAAAGATCGATGACAGGATAATGTATGCCGGTCACATGGAGGAGCTGGACAAGCTGGGGGACATGACGAGGATAACGGAAGGCGGGGATGATACTTTTACGATAATTGAAAATGACCTGACGCATTCGATAAATACGGACCTTCAGCTGCCGGATTATACCCTGGAGGACAGGGCGGATAATTCCGCATATATGACAAAGTGGAAGGATGGTCTGGCAAAAACCGATGAAGAGACCGGACGGGACATCAATATGTACACGGATACACAGATCCAGGCGTACCAGGTCAACATGGCTGCTTTCCTGAGTATCGGCAGGTGGCTTGACCGGCTCAAGGAGAGCGGTCTTTATGATAATACCAGGATCATCATTGTGGCAGATCATGGCTACAGCTATTTCGCGTTTGATGACATGATATTTGAAAAGGGTGAAACAGTCACTGACCTGGGTATGTTCACTCCGCTTCTGATGGTGAAGGATTTCGGAGACGGAGAGTTTTCCGTTTCGGATGATTTTATGACAAATGCTGATGCTCCTGCATTTGCGGTCAGGGATCTCATAACTGATCCTGTAAATCCCTACACCGGAAATACGATAAACAGTGACCCGAAAAAGGGAGGTCCTCAGTATGTCCTGGAAGGAAAGCAGTGGTACAGCATCCACGATGACATATATGACATGAGCAACTGGGATCTGGCCGATCTGAATGAAGCGGGGGAGTAGGCTTTTGGTATAGCTTCCCAAAAAGGCCGGACAGTCCCCGGTCTGTCAGAAGTTTTTCTCCCACTGCGCAGCCGTTTCTTCCATTTCCTCTTCAAGTCCCGTCAGGGCTGCAAAGGGCGCAAACTGTGCCGCCCTGTCGCGCATTGACATACGGGGATGGGTTTTTGAGACATGGTGTTCCATGTTGATGATGTCATCGTATTTATTATGCCCTGTGTCCTCCGACCTGTTCATTTCTCTCCTTTCCGGTAGCTCCTTCCATGAAGCTCGTTCCCTTCAATACAGCGTTTCCTCCGTACCGGGTTTTGATCTGAAGGACAGCTTCCTGGATCGCCTTTTCTTTTTCGAGCCGTTTCCTGTCAGCTTCTTCGTCCGCTCTCATTGAATCTTTATCCGCGCTCATTGAAAAAAGGTCCAGCTGTTCATAGGTCTCTCCCTGTATGGCTTCCTTTTTTGGCGGGATGACATGGTTTGCGGCGATAGTTACTCTCCGGACAAAGAACCCCTTTGTGACAGTCCTGTCAAATATCCGCAGCGCTGCCTCTATTATCTCAGATGCGGTGCAGGTGTGATGTCCCAGGTTTTCGGAACCGTGGGCGTGCTTCGGGACGGCTCTTCCGTAATGATCGGCAGAGATCTCTCCCTTATAGGCGTCATTTCCGTTGTTTGCATTATGTAAACTAATCCTGTCATAGCCCAGTGTCAGTATTATCTGGTCGGTCACCAGGTTCTTTCTCATCAGGTCAAGCGAGAGCGAGTCTGCCATCTCGCGCACGATGATACGGGCTTTATCTATAGTGTAGGGTTCTTTGAGGACCTGCCCGCAGCTTAATGAATTGTTCTCCGGCACATATTTTTTGATCTCATCAATGGTGCAGGGCTCGTATCCCCAGGCATGGTCGATCAGCAGCTCGGCATTGATCCCAAAGAGCCGGTAGAGGATATCTTCGTTTTCGATGGAGCATCTTGCGATATCGCCCATGGTAAAGAGTCCGCAGGAGGCGAGTCTTTCGCTGTAGCCTCTGCCGATTCTCCAGAAATCCCTCAGAGGCGTATGGTCCCATAATAAATGCCTGTAGCTCATCTCATCGAGCTCTGCGATCCTGACTCCGTCCTCATCCGGTTCCATGTGCTTTGCTACGATGTCCATGGCGATCTTGCACAGATACATATTGGTGCCGATACCCGCAGTAGCTGTGATGCCGGTTTCCTTCAGCACATCGCGGATCATCTTTATGGTCAGTTCGTGAGGCGTCATCTGATAGATCCCCAGGTAATGGGTTATATCCATGAAGACCTCATCTACGGAATATATGTGGATATCCTCAGATGATATATATCTCAGATATATCGAAAAGATCTTTGAACTGTAGTTTTTATACAGAGCCATCCGGGGAATGGCGGTGATATACGAAAGCTTCAGTGAAGGATCGGCCTCAAGCTCATCTTTATGGATGCTTTCGCCGGAAAACTCTTTTTTCCCGGATCTTCTGAGCCGGTCGGCGTTGACTGCCTCTGTTTTCTGTATAACCTCAAAAAGACGCGGCCTACCGGGTATTCCGCATTCCTTCAGGGAAGGCGATACGGCAAGACAGATCGTCTTTTCCGTACGGCTTTCGTCTGCCACGACAAGATTTGTATTCAGCGGGTCGAGTCCCCGTTCCACGCATTCTACCGAAGCGTAGAAGGATTTGAGGTCGATCGCTATGTAGGTTCGCTTCTCTGTACTCATATCTACAGTATACGAACATTTGTTTGTGTTGTAAAGAATGGAGGAGACAGGGGGGAGCCGGACAGCCAGTGGCTGTCCGTTTGGCTCCGACCGGAGCGGAGCGGAGACCGGTCCTATTGTCTCCCCTGTCTCATCATTTCTCACGGAAAAAGCTGATGATGTAATCCTCGAGTATAGCTGCGGCACTGTTTCCGGAGGTTTCGTTCCGGATGACGACGATCTTGCGCTGCGGCAGCCTGTCCGTGATCTTTGGCGCAAACACAAGTCCGGCTTCGATGGCCGGGTCAGCCAGAAAATCAGGGACACATCCGATTCCCATGTTATTTTTAACAAAGGACAGGGCCTGATCGGGATTTGTCACCTCGATGCTTTTTTGAAATACATGTCCCTTGGCTGCAAAATACTGGTCATAAATATCATATGTCTCGGTGTTTTCGACATAGCCTATCACCGGATAATCAAGAAAATATGAGATGGGAAGCGGCCCGGTAAACTCATCACGATATTTGTTTCCCGCGATCACCCGGTCCCTGAATTTCAGGATAGTCTGTTCGGTAGTATCGTGTAAATGACGCAGGATCGAAGAACTGATGACTGCCAGATCCAAAAGCCCATCATCTACATCCGAGATCAGATCAGGGGTTGCCTTGTTCACGATCAGAAGATGGATATCCGGATGGTCTTCGTAAAACTGCCTGATGGGATGAATGATATTGAAGCCCTGATTGCTAAAGGTAAAGCTGGTCGGGAATCCAATGGAGATGCTTTTATTTTTAGCATCCGTTTCCGAAGCGATCTCGGCTTCGCCGATGCTCAGCTGGCGGGAAGCCTCTCTGACATGCCTGTAAAGCGTTTCGCCCTGCTTTGTAAGAGATACTCCCGAATTCGTCCTGACAAACAGCTTGCAACCGAGATCCTCTTCCAGCTTTTTTATCGTCCGCGAGACATTGGGCTGGCTCGTGGACAGCACCTTGGCGGCTTTGCTTATATTCAGATATCTTGCTGCATAATAAAATACCTTGTAATATTCATAAGAAAGATTCATTTCCGATATACCTTTCTGATATACCCGTATGTCTTATTCGAATTTTCAGTATATCATATACTTTTGTATAATAAAATCAGCTGCAGACTTTTACAACAATTTTCATGGAGGAGAATACTGATGAAATCAAAAAAGAAACTGACACTGACGGCAGTGCTGCTGCTGATCGGATTTGTTCCGCTGATAATCTCGGGAATAGTTACATGTCTGATCACGGCAAAGACCGTTACGAAGAATCTCGAGGATTCGACTTATCACAAGCTGATGGTAACGGCGGCCGGTCTTCGAAAGTATTATCAATATGATCTTGAGAATGGCGAGGAGATCGAATACGAGCATGATTATGTGGACATGTTCAAGGGCGAAGATATCGAGATGACGATCTTCATCGGAGATACCAGATATATGACTTCGGCGCTCAATGCCAAGGGTGAGAGAAATGAGGGTACCCAGATGGACAGCGCCATATGGGCAAAGGTCCAGGCAGGGCAGGATGTCAGCGCTGACGGAGTGACAATAGGCGGCAAGGATTATTACGTTTATTATACTCCTCTCTACGGTGAAGGAAACAAGGTTGTGGGCGCTGCATGGGCCGGCCAGCCGGAAGAGGACGTCAGGGCCGGGATCAACAAGGTGTTGACTATCCTCATAGCTGTCGTAGTTGTGGCAGTGGTGATCTGTGCGGTTGTCATATTCATGATAGCAAGGCTTGTCGCACGCTCGATCAGTTCTGTCATATCGGATGTTGACAGGCTTTCTGCCGGAGACCTGACATCGGATAACAGGTCCTCCTCCTTTATTAACGAGATAGATGCGATAGGCGATAATGTCTATGGGCTGAACCGGAAGCTGAAGACCATAGTGGGAGAGGCCAAGAATGCTTCATCAATGACAGGTTCGAAGGCAAAGCAGCTTTCCGGAAATTCGCAGCAGATCAGCGATACATCGGATATGGTCTCAAATTCGGTGCAGGAGATGGCAAAGGGCGCCATGGATCAGGCGGATACCGTACAGAAGGTCACGGAAAACCTTGCTCTTCTGTCGGATGCGATCCAGACAGTAGCGGAGAATGCGGAGCAGCTTGCTGCTTCGGCTGTTGAGATGAATGATGCTTCCACGCAGAGCGCACAGGCACTGGCATCTCTTTCGGAAAATATGAACACCATGGGCAGCTCGGTTTCCGGCATAATGGAGACCATGAGTTCAACCAATGTGGCGGTGCAGAGCGTTAATGAGAAGGTTGACGGTATCACAAGCATAGCTTCTCAGACCAACCTCCTTGCGCTTAATGCATCGATAGAAGCTGCCAGGGCAGGCGAAGCCGGAAGAGGCTTTGCGGTCGTGGCTGAGGAGATCGGAAAACTTGCGACCGAATCTGCACAGACAGCCCAGGAGATCCGTGATGAGATGACCGGACTTTTAAGACATTCGCAGGATGCGCTTACAAAGACGACGGAAATAAAGAATATAAAGGAAAATGTGGACAATGTCCTGCAGGAGACCACGGGCAGGATAAATGCTCTCATAGCCAATGTCAGCTCCACGGTGGACGGCGTGAACAACATCTCCGGACTGACGGAGGAGTGCAATGCTTCCAAGGAGCAGATAATAGATGCCATGAGTTCGCTTTCTGCAATATCTGAAGAAAACGCGGCTTCAACGCAACAGACCGGAGCAGCGATGCAGGAGCTCAATGCGACCGTGAACGGACTGGCATCGGCAGCCGGAAGCCTCAACGAAGTCGCCGAAAAGCTGGACAACGAGCTCGGATTTTTCAAGGTATAAATATAACGACACAGGGAGACAGGGGGACGGTCCTCTTGTCTCCTTTTTTTAAGACGTGGGATGTATGTGCTGTTTTTCTTGCCGGTTTTTTCGTGGCTATGGTACTAAGAAAGTGCATTTATACTTTGAAAAGTTACGGGTCGGCCACATTCGCATCCATGCTCCGATGCCACTCGCGCCCAGCACTCGTAAACGGCATTCAAAACATGCCAAAGGGCATGTTTTGCAGTGTGGCCTCGAGGGTACATCCATGTCCCTCGTCCCTGTGTACTGAGCACTTTCAAGTACCATATACGCCACGAAAAAGGGCGTCGAAAAACAGCACATACATCCCATGTGCAAATTCAGTCTAGAAAGGAGACAGAAGGACCGTCCCCCTGTCTCCTCTGTCTCCTTCTGACTCATTTTCATATACGGGATAAAGTGATATCATGTCGTAAATGTGGAAATGAGGAAGAAACGGATGAAGCTGATCAGAAAATTCATACCCTATTATAAACCGTATATCGGCGTCTTTATATTTGACCTGTTCTGCGCGACCGTGCTGTCTGTGATAGATCTGATGTTCCCGCAGTTCCTTCGCTTTTTAAGAGCCGGCCTGTTCACCGAACCGGCGCATGAGATACTGTCAAGGCTGGGGCTTATCGCAGCCGCTCTTATTATGCTGTATCTGATCCGGTCGCTGTGCAGGTGGTATGTCACCTATCAGGGGCACATGATGGGCGCGAAGATGGAATCAAAGATGCGGCAGGACCTCTTTGAGAGGTTCGAGGCGTTTTCGTTTTCTTATTATGATACGCATAATACGGGCGAGATGATGTCCAAGCTCGTATCCGATCTTTTTGATATTTCGGAGCTTGCCCACCACGGGCCCGAAAACATTTTTATCTCGGTCATAAAGCTTGTCGGCTCTTTTATTATACTGATGAGAATAAATGTGCCCATGACCTGCTGCCTTGTGGCCGTGGCTCTTGGCATGATGTTTTTTACGGTCACCCGCAACAGGAAGATGCGAGCCACCTTTGACGACAATCGCGTAAAAATCGCAGGAATCAACTCATCATTGCAGGATACCCTTGCCGGGATCCGCGTGGTGAAGTCCTTTGCAGGGGAGGATATCGAAAGGGAGAAATTTGACAGGAGCAACCTTGCCTTTCTTGACTCCAAAAAGGACAATTACAAACAGATGGCTCTGTTCTTTTCGGGCAATAACCTTTTTGAGGGGCTGATGTATGTGACGGTCCTCACAGCCGGCGGGTTCCTCATCGCGAAAGGATCACTGACAGGCGAGGATCTTGCCATCTATGCCCTCTATATCAGCATCTTCATCAATCCCATAAATGTGTTCGTGGAATTTACCGAACAGCTGCAGAAGGGACTTGCAGGCTTTGAGCGCTTCAGCGAGGTTATGGATACGCTGCCGCAGATCCATGACGCCCCTGATGCAGGGGAGCTTGAAGATGTGAAGGGCGTCATTGATTATGAGGATGTTAGCTTTTCTTATGAAAATGAGGAGAATGTGCTCAGACACATCGACCTGCATATTGATGCCGGAAAGTCCGTTGCGATAGTCGGCCCCTCGGGCGGAGGCAAGACGACGCTGTGCTCGCTGCTGCCCAGGTTCTATGATGTTTCCGAGGGCTGTGTGAGGATCGACGGCACGGATGTGCGTGATGTGACGCAGAGATCCCTCCGTTCCTTCATCGGCATAGTCCAGCAGGATGTATATCTCTTCAACGGGACGATTCGCGAGAATATCGCCTACGGCAGACCCGGAGCCTCTGACGGGGATATAATAAAAGCGGCTGAGGATGCGGACCTGCTCGATCTGATAAACGAACTTCCAAACGGCCTGGATACGGAAGTGGGCGAGCGTGGAGCCAGGCTTTCGGGCGGACAGAAGCAGCGCATCGCCATAGCGAGGGTTTTCCTGAAGAATCCGCCCATACTGATCCTTGATGAGGCAACGAGCGCTCTTGATAACGAGAGTGAACGCTTCATCCAGGACAGCCTTGAAAAGCTCGCGCACGGCCGTACCACCATAACAATAGCGCACCGCCTGTCAACGATCCTGGGCGCCGACGAGATCATCGTCCTTGACTCTGACGGCATCCGCGAGCGCGGCACCCACAAGGAACTCATCAGGCAGGGCGGACTCTACGAGAAGTATTACACAATGCAGCTGAGCGCGATCTGAGGAGACAGAGGGACGGTCCTTCTGTCTCCTGGCTCCCCCCGACTCATGCGACAGTACGATAGAGCATCGGAAAAGACGGGAAAAGAGAAATCCGATGCCCGGATCACAGTTTTTC
>JAGACK010000002.1 GCA_017614155.1 Lachnospiraceae bacterium
GGAAAATACCTATATGTGCGAAAACGTGTTGGCGGAAAACTTACATCCAAATATGTAGATGTATACTCGGATGAACTGTATCAACTGCTTCTTCGTAATACAAGGGAAGCAAGAGAACTCAAAAAAGCAATCCGTACGATTGACAAGAGGCTTGCGAAGGCTGGGTATGAAAAGACAGATCTGTCAGCGGATGTTATTCTCAATCTTGATCTAGCCAGGGCAAACCTGAAAACAAGTATATATGACCAGGCGGTATTGGAGGGAGTTTCCACAACCTTTCCGCAGACGGAGGATATTATTGAAAATGGTACAGTAAATGGGATGACGGCAAGCGATGTTCAGAAAATCCTAAACCTTAAGCATGCATGGGAGTTTATCCTTGATGAGGATGTTATTCAGGCCAAAAGTGATTACTATTTGCTTTGTCATATAGCCAAGATCATAAATGAGGGCTTTTATTCTGACGGAGGAAGGATAAGAGGAGTTCCTGTGACTATTGGGGGATGTAGTTATGTGCCGCCGATTCCTATTGAATCTGTTGTAAAAGAGCGACTAGAGTCTATTCTTGATTCCGGTGAAGATGATATCGACGTAGCGATTACAATGTGTATGTATGCTATGAGAACGCAGGTATTCATTGACGGGAATAAGAGGGCATCAGTTATTTTCGCAAATCATTATCTTATATCAAAGGGATTAGGGATAATGATCGTGCCGGAAAAACATGTGTCGAAATTCAAAAAACTGCTTGTAGAGTATTACGAGGGAAGTGATATCCGACGAGTAAAGGAGTTTTTGAAGACATATTGTTGGATAAGAAAATAAGAGACAAACTAAATATAAATCTGTGAGAGAAATTGAAATGGGATTGACATATAGAAAAGCAGTAAAAGACGATGCTGATTTGCTAATTGAGATATATAATTCTTCATTTTATGATGATTATGTTTTCTATGGGGAATGCCCTGCTTATGGACAGACAAAAGAGCAAATGGACCGTTAAACTTGAAATATAATGATAGATCTCTAATGGAGCATATGGGGATCGAACCCACGGCCTTCAGATTGCGAACCTGACGCTCTCCCAGCTGAGCTAATGCCCCGGTCGCTGTCTGCTGCAGCGCGCAATGCCGCACCCGCAGTCTTTTTTGACAGCAAAACGATTATACCACAGACAAAGAACAAAGAAAATATCACTTGTCCTCTGTCAGCCATTTTTTCAGGGCCGATGCGATCATCTGCGGATTCAGGTCAGATGCTTTTTCTATCTTTTCAGCCTGCTTTGAACTGACGGATGATCCCGGATCCGGGATCTCCTGTAATATCACTTTTGGTTTCTGCGGTCTGTCGTTTTTCATATCGTTCTGATTGTATAATAAAAACTTCTTTGTTTCAAATGGGTGATATCAGGGAGCGGGGTGTTTTTGACCGCCGTGAGTAAAAACATTATAATGATAATGTCAACGTAGACGCAATTCGTGACATTAGTTGATAAAACGGAGAAACAAAAAAATGAAAAAAATCCTCGGACGCATACTTATCGTTATACCGGCAGTAGCCCTGCAGTTTGCATGGTTCTACCTGATCTTTGACGGCGTTGATTTTCTGATGAAGGGACATCTGGGAGATCTGATCACCATACTGTTCACGGTCATGGCCGTTTTTATTGTACTGAATCTGGTCTCCAAGCGGGATGAGACATCATACAAGCTGCTGTGGATCATCGTGATACTGGTCATGCCGGTCCTTGGCGCTATCTCTTATCTTTTTCTGGGAAATAAAAAGACCGGAAAAGGCCTGAAAAAGAAACTGGCGGAGGCGGCAACGGAGCTTTCCGAAAATGACTGCAGACCCGGGAAGGATCTGTCTGAGGAGTTAAAGGCAGAGGATCTGCGCATAGGCCAGACCTTTGAACAGATATCCAAAACAACGGGTTTCCCGGTCCTGAGGAACGGCACCTCAAAATATTATCCTTTCGGCGAGGACATGTTTGCCGATATGTGTGAGGATCTGAAAACTGCAAAGAAATATATCTTTGTCGAGTATTTTATCATACAGCGTGGAAAGTTCTGGGATACGCTGACTGATATCCTTGCCCGAAAAGCGGCAGAGGGAGTTGATGTACGTGTCATGTATGATGATCTGGGCAGCATCGCGACTTATTCAGTCACGGATGTCAGGATGCTTGCCGCAAAGGGGATCAAATGCATCGCGTTCAATCCGCTGCTCTTTCTGTCGACAAAGCTGAACAACCGCGATCACAGGAAGATCATGGTCATTGACGGACAGATTGCTTACAGCGGCGGAGTCAATCTCGCGGATGAGTATATCAATGAAAAGGTTATGTTCGGCAGGTGGAAGGATATCGGATTTCGTATCACAGGGGACGGTGTCGCAAGCTATACATATATGTTTGCCGAGTTCTGGAATGCGTTTTCAAAGGACAGGATAGGCCTGTCGGAGCTGGAGAAGCCGGACGTTCCGGTAGCGGAACATGCAGACAACGGATATATACTTCCGTATTATGATTCTCCTGCAAGGGATACACATACCAGCAACGATCTGTTCACGGAGATGCTGTCAACGGCGACGGATTACATCTGGTTTTATACCCCTTATCTGATGATAGGGGATGCGCTTTTTGATGCGTTCATACGCGCCGCGCGCAGGGGAGTGGATGTCAGGATCATCATGCCGGGCATCCCGGACAAGAAGATGGTCTACCGCCTGTCCAGAAGCTATTACAGGGATCTGCTGAAGGCGGGCGTAAAGATATATGAATATGTTCCGGGATTTGTGCATGCAAAGGCCTTCATCGCAGATGACAGGGTGGCGGGGATCGGCACGGTAAATCTCGACTACCGCAGCCTTTTCCTTCATTTTGAATGCAGCTCCCTGTTTTACAGGGCAGACATCATCGGCTCGCTGAAGGAGGATTACCTCACGTCATTGAAGGAATGCCGCGAGAGGACGATGGATAATATAAACAGCGGCGGCCTCTACAGGTTTACGGACAGCGTTTTAAGGCTGCTTGCGCCTCTGCTTTAGAAGGGTGATCATCGGGGTATAGAAGGAGTCTATCGCGGAACATAATTATCCCATATTATACAAAAGGGATTCATGGTCGTATCATGAGTTCAAAAAACGGGAGGACTCATTGGAAGATGGATGAAAGATTAAAAAAACAGGTCGTTGCGGCAGCATTTGCGGCTATCACATGTGTTGCGACAATGGTCATAAAGGTTCCGACGCTGGGGACGAACGGGTATGTGAACATAGGTGACAGCACGGTCTTATTATCGGCATGGCTTTTGGGAAATCCGTACGGAGCGCTGGCAGCCGGCATCGGCTCCGCTCTTGCGGATCTTTTGTCGGGTTATGCGTCCTATGTTCCCGGGACCGCAGTCATCAAGTTTTTCATGGCTTTTGTATGTTCGATCCTTTACAGGGTGATAAAAGAAAAAAAAGTTCCGCAGATCATTGCTTATATCATAAGCGCAGTAGTTGCAGAACTGATCATGGCCGGAGGATATTTCATCTATGAAGCAACGCTGCTCGGATACGGTTTTGCGGCTGCTGCATCCATCATCAGCAACCTGATCCAGGCCGGGATCTGCATCGTGATAGGTATCGCTCTTGTTTTTTCGCTGTCACCGGTGTATCGTAAACTGATGTAGGGAGACAGGGAGACAGGGGGACGGTCCTTTTGTCTCCCTTACAGTAAAGTCAAAAGGAGAAATACTATGTCAAAGATTTATCGCGGCACGCTTGATCTTGTGGGAAACACCCCGCTTGTTGAGGTTGTAAACATCGAAAAAGAGCTTGACCTGAAGGCGACGGTTCTGGTGAAGCTGGAATATCTCAATCCTGCAGGCTCCGTCAAGGACAGGATCGCAAAGGCAATGATAGAGGACGCGGAAGAAAAGGGACTGCTGAAGGAAGGATCCGTGATCATAGAGCCTACCAGCGGCAATACCGGCATAGGGCTTGCTTCGATAGCGGCTGCAAAGGGATACCGTATAATACTGACAATGCCCGAGACCATGAGCGTCGAGCGGAGGAACATCCTCAAGGCATATGGCGCCGAGCTTGTGCTTACCGAGGGCGCAAAGGGAATGAAAGGCGCAATAGCAAAGGCAGAGGAGCTGGCAAAGGAAACTCCCGGTTCATATATCCCGGGACAGTTTGTGAACCCGGCCAACCCTGCGATCCACAAGGCTACGACCGGCCCTGAGATCTGGGATGATACGGACGGAAAGGTGGATATCTTTATAGCTGGAGTCGGAACAGGCGGAACCATCACCGGAACAGGAGAATATCTGAAGGAAAAAAATCCGGATGTTAAAGTCGTTGCACTTGAGCCTCTCGATTCGCCGGTGCTTTCCGAAGGCAGACCGGGTACGCACAAGATCCAGGGCATCGGCGCCGGATTTATCCCGGAGGTCCTGAATACAAAGGTCTATGATGAGATTTTCAAGGCAACCGGCGAGGACGCCTTTGATACAGCAAAGCTTCTGGCAAAGAAGGAGGGTATATCTGTCGGAATCTCCTCAGGCGCAGCTCTTTTTGCCGCGATCAGATATGCGAAAAAACCTGAGAATGCAGGCAAGGTCATAGTCGCATTGCTTCCCGACAGCGGCGACAGGTATTATTCCACCGCATTATTCAGTGATTGATCGGAAATGAGTCAGAGATACATCCCCTGACTCAAGTGATCGAAAAAAAGAATAGAGTAAAGATTTTGTCAGTTGAATAAAGAAAAAGAAATGAGAGTGAACATCCTCTAAGGTATAATGATTTTGGCTAAAAAAAATAATACTAAGGAGGAGCCACTCTCATGGATATTTTAGCATTAATCGAACAGGTA
>JAGACK010000054.1 GCA_017614155.1 Lachnospiraceae bacterium
CACTGTGGTCAACTTAAGGCTGAAAGTCAGATAAATACTGGCTTTCAAGCCTTTTTATTTTGCTTAAAAATACCAAAAATTTCATAAAAAACACTTGACATAGGTCTCCAAAAATGCGGCCGCTTCGCGGCCCTTGTTAACAAGGAAGTATCCCGTGGCCGCGGGATACAAAATCACATTTTTGGAGGTTTCCCTATGAAAAAGACCGAAATATGCAAACGAATCATCCGCTCCATCACAAGCTACATTGATTCACCCGATTGTCTCGAGGCACATCGATCTCACAATCATTTTATCAGAAAGCGCAAGCTTTCGTTCAAACAAGTTGTAATGTATCTTCTTTATTCCTCTAAAGCTTCAATGTTCCAAAACCTTGCTACTATCCTAGATGATCTGGGTTCAGATACATTTCCACTAGTGTCAAAGCAAGCTGTCTCAAAGGCCAGAGGCGGCATTCGTCCTTCACTGTTTCAGGAACTTTTCAACCTATCTGTTGATATCTTCTATAAGAACATCGGTAAAAGAAAAACCTGGCACGGCATGCATGTCTTTGCCATCGATGGTTCGAAGTTTCAATTACCAAACTCAAAGAGTAATTTCGATGAATTTATTGAAATGTATGACACTCATAATCCAGATAAAAAATACTCCATGGCACTTGCTTCCATGGTCTATGATGTTCTGGATGACTATATCATCCATGCATCCATCAACCCTTATCTCTCTTCCGAAAGGCAGGCGGCGCTTACGCATCTGAAAATAATAGAAGACCTTGATATCCACAAAGATTCGGTTGTTGTTTTTGATCGTGGCTATTTTGCGGAATGGCTATTCCGCTTCTGTACTGACAATAATCACCTCTGTGTAATGAGACTTCAAGAAAAAGTTAAGATGACGAGGTATGCACATGGTGATATCATCACTGTTTTACCTGGCAATGCTAAAGCACATACTGATGATATTAAAATCCGTGTCATTGCCGTTCCATTAGAAAGTGGTGAAACTGAGTATCTTGCGACAAATATCTTTGACAAAAGCATTACCGCAGATATGTTCAAAGAACTTTACTTCCTCAGATGGCCTGTCGAATCCAAGTATTACGAACTTAAATACCGTGTAAATATCGAGGAATTTAATGGCGCTACCAGCAATTCAATACGCCAGGAGTTCTTTATAAACCTACTCATTTCCAATCTTGCTTCTCTTATCAAGAATGCTGCAGACGATGAAATTGATTCAAGAGCTAATCCTAGCAACAGATACAGGTATCAGGCTAATCGAACCTTCATAATAGGACGTCTGAAGAGATTATTTCCAAAAGTACTATTCGGCTTATGCGATGTCTCTGTGATAGATAAGATCTTTGATGAAGCCCTTACAAGGAAATCACAGATCCAGCCGGGGCGGAAAAGGCAGCGCCGCCGCATAGATGGCAGACGTAAGCATTTCAGGAACAGCAAGACTACTATTTAATTCATGGGCGAATAAATATCCTTAGTCCAGCTCCCGATATGAGTTGGCTTATTAAGTGCACCCTTTTTGACTCTCTAATTCAATATCCAGCATTTCCTTTGCAATTACCTGCTAGTATTTCTAAGTCTATTACATCATTTACATGGTTATCGTTTTAGCGTCTTCGCTAAGTTGACGCTAATTAGACCACATTGAGGACCGTCCCCCTGTCTCCCCAAAGGACCGTCCCCCTGTCTCCCTCAGTTGAACTGCCGGTTTATTGAACTGAAGCCGTGAACGATATATAATGATCAGAGCAACATTGAAAGGAAACATCACCATGCCATCAAAAATGAACGACCCCGTGAAGGTCGTTGCCAAAAATAAAAAAGCATATTTTGATTATTTTGTTGAAGAAGAGCTTGAGGTGGGCATCGAACTGTGTGGAACCGAGGTCAAATCCATCCGCCAGGGAAAATGCAGTATCCGCGAGTCATATATACATGTCGTAAAGAATGAGCTGATCATAGACGGTATGAACATATCTCCCTACGAGAAGGGAAACATATTCAATAAAGACCCTCTGCGTACCAAACGGCTCCTTGCGCACAAAAAGGAGATCATGAAGCTGAACGGACAGATCTCCGAAAAAGGCTACACTCTCATGCCCCTTGAAGTATACTTAAAACACGGAAAAGTCAAATTGAAGATCGGCCTGTGCAGGGGCAAGAAACTCTATGACAAGCGTCAGGCAATCGCTAAAAAGGATGCAAAGCGTGAAGCCGAGCGTGAGTTCAGGGTCAGAAACCTTTGATGGCATAGATGCCCGAAAAATGCGCTGCTTTTGTCTCAACATAGCTTCCGCGGACAAGTGTCTCACACTTGATGAACTTTCCGTTATCATATCTGTAGATCTGACCGCGGCCTTCGGTAGGATCATAAAGGCGAAGCTTGAAGCCGTCCGTATTTTTGTTTCCCGGATCTGAAACGGCTACACTGTAAGTGACCTGTTCCCTGATGCCCTTTGTCTCCTCCTTATGTCGTTCCCTGATCTTTCTGATGGTCCTGGCAAGGAAGTTTTCTTCAAAGACCGGTTCATCAAGGATCTTCGCCTCAAGCGCCGTCTCCTTTTCAAATATCCCGTCTATATACGCGATCGGCTTGTCCGTATCGGGGTATATTTCTTCACTTGCGACCACCTTTACCGTTTTGATATACTTTCCTTCCACTATCCTTGCGCCTGTCATCTTCTGTCCCGAAAGGTCCGGCCAGCTCACATAATACCCGTCCTTTTCATCCGGAGAAGGGAACGAAAGATCGGCAAGATCCTCATTATATGCAAGTTCCTGTTCACCAAGCCTTATCACGCTGTCGCCTTCCCTGTCGTCATCATTTATCCTGAAGCTGACCTTCATATGCAGAAAATCCGAAGGAACCATAGGGGTCATCATGATATCCTCATAGCTTACTGGTTCTGCGATATCTTTGTAGCTCACTCCGTCTATGCCGTTCCTGTCACCGCCTGCAAAGCGGTTCCCGGAGATCACCTTCAGCCTTCCCTCCTGCGTCTCATCATCCCTTTCAATCTGTCCGGCTATGGAGCCGCTCCTGTTTTGGGTCTTTATGAAGGTCGGGATGCAGTTATTATCGGTCATGGTAGTACCGTAGCCTGCCACTCCTCCGACATTGTCATTTCCGCCGACACATGCCATAACCCAGCAGTTCCTGATGATGGACCTCGACTGGCCCGCTATGCCGCCGACATAGCCCCCCTCTTTGCTCTGTATCAGCCCGTAGCCCTCGCAGGCCGTGACGATACCCTGGGCCATATATCCCACGATGCCGCCGGCTCCGTCCTTTTTGCTCTCAACCTCGCCCTTGTTCCTGCAGTCACAGATGATGTTCTTCAGGATATATTTTCCGCCGGGAGTATACTTCATATCACCGGCCGCATTCTGTTCCGGATCATTATCGTCAATATCCATAGCCCCGCAGATTCCGCCGATATTGATATCGCCCTGGATTATGCCGGTATTCTCACAATTATCCGTCCTTCCGGAGGTAATGTTTTCTATCATGACATCGGAAACATCGGTAAATATCGTTTCCATCGCGCCTTCCGGATCTCCCAGCCCGTCTATGTCCTCGGCCAGAATATGGAACACGACATTCAGCTGGTCATTGACAGCGACCAGATCTGAATTTGTCTGGTGAGAAGTATTCTTTGAATGCTCTCCCAGGGCATTTACCGCATTGAACACTCCGTTCAGCTGGCTGTTCAGCAGATTCCTGCTGTTATCCCAGTCGCTTCCAAGCTTCGTGGCCTTCAGTTCCGATTGCGAGTTTATATAATCAAAGACCCCTCTCGTAGATCTGTTGGCAGACTTCAGCTCATCTATCATGCTGTTCATGTCCGAATTTGTCTTTGCTATGTTTCCGCTCAGGGACCTGGCAGCTTCACCGATATAAGGCTTTACGATTTGATAAATGATATCCAGCCCTCTTGCTATTTGGGCTGCTGCTTCTGCCGCATCCGCCGTATCCTTTGCAAGCCTTGCATTGCACTCCGAAATCGCCGCCAGATCATTATCCGAGATTGCCTTTGCAAGATCTTCGGTATCCTTTTTCATTCTCTTTGTCGCATCATCATACTTTGCCTTGTTCTCGCTGATCATTTTCAGGGCTTCATTCACGGATAACGCCTCATTTTCGGAGAGCTTGTCCATGACATCCAGGTCCTTCATCAGCGTCTTTAAGTCATCGTTCACATCGGCCATCTCATCAGCGGCTCTTTCCAGGCTGTCAAAAATCTGCGGCATCATCCCGGAGATATGCCTGACCCTTGATGCAAGGGTATTTACCGTATCCATATTTGAATTCATGAAGTTCTTGAACTGATCGGACATGGCATTTGTCGTATCGACCGCTCCGTTGGCATATCCTGTCAGATTATCGATATCCACATCCAGCACATCCACATTGCCGTCGGCATTATCTATGGTTGTATTGACCAGATCATGAAGCTTGTCTACCGCCTGTGTCAGTGACTGTACATCATCCGGCTCAAGATGCGGCTCCATCTGTCCGACGATGCCGCCTATATCCTTTCTGCCGTATATCCTGCCGGTATTTGCGCACATCGCGATTATCCCGGACTGCCTTCCGACGATGCCTCCTGTATTGTAGCCTGTATGCTCGTAGCCGACGATCCCCGAGTTCTCACACCTTATTATGCTTCCCTTCGAACAGCCTGCTATCCCTCCCGTATCCGTTCCCGTCTTGACAAGAGGGTTTTCCTCCGAATTTCCGGATTTCAGGCTTTCAAGGAGCTTTGCGCCCGTGCTCATCTCGTCTTCTTCATTGACCCATTCCTCGGTATCATTGAGATTCCCCTCGTTTACCGAATCCGATATGGTCCCGTAATTCTTTCCGCAGATGCCGCCTGTATGATAATACCCTGTTATCCTGCCTTTATTCCTGCAATAGCTTACAAGCCCCGTAACTTCATTGATCGCCGCTATAGAGCCTGTGGTCGTCTTTCCCTTGATGCTTCCCTCAAAGCTGCAGTTCCTGATCACGCCGTAATTAATCCCGCAGATACCTCCCGTGACCTGCTTGTCATTTACCGCCGCGATATTTCCAAACATTTCCAGATCCTTTACAACTCCGTAGGATCCGACATATCTGAAGAAACCGGTCACATATCCGTCACCGCTGTAGGAGTATTCCGATATCCTGTGGCCATTTCCATCAAAAACCCCGTTAAAGACCGGTATGGTCGTGAAATCGGAATCAATCAGCCTGATGTCTTCTTCAAGACGCACATATTTATACCGTGACCATGTATCAAGGGAACAGTTTTCTGCCAGTTTCCTGAGGTCATCTTCCGAATGAATGGTTATGACCTTCCATTTTTCGCTGCCCTCAGCATCACCGTCCGTCTCTGCTGAAAATGCATCCATTGTCGCCTCATCAAGCCTGCTTTCAAAAGCGGCCTCGTATTCCGAAGCCTCATCGGGAGTCATAGCCTTTTCGACAGAAGCCGCTCCGGCAGTCACCATGACGGAATCTCCCGCTGTCTCCTTTCCGGTCCCGCTTGCCGCCCATACACAGTCACAGAGACTGCCCGAGATCATCCCGACGCATATCAGCATAATAAGAACGCAGCGAAAATGCCTTTTTCTGCTACTCATCGTCCCTCCTTCCCGGAAGAGGGATCTTCACCGGTTTATCCTTTTTCTCTTCTTCAGGTTCCCTGTCAGGAAGAATATCCGAAACATCTGTCATACCGTCTTCCCCGGTTATCTCTATGCTTTTATCTTCATCTTCATCCGGCTTATCAGCCATCTCTATCCTTTTTTCTTCCTCTTCACCTTCCTTGAGCATGTTCACGCTGCCCGACCTGACAAGGGCATTCATCTCGCCTGTCACGACAGCATGGACCTCCCCGACTATTGTCGCGTTGAACTGCCCCTGTACAAAGCCGTCAACTCTCATCACACCGAAATTCCTGTTGAGCTTTATAGGCACCGATACCTTGAAGGATGTCCTGTCTATGACCTTTTCACCAAGGAGCAGCAGCTGCGGCAGCACGAACATTACCAGAAAGATCGAAATGATGGTCCCTCTTCCGAGGCACTGCCCTATGGAGCATATAGCCGCATCCGAGGACATTGATCCGATCGCGATGCCGGCAAGAGCCATCATTGTGCCCGATGTGATGATGGTGGGAAATGCGAAATTCATCGTATCGATTATGGCCTGTTTTTTGCTCATTTTGTCCTTCAGTTCCAGATATCTCCCTGATATGACTATAGCGTAGTCGATATTTGCGCCCATCTGAATCGAACTGACGATAAGGTAGCTCATGAAGAACAGATTGGTGCCCTGCAGATACGGGAAGGAAAAATTCATCCATATGGCACCCTGGATCACTATTATGAGCAGCACCGGCATGCCTGCCGAAAGGAAGGTAAACAGAAGGACCGCCAGCACGGCAAGGATCGATACGACGCTGACTACGATATTGTCCCTGTCAAAGGTCTTTTTCAGGTCATACTGGCTGGTGGACTCTCCCGCAACATATATCCCGCCATCAGGATAGTACTTCTTTGCCGTCTCCTTCATCCTGTCAATATAATCAAAAGTCTCCTTTCCTTCCTGGGGCAGGTTCATGTAAACAAGCATCCTGCTGTAGTTTTCACCCTGCAGCATATCCCTTGCTATCTTCATCTGATCATGAGCATCCTTCAGCTTGTCATACAGATCCTGATCGAGATTTACATACCCTTCCTCAACCTCATCATAGACAAACATCACCATATCAATCAGCGGTACGGAGTAATTCGACAGTCCGTTGATGACCTTGGCGTAGTTTTCATCATTTACGGCATAAGCCGTATATGCAAGCCTGGCAACATCATAATCAAGACCCAGGAGTTCGGAAAACTGCCTGGCCGTGAGCTTGTCGGTAAGCATATACCCGCCTATTGCCTCCGTATTCGAAAGCCCCTGAACATGATCTGTTTCCTTCATGCTTTCAAGCTCCAGCGACAGCCTGCGTTCCAGGTCATAATTTCCTGCCGGTACAACCAGGGCCGCATAGTTCTCTCTTCCGAAGCTTTCAACTATCATCTCATCCGCTATCTGGACTTCGTTTTTGATGGGAGTCTCTATGGTTGAATAACCATAAACATACGGACACTTATTTGCAAAAATGCTGGCAACAACCACAAGTCCCACAAAGACCGGCGGTATCACAAATCTTGTCAGATACGCGAATCTGCCCACGAAAGATATCCTGGGGATGAAGCTTTTGTGTTTTGTTTTGTCCATGAGAGGGCCAAAGATCATGATCAGACCCGGCATCAGGGTAAAGACGGAAAGAAGGCTGAAAAAGATAGCCTTGATCAGACATACAGCCATATCAGGCCCGATCCCATACTGCATGAAGAGCATGGCAACAAGTCCGCCTATGGTCGTCAGGGAACTTGAAGATATCTCCGGTATGGCCTTGCTGAGGGCCACTATATCCGCTTCTCTTGTCGGGAGCGCAATATGCTCTTCCTTGTATCTGTTGCAGAATATGACCGCATAGTCTATCGACAGTGCCAGCTGGAGGACAACAGTAACGGAATTTGAAACAAACGATATCTTTCCGAGAAGATAATTCGTTCCGGACGCAAGAATGGCAGAAGCGCCAAAGGTAAGGAGCAGAACGGGAACCTCGGCAAAGGTCTGTGATGTAAAGATCAGGACCGAGAGGACCACTATCGCGACAACAACACTGACGGTATTCATCTCCTTTTTGATGATGTCGGCAGTGGAATCGCCCATCATGGTAGAAACATATATATCATATCCCGACAGTTCTTCCCGGACCTCATCAAGAGCCTTCAGGGCTCTTTCGTCGTCTTCGGAATATTTGAAGGTAATATCAAAAAGCGCGGAAAAATTATTGAAATGCCCCTGACTGCTGTCAAACCGGAGCATTGCTACATCTTCCCGTTTTTTCAGTTTTTCGGCAAGTTTTTCAGCCTCGTCATAGGTGATGTTCGTCACCATGATCTTTGCAGTACCGTAAGTCACGAACTCTTCGCTCATGAGATCGATGCCCTGCCTGGTATCCGAATCCTCAGACAGGTATGCGGCAAGGTTGTTTTCCACCTTTACCCATTTTGCTGCTATGATGCTGAAAACTATCGCTATGACAAATAAAAGAAAAAAGAGGTTGCGGCGGTCCACAATAAAGGTGGCGACCTTCATCATGAAGCCGTTCTTTTTATCCTTGGCTCCGCTTTCTGCCTCAACATAATCGCTCATATCACTGCTCCCGTATTGTCGTTTCAGGGCCTAAATATTGTTGCAGGGCGTCCCCGAAACACAATATCTTGTAGTAATATAACTCTTATCGGGCAATTATTCAAGCAGAAAGCATTAATATAAACAAAAGCGAAAAATATGTATATGCCAAAGCACGAAAGGCTATTTCATCATATAGATGAGACCAAAGGTATAAGGTCCGCTGTTTATGGATATCGCAGGAGATGCGTTCATTACTATTATCTCATCAAAGTGTGCCCGGGCCCTGACCTTTTCAACAACCAGTTCCTTTTCCGCGACATTCATTCCCACGCATTCTATCAGCAGGATGCTGCCATCCCTTTCCTGACCGCTTTTCAGTTCCTGCGATATGTATTTTTCCCAGGAGCTTTTTCTGGTCCCGACCATCATGGAGCCTGCGACCAGGTTTCCGTTTCTGAGGACCAGAACGGGATGGAGCATGAAAGCATTTGACAGTGAATTGACCTTCTGGCTCACTCTTCCGCTGCGCGCAAGGTACGATGTCGTATCAACTATAAAGCTTGTCTTGATCTTTTCCCTGAAGCCTTCAAGTTCCTTTACCAGGTTTTCCGGCGTAACGGAATCTTTTGCTCTTTTTGCCGCATACAGCACGAGCAGGCCAACCCCGCCGCTGACATGCATGGAATCAACCACCATGACGTTATCAAAATTCCGTGATGCTTCCAGAGCATTTCCATACCCCCTGCTGAATTTGCCGGACATGGTTATATGGATCACATACTGCCCCTTTGACAGCAGTCCGGCAAAGAACGATTCATAGTCCTCAACTTCCGGCGCATCCGAATAGACCTTCTTTTTCGGATCGTTCAGATAAGCCAGGATGCCCTCCGTCTCTGTCTCTATGCCGTCAAGAAAATCTCCTTCCTCTGTATGGACATGATACGGAAGGATCTCTATCATGTTTTCCGCAACCAGATTCTCAGGCAGATCGCAGATACTGTCCGTCGAGATGACTATCGAGCGCTTTCTGACGCCCTTCCTGACAAGTTCCCTGACATTATCAGGATCATCCTCGCCGGTAAAATGCACCAGATCTGCGGGAAGATGCCTTGAAAGCTCAGTTTCCAGGTCATCGCCGGAAACCGGTTTTAAAAGATAACCGTTGAAGCCTTCCCTGTTGTACATCTCCTGGTTCTCACTGCCAGCATTTGCCGTCAGCACCACTATGGGTGTCTCCCTGTTGAGTCCGCCGGCCTGATTCCTGATCTCATGCAGGCATTCGATGCCATCCATGTTCGGCATCAGATGATCCATGAAGATGGTATCAAAATGCCTGCGGGAGGCAAGCTCGAGAGCTTCCTTTCCGCTCGATGCCGTATCCATGTTCACCTTCGTCTCGCGCAGCAGCTTTGTGACAACCTTGATGTTCATGTCATTATCATCGACTATGAGGATATGTGCCTCCGGCGCTTCAAAGCTCTGCTTATAATGGCTCCTGTCCTTCATGGAATGCTTTGACTCTATCTTCAGGTCACCGACCTCTGTATCATCTGCGATCTCCTGCGGGAGCTCGATGATAAAGGTCGACCCCTTCCTGTATACGCTGTTGACGGTGATCTTGCCTCCCATCATCTCTATGAACTGCTTCACTATGGCAAGACCGAGGCCTGTCCCCTCTATATGGCGGTTCTTGCCCTCATCGACCCTTTTGAAGGCATCAAACAGATAGGGGATGCTCTCTTTTTTGATCCCCATTCCCGTATCGGATACGGAATAGATGACGGTAGTCTTTTTGCCTTCTCCCCTCTTTTCCTGTATGGAAAGGGTGATGGAGCCTTCCTGTGTATATTTGATGGCATTGTTCAGGACATTTATGAGAACCTGCTTGATCCTGACCTCATCGCCGTACAGCTGGACAGGAAGCGTCTGATCTACATCGACATGAAACTCCAGGCCCTTTTCCTTTGCCTTCACCCATATCATGCCCACTATCTCCGAGAGCATATCGCCGGTCCTGTAGGGAACGGGGATTATCTCCATACTTCCCGACTCAATCTTTGACATATCAAGGATATCGTTGATCGTAGTCAGCAGCATCTTTCCGGCCGCCTTGATGTTTCTGGCATCATCCGCAACCTCATCCGATATATCCTCCCTCAGGATCATCTCATCAAGTCCGATTATGGTATTGATGGGGGTCCTGATCTCATGGCTCATACTCGAAAAGAACCTGTTCTGCGCCCTGTTCAGTTCCTCGATCTCTCTTTTCTGTTCCTCGGCTATATCCTTTTCATGCTTGAAAACATTGCCCTGAAACCAGCTCATCATGGTTATGACCAGGCCCACGACCAGGACCGAGACAAGGGAATCCCAATAGGTCATCGCAAAAGTATGCGGTCCGATCTCAACAAGCCTGTGAAGAGACAGATAATAAAAGACCGCAACCTCAAGGGCTATAAAAGCCATAGCAAAGATCCGTTCCTTTCCGCGAAGGAGCGTTCCCGCAAACAGGAAGCAGAACGAATACCATATCGGCGTGCCGCCTGCGATCCCGCCTCCGGAAACAAAGGATATCGGCATCACGACGAAAACAACTCCGATAAGAATGATCCATGTTCCCACATGTCTCTTGTGGTATCTGATACACAAATAACTGAAAGGCGGAGTCAAAAACAGAGTGACTCCGAGTGCCACAATCTCTCCGGTATTTTCACCCAGGATCAGATCCATGATGAAAACGATCATAAGAGCCACCCATGAACACAGGATGATCAGCATGAACAGCCTGTCCTCCAGAACTCTTGACGCATCATTTATGGCTTTCCTGATATCATTGAGCACTTTCATGATCAGGCACCCCCTTTCAGTTCCTCAAGAAGGCTTTCAGCAAGCGAGGCCGCGCTCTTCATATCAAAATCCGATATTGCTTCCCTGACCTTTGAAAACATCTCTCCCACAGACTGTCCCTCATATCTGCATCCGGACAGATCCCTGATGATGTCTTCCGCCTTTTGCGCCTCATAGGTTTCAAGACACTTCATTATCTCCCTGACGGCATCCGTTATCCCCGTTTTGTCTATCTCGTCTTTTTCTTCCGCGCCGGCTTCATTTGGCTTCCCGATGCAGTCAGCGATATCTCCGACCACCTCACCGTACAGATCCATCAGTTCCTCATGATGCGAACCGATATAGACTTCATCCTTCTTTTTGGCTGCATCCTCCAGATTCTTCGCGTATTCCGAAAGCTCACCCGCTCCTATCATCCTGGATGTGCTCTTTAACGCATGGACCCTGATATGATAATCCTCAAGGTCTTTATTATCATAAGCCGTGACTATGCCGCTTTTCTTTTTTTCGTATTCGGAAACAAAGTTATCAAGAAGCTCCAGATAGAATTCCCTGTCGTTCCTGCAGTATCTGATGCCGGACTGGGTATCTATGCCTATCCTCTTCAGGAGTTCGAATGGATCCTGTTCCTTTTTTGTATTATCAAAGGATGTGATATCATCGACCGTGGAATCACGGTTTATATAATCAATGGCGGATTTCGGCAATACCCTCTTTAACACCCTGTCAAGCTCGGAATACTCTATGGGCTTTGGCACGAATCCGTCAAAGCCTTCGGAAAGGAACATCTCCCTTGCGCCGCTGACAGCATTTGCCGTAAGGGCGACTATATTGAAGGTCTTTCCCTTTGACCGTTCAAGAGTCCTTAAGTTGTGCAGCGTCTCAACTCCATCCATATCAGGCATCATATGATCGAGAAAGATGATGTCAAAGTCTTCCTCCTCACATTTCTTGATGGCCTCGAGCCCGCCTGTTACCGTGGTAACGCTCATGCCGTAATCACTGAATATCCCCTTTGCCACTATCAGGTTCATCGTTTCATCATCCACGACCAGAGCCCTGATACCGGGAGTCACCATCCTCTTTCCTTCAGTTTCGGCCAGAACCTCATCGGACGCGGAATTAAATATGTTTACGATGCCCAATGTATAGAAAGGCTTCCTCAGTATGGATGCCCTGCTGTCGGAAGGAAGCTCAAAGCTTTCATTTGCGACGACGATCACCCTCGTGAACCTGTCCATTCTTTCTATGAATCCCGCATTGTCCATGTATTCTTCCATGTCAACAAAAAGATGGGTCACATTATAGATATTGCACATCTTTTCAAGATCTGTCCTGTTATATACATGATGGATCACTATGCCCAGATCCTTTGACAGGTTTTTCATCATATCCTGATAGTATTCCCTGACCTTCGGCACATCATATTTTTCAAGCCTGATGAAACAGACCAGACAGATCTGTTTTCTGTTTTCAACGACCATTGAGGGAGCCGGATCGATGATAGTCTGGGGTATGCTGATATGAACCCTCGTCCCCTCTCCTTCCCTGCTGTCGATCCTGACAAAACCTCCCATAGCCCTGACGATACCATAGACTATCGAAAGACCCAGACCCAGTCCTCCGGCGCGCCGGCTGCGGCCGGAATTCACCTGGTAGAACCTGTCCCTGATCCTTTCAAGCTCATGCGCCGAAATGCCTATGCCCGTATCCTCAATATCCATGCACAGATTTATGCCATAGTCTTTTTTGAGGGCATAGACCCTGACATACACCCCGCCCTTTTTGGTAAACTTCACACCGTTGCCTACGACATTCTTCAGGATCTTTTTGATCTTGTCACTGTCGCCTTCAAGTACTGAAGGTATATGGGCATCCACATCAAAAACCAGCTCTGTTTCGGCATTTACCGGCAGTACCTGTTTTTCGGTGATTATGTCATTGATGACAGAGGTGATCATGTATTCGTCTTTTGAGACCACCAGCCGTCCGGTATCTATCTCGGTATAATCAAGGATGGCGGATACCTGCTCCAAAAGCCGGTTGCCTGCTTCCTTTACGGATCTGATCTCCTCCCTGATCTCTTCATTATGGATCCTCTTCATTATCACGCCCGTGATACCGGTAACGGCATTTATGGGGGTTCGAAGCTCATGAGATACATTGGTCAGAAAATCCTCGGTCCGCCTGTTGGTTTCCTCGAGTTCTTCGATTATCGCGCTGTACGCATCCTTCTCATCCTTTCGCCTGTTGATGATGATGACGGATATCCTCCCCGTAACAAGGATGAGCAGAAGATGGAGCAGACATCGGGATATGACGAGGGTGTCAAGCTCGGTACCGTTTTTTATGAAAACCACGGAATCATAAAAAAAGGTCAGGTAGTAGGAAACCATCATCAGATAGATGAGCCTCTTTTCCCCGGCCATTGTATAGATCACTATGATGCCTGCAGCAACCGGCGCCATGTCGAAAAAGCTGGTCGGATGGACACCGTAGAAGAAAAAAGTGATCATGATGACTATCGAATAGATCAGCATCCTGTATTCTTCCGACGGTCTCCTTGAGATATGCATGACCCAGCAGGCCACTATCGATAGCCCTATGAGCGGAAGCACCCAGAGTTCCCATCCCATCAGCACCGACTCCAGGCACAGGATGATGGAAAAGACAGTGTAGCTTATCAGCACCGTGAGCATTGATATATTTACATTTTCAACATAGCGATGATTATTTTCCAATTACTTTTCCCTCATTTGAAATTCCTTGTCTTCATCCATCATCTCAAGCATTATATCAGCAAAGGCAGGATCAAACTGGGTCGCCCTTCCCTTTTTGAGCTCGCCTCTTACAACCTCCTGCGGAAGTATGTCCCTGTAGCTTCTCCTCGAAGTCATGGCATCATACGCATCGGCCACTGCAATGATCCTTGCCTCCTCGGGTATGCTTTCCCCCTTGAGTCCGTCAGGATAACCGTTTCCGTCATATCTTTCATGATGCCATCTCGCCCCCGTGACAAACTGCGGGAACTCCGTGATGTTCTTTAGGATCCTGGCGCCCATGACCGGATGGTTCTGGATGATGCCGAATTCCTCATCCGAAAGCTTTGCCGGCTTGTTTATGATTGCATCCGGGATTCCGATCTTGCCCACATCATGAAGAAGCCCCATCATGTAGATCTCTTCCTGCTTTTCATTGCTGTATCCGGCCCGCTCGGATATCCTCTTCGCATATTCGGCAACCCTGGTGGAATGTCCGTTGGTATAGGTATCCTTTTCATCTATGGCTCCGGAAAGGGCTTTTACTACCTGCATCGACATCCTTTCGATCTTGTCATGTTCAGCGATCAGCTCCTTTGTCTTTCTGCTCACTTCCCGGGCCAGGTCACCCTGGAGACGGATGAGGTCTATGGTATGTCTTGCCCTCAAAAGCAGGACTTCCGGGACGAAAGGCTTTTTTATGAAATCCATCGCGCCGGCAGAAAGGCCCTTTGCTTCGGTTTCCGCATCATCATCTGCAGTCAGAAAGATGACGGGAATTGCAGCAAGCCTTTCATCCTCTTTAATCTTTTCAAGAGTCTCAAAACCGTTCAGTTCCGGCATATGGATATCAAGCAGCAAAAGATCGGGCGTATTGGACTTCAGGAAATCCAGAAGTTCCGTTCCCGACTTCAGGCAGCTGACCCTGAAATCCTCCCCCGTCAGTATATGATTTGCCATCTTCAGATTTGAAATGTCGTCATCAATGACTGTGATCCAGTCTCCCATTTGTTTCCTTCCTTTTCTTTATTTATTGTCCGGATTGCTTTTTGCCTGCGGTATATGAAAATCCGGATGCTCTCCCAGCCATGTGCACTGGGGCATATTTGTAAGCATCGACAGATCGTCTCCGTCGAGCGCGAAGTCAAAGACTTCCAGATTGCTCATCATGTGTTCTTTTGAGACTGCCTTCGGTATCGGCAGTATGCCTCTTTGTATGAGGAATCTGAGGGAAATCTGCTGAACGCTCCTGCCGTATTTTTTTGAAAGCTTTGACAGGATCTCGTTTGCGATCTGTGCATTATCCCTTCCTCTTGCCAGCGGGCTCCATGCCATGGGCAGGACCTTGTTCTTCATGCAGTAATGAAGAGCCCTTTCCTGTGAATACCCCGGATGCAGCTCCAGCTGATCGACTACCGGTTTTATCCTGCAGTTGTCGAGCAGATTCTGCAGATGGTGCGGCAGGAAATTGCTGACGCCGAGTCTTTTTACTATTCCCTCATCGACCATCTCTTCCATGGCCTTCCAGGTTTCTATATCAAGTTTTTTCCAGTCCTCGTCATCCTTTCCGGTCTGTCTCGGCCAATGGATCATGTAGATATCGACATAATCCATCGAAAGCCTCTTCAGGGACTTTTCTATCGCAGCCTTTGCTCCTTCATAACCCATCTCATCGATCCAGAGCTTTGTCTCGATGATAAAATCCTCTCTTTTCAGACCGCTGTTCTTTACTGCCTCGCCAAGGCACCGCTCTGTCTCGTAGAGGGATGCCGTATCAAAAAACCGGTATCCGCATTCGATGGCTTCCCCTATCGCTTTTGTATTATCCGAAAAATCCTCGGTATAAGTTCCGAAGCCTATCCTCGGAAGTTTAGACCCGTCACTCAGCGTAAAATAATTATCCAGCAGTTCCTGCATGATACCCCCTCCGTGATAATAAATACTTTGTCCGACTGTCAGCCTTTTCTGTCATAAACGTCTGTACTGTGAACATAGGTCTGGAGGGCGTAGTTTTTCATGATCTGCCTTGCCTGCGCCATCCTTTCCCTTATCTTTTCATCATCCGCTTTTCCCGAACTCTGTAGTTCCTTTAAGAGCATATCTATCTGGGTCTTCAGGGTCAGCATGCTGCCTGCCATGTTCCGCATTATATCCACGATATTTTTGTGGTTCTCCACAATAAATGCGGACAGCTCATTTTCCGTTATCTTCAGCGCCGTCACCTCGGAATAAGCTATGACAGTATAGATCGAAGGCTTTCCCAAAAGCAGTCCGAATTCGCCAAAAAAAGACTGCTTCCCCAGTATCCCAAGGAAGCTCTCCAAAGGCGTGCCATAACCTGTATACATCTCGGCATTGCCGCTTATGATCTTGTACATTTCCTTGTTGACTTTGCCTTCTTCAAGGATTACCGATTCTGCGGGAAACCTGACAAGTTTTCCTTTATCCATGCTCAGCCTCCGCCCTCAAAATGTATTTCAGCCAGTACCCTCTGAAGCTTATCAATGGGAACGGGCTTTGAGAAGTAATACCCTTGTACTCTGCAGCAGCCGCATTTTTTCAGGAATTCATATTCCTCTTCAGTCTCCACTCCCTCCGCTAGAGATAGCATCCCCAGCTTGTCACAGAGCGTAATGATGGATTGCATTATAGGCTCAAACCTTTCGTTTTTTCCAAAGCCTTCGAGGAATTTCATGTCGATCTTGAGAACATCAAAGGAATAATCCTTCAGTACATTAAATGACGAATAGCCTGCGCCGAAATCGTCAAGCCAGAGATTGTGCTTTGCTATCCGGAAATTGTTCATTGCCCTGTCAAGTTCCTCAGGATTATGGCTCAGGGCGCTTTCCGTTATCTCGATCTCCAGCAGGTCACTGGATATCTCATACTTTTCTGCCAGATGCCTGACCTCCGATGCTATGTCGCAGAGCTCAAAATCAAGCCTCGACAGATTGACGGAAACCGGGAGCACCTCTTCCCATTTTGAAAAAAACTCCTTCAGGTCACGGCAGACTATTTCAATGATGTGTATGTCAAGCTTGTGGATCTGGCGATATTCCTCTAAAGTCTCTATGAATACACCCGGCGAAAGGAGACCCTTTTCGGGATCATCCCAGCGGGCCAGTGCTTCAAGCGCGCACGCCTTTCCGGACTTTGCATCGATTATGGGCTGATAATAAACCCGTATATGACCCTGCTCTATGGCTTTGTCTATGCGGCTGACGATATAATGCTTTCTGCGCTGAAGCTCATGCAGTTCCTCATCAAAAAAGCAGCAGATATCCGGTGTGTGCTTGATGCTCTTTACCGCAAACCTGGACCTGTCACAGAGGATATTGATATCCTCCACTCCGCTTTTATCCTTTTTCATGCCGTCCGTCAGATAAATGCCGGCCTTGATGCCAAGATACACATCCCCCTGTTCGAGCACGAGCTTTTCCTGAACCTTCTGCACACCCTTTTCAGGATCGTCGGGCGGTGCAAGCACTATGAAATGATCATCGGAAAGCCTGGCTACAATACCGTCAGGAAAGATCTCTTTGAGCACATCCGCCATATTGGCAAGAAGCCTGTTTCCCTCGGTAAAACCGTATCTTTCGTTGTAGGTCTTGAAATTTACGATATCAAAATAGATGAGGGCCAGGGACTCTCCCCTCGAAGATGCCGCCTTAAATCTCTTTCCCGCTTCTTCCCTGAAAAAGTACATGTTGAGGATCCCTGTCAGATCATCATGTGTCGAGGTATACTCAAGTCCCGCATCCTTCAGGGCTTCACTCTTTCTCTGCCTGTAATTGCCGATGCTTATCATCACCATGGCAATATAAGTCGTGAACATGTTTACGTCGGTGGCAACAGTTGCCGGAACGGCAAGATCACAAAGATAATAAAAGACTCCGAACGAAGCCGTTATGATCAGGACAGAAATCAGGGGCGGCCAGACCAGGAGGCAGGTAACAAACAGGACCATAGTCAGGAAACCCATGATCTGCTCACCCTTTATATAATCAAGATAAGAAACATATATGCCAAAAACCACACTGATGAGACAGTATGCACCCTTGAAGGTCTGGGTTATCACATGCGACCTGAGCTTTCCACGAAGATAGGCAAGGGCATAAAGAAGCATAAGGATGCTTGAGATGATAAGAAGGATATACAGCCTCAGGTGCACCTTTATCCATTCCGGAGAACGTGTTTCAATCCCGAACAGAACTATGCGTATTATCCGAAAAATCATCCATGTCTCGACAAAAATAACAAACGAGCACATATATTTGACTGCCCGCATATTTGACGATTCCATATAATCCCTGACATAGGGATCTTTTTTCTCGATTCCAAGCAGAACCTTTATCTTTTCGATCATAACCCAGCCGCCATATTTATTTTATGGCGCTCCCATCAGGTTTTTTCTGTCCGGAAAGACATCCTGTACATCTTCTTATTTTTGCATATTTCAGGTCAAAACACAACCTGAATCAAACATAAGATAACTGTCAGCCTTCCTCTGTCTTTGCATGGGGCAGATCGGCCTTTGAATTGATTATTATCTCGTCACACTGCTCTTCCATGCTCCTGATCTCGTCACGAAGGCCGGGAATGGTCATCCTGTCTTTTATTATAAACAGCAGGGCTGCAAGCATCAGGAATGCAGACAGTAAGGAACTGAACATGCCGGACACCCCCAGAGCAGGCAGCGCCTTGTAGATCGTAGCCGCGCTTCCGACCAGCGAGACAATGGTCCGAAGGAACGACAGATGCGTCTGCTCCACTGCAAGTCTTGAATTCTGAAAAGCCAGATTTGTCCTCAGGATCGACAGTCCCGTACGGTCATATGACAGTTCCGTCCTCTCCTTTGCAAGTTTCTGTTCCAGTTTTGAAGAATCTTTTTTGCTCATGATAAACCTCCCACGGATGATCCGAATTGCTTTTTCCGATTTACCAATGTATACTTATGATTAAGTATACATTCGTATCTTCAAATTGAAAAGGAGGGTGTTACTTATGTCGATGCGCATAAATAATATAAACAGCCCGGCTGCATATTACAGCAAGGCACAGGAGCCGGCAATCCGCGACAATTACAAAAAACTTTCAAGCGGAAAGAAGATCAACAGCGCAAAAGATGACGCCGCAGGCCTGGCCATATCCGAAAAGATGCTTTCTGCCATCAACAAGGCCAACAAAGAGATAGAAAACTATCAGGACGAAAAGAGCATGCTCAATGTTTCCGATTCCATGTACAGCGGAACAAACGATTATCTCATGGATATGTACTCACAGGCCGTGAGAAGCAGCAGTTCTCTTTTGTCCGATGATGACAGGCAGGTCCTGACAGACTACATGAGTGAGCTCAAAAAAGATGCCGCTTCCATGCTCGAGACCACCAGGTTCAACGAAATGAAGGTTGCAGACAAAAATGCTGCAAAGAATCTGCCCTCGGATTTTGATATCAGTACGATAAAAGATTCGATCAATTCCTTCAATGCCATCAGGAGCAAAGACGGTGCAAGATACAACGGCCTTGAACACAGGATAGCAAACAAAGAGGCCGAGGCCATAAATACCACGGCTGCGGTAAGCAGGATAGCTGATACCGAATACGGTTCTGCTGTGTCAGAGTTAAACAGAAACCGTACGCTCGAGACCTACAGATATCAGATGCAGAACCGTCAGATGCAGGATGCAAATAATTCAGTTACAGGACTCTTTTAACCATGAAAAATATTGAAGAATATATCAGGAGCATCCCGGATTTTCCGAAAGAAGGGATCATTTTCAGGGATGTGACCACTGTTCTGCAGGATGCGGACGGCTTCCATCTGGCAATCGACGAAATGATGAAATGCCTTGAGGGCGTGGAATTTGATGTGGTGGCAGCTGCCGAATCAAGAGGGTTCGTTTTTGCTGCACCCATTGCATATTCTCTTTGCAAGCCTCTGGTCCTTGTCAGAAAAGCCGGAAAGCTGCCTTTTGATACCATCTCAAGAGAATACTCTCTCGAATACGGTTCCTCTACGCTTGAGATGCACTCGGATTCGATAAAAAAGGGCCAGCGAGTTGTAATAGTCGATGACCTTGTAGCGACCGGAGGAACTCTGGAATGCGCCGCGAAGCTTGTGGAAGATCTCGGCGGTACCGTGGAAAAGATCCTGTGCCTGATCGAGCTGAAGGGACTCAAAGGGCGCGAGCTGCTGAAAGACTACGATCTGACCTCGGTAATAAAATATGAGGGCAAATAAAAAAACATTTCTATAAAAACAGCGCCCGGGGGAGTTATTGAATGAAACCAAAAATTAAACTGATCCGACAATTCGGATACCTGATCTCCGCATTTATCATCGTCTCTCTTTTAGTGTCCGTCCTTGTTACCTACTTTTCCCAAACCAGAATGTACAGAAGCCTCTGCAAGGACAGGATCATATCGGTAGGCGATTATCTTGCCGAACTCATACTCGAGGATCCCGACGACTTCCTGCACTACAAAAAATACTACATGGACCATTATGGTGAGCTTCGAATCCCCTGCGATTTCTCTGATTATACAACTGCAAGAGATGAGTTTTACCATGCCTTTGAAGAGGCCTATCCCGGCCTGTCCTTCAAGAACGATATAAAACCCCAGGATCTGAGCGACGATCTCCAGCTTCTTTATTATACATACAGGCATGAATACTGGCTGCTCACCTTTGAACAGGCCAGGAAATCCTTTGAGCTCCCCTACACCTATTTTCTGGTGCCCGATGACGAGACCCTCTACACCATGTATATGATCGACGGTGAGCGTACGGAGGACAAAGATCACCCCGGTTTCCTTTATATGGGTGATTCCTACTACGAAGAGCCTGCCGATCATCAGCTTATGTGGAACACCTGGCATAATGCGAAGCGGTATGATGAAGTATTCGAATGGAACAATGAATGGGGCAACACCTATTCCTACTATACTCCCCTTGTGATAAACAATGAGTGCGTCGGACTCATCGTCACTGAGGTCGATGTGAAAAATGTAAACAGCATGATCACAAAGAGCACCTTCTACCTGATCCTGCAGCTTGGTCTCATTCTTATATTCATGACTGCCCTGCTCCTGTTCTTCATCAACAGGAACCATATACGCAGGATCAATCATCTGTCCGAACAGATCAACGAGTTTTCAACCAGCCGCGCCTATGATACAGTCGACGCGATCAGGGAATATCCCTACGGCCGGGATGAGATCAGGGATCTTGCCAATAATACCGCGGACATGATAAAGGAGCTGCAGCTTCACGAGGAAAAGATTGCCCAGGCTGCGCAGTTCAAAAGTGATTTCCTTGCAAATATGAGCCACGAGATCAGGACTCCGATGAATGCCGTAGTCGGTCTGTCTGAGCTTCTGACCAAACAGGAGCTTGATGAAAAGAGCCGTGAATACGCAGAAAATATATACACCTCTGCAAACACGATGCTTGTCATAATAAATGACATCCTCGACTTTACGAGGATCGAATCCGGCACGATGCTGATAAATCCCATGGATTATGATGTGAAGAAGATGGTCCGGGATATAGTTGATATCACTTCAATAGGACTGAATGACAAACCTGTCGAGATGAAACTGAACATCGCTCCGGATATACCTCAGTACCTGCACGGCGACAGCGCAAGGATCAGGCAGATCGTCATGAACATCCTTTCAAATGCCGTGAAATTTACCGCAAAGGGCTCCATCAGAATAAATGTCGACAGCAGTCCCATAGATGAAGAACATATCGGACTGAAGATCCGTGTGGCTGATACCGGCATAGGTATCATGAAAAAGGATTATGAAAAGATATTTGATTCCTTCTCCCAGGTGGACAGCAAGCGAAACAGAAAAGCCGAAGGCACGGGACTCGGACTTACCATCTCCCAGCGTCTTGCCAGGCTTATGGGCGGAGACATCAAGGTTGAAAGCGAGTACGGCGTAGGCAGTGTTTTTACCATAACCATACCTCAGGAGATTTCCGGAAAGAACAATGCGGATGACGGATATGTATCCTCCGTTCCGGATAAAGACCGCTTCAGCGCTCCCGATGCAAAGATCCTGGTTGTTGATGACAACAGCGTCAATCTTTATATCGCAAAGAGTCTCATGGAACAGTTTGACATACATCCGACCTGCGTATTAAGCGGTGCAGCAGCCCTCAATTCCGTAAAGGATGAGAAATTCGATCTGATACTGATGGATCATATGATGCCCGGCATGGACGGCATAGAGACCATGAAAAAGATCCGCAGCGAACATCCGGAATATAAGGATGTTCCCATCATAGCCTTTACTGCCAACGCCGTTTCCGAGGCAAGGGATGTGCTTTTGGAATCAGGCATGAACGACTTTATCTCAAAGCCTGTTAAAAGCGAGATCCTTGAAGCCATGCTGAAAAAATGGCTGACAGACAAACCTGCGGATAAATGATTCTTATCCCGGGCTGAACCGCGACAATAAAAATAAGCCGGTGCATCGTCTGGATGCACCGGCTTTTTTCATTCTGATCAATCTTCCGAATAGAGCTTATTCACTTCCTCTGACAGTCTGTCTATGTCGTAGAAATCGGAATAATCGGGAGTCCTGCCCTCATACTCCTTACCTTCATATTTAAAATTAACCGTTATATATTTCGGCTTTCCGTTCTCTCTTTTCCTTACCAGATCGACATCCACGGGAATACCGTTATCTATCTGCTCTTCGTCCTCATTGAGCAGGCGTCCTTTATAAGCAGACATACGGTATGTGAAGCCTTCTCCGGTTGTCTGTACCAGGACCGCGCATCCGCCTCCGCCACTCTGCTCTCCCATTATCGGATATCCCATATCCTTCATGGCAGACGGGAATGCGTTTCCGCACGAAAATGAGTTTGTGCTCGTAAGGATCGCAAAATTCAGATCATAGGGCTTTCTTTCATCTTTTTCATCAAACTCTTTATCAAAATTCAGGTCAGCTTCATAGGTTTCGACTGTTTTCTGCCCGGTCTTGGCGTTTTCAATCAGGAAAGAAGTTTCTCTTTGTCCTGTCACCAGCGAACACAGCATCGCCACCTCATCAAGAGATCCTCCGGTATTATTTGAAATGTCGATGACGAAATTTTTGATCTCAGGATCATCTTCGGCATCCTTCATGCATGCATCTATGAGCAGCATGTCATCATCCTTCATGGTCATGATCGTAGGCTTTGCAGCATCGCCTTTGTAATAATCATTCAGCTTGTCCATATTAAAGCCCATGAAAGAATCAAGGACAAACACTGCCGTATCGCCTTTTTTGATATATCTCTCGCCCTTGTATGCATCATCCCTCATCTGCTTCCTGGGATATATATAATCCCAAATATCTCCGATTCTGTCATCTTCTTTTTGAACCTTCTTGAAATCAGACTTGACCTCTTCCTTCTTTTCATTCAATTCAGTCTTAAGCTCATCAGATTTTGCATTTCCAAGCTTGTCAACATTGACTTTGGTATGTCCTGCATCGTCCACAAAAAGCTGAAGCTTATCAAAGCCTGTCAGATAGTCTACCAGATTTGCTGATTTCAGCAGTTCGATGGTCTCTTTGCCTTCCTTCCCGTATTCGAGAAGAGCCTCCTCCAGCCCCTTTTCCTCGAGATCATCATTCAATACAGCCCTGCCGGGAAGCCCGTAGAAATTGTCAAATGAGAAGCAAAGCTCCTTGAAGGAAAAATCAGCCAAATCCTCAGGCCTGTTCATGTCGTCATCAAGCGATTCCATAAACGGCTTTGAAAAGTCCGGATCTATGGTCAGCACCATTTCGTGATCGCACGTATTAACAGTGTTGAAATAAACGGTCTCCCCGTTGCATGCAGTGTAATGATATACCAGATCAGTGAAAATATCTGAAAGCGTTGACTCCGGTAAATACACATCATCATCGTCGCCGTAGATCTTTATATCATATTTTGCAAAATCCAGCGTTCTGCTGCCGTCCCCGGTATTCTTCAGTTCTTTTATCCTCACATAAGGAAGTCCGTCCAGATAACAGTTGCTCATACCTTCCTGGACAAGGCCCATGAGGTTTGTGAATTCAGCCATATCATCAAAAGACATCTCGCCTTTTCCAACATCAATGGTCGCTTCTCCGTGGGCGTTCTTCAGGATATATATATCGTCGTCGCTCTTTTCCACGGACATCGGAGTATCCTTCTTATCCAGGCTTTCTTCGATAAAGCAGTCGTAATACTCCTTGATGCCGATATAAGGCACATTCGGGCTTTCATCATAATAACGGACGGTGATGGTTTCATCCGTCATCTCACCCTTGTAGACCGGGAGTTTCTTTTCCTCATAGGCTCCCTTTTTGACCGGCTTTGCTTCCTCCTCTTCCGCAAAAACAAAGCATGCCGAACCTGCCGTCATCACAAATGCCAAAACGACAGCAGTAACTGACCTCAAAACTCTCTTCATACTCACCTCCTGTGTGATTTCCCTGTTATTTTCATGGCAATCGCCATTTTTTATTATAACAATAACACCTCAAAATAACAACGAGACAGGAGAAACATCCCCTGCCTCGCCTTGTCTCATTTTCAATTATCTGAAGAATATCAGTTTCAGGATATCCTCAAACTTTCTCACACCTATGGTAAAGGCGCCTGTCTTTGTACCGAAGGCTTTTTTGCTGTCGCCTGTTATGATGATGGTCGCCTTGCCTCTTGATACATTGTTCAGATAGCTTACCGTATACGCCTCTTTCGGTACAGTCTCGTATGAAGATCCGACTTTGACCTTCACATCTATGGCAGGCTCTACCTCTTTTCCTGTGTAGTCTGCTTTTTTGAGCAGATCGTTTGAGCTTTGGGTATAGATC
>JAGACK010000055.1 GCA_017614155.1 Lachnospiraceae bacterium
AAAGGAAAAGCGTGAGGTTCTTTTCTATATCATTTTTGTCAAAATTGATCGAATCTCCGTTTACCAGACTCTCGTCAATGGAATCAAGGTCAAAAAGGTGAAGCTTGTTTATCCCTTCAGCCTGATATCCGGGGATATCTATATCATACATGGAAGAACGGACCGTGCAGCGTCTGAACGGTACCGCAAAACTTCTGTCGGTGCGCGTAAGCCAGCAGTTGTCGGTGATCCAGGGATTTTTCACTTCCTTCTGAAGCCTGTTTTCAAACCTCTGCTCAAAAAGGCCGTAGTGATAATTCAGGCCCACTCCGTCTCCGGGAAGTCCCAGGGTTGCTATGGAATCCAGAAAGCAGGCAGCAAGTCTTCCAAGGCCGCCGTTTCCGAGCGAGGGCTCAGGCTCATACTCCTCAATAAGTGAGAGCTCTTTGCCATGTTTCTTCAGAGCATCCTTAACATCTTCGTACATTCCGAGATTAATAAGGTTGTTTGAGAGCAGCTTTCCTATCAGAAACTCGGCAGAGATATAATATACTTTCTTTTTTCCGGAAACAGCGGGGCGGCCTGCCATCTCCTGCTTTGTCAGTATCAGCAGGCCTTTCTGTATCTCTTCATCTGTGCATTGGTCTATGCCGCGTCCGAATGTTTTTTTCAGTACTTCCTCTATTCTCTTTTCCATGTTTTCTCCTTTCGTATCGTGATGGAATGAGCTGTTTTCAGGTAGTTTATCTTCCGTAAAGCCTGGTGAGTTTTTTCATCTGTGCAGAAAGTTCTCTGTTCAGAGCGTTTTTATCCATACGCCATTTCCAGTTTTCTCCGATCGTGGACGGCGTGTTTATCCTGGCTTTGTTGGAAAGCCCCAGCCAGTCCTGCAGCGGGATGATGCACATATCGGCTGACGAAGCAAGCGCTGCGCGAACCAGCTTTTTTGTAAGAAGGCCCTTATTATTCACATGACAGTCAACATAGTCCTGAACTTCGGCATATTCTGATCTGCTTATACTGTCGAGCCATCCCCGGAGAGTTTCGTTATCATGAGTTCCTGTGTAGACCACGCAGTTCTTGTCATAATTGAAGGGCAGGTAATCATTGGTCTTGTCTGAAGGGGAACTCTCATCCCGGCCGTCAAAGGCAAATTCAAGCACCTTCATGTTGGGGAAGCCCGTATCACAAACCAGCTTCCTGACTGAATCTGTCATAAAACCAAGGTCCTCGGCAATGATCGGAGTCTGACCGAGCTCCTTTTTTATTGCCCTGAAGAGCGCAAGCCCGGGTCCCTTTTTCCATTTTCCCTTTTTCGCATTTTTTGCACCGGCATCGATGCTGTAGTACTCATCAAAGCCCCTGAAGTGATCGATGCGGATGATATCGTACATCTGCATGCAGTTTTTCATGCGCCGGATCCACCATTGATAACCTGTTTCTTTGTGGTATTTCCAGTCATACAGGGGATTGCCCCAAAGCTGTCCGTCATCTGAAAAAGCATCCGGGGGACAGCCTGCAACGGCAACAGGTCTTCGATCTTCATCCATCTGAAACAGTTCGGGATGCGCCCATACATCGGCACTGTCTTCTGCCACATAAATCGGTATGTCTCCGATCAGTCTGATGCCGGACTTATTGGCGTACTTTTTCAGCTTTTCCCACTGGCTGAAAAACTCAAACTGGATCCACTCATAGAAAGCAACTTCATCAGCATATTTTTTGAAGGCGGCCTTTATCGCCGCAGGTCTGCGAAGCCTCAGCTCATCTTCCCATTTCATGAAGGATGCGCCGCCATGAGCATCTTTGAGCGCCATAAAAAGAGCATAGTCGGGAAGCCAGTCCCTGTTCTTTTTAACAAATCTGCCGACCTTTGCGCGCAGGGCAGGAGATATCCTTCCATATGCTTTTTTTAGCAGCATGAAACGCTTCCGGTATAAAAGTCCGTAATCGATATAGTTATCATCCGTTTTCAATCCGGAGCGGTCACATTCTGACTTTTTTAAGAGGCCTTCTTTGATGAGCTCTTTCAGATCGATAAAGTACGGATTGCCTGCGGCCGTCGAAAATGACTGATACGGAGAATCCCCGTAGCTGGTAGGACCAAGGGGAAGTATCTGCCAGAAGCTCTGTCCTGATCCTGAAAGAAAATCAACAAATTCATATGCCTCTTTGGAAAAACATCCTATCCCGTATGGTCCCGCAAGCGAGAACACCGGGAGAAGAACACCGCTTTTTCTCATAAGTTTCCTCCTGTTGACTAATTGAGCTTTCTGACCGAATCCCTGGTCAGGAGCTCTGTTTCAAATACTGCGTCGGATATGTCTTCTTCTCCGGAAATCAGGCCTGACACGATTCTGACAGATTCAAGGGCCATTTCATGCCTGGGCTGGACCATCGTTGTGATCCTCGGAAACATATAGTCACCTAATTCAATACCGTCAAATCCGACTACGGAGATATCATCCGGTATCTTTAGTCCTGCGTCGTAGATGGCCCGGTAGGCGCCCATCGCTGTAAGGTCGGATATGCAGAACACGGCCGTGAAATCAAGCCCTGAAGCGATAAGCTCCTGTGTGACGGCATAACCGTTTTCTGCAGTGAACTCATCGATATCCTTCTTCATATGAAAGATGAGTCTTTCGTCCACCTCTATGCCGTGTTCAGTCAGCGACTGCTTATAACCTATCAGCCGCCCTCCGCCGACAGCCATATCTCCTTCGACACCCGCTATGATCGCGATCCGTCTGTGTCCCATGTCACACAAATAGTCGACCATGCGTTTTGCTTCGGTGATATCATTGATGCCTACCGTCGGACAGGGAGGATGCGGTCCCTCTATCGTCTGCGATACCGTACAGAACACAAAAGGGACATTTATGTTCAAAAGAGATTTGCTTTCCGGATTGATCCAGCCACCTAAAAAAATAATAGCCTTCAGCCGTTTTTCCTTTGAGAGACGAAATGCCTCGGCAGGAATATTCACATCGTTATCCACGGAATCGAGAAAAAAATCATAGCCGTTCTTTTCAAGTTCGTTCTGAAAATCGTCATACATTGATGTAAAGAAAACATTCCCCACACCGCAGACTATCAGAGCTATGGTGTTTGACTCGGTCATCTTGAGATTTCTTGCGCTTGTATTCGGGACATATCTGTATTTCCTTACGGTCTCAAGTATCTTTTCCTTAGTCTTTTCATTGATGCCCGGATCATCGTTTATTGCGCGCGAAACAGTGCCTACTCCCACATTGCACATTCTTGCGATATCTTTTATGGTAATATTACTGTTCGTTTTCATCCCTTAACCGCGCCTGCGGCAACTCCCTTTATAATGTACTTCTGGCATGCAAGATAGAAGATAATGACCGGGATTATGGAAAGCAGTATCAGCGCCATGGTCGCGCCGAGATCCACTGTCCCGTAGCTGCCCTTCAGGTATTGTATATGGATCGGTATGGTTCTGTATTCATTAATATCCAGAACGAGGTAAGGAAGCAGATAGTCGTTCCATACCCACATCAGCTCCAGGATGCCTACGGAGATAAGGGTGGGTTTGAGCATGGGCACAACGACCAGGAAATAAGTTCTTACCGGTCCGCATCCATCAATCGCAGCCGCCTCTTCAACTTCAAGGGGTATCGTTTTCACAAAACCGACAAACATAAAGACTGCAAGTCCTGCCCCGAATCCGAGATAAACGATTGGTATCGTAAACGGTGTGTTGAGCCTGAGTTTGTCTGCTGTTTTTGAAAGCGTAAACATTACCATCTGGAAAGGCACTACCATCGAAAACACGCAGAGAAAATATACTATCCTGCATATAAGGTTATCTACTCTAGCAATATACCATGCTGCCATGGATGTGAACAAGAGGATCAATGCAACAGAAAGAAAAGTTATCACTACACTGTACAGGACACTTTTGTAGAAAGGATAGTTTCCGAAGGTCATGCCTTTTATAAAGTTTGAAAAGCCGGCAAACATCTCTCCTGTAGGAAGACTGAAAGTATCGGTCTTTACAAATGTGTTTACCTTAAATGAATTTACGGCTACAGCCAGGACCGGGAGCACCCACAGGATACATACGACGGAGAGAATGACTGTATATATCATTTTTCTTGTATTATCTTTCATTACTGCTGCACCTCCCTCTTTCTGGTAACGGCAAGCTGATACAGTCCGAGAGCGGCAACAAGTATAAAGAACAATACCGCTTTTGCCTGTGCCACGCCGGTAGCCGCCTTGTTGGAGCCATAGAATGTATTAAAAATGTTGAGAGCGATCATCTCGGTAGTCTTGATCGCAGAACCGTCCGGCTGGATGATGAATGGCTGTCCTCCGGTCAGGGCCAGGTTCTGGTCAAAAAGCTTGAATCCGTTCGTGAGGCTTAAGAATGTGCAGATCGTAATGGAGGGCATGACATTGGGGATAGTGATCCTGAACAGTGTCTGGAGACGGGTTGCGCCGTCAATGCTTGCAGCCTCTATCATGTCGTCCGGGACAGCCTGCAGTCCCGCGATGTAGATGATCATCATATATCCCACCTGCTGCCAGATCATCAGTATGATCAGTCCCCAAAAGCCGTACTTGGTTTCAAGCAGGATAGAAGTGCTGTATCTTGAAAGGATACCGTCAAAGATCATTGCCCAGATGTATCCTAAAACGATCCCGCCTATCAGGTTCGGCATGAAGAAAACGGTCCGGAAAAGGTTGCTTCCTTTTATGTTCTGCGTAAGGATAAATGCAACAGTGAAAGCAAGGACATTGATGAGTATGAGACTCACTATCGCAAAGACTGCCGTATATTCAAAGGAATACCTGAAACTGGCATCCGACAGAGCTTTGACATAGTTGGAAATACCTATAAATTTGGCATCCTTTATCAACCGGAATTTGCAGAATGAAAGATATATTCCCTGGATGAAAGGCCATACAAAGCCTATGGAAAATGCCGCCAGAACCGGCCCCATGAATAATAGAAAGTGCTTCTTGATCGATTCCCTCGGGGTTTTGGATCGTTTTTTCTTCATGTGATACCTCCTGTAAAAAAGAGGCGGGCAGCTTTTTTGCCCGCCTCTCTGATAAGACTATGATAAAGATTTCAGGATCTGATCAGTCAGCATTTGCCAGCGCATACTGTGTAGCCCAGCCGTCAACAAAGGCATTCTTTACGAGACCCCAGTTTCCATCGCTCTGATCGGCGTTGTACTGGTTCAGTGCGGAAACAAGAGCTGCGCGGTAGTCATCAACATTAGGCTGATAGTTTGTTGCCCAGTCCATTACATAGCATCCGTCGGCCTCGTATTTTGCAGCATCGTTAAGGAAGCCGTTGGAAGATTCGACCGCGTTTTTGTACGGCATGATGCCGAGCTGTTCAACCATTGCCTTGCTGGCATCGGGATCTGACACAAGCCATACCATGAAGTCGATGGTAGCCTGCTGATCTGCTTCGGATGCATTGGCATTAACTGCCCAGCAGTTTTCTGTTCCGCAGTTGAGACCTGCTTTTTCTTCGCCTGCAACACCGCAGTAATAAGGGATCATTGTTGCATTCGGAACATCTCCGGATACTGCAGCATATTCCCATGAACCGTTTACGAAGAATGCCGCCTTGCCCTCTTTGAACTCAGCCTCTGCGTCATGACCGCCGTTTGCAAGATCCTTGGGGTCTGTAAGACTGTTGTTGATGATAAGGTCATAAAGCATTTTGTAGTTGTCCAGATATGCGCCGGTCAGTGATTCGGGGCAGCTCTCCCACTTTGATCCTGCTGCCTTTTCCTCATAGAAGTACTCAAGGTTTGCAAGATGTCCCGTGAATCTCCAGGAAGAAGAGTCATCCATATCAGAAGATGAGAATGCGTCAAATCCGAGAGATCCGGCATTTTTGTGTATATCCTCAGCTACAGTCTTGAGTCCGTCAAAGTTTTTGATCTCATCCATGCTGTGTCCTGCCTTTTCGATCAGGTCAGGATTTGCAATGATACCGTAGCATTCATAGCAGTAGCCGATGGAAACAAGCTTTCCGTCGCTGTCATACAGATTGTAGGCATCTGATGTAAGCTCGTCAGCTATCTTCGTACCTGTAAGATCCATGGCGTATTCACCCCAATCCTTAACACCTGCGGCATTTCCTATTACGAAAAGAGTAGGGGCTTCTGATTTGTCCATCTCGGACTGAAGGGTCTGATTGTATGTTCCGGAAGCGGCGGTTACTATCTTTACCGGAACACCGGTTGTCTCTGTATACTTCTTTCCGAGAGCCTGGATGGTCTCATCAAGCTCGGGCTTGAAATTGAGCCAGTAAACGGAGCCTTCGCCTGCCTTTGCCGAAGCAGCTGTGTCCGTGCTGTCTGCTTCCGAAGAATCTGCTGCACTGCCTGTGTCCGAGCTGCCGGCATCAGAGCCTGCTGCGCCGCCTGTTGCTGCTGCCTGTCCGCAGCCTGCCAGTAACGACATTGTCATTGCTGCACATAATAATGCGCTGAGTAATTTCTTTTTCATGATCTTCCTCCTTAATCCTTTATGAACGACACATATTTTTGGAAACGATTCCATTGGAGACACTATAGCATGGAATCGTTTCCAATGCAAGTACTTTTTTGAAAAAGATCAAAAAACCATGTGGCGACAGAGAGAAGAGTTCTGATATATTATATTAAGGTAAATGTGCTCCGGGATCCTCTGTCAGGCAGGCCCGATATTTAAGCCGGCGGCAAAGATACGGATGGACGGATAATAAGGGATCATTATGGTAAGAAAAAAGAAAAGCATTATTTCCAGGATATGGTTTATCGTTCTTTTTGCGGTTGTGCTGTCATCAACCTCGATCTGCGTAGTTTCTCTGATGGAGTCGAAAAGAGCCATTTCGGCTTCTACGAGACAAAGGATGATCGATATCGCAAACTGTGCTTCAGGTTCGGTAAGAGGTGATGATCTGGCTTCGCTTTCGGCGGAAGACAGGGATACGGAAGCGTATCAGCGCATCTATGATACGCTGGCCGTTTACCGCGATAATATCGAATCTAAATTTGTATACGGGATCCGTGCTGAAAAAAACGGGAGGTTCACATTTACCGTTGATCCGGCCCTGGACGATCCTGCAGAATTTGGTGGTGAAGTAGTAAAGACCGATGCTCTGATCCTGGCAAGTAAAGGGATACCGTCAGCAGATGAAAAACCTTACACCGACGCATGGGGATCCTTCTACAGCGCATACAGCCCGGTTTTTGATTCGAATGGGAAAGTTGCAGGGATCATTGCCGTGGATTTCAGCAGAGAATGGTATGAAGGCCAGCAGAAGGAAAAGATAATAAATACTATAGTTCTCTATATTATTATACTCTTTGTTACTCTCGCTGTTGTCACGGTTATCTGCTATATCCAGATCAGGTCCATAACCGGTCCGATGGAGAGGATAGCGGCGGTTGCGGAAAAGTATCAGAACGGCGATTTCAGCGAAAAGATAGAACTGGACAGGCAGGATGAACTCGGAGTTCTGTCAAGGGCTTTGCAGACCACATCTGATTCCCTTGCGGAACAGGTACTGAACGCGGAAGCCGCAAACCGCGCCAAGAGCGACTTTCTCGCAAATATGTCTCATGAGATCCGCACGCCGATCAATACTGTGCTGGGCATGAACGAGATGATCCTCAGAGAGAGCAGCGACAATGTGATAACTGCGTATGCATCAAATATAAAGACTGCCGGACAGAGTCTGCTGGGCATAATAAATGATATCCTTGATTTTACAAAGATCGAGGCAGGAAAGATCGAGATCATTCCGGCGGGATACAGCCTGCCTTCGATGTTAAATGATCTGGTAAACATGATACGGACCCGGGCAGAGGAAAAAGAACTGGAGCTGTTTCTGGACTTTGATGAAAGGATTCCCAGGGGACTGTTCGGCGATGAGGTACGGATAAAACAGATCATCACAAATCTGCTTACTAATGCAGTTAAATATACCGAGAAAGGCCATGTGATTTTTGGCATGAGCTATGAGGAAACTGATGATGATGACTGTATTATACTGAAGGTATATGTGAAGGATACCGGGATCGGGATAAAACATGAGGATATGGACAAGCTTTTCTCGGAGTTTGAAAGGATCGAAGAGAAGAGAAACCGCAATATTGAGGGAACAGGCCTGGGAATGAGCATAGCAAGGAATCTTCTCGAAGTGATGGGATCATCCCTGAAAGTGGAAAGTACCTATGGCAAGGGCTCTGTGTTCAGCTTCAGACTGAAGCAGAGGGTTATCGACAGACAGCCTATGGGAAACTATGAAACCGCTTCGGAACAGCAGAACACAGGCATAAATAAATACCACGAAAGGTTCACGGCCGAAAATGCCAGGGTTCTTGTGGTAGATGATAATGAAATGAACCTGGTGGTGTTCGGAAACCTCATCAAGCAGACGCTTATCAGGACGGATATGGCATACGGCGGGGATGAAGCAATAGCGATGTCGCGCAGGACAAAGTATGACATGATCTTTCTTGACCACATGATGCCGGAAAAAGACGGTATCGAAACGCTTCAGGAAATAAAAGCGGACGCCGGCAATCCGAACAGTAATACGCCCATGATCTGCCTGACGGCCAATGCAGTATCGGGAGTCAGGGAAAAATATATAGAAGCGGGCTTTGATGATTATATTTCAAAACCGATCGATCCGGACAGGCTGGAAAAAATGATGCAGAAATACCTTCCTGCAGAACTTGTCAATATTCATTATGATGCCGGTAGCAATCCCGAGCCTGAAGCCGCACGTAACATCCCGGGCGGGCTGGGCGTTTTGGAAAACTGCAATATAGATACGAAAGCCGGGATCAAAAACAGCGGGACAGTACAGGCATACACGGATCTGTTAAAGATATTTCATGATTCGATCGATGGCAATATCAAAGATCTGAACAGATTATATGATGAAAAAGACTGGAAGAACTATACGATAAAGGTCCATGCCCTCAAGAGCTCCTCAAGGATAATAGGAGCCATGGAACTTGGAGAGGAGGCGCAAAGCCTCGAAAGAGCCGGGAAGGAAGGAGATGTTGATTATATCTGCAGCCGGCATGGAGCGTTCATGCAGGAGTATGCCGGTTTTAAGGATGCTCTGGCAGCCGTATCATCAGGGCACAATTCTGACTTTGGCAAGCCGGAGGCCAATGACGGGCTCATGGCTGCCGTGTTTGATGAGATAAAAGCCGCGGCAGAGGAAATGTCCTGTGACCGCATTGACAGTATCCTGGATGAAATGAAGGAATACCGCATCCCGGATACATACAGGGATTTGTACGAAAAGATCTGCGAAGCAGAAGCCAGATATGATTATAAAAAGATACTTGAACTGGTTTCTTCTGCCGGCTAAGGAGATACAGATATAAGGGAGGATGAAAAATGAACCGTTTCAGGCTGCCGAACCACCTTGTTGTGGAAGAAGGAATTTTCAACGATATCCCCGGATGCATGAGGGATGTTTTTCCAAAACTGAAAAGATCGAAGACAATAATCGTTACCGAGGAAAGCCTTGCGGGTCTGTTTAAGGATATCCTGGATGAGATCAAAAGGGATTTTCCGGCAAGCGAGATATATCTGATAAAAACATCGGATTATGACAGCGCCGTAAAGCTGGCAAAGTATATCGCAATGAACGAAATAAAGCTGGTGATCGGTTTCGGAGGCGGGACGGTGCTGGACCTTGCAAAGTTTGCGGCTTTTGTCTCAAAATCGCAGCTGATCTCGCTCCCCACGACTCTCTCGAATGATTCGCTTGCATCTCCGGTGGCTGTCCTTGGGACTGAGGGAAAAGCCAGAAAGAGCTTCAGATGCACGATACCTGATGCGATCATAGTTGATGTGAGTGTTGTAAAGAACGCCCCTGACAGGCAGCTCCTGGCCGGCATAGGCGATACGCTGTCAAAATACACGGCCCTGTATGACTGGAAACTGGCAGGCAGAAAGAATGGTGATACTGTGGATGACTTTGCCTGCATGATCTCCCATATGGCTCTGGAGAGCATAATGAACAATGAAAGGAAAGACCTGAAGGAGCCCGATTTCATACGAAGGCTGACGGATGCCCTTGTGATGGGCGGTCTGGCTATGGAGATAGCCGGCTGTTCGAGACCCAGCAGCGGTTCGGAGCATCTTTTCTGCCATGCGCTTGAGGAAGAGCATTCGGAGCAGGTCAGTGTCCCTCATGGCATAGCTACAGCCATGGGCTCCTACGCGGCCTGTATTTTTCAGGGACGGGATACCGGAAAGATTGAAAAGATAATAAAACAGTATGAACTGCCGGTAAAGCCCTCGGCAAACGGCGTCACGGAGGAGATATTTGTCCGGGCATGGCAGGAAGCTGCCGCGACACGTCCGGACAGATATACCGTATTGAACGAAACCGACCTGAGCGATGGAAGACTTCGGGAGATTTACAGGAAAATGGAAGAAGTATTTTAAGGATAAGGGAGACAGGGGGACGGTCCTGTTGTCTCCTTCCGAACCGGATGATTATGATCTAAATGGTTGAGGGAAGGAAACAACAGGACCGTCCCCCTGTCTCCTTTTACTGTATTATAACTGCTGATCAGATAAGAGATTCTATATCAATGTTTTCACCGGTAAGGCCGACATATGCGCCGCTCTTTGCTTCCGCAGATTCGGCGTGGGCAAGCAGCCATTTATTGCAGGCTGTCATCCACCTGTCCTCTTCATTTTTCGCGTCGAGCCTTGGCGCGGGACCGTTTGTTCCCTTGGGAAGGACTATCGTGACCTTGAAACCGTCGCCCTTCTTTGCGGAGCAGGGAGCGTAGTGAAGAGTGGTCTCATATACTTCGACTATCTGCCCTTTTTCTGCCCTGAAAGCCTTTACTTTGGATGTGTCAAGCTTTCCGTTTTCGATATCGTCTGCCTTTGCAAGCAGCAGGATGAAATCTGTCGAGCCTATGTTGAGCTCGCTGTCCCTGTGATATTCCAGGCAGTTGAGCTTCGTGTTGTGGCCGTTGCAGTAGCCGACCTGGATGGGCATCCCGCCGTAGGCGTTGTTCTGAAGCGCTCCGAATATGTCTGTGTATTCGAGGGCGGCCTCGCTCATGACATACTCAACACCTTCAGGCAGAGGTGTTTTTTCATCAAGCGCCTTCAAGAGAGAGTCTGTGCTGTAGCCTGTCAGTACTTTTCCGTAGGGTGCAAATTCCGGATCCAAAACCGAGTAGATCTTCATATTCCTTCTCCTTTTCCAATTAGTTTTTTCCGGCATGTTAAGGTTCGGCCGGACGCTCTTATTATACACCGGCGCGGTATCCGGGTAAACAGTATCATGCCGGGTCATCTTTTCGGAAAAGGAACGGTTTATCTGCAAAAAGGCTGAAACTGTTGGATTTTTGTTGTTCGAAATCTGCTATCGGGATATAATATATGAAGTTGCGCACAGGGTATCTGTGTGAAGAGGAAACGTAAAGGAGCAGATTCATGATGAAAAAAGCGATGACCATATGTTTGGCGTGTATGGTTTTACTGACCGTTGCCGGATGTGGGGCAGGGCAGAGCGCGGATCAGCCGGTGGAACAGCCGGCAGAGGAGAGCGCAGAACAGCCCGTGGAGGAGCCCGTTGAACAGCCCGCAGAGGAAATTGCAGAACAGCCCGCAGAAGAATCAGCGGATCAGCCGGTGGAGGAGAGCGCAGAGCAGAAAGCGTCTGAAGAGGACTGGAAAAAGATCTATCAGGATTATCTGGAAAGCCTGAAGGATAATGAGGATTATAAGTCAGCCGAGAACAACGGTTTTTGTCTGTATGACATAAATAAGGATGATATACCGGAACTTATCTGGGATCACGCCGATTTTTCAGATCACTTTTCGTTCCTGACCTGCTTTGAAGGGTCGGCACACGAGTTTGATACGGCAGGGAGAAGGGCCGTCGGATATGAAATTGCGTGGGGCGTGGAAAACACTGGGTACTACATCAAGGAGTATGATGCCGGTTTTACGTACAGTTTTTCTCTGTGTACGATCAAAAACGGGGAACAGGCCGTTCTCCTTTCGGTAAACGATACGAATGACAGTCCGGAAAACGATTATACCTATCCTTTTGTCTGCAGGGATGAAAACGGGAATGAGATCTCCGAGGAAGAATTCAGGGATAAGTTTAAGGAACTGACCGGTTATGAGATAGGAAAGATCGCCAGCGACAGTGAATATACCCTTTCGGGTGAATCCTATATCGTTGACCTTTTGGATCCGGAAAAACTCATTTCGGAAGAGGAACTGAAGAAATCGCTTGACAGCTGATGCAGATATGACAGAAGCACAAAGGAAGAGCGGCAGAAAGATTTTATTTTTGGGAGGATTATCATGGCGTGGTATGACGAGGCAGTTTTTTATCATATTTATCCGTTGGGACTTACGGGGGCACCGAAGCAGAATTATTACGGCAAACCCGAACACAGGCTTAATACTCTCGTCCCGTGGATAGACCATATCAGGAAACTTGGCGTGAATGCTCTTTATATCGGTCCTCTTTTTGAATCCGTAGGACACGGTTATGAGACCACGGATTACAGGAAGCTTGACAGCAGGCTTGGGACTAATGAGGACCTGACGGATTTTGTAAAGAAATGTCATGCGTCGGGGATCAAGGTCATCCTGGATGGTGTTTTCAACCATACCGGACGCGATTTCTTCGCGTTTAAGGATCTGAAAGAAAAGCGTGAGGCCTCCGGATACAGGGACTGGTACTGCAATGTGAATTTTGGCGGAAACAACGAGTATAATGACGGCTTTTCCTACGATAACTGGGGAGGCTACAATCTTCTGGTCAAGCTGAACCAGAGAAATCCGGCTGTCAGGGACTATATATGCGATGTGATCCGCTTCTGGGTGAAGGAATTTGATATAGACGGGATAAGGCTTGATGCGGCAGATGTACTGGATTTTGATTTCATGAAGGATCTTCGCCGGACTGCAGATGATGTCAAGCCCGATTTCTGGCTCATGGGCGAGGTCATACACGGGGATTATTCAAGATGGGCAAATGAGAACACGCTACACAGCGTTACTAATTATACTCTCCATAAGGGACTGTACAGCGGCATGAATGATCATAATTTCTTTGAGATAGCCCATACGGTAAAGCGAACGAACGATATGGTCCCGTCTCACATCAAACTTTACAATTTTGTGGATAATCATGATGTTGAAAGGATAAGCAGCAAACTAATAAACAAGGCACATTTCACTCCGGTCCACATCCTTCTGTTCACGCTGCCCGGTGTTCCGTCGATCTATTACGGCAGCGAATTCGGGATAGAGGGGAAAAAGGAGAGATTTTCGGACGATTCACTCCGGCCGTATATCGATATAAGCGAGCACAGGGATGATATCAAAAACAATCCCTGCACAAAGCTTATCGCAGCCCTTGCGGGAGTCCGCAGGGAATACAGGGAGGATCTTTCGTGGGGAGATTACAGGGAACTGTGCCTAACGAACAGGCAGTTTGCCTTTGGGCGCGGAAGGCTTCTGATAGCGGCAAATAATGATGATAATGAGTCTTCGGTAGATGTACCCGCAGCTGACGGAGAATACAAAGGGCTCCTGTACGGAGGCAGACTGATCGCAAGCGGCGGGAGACTGAATATCCCGCTTCCTCCAAATGACGGCGAGATATATGCGCCGGCAGACGATGGAAAAAAGACGGGGAAAACGCTGACACATGTAATATCTGAAGAAAAAAAGCCTGTAAAAGAGGAAAAACCCGTCAAAGAAGAGCCTGTAAAAGAGGAAAAACCCGTCAAAGAAGAGCCTGTAAAAGAGGAAAAACCCGTGAAGAAGGAAAAGCCGGTCAAAGAGGAGAAAACGGTCATCCCCGATATACCCTATGAGGAGATGACGGTTGAGCAGCTTCAGGCGGTCATACTTCAAAAGATGGCAAAGAACGGTCCGGTGACCGATCAGATGCGAAGGGATGTTGAAAACAATATCTGGAAGGATTCGCTTATTAACTGGGCAAAGAGCTTCAGATAATAAAACCTGCCGGACAGGTGTCTGCAGGTTTTGGCATGCGGAAAGGGACGGATATGAATAAGCATACGCGGAATGCGGATAAAGGAAGATACGGTTATACGGCAGGGATATGTAAATATCTGGGTGTCTGTATTCTTATCATATGCATGTCAGTTTTGATGGGATGTGCAAAACAGGAAGAAGCAAATGTGCCGGATAGATTTGCGGATGTGTCTGAGACTGAAGTTTCAGATGAGAACGAAGCTATGTCCGAGATTGAAGCTGTGCCTGAGTCTGAAACTGTGCCTGAGGCCGCGCCTTCAGAAACAGGCGATCCGTCGGGAGATTCTGATAAACAGGATGCGGGGCAGGATACGGCCGAATCTGAAACGGCAGCCGGGCAGGAGGAGACCCTGCCGGATTCGGAAGGGGATGACGGGAATACCGGTGAGAAACAGCAGAGAATACTGTTTATCGGAGATTCGCGTACCATCGACATGTTTGCGGATTCTGACGATGAGATGGAAGGAGTCGATGCAGGCAGCAATATAACGGTATACGCAAAGCATGGATACGGCCTTGCTTATATGAGGGATGTGATAAATGAATACGGAAAAGATAATTTTGATGTTCTGGTAACATGGATGGGCGCTAATGACAATGGGGATTTTTACGGCTATGATGACTGCTATGAGGATGTCCTTGCATCAGGTGCAAAGATCATCGTGTGTACAGTGGGACCGACAGACGATTCAAAGCTCAATGGCTCAGACAGGGATTATTATTATGACGGCAATATCCGGAAATTTAACGCATCGCTTGTAAAATGGGCCGGTAAAAAGGGTGTCAGGGTTATAGACCTGTATAAATACATAAGCGAGTCGGGATCCGTGATCGTAGATCCTGTTGACGGCATCCACTATCTGCCGAGACCGACGAAGGAACTGTGGGATCATATCGTATCGGAGATTACATCGGATCCGGATTGAAGACAGGGGGAACAGCTTGATGGTGTTAAAGAATGAGGAACTGAAAAAGATCTATTTCGGGGCTTATTCCTTTGAGGAGACTTTGGACGGTTATCTTCAGGCGTATCAGTACACGAAGGAGCAGATGGAGTATTTCAGGAAAACTTCTGAAGAATGGTATGTCAGGTGTGATGCCTCTACGGCAAAGACCCTGGAATTTGAAACGAAGGCATCAAAGATATCCTTTGATTACAGGATCATATGGGAGGGCTCTCAGGATTCCTTTGAACTGGAATCTGACGGACAGGTTATCGAGATCAGATATGTGAAGGATCTTCAAAAGGAAGGGAAACTTGAATTTGTGCTTCCGGAGGGTGAAAAAAAGATCGCTGTCTATCTTCCTGCTGATGCAACGGTCCTGATAAAGGATTTTTCTGCAGATGCGCCGGTCACAGAGATAAAAAAAGGACCGAAGGTGCTCTGGCTTGGGGATTCGATCACGCAGGGGTTCGGGCCGCTTCGTTCCTATGAGACTTATGTGAGTGTCGCAAACCGTATCCTTGGATATGATATACTAAACCAGGGTATCGGCGGATATATCTATGATAAGAATTCCCTCATGAAAATTGACGGGTATGATCCGGAAAAGATCATAGTGGCGCTCGGGACCAACCAGTTCGGGGATGATACCATGGAGCCTGTCGAAGAATATTATGAAAGGCTCATACAGATATATGGGGATGAAATTCCGATACTCTGTATCACTCCTTTGTGGAGGGGAGATGTTGAAAACGGTTTTCCGACTCTGAAACGCTTTTGCGAAGGCATAAAAAGTATTGCGGGAAGATACAAAAATGTGAGCATCATTGAAGGGTTCGGCCTGGTGCCACATCTTTCGGAGTATTTCCTCGATGATCTCCATCCGAACTGCCTCGGTGCTGAAGTTTACGGCAGAAATCTTGCCGAATTGATAAGAAAGACCGGTTTTTGAAGACCGGGATCAGGGGGATCAGCTGACGATATGATAAGAACAGCGCAGACAAAATACGGAAAGGTGAAGGGACTTCAGGGCACGGATGCGAGGATAACCGTTTACAGGGGTATCCCTTTTGCAAAGCCGCCTGTAGGCAAAGGACGGTGGAGGGCGCCTGAATGTCCTGAAAAATGGGATGGGATCAGGGAGGCTTATTCATTCGGACCGATATCGGTACAGGATACCCCGGGTCTGGGGGATGATCTTTACTGCAGGGAATGGCATGTGGATCCGGATATACCGATGAGTGAAGACTGCCTGTATCTGAATGTATGGACACCGGCAAAGGATCCGTCTGAGAAACTTCCCGTGCTTGTCTGGTTCTTTGGAGGCGGATACCAGTGGGGATATACGGCAGAAATGGAATTTGACGGAGAAAGACTTGCAGCAAGAGGCGTCATAGTCGTGAGCGTAAATTACAGGCTGGGTGTTTTCGGGTTTCTGTCTCATCCTGAGATAACAAAGGAAAACCCGGATTTTCCGGGAAACTTCGGGCTTCTTGACCAGCAGGCAGGATTGAAGTGGGTATATGAGAATATCTCAGCTTTCGGCGGGGATCCCGAAAGGATCACGATAGCAGGCCAGTCCGCCGGCGGAAACAGTGTTGTAAACCAGCTTGCCTGTAAGGACAATCAGAGCATCATAAAGGGAGCGGTCATTTTCAGCGGTATCATCAGGTTTCCCGAAAGCGAGAAGGAAAAAGATCTGTTTTTCCCGCCAAAGCTGTCGGAAGCCGAAAGAAGAGGAGAGGATTTCTTTTCGTTCCTTGGAGTAAAAAGCCTTGAGGAAGCCAGAGCCCTTCCGGCTTTGGAAATAAGGGACAGATACGCACAGTACAGAGAGAGTCATCCTTTCTTTGCAAACATAATAGACGGGAGATTTGTCACGGAGGATCCGTACATCTCCCTTATGGAGGGAAGAAGCGCCCGGGTTCCCGTGCTTTCCGGCAATACAGTAGATGAGTTTATCACAGATGGCGTAAACACAGTGGAACGTTCGGTAAAAGAGGTCTTTGACAGGAGGCTTGAAACACAGAAGGACGCAAAGTTCTTTTATTACAGGTTTTCCTGTGATATTCCCGGCAGTGATGATCCCGGATGCTTTCATTCATGTGATCTATGGTTCTTTTTTGAAACACTGATGAAGTGCAGGAGACCGTATATCGGGCGTCATTTCGACCTGGCAAGGATTATGTGCGATTATTTCGCGGATTTTGTGAAAAACGGTGATCCGAACGGCAGCGATGCATACGGAAATGCTCTGCCGGCATGGGGGACTTACGGATGCGGCCGTAAGCAGGGCATTGATTTTACCGGCAGCGGTCCGGTGCCTTTTGACATGTAGATCCGGATTATTATCTAAAATTATATGAAACTGTTCTCAAAACTGAAGGACTATCTGAATAATCTTGATATGGGCGGGAAACTGAGGTTCCTGTTCGTATTCTGTGTAGCGATACCACTTATTATTACTGATGTAATAATGCTTTTCGGCGTGTACAGGACTGTTTCCCGCGATGTTGAGTATGATATGGAAAAGACAGCCACATCCGTGGAATATGCCCTGCAGAAGCATCTGGAATATCCCGCGAACATTGCTCATAATATATATAAAAGCCGGGTTATGGAAGATTTTCTGGATGAGAAGTATGCCACGCCCTACGATTATTATGATGCCTACTACAGGATTGAGAGCAATCAGGTCCTGGAGAACGCCATGGGCATCGAGGGAGCCAGGGTGAGCATTTTTGTGGATAATCCTACGATCCTGAACGGATCGGGTTATTATCAGATCGGTCTCGCCGAAGGAAAGGACTGGTATGAGGAACTCTATGCCGGCAAAGAGAACAGGAGACTGATGTTTGAATACGGCGTCGGGATGGGAAGCGACACGAAGCCGAGGAGAAGGGTCCTGATCCTGGTAAAGATGGATATGAGATCCTTTAGCGGTGTCAGAAAGGTTCTGAGACTTGATCTTGATTTCAGTGATTTTGAGGATGAACTCGGAAAACTGGACATAGAGGATGAAATCTATGTCTGCGACGGCGATACGCTCATTTTTACCAACCATAACAGTGAGGGTGAGACTATGCCGTTTTCGAAAATGCCGGATATAGGGAAGGTGTCATACAAAAGGAATATCCGGCTGTATGACCGTGATCTGTGTATATATATAGTTTCAAAGGAAAACCGGACGAGGGAATTCCTCGTGGGTAACGGCGGCATCTTTGTCATCCTGATGGCCATAAATGTCGTCATGATGGCTGTCATGATAACGCTGATAAACAAGACAATGGTCTCAAGGATCAGCTATCTGGAAGGATCCTTCGGCATCATGGATGATGATAAGATGAAGCTGATAGATACGATCGGGGGCAATGATGAGGTCAGCGGACTGATAGACAGCTACAACGGCATGGCGCAGAGAATGAATGAGCTTGTCAGCACCGTATACAAAAACCGTCTCCATGAACAGGAGATGAGCATCGCAAAGCAGAAAGCCGAGCTTCTGGCGCTTCACTCCCAGATCAATCCCCATTTCCTGTTCAACGCGCTCGAGAGCATCAGGATGCACAGCCTTTTAAGAGGCGAGAAGGAAACCGCCGAGATGGTCGGAAGACTGGCTGTCATGGAAAGAACTTATGTTAACTGGGGAGATGACGATGTGCCTATCAGAAGAGAGATGGAATTTGTGGATGCGTATCTGGCTCTTCAAAAATACCGTTTCGGTGACAGGCTGTCCTATAAGCTGAGCGTGGACGAGGAATGCGGAGCGTTTTCTGTTCCAAAACTTACAATCGTAACCCTTGTGGAAAATGCCTGTGAACACGGAGTTGAAAAGAAGTCTGTCCCGGGCTGGATATTTGTCAGGGTTTTCAGAAAGGACGATGAGATAAATATAGAGGTAGAAGATACCGGTGTCGGCATGAATATTGTGGTAGCGGAGGATATTGTCGATAAGGCAAAGAATGCCAGCATAGAGAGCATGAAGGGAAAAACGCATGTCGGCATCATGAATGCGTTTCTGAGGCTGAAGATGGTAACAGGAGGCAGGGCTCAGTTTTTTGTTGAGTCTGAACGGGGCGTGGGGACCGTGATAAGAATGACGATCCCGATCGGAGAAAAACATGAAAGTATTGATAGTTGATGACGAACCCTTTATCACTCAGGGCCTGAGCGTTCTGATAGACTGGGAAAAAGAAGGTTATGAGATAGCGGCCTGTCTGGAAAACGGAAAACAGGCATACAATTATCTGAAAGAAAATGATATCGATCTTGTCCTGACTGATATCCGCATGCCTGAAATGAGCGGGCTTGACCTGATGGAAAGAGTTAAGGATGAGGGGCTGTCCGATGCTTCCTTTGTCATAATGAGCGGATACGACGATTTCGGATATGCGCAGAAGGCTCTGAGGATAGGATGTGTTGATTATCTGCTCAAACCTGTGGATGCAGGCGAGCTTCTTGAGATAGTCAGAAATCTGAGCCTGAATGAGAAAAACCGGCAGCAGGAAGAAGAAAGACAAAAGGAGATAGAAAACGCATATCGTGACAGGAATGTGATCTCACGGCTCATAGGAACCTATGATTCCGATAATCCGCAGAAGATAATATGCAATGAAGTGCTTGATAACCTTGTCAGGGCCATTGAAATAAATGATCCGGAAAAGATCGGCAGCCTGGTGCATGCTTTTTACAGGGAAGCAAAGGAAAAGGGCCTGTCGGAGGAGAGCGTGAACTTTAATATCTCATATCTTCTTTTCCAGCTGATAAGGATAGCGTCCGAGCAGGATGAAGAGGTCAATCATGAGGAGATCATGAATTTCATAAGCGAAAGCTCTTTTGAGGAAAGTGTTCTCAGGGGCAAGAGCGACATAATGATCAGATTCTGTCTGGAGTATGCAGAATACATAAGCCAGCTTCGGAAAAGCTCGGTCAGGAGCGTGCTTTCGGATGTGGAAAAAGAAATAAGGGAGCATTATGCCGAAAACCTGAGCCTTCGCGAGATGAGCCGGAAGTTTTTTATAAATAATGCTTATCTGGGACAAATGTTCAAAAAGAAATACGGTGTATCCTTCAAGGATTATCTGACGGATTACAGGATCAGGGAGGCGGCAAAGCTCCTTGCCGGCACTGACCGCAAGATCATCAATATCGCCGAGGATGTAGGCTATAAGGACAGTGATTATTTTGTCCAGAAATTCATAGAACGCATGGGCTGTACACCCTCAAATTACAGGAAAGAAAAACAGTCCGGATGATGTCCTAAAATTTTTCGGCTTTTATCCTATAATTTGTCGGGATTAATTTATCCGGGTTCACATTATAATCTTTTTAATGACAAAATCAGATCCTGATAAGGGGATCCAGTTTTAGGGAAGGAGATTATGATGAAGAACAAAACACTGAAGAAGATCATTGGTGTTGCCCTCAGTATGGCGCTTTCAGTATGCGCTCTTGCAGGCTGCGGACAGGCTGCAGCAACAGGCGATACCGGAGCAGCTGCAGCGGATTCAGGCCAGGCGGAGGCATCCGATGATTCGGGAGCAGCCGATACAGGCTCTGAAGCAGCTTCATCGGGAGATGTTGTTGAATTCACATTCTTTGGAGGAATGCCCGGAACCGAGATCAACAACGGCAACAACGAGATCCAGGACATGATCGCCGAGAAGACAGGCGTCCGCTTAAAGGAGACCTGGCTTACCGGACAGACGGTTGCTGAGGCTATAGGAAGTATCATCGCATCGGGTACATATCCCGATCTCATCGATGGCGGCGACGGCTGCGTCGATCTTTATAATGAAGGCGTTCTTGTTCCGTGGGATGATTATCTTGCAAGCGGAAAATACCCCAACCTGACAAATTATTATACGGAAAAAGAGTGGGATCAGTTCCGTCAGGATGACGGCAAGATCTACTGGTGCAACGTGTTCCAGAATACAAAGGGCGAGCCTACAGGCACTGCTCACAATGATGAGGCTTTCTGGATCCAGGCAAGAGTACTTGAGTGGGATAACTATCCGAAGATCGAGACCCTTGATGAATATTTCGACCTTCTGGAAAGATATGCGGCAGCTAATCCTACAGTAAAGGATGCCAACGGCAACGATATCGATGTCATTCCTTACACCTGCCTTTGTGATGACTGGAGATATTTCTGTATAGAGAACGCTCCCCAGTTCCTTGACGGATATCCCAACGACGGTTCTGTCATAGTTGATTTTGACGGCAAAGATCCTACAATCGTTGATTATAATACGACCCCTACAGCAAAGAAGTATTTCCAAAAGCTGAATGAGGAGTATAAGAAGGGCATCGTGGACAAGGACTTCGGAACACAGAAATACGATGATTATATCCAGAAGCTTTCAAACGGAAATGTCCTGGCAATGTGCGACCAGTACTGGGATTTCCAGCAGGTAAAGGATTCGCTCAGAAATACCGGTCTTGAGGATCAGGGATGCAACTATGTTCCTCTCGGACTTACGATCGAAAAAGGAATGGAGAACCGCTGGCATACATATGGAGATACTCTTAACATAGCTTCAGGCATAGCAGTCACAACAAGCTGCTCAGATCCCGATCTGGCATTCTCATTCCTGAACGCAATGCTTGACCAGGATATTCACAACCTTCGTTTCTGGGGTGTTGAGGGCGTTGATTACCTCGTTGATGAAAACGGACTTTTCTACAGGACTCCCGAGATCCGCGCAAATATCTCCGATCCCAAGTACAGGGCTGATCACCTCTGCTTCTACAGCTACCTGCCTCAGTACGGCGGAACGAGCGATGACGGAAAGAATGCAAACCTGCCTGATGAGCAGCCTTCGGAATTCTTTGACCAGCTTGCAGAGCCTATGCAGAAGTGCTTCACGGCATACGGAGCAAAGAACTATCCCGATCTGATCGGTTCAGTGAAGGAAGATGTAAATGCTACACATCCGTGGTTCCCGATGTGGTCATTCTCAAACAACCTCGATACATCTACACCCGGCGGTGTGGCATGGACAAAGATGGGCGAGACAAAGCATGAGTGGCTTCCCAAGGTTGTCATGTCTTCAAACTTTGACTCTGAGTGGGATAACTACATGAAGGCTTACAGTGAGTGCAAGCCCGAAGATTTCCTGGCAGAAATGCAGGAAGAGCTTGACCGCAGAGTTGCAGCAAACAAATAAAAACCAGAAACTGATTTAAATTAACCGGATGGCAGTCATATGGGTATCTGTATGACTGCCATTTTAGGAAAGGGTATGATAATGGGCAGCAAAAAGTCAAAGAGGAATAAAACTGCGATAACCGCAAAGGAACTGGCCAGACAGAAATTCATGCTGATCTGGTCCGCGATCTTTGTGATCTACGGGTTTGTCTTTTATTATCTTCCTTTGGGCGGATGGATAATGGCCTTTCAGAACTACAAGAACAAGACCGGATTCCTTCACTCCAAATGGGTCGGCCTTGACAAGTTCAAGTTCCTTTTTTCGGATGTGACATTCTTAAGGGTCATCAGGAATACATTCTGTATGGGTACCATGAACCTGATCTTTACAACGCTCATGGCGATCTTCTTTGCCATAGTGCTCAATGAGGTCAGGCTGGTCAGAACAAAGAAGGTCATACAGACCGTATCCTATTTGCCGCACTTCCTGTCATGGATCATAGTTACAGGTATCCTGAACGATGCGCTTTCTTCGACGGGTATCGTAAATGAACTCCTGAAAAAAGCCGGAATCATAAAGGATACGATCCCGTTCTTTTCGATACCTGCTCTTTTCTGGCCCATAGTCACCTTCGTCCACCTGTGGAAGGAGACCGGGTGGAATACTATCATATATCTTTCAGCGATAACATCCATCGATCCGAACCTGTACGAGGCTGCATCCATTGATGGCGCGGGAAGGTGGCAGAAGATCAAGCATATAACGCTTCCGTGCCTCAAGCCTACCATCATAGTACTTCTTATCATGAATATGGGAAATCTTCTGAACGCCGGATTCGAGGTACAGTACCTGCTTGGAAACGGTCTGGTAAAGAGTGTAGCGGATACTATCGATATCTATGTCCTGACCTGGGGTATCAGCCAGAATGACTATTCACTCGGTACAGCGGCAGGTATCTTCAAGAGCGTGGTATCCATTGCGATCATTCTGATAGCAAATACGATCGCAAAGAGAACCACGGAAGAGAGACTTTTCTAGGAGGCGGGTCATGGAAGAAAATTCAATGAATACGATCGAAAAGAATAAAGAAGAGATACAGAGCAGGATGAAGACTCCCCCGAAAAGGCGGAAAAAACTAAAAGCAGGGGATGTGATCTTTGATATATGCAACGGCATATTCATGCTGCTGTTCTGTATAGTAACACTGTATCCTGTTTTGAACACTCTGGCTATCTCTTTTAATGACGGTGTTGATGCCATGAGAGGCGGTGTGCATCTGATACCGAGGCTGTTTACGACACAGAACTATACGACTGTTTTCGCTCTGAAGAATATCACTCAGGGCGCGATCATATCGGTTTTGAGAACCGTGATAGGCACTGCTTTGGCGCTCGTTGCAAATGCCCTGCTCGCTTTTATAGTAAGCCAGAAGAAATTCATCTTCAGGTCGCAGCTTTCGCTTTTCTGGGTCATAACCATGTATGTCAACGGCGGTATGATCCCGATAATGATACTTTACAAGAACCTTCACCTGACAAATTCATTCTGGGTCTATGTCATACCGGCCATGATCAGCGGTTTTAACATGCTCGTTATGAGGACTTATATGGAGGGACTTCCGGAGTCGCTTCAGGAGGCGGCCCAGATAGACGGGGCAGGCTATATGACGATATTCCTGAAGGTGATATCACCTTTATGTAAACCGATCTATGCGACAGTTGCTCTCTTCGTTGCAGTCGGACAGTGGAATTCCTGGTTTGATACCATGCTGTACAACCGTATGGCGGACAAGTATACGACGCTTCAGTACGAGCTGATGAAGATGCTTTCGGCTGTAACAAGCCTCAAGGGCAATGCCGGAGCTGCTACATCGGGTACGACGGTCAATATCACGCCTATCTCTGTACGAGCGGCAGCGACCATCATCACAATGGCGCCCATAGTCATGCTCTATCCGTTCCTTCAGAGGTATTTTGTTACCGGTCTGACCATAGGCGGAGTGAAAGAGTGAATATATGAATTTTCTTGCATTCGACAGCCCTGTGATGCAGGCGATAAACAAGGCTACGGATTATCTGATACTGAATATCCTTTGGATAATCTGTTCGATCCCGCTTTTTACTGCCGGGGCTGCCATGAGTGCGAAGTATTATGCGGGGATGAAACTTTACAAGGGGCATGAGCCTGTTGTAATAAAGGCATTCTTTTCATCATTCAGATCAAATCTAAAGCAGACGATCGTTCCTTCGGTATTTATCACGGCAGGAACGGGTCTGCTTTTTATTGACTGGTATTATGTGATCGGCAATCCGACATCTGCAGCCTACAGGATCGTGCTTTTTGTTATGTCTGCGCTGTTTTTGATGTTCGTATTCTGCTTTTTCCCGGTGATAGCAAGATATCAGATAAAAACCGCTGAAGCGGTGAAAGCAGCGCTCGGACTGATGGCTTCGAGGCTTTTCAGGGTGTTTCTTGCCATTGCGCTCTTTGTGCTCCCGTTTATAATCGGAATATGGTATTTCAAATGGGCATGGCTGATCTGTCTTTTTTCGCAGACAGTAATGCTTTATTATAACAGCGGCTTTTTTGTGAAGGAATTTGACAGGCTGGAAGCAAGACTTTTTCCTGAAGGACAGGACAAGGAGAAGGAGTCTTCGGAAGGCAACCCGAAAAAATGATAGAAGAATAAAAGGAGAAACAAATGGCAAATCCGTTTTTACCATTATGGGAATACATCCCGGACGGGGAACCCAGACAGTTCGGGGACAGGGTCTATATCTACGGATCTCATGACAGACCCGGAAATGTGGAATTCTGCGATCATAAGCTGAAGGTCTGGAGCGCTTCGATACACGACCTGAACCATTGGGAGTGTCATGGACACAGCATCCACACGAAAGCAGATTCGGATCACGAACCCAGCGTGCCTTTTACGGATAAAGAGATCTATGCGCCCGATGTGGTTGAAAAGGACGGAAAGTATTATCTGTATACCTATATACTTGCTTCAAAGGGCTGCGTCAGCGTAAGCGATAAGCCGGAAGGGCCGTTTACCTTTCTTTCCGCCTATGAGTATGCTCCGGAAGATGCCGGAGATGACGGGATCTTCAACGATATCGGAGTGCTTGTGGATGATGACGGCAGGGTCTATGCTTATTACGGCTTTGAACATTCAAATATGAATGAGCTTGATCCTGAGACCATGTACAGGGTGATCCCCGGAAGCCTCAGGAAGCCCGTAATAAACGATTCACAGGATGTGTGTATCGAAGAGAGATTCTATGAAGCCAGCTCTCCCAGAAAAATAGGAGATCTTTATTATCTGGTCTATTCACCCAGAAAGGGCACAAGGCTCGCATATGCCACATCTGATTCACCGACAGGTCCCTTTACATACAGGGGCTATATCATAGATAACGGCGTTGATTATGAGCCTCAGGGCAATAATCACGGCTCTTTGTGCAGGATCGGCGATCAGTGGTATGTTTTTTATCACAGGATGACAAACAACTGTATCACTTCAAGGCGCGCCTGCGTGGAAAAGGTGGAGATTCTTCCTGACGGTACCATCCCGCCCGTAGAGATGACTTCCCTTGGCTTTGAAGAGTCACTGTCACCTTTCTATCCTGTAAAGGCAGAGATAGCCTGTGTTCTCACCAATGGGTGTTTTGTTACGGAAAAGGGGATATTCAGGCGTGTTATCACATCTGTAAGAGACGGATGTGTCATAGGCTATAAATATTTTGATTTCGGAAATGATGATACGACAAAGACCATGCAGCTGGCAATGAAGCTTAACGGTACGGGAATCCGGGGATGCCTTGATGTATGGATAGATGCTCCCGATGAGAAAAAAGGCGGAAGATGCATCGGAAAGATGGAGACAGACCTGCAGGATGGGGAATACACGACCCGTGTGGAGTCTGTTACGGGAAGGCATGCCCTTTATTTTGTGGCAAAGCGTCACAAGCCGAAGGACGGCTGGATGGATGAGTTCTTCAAGGACAGGACAATCTGCGAGATAGAAGAATTTGTGTTCATGAAATAGGGAGAGATGAACGTGGTTGGAAAGAATGCATGGATCAGTTGTATCTGTATGGCGGCTGTAATACTGCTGGCGATGACCGGATGCGAAAAAAACCTGCCGTCAGATGAAACGGCACCTGCTGTGCCGGAGGCGTCGTCGGAGGTCCTGCAGGAAGATGCCCAAAAAGCAGATGAGGAGCCGGCAGAAGCATCGGATGTACCGGAAAGTCAAAAAGAGATGCCTGAAGAGGAAAAAGACGATCCTGCAGAGCAGGTCACGCATATAGAGGATGCGCCGCTTATCGAGCAGGATATCCTGGATCTGAGAAGTATTGTAGCATCAAAAGACGGCCTCGGAGAAGAAACGATAGTCGGAGCCTGTGTAGGGAGCGCAGGCGCTGCAGATCCGAATCTGATGGGCCTTGTGTTCAAGCATTTCAACGCGGTCACTCTTGAAAATGAACTGAAGATGGATGCGATGTTCAATTACAGCAATGATCTTCCAGAAAAGGGTTCGATCCATGAGGAGGAACTGAATGGGGAAAAGATCATGGTCCCTGTGCTTAACTTTTCAAGAGCGGATGCCATTCTTGACAGGATAGCAGCCTGGAATGATCAGAATCCCGAAAAAAAGATCAGGGTCAGGGGTCATGTGCTGATCTGGCATTCCCAGGCCCCGGAATGGTTTTTCCATGAAGATTATGATCCTTCCAAAGGATATGTATCAAAAGAGGTGATGGACAAAAGGCAGGAATGGTATATCAAAAGCATCCTCACTTATTATACGGCGGCTGACAGCAGGTACAACGGGCTGTTTTACGGCTGGGATGTGGTAAATGAGGCTGTGAGCGATGCCGGATCTTACAGGCGTGATACTGAACCCGGAAATGACAGCCTGTCCGATCCGATCCATTCTTCAAAGTCAAGCTGGTGGAAGGTATACGGAAGCAACGAGTTTATAATAAATGCGTTCAGATATGCAAATAAATATGCCCCCGCCGATCTGCGTCTTTATTATAATGATTACAATGATACCGATCCCGTCAAGGTCAGATCCATAGTCACCCTGCTTGAGGATGTGAAGAATGCGGAGGGGACCAGGATCGACGGCTTCGGCATGCAGGGACATTATACCGTGAACGTCCCTACGGCCGGGAAGATAGAGGATGCCGTGAGGGCATACAGCAAAGTGGTTGACGAGGTGATGCTGACCGAGCTTGATGTCAAGGCAAGCGGGGCTTTTGACGGAAGCGCCGAAAAGCTGCCTGCCGAATATGAAAAGCAGGCGGCATACTATGGCTCCATCTATGAACTGATGAAGAAACTCAATGCCGAAGAGGGGATAAATGTTTCGGGGCTGACGGTATGGGGAGTGACGGATGCTTATTCGTGGCTGCGTCAGGCAAACAGTGTCGGCGGGGCATCTGATGGAAAGGTGATGCAGCATCCGCTGCTTTTTGACAAATCTTACAAGGCTAAGCCTTCATTTTGGGCCATAGCGGATCCTTCGCGAGTTAACATGGGCGCTGCCGAAGTGAAGAGGCCTGAGGTCACGATACAAAGGGGCAGTGTCACAATAGATGCCGAGGAGGATGATGCGTGGAAGGGCGTCGAAGAGATACCGCTTGATATCGTCGTCGGCAAAAGCAATGCAAAGTGCAAGGCCAGGCTTTTGTGGGACGATGAAGATCTTTATGTTTATATGGATGTCAGCGATAAGATACTGAATGATGCAAGCGAAGACGATTACCAGCAGGATTCCGTTGAGATTTTCATAGACGAGAACAATTCCCGCCTCGAAGCCTATGACAGCGATGACAGGCAGTTCCGCATAAACTTTAATGATAAGCACAGCTTTAACGGGGAAAAAGCTGTCGAGGAAAATGTCAGGTCGAAGGTAAAGCGGACAGAGGAGGGATATATAGTCGAGGCCGCTTTCAGATGGACGGAAGGCTCCCCGAAGCCCGGAATGAAGATAGGACTTGAACTTCAGGTTAATGATGCAACAGATAAGGGAGAAAGAAGCGGGACTATAAGCTGGGCAGATGATACGGGGACCTGTTATCTGGATCCGTCGATGTTCGGCCACGCAGTGCTTTCTGAATAAGGGAGAAGATATGATCAAAGCCCTGCTTACGATAGATGATATAGCATCAAAAAACACACCTGCCCTTGTAGATTTTCTGGTTTCACACAGCATCCCGGCATTGATGTTTGCTGTCGGAGTCAATGCTCAAAGATACCATGACGAGGCGGTATATGCCCTGAAAAAGGGGATGGTCGTTGGAAACCACAGCTATTCGCATCCTCATTTCTCGGAGCTTGATCCTGAGGAGGGCAGGCTTGAAATCGAGAAGTGCGAGGAAGTGCTCGACAGCCTCTACAGGGATGCGCAGGTTGAAAGAAAGTACCGTCCCTTCCGTTTCCCATACGGCGACAAGGGAGGGGATAATAAGGACGCACTGCAGAAACTCCTGAGTGATATGGGGTTTGACAAGGTAAAAGATGATGAGATCTGCTATCCCTGGTGGAAGGAGATGGGGCTGGACAGGGATATCGATACCTTCTGGACCTATGATTTTGAAGAATACCGGGTCCGTCCGGATAGTGGTTTCACATTTGAAGATGTCATGAGAAAAATGGACAGCAAAAAACCGGAGAGCGGAGCAGAGCTCTTTGGGGAAAATGCGTGTCATATCCTGCTCCTGCATGCTCATGATGAGACGGAGTCGATGGTGCCGCGGTACTATGAAAAGATGCTGTCTGTACTCATCGAGAGAGGGGTGAGATTTATAAAACCGGAATTCAGACCTTGAGTCAAAGTTATCCGGCAGATAATTGACATTCCTTTATTGCTATGTTACTATTTTGAGGTTGTTTGAAGAACCTGTGTGTCCGTAGCTCAGCTGGATAGAGCATCGGCCTTCTAAGCCGAGGGTCTGGGGTTCGAATCCCCACGGGCATATTGGGCATGGATGGTTTTAGGATTTGCCCGGTCGTGGTGGGTGTGGCGCAGTTGGTTAGCGCGCCAGATTGTGGTTCTGGAGATCGTGGGTTCGAGTCCCATCACCCACCCTTGTGGTTATAAAAACCTGCCGGAACTGCCTGCGATCGCTGTTTTAGGGCTATCGCCAAGCGGTAAGGCACAGCACTTTGACTGCTGCATTCGCTGGTTCAAATCCAGCTAGCCCTGCTTTTTATGAGTCACTAGCTCAGTCGGTAGAGCACTTGACTTTTAATCAAGTTGTCGAGGGTTCGATTCCCTCGTGACTCACTAGATCAAGAGTGTTTTCGAGCGTTTGTAATGCTTGAAAGCACTTTTTCTTTTTCCAGCATTAAATGCGAATAGACATCAAGAACCATTTTTTCAGAATCACCCATAAGTTGAGCAATCATTTTTGTCGATATATCCGGCACTTGATAACAAAGTTGAGTACAATAATCATGCCTAAAGATATGAGCGGTCAAACCCTGGATCGGTTTTACCTGGCCTTTTTTCCAAGGATTATAACCAGCTGCAATATTAAGACCTGTTAAGATACTTTCCCAAAAACGGCGATAAAAAGAGCGGTTAGCAAGTACGGCACCTTGACCACGGAAAAGAAAACCATCACAGGAAGAAATATAAGGCCGGATTAAAGAAATACATTCTTCTGGTAAAGGAATCTCACGAAAACCATTTTCAGATTTTGGAGAAAATTTTAATTCGGAATCTGAAAAGCTTGTAAATATCAGGGTTTTTGTAATTAAAACGGATCCATTTTCAAAATCAAAATCATCAGGCCGAAGGGCTAAAGCTTCACCCTTCCGGATCCCGGTATAATATAAAAGATAAAGAAAAGTATGCTTCATAGGAGAAAGATCAGCTTCAAAAACAGCTTTTCTTTCAATATCAGTTAAAGGCCGTTTTTGAGGTTTTTTCTTTTTTGGCAGAGAAAGACCGGAAAAGATCTTTTCATAAGCTGAAGAAGAAAAAAGACCATCACGAACAGCAGATTTTAAAACTTGTTTAAGGGTAAGAGCCAATAATTGACAGGTCCGAGGATGATCAATGTTTTCATTTATAAGCCCTTGACAGTTATATAAATCAAGTTGCCGTACATCCATATTATGAAAATACCGCTGAAAATGTGTATTAATAATATTGTCATACATCACCCGAGTATTATACTCTTTACATTTTTTATAGGTTTCAAACCATTTTACAGAGTAATCATAAAAATCAACAGGCTGCCGATCCGGATCCTGAAGCCGCTGCTTGAATTCAACAACAAATTGATCGAGAAGATCATCAAAATCATTCGTCTTCATCAAAATAATCTTCCATAGAGCAATCATTTAAGACTTCATCAGCATAATCACGACAAATAATAGTACCATCAGGAGCCAATAAAGAAAGCCCGGATCCGGTAATTTTGCTTTCATATTCATCAAAATCATTCCCCAGAGAAATAAGCTGTTTATTTTTATATTTTTGTGCTGCAGCAAAATCGTTATCATTCAAAGTGCTGATAAAATCTACAATATCCATTTTAACGGAATCTTCATTTTTTCCCTTCTGGTAAAAGCCAGCCCGGACAAGACTATTAATAGCCCTTTTTCGGCAAACTTGCTCATTAAGGTTCCGATTATATTCACGAACAAGCCGAACATGATCCGGAAATCTTTTATTATCATATAATTTTGCATGACGAAGAGCAGCCCAAAAAGGACAATAATCACGGCGTGATTTGTTTTTATCGGATCCGGAAACCAGCCGGAGAACTACACGGGTTAAGTATTCGCAGATTATAGCAATATTATCAAAATAATCATAAATGCGAGAAGAAACCCCATAATGTGAAACATTATAGTTATGATGAAAAGGAACAAGACAGAAGGATTTACTTGCTTTTCTCATAGTCTGAAATTCAACATTAACAATAGTATTAAGTTTAGGCGTGCATTTATCAGCAAGTGAAATAATATCATCACCAACAAGGCCATAAAGATCATATTGATCAATATAATACTGACATTTATCAATAAGAACTTGATCAGATCCGTTTTCTACATACCAGCGAAGACGGGCAATATCTAAATACTTGAAAGATTTACGAAGGAAAGCAGCTTCATAACAGTAAAAATCATAACGATTGATCAGGCCATTCATCAGCCAAATCTTAAAGAAAAAGGATTTATATCCCATTTCAATAACTTCTTTAGACTTATGATAAATACGGATAAAACATTTATTGCCACGCTTGCCAAGAGCAAGATAATCAACTTCAAAACCTTCAGATCCGACAGCGAAGGTATGAGAAGTTGCAGAAGAATAACGAGAAACACGCATTTTATAAAAGTTTTCACTATTAAAGAAGCTGGAAGGTTTAAGAAAATAATTCGAATGCCAGCAGAAATCAACTCTGTTTTCCTGAACAAAATCAATAGAAAAGCCGTATATTTTGCATATATGCTTTACAATATCAAGAGATCTTTCAAAAGCGTTTACAAGGCCATGACACCATATAAAGTATGAACGCAGCTGAACAATTATTTCAGGAGTAACGGAAACAGATCCGGATCCTTTAGGAACAGAAGTTGAAAAAAATATATCATATTCATCAGGAGAAGAAAGCCGGATATTATAAAAATTTGAAAAGGATCCCCGGCAAAGGAGCAAAGATCCAAGATCACCAATAGAGAAATCTATAAAATCAACCCCGAGTGAATAATTGATCTTTCTTTTTTCTGAATCCATAAGAGAACGGAAAGAAAGAACAGCCGGATCAGTTGAATCAGAAGTGAAATCATTCTTTAATTTTACAGAATAATAAAAAGTATCAACATTATGCAAAAATTTTCTCTGTTTAAAATCAAACCAGAATTTATTCTGATCATCAGATAATTCATTATAGATTATACAATTACGATTATGATCGAAATCTATCATAAAGCACCCCATTTATTCATATTTTGTTTACATTTTTTTTCGCTAAATCGACTTTTAGCGAAAAAATGAAATCCCAATCAAACCATGATAAAATCTGAATTTGTGACCAATTTATTATGTATTTTCCGACCACCTATAAGAAAGCCGTGGTCAAGGGTTCCGGATCCGGCTCCGGGGACCTCTCCCCTCGTTCCTCGGGTATCCCCGGATCCGGATCTTTTTTACCTGAAAAATCAATAATATCAGCCTTTTTTCGGGTATCTTTTACAGTATAAGAATTATAAAGTTGATAAATTTTCTTATTACTGAAGATATACCGGGCACCCATACGAGCAGCCGAAGGAGATCTTTTCAGGGAAACATCACGAGAAATACAAACAAAGATCTGTTTACCCAGCAGCATAGAAAGAAACTTACAAAAAGGATTAAAATTTGCGAAATTTCTATGTTCAAATTCAAGCTGGATCAACTTCTGGGCCTGTTTGTCAATATTAGACATTGATTGAGTAATCAATATAACCTTGAAACCATAATGCCGATGCAAAGAGAAAAAATCATTCCATTGTTTACGATTGCGATTATTCCAAGTACGACAGTTAAGCAGCTGATCTTGCTGGCACTCGTCAACGATCAGAACAGTCTGACCTTCTTTTGTTTTTCCGTCAGCGGTCCATTGATGAAAATTCAAAGAAAAACCCAGAAGACCATCAAAGAAATCATCAGCAGCCATTTGATCAGAGGTTAAATATATATAAGCCCCTCTTTTCCCCCTGAAACCGGACTTGATCAGATCTGTATTAATATCAATGTTTGTTATAACATTGACACCATGTCGAATATAAAAATTAATGTCATCAACAGCATGGTAAGATTTACCATTTCCGGGACGACCGGTATAAATATTAATCATATTTTTCCAATCAACCTTCTGAAGAAATAGAAAAATTTATTAAAAATGTTTTTTAGGTAAGCAGATTTCTTTTTATCGCTGCCATTCCAAATTTTATGAACAAGAGCATGATACAAATAATATAAAGCCATAGCGACAACCCAAGTATAAGTAATAACAATCATAGTAGGAATGGGAACAAAATAATTAACAGCACGAATAAGACCACTATGAAGACCGTCATAACCTCGTAAATATTGACGAAAAGGAGAACGAGGTAAAACAGTAATCAAAAAAGAATAAACTTTACTTAAAAAAGAATTAAAATATGTCCTCAAAACATTCATAAGATCACCTAGGTATAAGCTTAATTGAAGCAAAAATCAAAAATACAATATAAATAAACAGCAGAAAGAATCTTAAATATTTAACATAAGGTTCAGCACCAGGAAGATCATCATCAACAGGATGAATAATATCAAGCTCAAAATTATAATTTATATCCTCTTGACCAAGACCAGATAAATGAAAAGTAACAGGAAAATCAAAAGTTAACGGATCAGGTATATCAGAAGTAAGAGGATCATATAAAGTAACATCAGAAGAACCGCCATTTTCAAGAATATGAAAATATGATTCCTGATCATCACAAGCAAGCATTTTCATAGCAAGATATAAATCCTTCGGAAGGCAGAAAGGAAAAAATTCAGATAAATCAAAAACCATATCACCTTCATCATCATCATCATCAGGATCATCAGGTTCATCCGGATCAGGTTCAGGTTGAGTAGGATCAGGAGTAGGTTTATCAGGATCCGGAGGAATAATAATAGGATCAGGATCAACAGGATAAGGATCAGGATCAACAGGATCAGGAGTAGGTTTTACAATAGGTTTAACATCAACAGGATCAATTATAGGCTGCGGCAAAGGAGTAGTAACAGGATCAGGAACAGGAGTAGGAGAAACAACAGGAAATTTTTGAGGATCCGGTTCAGGATCAATAACAGGTTGTTGTTGCTTTTTGTTTTGTGAAACTTCATGATAATAAGGTTCCCATTCAAGAGCAGAAACAAAACCTCTTGTATTACCAATAGGAGAAGTTTTAATAGGTGAAACAGTATTATCAGCATTAATATCTAACCAATTTTTAGCATTCTTCCACCAATTACTTAAACTAGTATCAGGATAATCAGAAAAAATAGGCATATCAGTAAAAAAACCATCAGCCATATTAAAAGTTGAAGAACAAACATAATTCCATTGTTAGAGTCGGGAGACTTTCGCCATTCCGGGTCGGGATAAAATCGCCAATCTCAGTCGGTTTATAATCGCCAATGCACCCAACTCAAATCTTATTTCTTTGAAGCAGAAACTTTCGTTCCGGTTTCTATTGCAAATGTCT
>JAGACK010000056.1 GCA_017614155.1 Lachnospiraceae bacterium
ACCACTGCAGGCTTTATCATTCCGCTTGTGTAGAAGCAGTAGGGATCTTCACCGTTTGCGTCACAGCTTACTATCACTCCGTCATCGGGATCGTTTGAGAAGCCTACCGAAAGTTCTTCATCCCCGAGCTTTGTCCAGTTGGCGTAAAGCGTGAAGCTTGAGTTTACCGGTGTCGAAAAGTCATAGGACTGTTTGCACTCCCTGTCTTTGTACCAGCCCTCGAACTGATATCCTGCTGCTATGGGATTTGCAGGTCTCGTGACTGCTTCGCCCTTTGTGACCTGTCTGTCTTCAGGCGCAACCTTTCCCTTTCCGTTCAGGTAGAAATGAACACACGCGATGTTCGGGTCAGCTTTGTCAGATATCTGAAATTTTAATTCTCTTTCACCACTGTAGCTGTTTATACCTGTCAGGTATGCAGTTGCATTTCCGCTCAGGGTGTTATCAACGAAGGAAACTACGAAGTCCGTATCCTGGACAAGGGTCTTCCCTCCATCCTTTACTATGACCGTCGGCTTTACGGGCCTTCCGGTGTATGCTGCTACAAACGGGTCAAGGTACGCCTCGAGTCCGTTGATATCAGTTCCTTTCTCATTGGTCTTTCCGTTGAGGCTCACGGACTCAACCCTGACATTCTGAAGTTCGAGCTTTGATCCGTTCATCGCGATCACTGCATTCTGCTCGGAACCGACGCCTTTTCCCGAAAGCTTCACTCCCTGGCTTCCCGCGCCTTCAATGTTGACCTCAAAGACCTGTCCTTCCTGAAGCGGCATCTCCACATTTTGTTTTTCTGCATTGAAGGTTGCCTGGGATGCTGCTGTCTTCACGCTCATGACATTGGACCCTTCCATTGCAGCATAGGAAAGAAGTCCGCCGCTCTGATTCTTTATGGTCCTGTTTCCCGAAGCTGAAGCATATACCCTCTGTTCAGGCTTTGCATTCGTATGATCTTTGAAAAGGCCCGTGCTCCTTGCGATGAAGCCTCCGTCTTCTCCAAGTTCCTGACCTGATGCGTTTTCTCCGTTTACAGTCAGCAGGTTGTTTCCGTTTGCATCTTCTATGCTGTATGCGTTATTGTCCACTACCATCGCGCGGCAGCGCAGCCTGCATCTGAGACGGCACCTCAGGCGGCATCTCAGACGGCATCTCAAACGGCATCTGAGACGGCATCTTAAGCGGCAGCGAAGTCGGCAGCGAAGCTGGGTTTCTTTGTCCTGTCCTGCCCATGATGTTCCTTCGCCGTTGGGGTTGTCATAGTTGTTGAAGTCTTGAACATCCTGATCCGACCATGGAGAAGTCCCACCTGTAAATTTATCGCTCTCTTCTTCATAGTAGGATTTATTAGCCTCATAATCATTATAGTCTTCGTCTGTCCAGTCCCAAAATCGATCTGACATCTGATCGTCAAGATCAGACCAGTCAGTCTCACCTGCGCCGGGTTTTAAACTGTCCATCCATTCTTCCCAGTCTGCATCACCGAATTCATTCAGTTTGCCGTTTACATGGTCTTTCCAAACCTGAGAATATATCTCATACGGGACACAGGTGATCGCACATCTGGGATCATCCGAACTCCAGTGAAATTCTGATTTATCATCAACAAGATTATACTTCCAGCCCTTGTAGCTTCCGTCGGGATTTTTGGTAAACTCTATCTTCCTGTCTGTCAAAGGATAGTTGCTGTCGTAGATGTGAAGGTAATTGGAGTCGGTTTCATTTATCTCAATATCATATCCCAAAACGGCATGTCCGCCCTGAGGACCGAAAAGCCCTATGATGACAGGCCTTAGGACACTCATCTGCTGCTGACCCTGTCCCTGTCCTATCGGTTCAAACATATTTTTTACTATCTCATCCGGAGTGGAATCGATGCAGAAGCAGTACTGCACCCTGTCGTCGTACTGGGAGATCTGCATGGCTTCTATGAACTTCCTCAGATCCGTGCGAAGCTGAGCAGGATCATCATCGCTTGTATCACGATCTACGGGATAGGACAGATCAAACTGGTTTAAATACGCATCCCCTGATGCGTTTTCTCCTGTAAAATCTTTTCCTCTTATTCCCAGAGATGAGTCACCTGTTCCGTCCATTTTTGCGACTCTGAGAAGATTGCTTGTAGCTGACAAGCCAAAACAGCTTCCTCCCCACTCATCATCAAAAAAGCTGTACATAGCCCTGCCTTTGTCAGCACCGAAGAAATCCTCGTAACGTTTTTCAGGAATGTTATAGTGCCAGTTTTCCTCGTATCCGAGGCCTGATCGTCCGTATGTATTTCCAAAGGGATACGAAAAACCGCATATATCTGATCCTGAGCCCGTAAAATATCCTACCGCTCCATTATCACCGTCTACAACTGCATAGGCAGAACTCACATGGCTGCTGTTATAAGGTGTGCCGTTTCCACCCACCAAAGAATCACATCCCTTAAATACATCACTTCCAGATCCTCTTTCGTTCCAGTTCCAGGTGGTATAAATGGTCTTCAGCTTGCTGCAGCCGAAAAACATTTCGTCAAATTCTATCCCGCTTGCACCGGTCAGATAAAACGCCGAAATATCCATGGACTCAAGAGAACTGCAGTTTTTAAACATCCTGTCAGAATTAAAAGAGGTCGCTTGCCAATGCGGCAGCCTTACGCTCTTTAATGCTGTACATCCGTTAAACATGTCTGAATAACTACTGATACCGGAGGAAAAGTACTTCATGTTAACATATTCAAGAGAAGTGCAGTTCATGAACATTCCACTGACATTACCTGTCGCAGACTCCGACCGTTGGAATAAAACATTTTTCAGAGATGAACATCCCTTAAACATATCAGACCAATCACCGCCCAAAAAGTAAATATTTCTGAGATCGGCAGTTTCCAGGGCTTTCATATCCTCAAAAAGACCGGATGGCGATCCGCTCATTTTTATTGATCTCTCTTCATCTTTTTTTTCAGCGCTGACTGACTTTATGCCGGAAGAGTTATCTCCAAATGAAAAGTCATTGTCTAACCAAAACAACTCTGCAGCTAAACCGGAACTAATATCACTGGAAAATCCGGCCGTTTCCAGTTCGGCCTGCGTGAAGCTGGCCGGTATAACAACATCTGCACTGCTACCGATGTATTTTTTTATTATAATATGCGTATTTGTATCCCAATCTCCAAGAGTGCCCGCATCACACAGCCAGCTCTCACCGTTGTGGACCACTGTTTTCCAGGTTGATTCATCTCCTGCCGGCTCTTCGGTCTTATTATCCGAAACCGCCTCTTCGGGAGCGGCATCCTCTGATACTGCCTCCTCGGGTTCGGGCACTGAAGGTTCTGATACCTCATCTGTTGGTGCTGTCTCGTTTTCGCTTACAGGAGTCTGACCGGGATCTCCCGGATCAGTGTTCTCCTGCGGGTCCTCCGGCTGTCCGGGCACCTCATTTTGCTCCGGTGTCTCAGCCTTTGGCGTCTCTTCTGCCTGCTCCCTTGCAGCAGGCGCGGTATCAGCCGGAATCTCATCGGCAAATACAGTTGCGGAAAAGATCTGCATCAGCAGAAATACAACTGCCAGAAAACCTGCTATCCTGCGTTTGTGTACCATTTTGAATTCTCCTTGTTTCATTTTTCCCCCTCTATTTTTGAAAACAAAAATCACCACTATTTCGTTCCTTAGCTCTTCGCTCAATATCTTATTATAACAATAATACCCCGAAATCATCAAATATTTCGGGGTATTACGACAAAATGGGACAGGAGAAGCATCCCCTGTCCCACTAGGCTGTTACTGTTCAGTCACGAGCCACGAGGGCGTAAATCAGGCTAAGCCTGATTTATGCAGCGAGTGGCTGCGTGCCAAAGAATTACGAAAGCCAGTCCGCGCGCCCGTACCGAAGGCAATTTCCATTGCGCCGGACACATTACAATTCAGCGCTGGTCAAGCGCTGAATTGAAGATCTTCAGGGATTATGGTATATTGCTGACAGAATGCGGCTATGAGCGTAAATAACTGAAGCAGAAAAAATCCGTGAGTGACACAAAAATCGTCAGCACAAAAAAGAATACCATTTTGCCGGCACCTGCGATGACAGATGTCTTCGATATGCTGTGCATAAAAGCGGGAGAATCCGGCCGTGACCGCAGCCTGTTTGGCGGATGCCTCACCCGGGCAGGGGAACTCTTCCGACCATTTATTGCAGGGATCAGCTTCCCCCACATCTTTCTCGAATGTCCGCTTTCCGGTGATCCGTACCTGGACCTGACTGTACTGTATGGCAGACTGACGGAAGGTACTGTGGTGAAAAGTAAATACTGCGAAGGCTGCGATGAGCTTTTCCGCCGCTATATCCGGATGAAGCAGGACCATCCGGAAGTGGTCTTCGGGTTTGAGCTTGATACGTCAAAAGAAGATCCCGGCATGGCTGCCGTTCATTTTGACCCCCGTGGCAAAAACTTTCTTGTCACACCGTTTTGCGAAGCCATCGGTGAAGACAGATATGGAGAACTGTACCTTCAGACTGCGGAAAAGCTGGCTGATACCCTGCCTCCTTCTTTTTTCGGGATGTTTCGCGGCCGTGAAGAAGCACCTCTAAGAGTATGCGGTTATCTCGGAAAAAAAGAGATGAATCAGATCACGGGCGGCCGGGATCTGCTCCTGTCTGCGTTTGAGGCCGCAGGATTTTCCGCTTACGATGACAGGATGATGGATGAGATTGTAAATGTCTTCAAAATTGCACCCTGCGAGACAGATTATCAGCTTGATATCTATCCGGACGGCAAAGCCGGGGATGTATTTTCCATAGATCTGAGGCTTGCCGAGCGGGCAGCAGCATCCGTAAGGGAATCCTTCGCAAGCGGGGCAGCTTCAGAGATAATGTCGTATTTTACAGAGCTTGGTATCGCCGATGAACGGACCGGCATGCTGAGCGGGATGGCCACCTCCTTTGCATTCCCTTCACTGGATGAAACCGGAGAGGCGGCTCAGTATGCAATGGTGCTGCATCCCATGTGGCTCAAGATAAGATGGAAGGGAGCGCGTCTTTGCAGCGCGAAATGCTACAGTCTTATGCGTGCCGGTTTCATCAGATCCACCTTACCATGAAAAAGTATGTATGAACTGATCTATAATCTGATATATTTCGCACTGACAAAGGACGGAAAGGATGAGCTCTTCGGCCGACGGATCGAGGCTGACAGTGATGTGCTTAAAAAGAGCTTTGCGGGAAGTGATTTTCCCGAGATATGGTTTGAACTGCCGCTTTTGGGGGATGCCTGGTACGATCTCCATGTACTGACCTCAAGAAGCTCCCTCGAACCCGAAATACAGCTTCCCGAAGGAATCCTTCACCCGGAATTGTTCCGCTGGTTTTCAAAGAGCCAGGGAACACGGCAGCTTGCCATGAGTCACGATCTGTCAAAGGGGATCTATGACAGTCCTGCGGTGCAGCTTCTTATCGGCGGTTGTGAAATTTCCACATGCTGTGATTTCCTTTCCAAAGCCGGAAATCCTGCTGCCACTCCGGCATACAGGGCATTCCGGGACAGGATCCCAAAGGAGTGGTTTGCCTGTTACCTTGGTACCTTCCCCCAAAGGGATGATCTGAGCCTTCGCGTTGAATGCATACCGACTGCTCAGATGCAAAAGACCTATTCGGAAAGGGAGGATCTGTTACGGCGCGATCTTTCCATGGCAGGCTTCAGGATCAGCGATGAGATGCTGAAGCTTGTAAAGTTTATGGCATGCCAGCCCTTCCCGATAGAATTTCAGTTCAATGTGGATAAAGAAGGATGTGCAGCCCCTGTGCTGGGTGTCAGCCTTCGCTTCCTTATCCCGGGAGGCAGATACCCTCACCTGGCCTTTTCAGCAGAAAACAAAAGCGTTATATCCCTGATGAGTATGCTTTCTTCTGAAGGACTTTGTGATAAGCGCTGGCAGATGCTGCCCGGATGCGCTTTTGCCAGGCGGATTTCTGCAGGCAGCGCTTCAGTTCGCTTTGGAGGATATACAGCCTTTATCAAGGTCCGCATGACCCCCGACAGACTTACAGATGCCAAAGCATATATAGTCGCAAAAGTATTTGAGCCCTGTTAACGGGTGATTTTTACAGCTTTGCCGCAATTGCGGTCGGCGCGAATCATACTAGGCTGCCGAAGGCAGGCATTTAGTTTAACTGCATATACCGCGGAACAGTTTTTAAATCGACAGTTAAATACGTTCGCGAGTATAAATGCCAAAACGAAAAGAGTTTTGTCGTTTAATATACCTGTATCGGTTGAGTGATCGGGTCAGACTTCCTTATCAGATTGACGTCACATTTTAATCATAGTATGCTAAGGATATCGGAGATTTACGGTACACGGTAACGGCTTTGAAGGAAAGGAAAAGTCATGGCACATTTTGAAATAACAGAAGAACACAAGAAGAGAATGGCGGAATGTAAAACGCCCGAAGAGTACATCGCACTGGCAAAGGAAGTAGGGTACGAGCTGACCGAAGAACAGATCGAAGAGATCAACGGCGGTGAAGAGGTCGGAACATCCTGGAAAAAACAGGATACGTGCCCCAAGTGCGGCGCTCACAGTATTTCCCAGTATCGTCCCAACCCGTACATGGTAGTGTATCATTGCAATATATGCGGGTATGAGTGGAACTAGTGTTACACTAGTGTAGCGTTTCAATGGTATCTTAAGTCATTTTTCTATATTTTATGCAACCAATTATTTCGGGGTTTAGGTATAGGTTGCGGATATATCAAAAGCAGATCCCGTTTATCGCTGTCAGTTCTTCCTCGGAGAAATCCGTTTTCATGACTGCAGGGATGTTTTCAAGGATCTGTTCGGGGCGTGAAGCGCCGATAAGCACTGAACATACATCATCGTCTTTAAGTATCCATGAGAGTGCCATCTGCGCAAGCGTCTGTCCCCGTTCTTTTGCCAGTACATTAAGCGCCCTTACCTTTTCCATAAGTTCATCTGTCAGATCATCCTTTGTCAGAAACCTCGGATCCCTGCCGATACGGCTGTCATCCGGTATGCCATCCAGGTATCTGTCTGTAAGCAGCCCCTGAGCCAGCGGAGAGAACGCTATTATTCCTAGTCCGAGTTCTTTGCAGGCTTTCTTTACACCATCTTTTTCTATATCCCTGTTAAATATGGAGTATCGTCTTTGATTTACGATCAGGGGAAGACGGATATCCCGTGCTATCTCGAAAGCCTTTCTTGTGTGTTTTTCATCATAATTTGAAATGCCGGCATAAAGCGCCTTCCCGGAGTCCACGATCTGCTTCAGCGCTCCCATGGACTCCTCTAGAGGTGTATCCGGATCCTGTCTGTGATGGTAAAAAATATCGACATAATCAAGTCCCAGGCGTTTCAGGCTCTGGTCGCAGCTTGCGATGAGATATTTTCTGCTCCCGAAGTTTCCATAGGGGCCCGGCCACATATCATAGCCGGCTTTTGTTGTGATGACGAGCTCGTCACGATAGTCCGCAAAATCCTCCCTGAGGATCTTTCCTGTGTTGATCTCTGCTTCACCATGGGGCGGACCATAATTATTTGCCAGATCGAACTGTGTGATCCCGTTATCAAAAGCAGTACGGCACATCTTCCTCATGGTCTCAAAGTCTGCATTGGATCCGAAATTGTGCCAGAATCCCAGAGATATCGCAGGGAACATCAGACCGCTCCTGCCAACTCTGTTGTATTTCATCTTTTCATATCTGTTTTCAGATGCTGTGTATGTACTCATATTCTTCTGCCCTTTTATTATGTGGGACAGTCCCACAGCAGCTTACTTCTTATCTGCGACCTTTATACCCAGTGAACGCATGATGTCTATGGGATCGAGGTTTTTGAAGTTTGCTGAGCCGATGGTAAACTTTGTGGTCCTGCTGCCGAAGGATGACTTTCCGTCTCCTGTCACGATGAGTGTCGCCTGGCCCTTGTTTTTGTTGTTCAGATACCCTACGCTGTAGGTCTTGTCATCGACCTTTATCCAGTCCTTGTCCTGCTTTACATAGACATCCACAGCAGGCCTTACCGCCCTGCCTGTATAGGCCTGCGCGGGCAGGCTCTTCTTTGTAGGAGCTGCATCCTTTTCTATGATCTTTGCCTTTGAAAGATCTGCTGAACCTGCAGGAGGCAGCAGTACCAGATAGTCTGTCTGCGCCGGGCCTCCCGTGTACTTGCCCTTTCCTGTCACTGTCACCGTGATCTTCTTTGATGTCTCGCCTTCACCGAGCGAAAGATTCCCTTTAAGCTCCTCGCCTGCGATGTTGTAGGATACGTTGTAATCCTTCTTCGTGAGCATGGTATCCCCAATCATGACATAGGGTTCCGATCTGTACTTGCCGGGCTTCGTATAGATCATGTCGGGAGCGCTGACTGTCACATTTTTGAGCTCTGCCTGCTTTACGATAAATGCATCACTCTTCTGCTTCTGTCCTTTATAGTTTCCAATGAAAGTTACCTTGTACTTTGCCTTCTTCTTTTCTGTGCTGATCTTTTTATTGTCCTTGCAGGAAACCTTGTAGTCCTTTCCTTTCTTCAGTGTGCGTCCCCCTGCTGTGACTGTAAGCTCGGGCACTGCTCCCTTAGGCGAGTATTCAGCTTCATCCTTTGCAGCTTTTACTGTCACATCAGACTTGCTGTCAGGCAGGATCCTGAAGGTCTTTGTCACTCTTCCTGTACATCCGTTTATGCCGGTCACTATGACCTTCGCCTTTCCTGCGTTTATGTTGTTTTTATATTTAACCTTATAATCAGTTCCTTCCTGAAGCGCTGTCCCATCCACGCTCTTTACTGCCAGGTCTGCGGCTTTCAGTTTCTGTGCTGCTCCGTTATAGTAGTATGATTTATTTACATCCTTTCCGAGCGTCACGCTGATCTTTGACTTGCTCATCTCCGCTTTGGTCTTTATCACAACAGGGATGTCCTTTATTTCGCCCGTAAAGTTCCCCTTACCCGTGATGGTAACCGTAGGATTATTTGCCTTGTCGGACTCCTTGAATTTCAGGCTTCCTGTAGAGCTTGTGATATCGTAATCACCTGTCTTCAGCTCATAATCGTTATAGCCGATCACCGGTTCGAGCTTCTTTCCTGCCTCGACTACCATTCCGCCTACAGTGATCTCATCATCCGACAGCGAAAGCTTCTTCGGCACAACATAGAATGTCAGTTTCCTGCTCCCTGCAAAGCTTCCCTTGCCGGTGACTGTTACTTTGGCAGGGCTGTTCTCTTTTGATACCTTTGTATTGTTCTCGTACTTCAGGGTATAATCAACGCCCAGCTCAAGCTGCGTATCACCGTTTGTGACGATCACTGCAGGCTCGACCTTATGTCCGGTATAGACTGCTTCATTATGTCCGGTGGAACGGTTGTACACAGCGACCTCCCCGTCTGAAGGATCGTTTGAGAAGCAGACAGCCATTCCGTCTATGGGTATCCACTTTGCATAGAGAGTGATATCGCTGTTTACTGCAGACGCAAAGTCATAGGCTTTTGTGCATTCCTCATCTGTAAACCAGCCGTCAAACTTCCAGCCTATGCCAATAGGGCTTGCAGGCTTTTCGACGGTCTTTCCCGTCTCTGCCAGTCCGTCTTCGGGCGCTGTCCTTCCATGGCCGTTCAGGTAGAAGTGGACCATCTTGTAGTGCTTTGTCACAGGCTCTTTTGTGATGGTAAACTTCAGTTCCCTGGATCCGGTGAAGGCTTCAAGACCGTAAACAACGGCGCTTGCCTCGCCGGGCTTCACGTTGTTATTATAGGCTACTACATAGTCGCTTCCTTCCGTCAGGCGCTTTCCATCCTTTTCTACCGTAACGGCAGGCTTGATAGGTGTATCTCCTTTTGCCTCAAAGACATAGTCGTTCAGATACGCCCTGATGCCGTTTATGTCTTTTCCGTTGCCGTCATCTTCTTTTCCGTTCAGTTCGATGTTCTGAACTTCCACATTTGCCAGTTCAAGTTTGCCTCCCGAATTAAGCGTGATCTGTGCTCCCTCTCCTGCTCCGTTTCCGGTTCCCGAGATCTGGACAGCCTTGTTTTCGGATACATCTCCAAGGTTTACTGAGAAGGTATCTCCGTTTCCGAGAGCTATGTTTACATTGTTTGTCTTCTTCTGTTCGTTTAATTCAACATCTGCCTTTGACGCCGTGGTCTGAACATCCATCAGCTTGCTTCCGTCCATCGCCTTGAACGAAAGTCCGCCGCTTTTGCTTATGACAGTCCTGTTTTCACTCGCAGATGTATAAACGGATTTTTTGCTTTTCTTTGTATTACTGCCGTCGGCAAATATCCCTGCTTCTCTTTGGATGAAGGTACTGCCTTCAGCTCCTTTTGCAATATCAGAGTTATCTCCGTTTACTGTTATCAGAGTTTTGTCGTTGTCATCCTTTATCTCAAAAGCCGAATTATCCACTCTCATGACACGGCATCTCAAACGGCATCTTAAACGACATCTTAATCTGCAACGCAGGCGGCATCTCAGGCGGCAGCGCAGACGACATCTTAAGCGGCAGCGCAGACGACAGCGCAAACGACACCGCAGCATGACCTGTTGTTTTTCATTTTCATCAGTAATGTGACGATCCTCTATCTCCTGATCTGCCTGTCTTTGCGCCTCTGCTTCCAAAGCATTTTCAAAGCCCTCAGGATCATTGCTGTATTGGTCACAAATTGCTTTATCCGCGTCCTTATTTGATTCCAATGCTTCATCATTATATTCATCCGGATTATCCTTGTAATCCTTTTCCTCATCTTCAGTCCAGCTGTTCAGGAAAAGATAATCGTCCAGGGCAGTCCATTCACCGTCACCCAGGCCCAGCATACTTACAAGTTCATTTGCCCACTGCTCCTGATCATAGTCACCGCGATCCTTCCATACCGCACTGTAAACATCATAAGGAACATATGTCATGAAGCATTCATCATTGTCAGAATCCCATTTGATGTTATCGCTTATATCATAATGCCAGCCGGACGCACTTTCATCCGGATTTACTCTGACAGTTATCTTTCTGTCTTCCATGGGATAGTTGCTGTCATAAATATGAATATAATAGCCTGTAAGGTTTTCCAGTTCGTCCCGGATTGGTTCAACCTTGTATCCCAGGACAGCATGTCCGCCTTCAGTGCCAAACAACCCGATGATGACAGGCTTTGAAGAAATCGTTTCCCATCTCCAATTTTGAGAATCGTACTCATAACGATTATCACTTATCACAGTCTGAACAACTTCTTCCGGAGATGCATCCAGTGAAAAGCAGAACTGTACCCTGTCGTCGTACTGTGAAATCTGCATGGCCTCGATGAATTTTCTCAGATCAGTTCGAAGATCAGAATCATCTTCACTGTCATCTGAAGGATCATTATCCACCGGATAGGGAAGACCCAGCTGTCTTGGCGAGGCAACCTCATAAGGACCGTAACCCAGGGAATTTACATCCGTTTCACTATCTCCGCTGTTTTTGAACAATCCGCTGGTTGCGGAAAGCCCATAGCAGCTGCCGCCCCATTCATCATCAAAGAATTTGTAGATGTTTTTTCCTTTATCCCTGAACAGCTCCCGGTATCTGATCGCCGGGATATGATATTGCCATCCCGACTCATATCCAATACCGGAATAAGTATTTGAGAACTGATATGAATAATCTTTGATATCATTTCCACTGCCATATGCATCTGTAAAGTAGCCCGGTTTATCATCCCGACCATCAATATGAGCATAAGCTTCTCCAATATTTTCAGATGAATACTTTGTGCCTGCGCCGCCTACAAGCGACTCACATCCCCAAAAAGTATTTTTAAAATAATCACCAAAGGAATATGTACTTGATACAAGGATCGTCTTCAGATTTGTGCATCCATAAAATGTTTCTTCACAGATAAAACTCGGATCCTCACACCCTATGCTACTTAAATCCACTACTTCTATGGATTTGCAGTCTCGAAACATCCTAGAAGCGGAAAATTGCATAAGCCTGTCACCTGTGCTGAAAAGATAAACATCCTGAAGGGATTTACAGCCGTTGAACATATCCGTACAATTTAGCGATCTACTGGAAATATCCACCCTCATAGCTTGAATATTCACGGTTTTGAGTGAACTCATGCCCATAAACATCTCGCTCAGATCTTCTGTTGCTGTTAATCCCCCTATCGTTACCGATCTGATCTTTTCCTTGTTTGCTCCAAATGAAAAACCTTTGCCCCCTTTATTGATCACCAGATCTATATCTTCGTTTTCTGTCAGATCCATAATACTTGTTCTGTTAACGGGTACACTGGCCGGTACAACCACATCCAGATCCGTACCGACATATTCCAGAAGAAAAAGGTAATTACTGCTATATTCGCATCTCCATACCCTGTTGCCCTTATCATCAAGTATATAGACATCCTCGGCCCCGGCAGGTTCTTCCAACTCATTTTTCGAAACACTTCCGGCATCATCCTCCGAAACGGTATTATTATCAGAAACAGCCTCCTCTTCAGGTGCTGTCTCATCTTCAGACACGGTTTCCTCCGCCGGCTGTACGATATCATCGGATACAGTCCCTTCATCAGGTATTACCGGATCTTCCGACACGCCCTCCTCTGCCGGTATGACCTCATTTGATGAAACGATTTCATCCGCAAAGACATAACCTGAAAAAGACTGTGATATGAGCACAGCCGTCATCAAAAATGCCGCGAGTTTCCTCATTCTTTTCTTCATGGTCTTCCCCCTTGAATCAACAAGTGGGACAGAGATTTCCCCTGTCCCACTAAAACTGTTAATTACCTGCGATCTTTATTCCCAATGCGCGCATGATGTCTACCGGCTCCATATCCTTCATGCTGGCTGAGCCGATGGTAAACTTCGTGGTCTTGCTGCCGAAGGATGACTTGCCGTCACCTGTCACGATGAGCGTAGCCTGACCCATGTTTTTGTTGTTCAGATACCCTACGCTGTAGGTCTTGTCATCAACCTTTATCCAGTCCTTGTCCTGCTTTACATAGACATCTACTGCAGGTCTGACTGCCTTTCCGGTGTAGGCCTGTGCGGGCAGGCTCTTCTTTGTAGGAGCGGCATCCTTTTCTATGATCTTTGCCTTTGAAAGATCTGCTGTTCCTGCAGGAGGCAGCAGGACGAGGTATTCTGTCTGCGCAGGTCCTCCCGTATACTTGCCCCTTCCGGTTACTGTCACCGTGATCTTCTTTGAGGTCTCGCCCTCTGTGAGGGACAGCTTCCCTTTCAGCTCCTCTCCGGCGATGTTGTAGGATACAATGTAATCCTTTTTCGTGAGCATGGTATCTCCCATCATGACATAAGGCTCCGATCTGTACTTGCCCGGCTTCGTATAGATCATGTCGGGAGCGCTGACGGTCACATTCTTAAACACCGCCTGCTTTACGATAAATGCATCTTTCTTCTGCTTCTGTCCTTTATAGTTTCCGATGAAGGTTACCGTGTACTTTGCCTTCATCTTTCCGGTACTGATCTTTTTGTTGTCCTTGCATGAAACTTTGTAGTCCTTTCCTTTCTTCAGTGTGCGACCTCCGGCTGTAACTGTAAGTTCAGGCACTGCGCCTTCAGGCGAGTATTCAACTTCATCCTTTGCAGCCTTTACGGACACCTCCGACTTGCTGTCAGGCAGGATCCTGAAGGTCTTTGTCACTCTTCCTGTACAGCCGTTAATCCCAGTTACTATGACCTTTGCCTTGCCTGCGTTTATATTATTCTGATACTGGACCTTATAATCAGTACCTTCTCTTAAAGCCGTACCGTCCTTTCCTTTTACCGAAAGTTCAGCTGTCGAAAGTTTCTGCGGAGAACCGTTGTACATATGGGATGTGTTTATGTTCTTTGAAAAGGTTACGACAAGCCTTGACTTATTTATCTCAGCCTTCGTCTTTATTATCACGGGGATGTCTCTTCTCTCTCCGATGAAGTTTCCCTTTCCCGTGACAGTCACAGTCGGATTTCCTGCCCTGTCGGATTCCTTAAAGGTCAGGCTTCCGGTTGAACTTGTGATGTCGTAATCCTTCGATGTCAGCTGATAATCTCCATAACCTATAACAGGTTCAAGCTTCTTCCCTGCCTCGACGACCATTCCGCCGACAGTGATATCTTCATCTGTCAGATCTTTTGCTGTAATGTAGAACTCCAGTTTCTTGCTGCCTGCAAAGCTTCCCTTGCCGGTCACGGTTACCGTCGCAGTCTTTCCGTCTTTTGAGACATTTGTATTATTCTCATATTTAAGTGTGTAATCCTTATCCCTGACAAGCTGTTCATCACCGTTTGTCACGATCACTGCAGGCTCTGCCGCTCCTCCGGTGAAAAGCATCTCATTATGTCCCGTTTCACTGTTGTAGATCGCGATCTGACCGTCTGCAGGATCATTTGAGAAGCTGGCTGCAAGCCCGTCTATAGGTATCCATTTGGCATAGAGAGTGATGTTGTCATTTACGGCTTTATCAAAATCATAGGCTACGGTACATTTCTCATCCGTGAACCATCCGCCGAACTTCCAGCCTATGCCCATGGGACTTGCAGGCCTGGCAACAGTCTTTCCGGCTTCAATGAGTTCATCTTCCGGTCCCTTCCTGCCATGTCCGTTCAGGTAATAGTGGACCAGCTTATACTGCTTTGTGACAGCATCTTTTGTAACGGTGAATTTTAGTTCTCTCGAACCGGTATAGGCATCAAGTCCCTGAATGACCACAGAAGCCTGCCCGGGTTCAATATTGTTGTTATAAATGAGGACATAATCAGTTCCTTCTCTGAGCTGTCTGCCGTCCTTTTCAACATGTACAACGGGCTTGACCGGATTTACACCGTCACCGCGCACTTCATAATTATCCAGAAAAGCTCTGGCACTGCTGATATCCTGCCCTTTGCCGTCATCTTTTTTGTTGTTCAGCTCGATGCCCTTCACATCCACATTTGAGATCTCGACTTCGCCTCCGGCTTTCAGGTTGATCTGCGCGCCCTCGGTTGCTCCGTTTCCGGTTCCGGTTATCTGGACCGCCTTGTTTTCGGATACATCGCCGAGCGTTACCGAGAATGTATCACCATCGCCAAGCGCAATGTTTATATTATTTGTTTTTGTCTCATCATTTATCTCAATGTCAGCCTTTGACGCAGTCGTCGTGACATCCATCAGTTTGTTGCCATCCATGGTCATAAAGGACAGTCCGCCATCCTTGCTCTCGACAGACCTGTTCTGGCTTGCCGATGTATAAACAGCTTTTTTCTTCGGATCTCCGTTTCCGTCCTTGAAGATATTTACGCTCTTCTGAACAAATACGGTATCCTTGTACTCATCAGCGATCTCCGTAGATCCGTTGGTGACATCAACGATCGTATTTCCGCTGTCATCCTTCACCATATAATTAAGGCTGTCCACAAGCATTGCCCTGCAGCGCAGGCGGCATCTCAAACGACATCTTAATCTGCATCTCAAGCGGCATCTCAAACGGCATCTTAATCTGCAGCGCAGACGGCATCTTAATCTGCAGCGTAATCTGCAACGCAGTCTGCAGCGAAGCTTTACTTCACTTATTTTCTGCGGATCCGTGATATGATTTTGTGATATCTCGGCCTGCGCTTCCTTCTCCCCCTGACTTTCGGCATAGGTGTCGGAAACACCATCAAGCGCCTGCTCAAAGCCTTCGGGATCATCCTTGTAGGTCTCGCAGAGAGCCTTTTCCTCTGATAGCGTCATGGCATCAAGGTCAGGATCAAAACTTGTGTGTGAAACGAGATCCTCGAACTCATCCTTGTGATCGTTATAGTATTCTTTTTCCTCGTCAGTCAGTTCCCGTGTGAAAAAGTATTCGTCAAGATCATGCCAGTCATCCAAATTAAGTCCCAGCTTTTCGGCGAGATAATCAAACCACTCATCCTCATTGAATTCTCCGCCGTCCTCCCAAATGGAACTGTAGACTTCGTAGGGCACAAAGGAGATGTCACAGCCTTCCACATCAGAGCCCCACTTTATCGTGTCACTCAAATCATAATGCCAGGAATAATACGCTCCATTATATTCCTTTGTGATCAGTATCTTTCTTTCATCATCATCATCGTAATTGCTGTCATATATGCGGATATAAGGATTTCCGTTTTCATCTTCCTTCACATCATATCCGAGGACCGCATGGCCGCCCTCGGGTCCAAACAGACCTATGATGACGGGATATTTGGGTTTTCTGTTTATCTCATTTATTATCTCCTCGGGAGTCGCTCCGACCGAAAAGCAGAACTGCACCCTGTCGTCGAACTGGGATATCTGCATGGCTTCGATATATTTTCTGAGGTCCTTATAAAGATCTGCTCTGGTATCATCCGAAGGATCCCTGTCAACAGTTTCCGGAAGAGACATATTCCATGGAACATCGTTTGGAGCATCGAAGTCCTTCATTGTCGGGGATGTAGCCGAGCCCTGCTTGAACAGTCCTCCGGTAGCGGCCAGACCGTAGCAGCTCCCGCCCCATTCATCATCAAACAGGCGGAAGTAATTGTCACCCTTTACGGGAAAGATCTCACGGTATCTCTCTATGGGAATATGATAATGCCAGTCTGCCTCATATCCCATGCCCCGGGCGCCGTAGGTATTTCCGTATCGATAGGAGAATCTGCCTACATTTAAAGGGAAGCTGAGATAACCCGGTTTCCCGTCAGCCCCGTCAACTCTGGCATATTCCCAGTCTGTATTGTTCGGATCGTATTTTGTCCCGTAGACGCCGACAAGCGATTCACATCCGTCGAATATATGAGTGCAGCTGCTGATCTTTGAAGGATATATCCTTACCTCTTCATCCTCGCTCATGTAGACAGTCTCAAGCGATGTGCAGCCTTTGAACAATCCTGAGCACTCTGTGACATCCTGAAGGAGTATACGCGAAAGATCCACCTCCGTCAGAGAAGAGCAGCCCTCAAACATGGATGAGATATTGGTAAAATTGTACATACATCCCCATGTATGATACAACAGATCCACTTTTTCAAGTGAAGTACAGTCCTTGAACATTCGTGCACAGCTGGTGGTCCAGTTTGCCTCTACTCCCGACATATCAACTCTTCTTAAATTCTTACTTCCCTCAAACAGGCCCTCCAGGACATAAGAACCGCTTATTTTGGGATAAGCTGTTATGGAAACGGAGCGTATCCTGTCATTATGGCTGAACGCGCCTCCTCCGAGCGCAATCTCTGTTCCGTCATCCAGATATTTACGATCCAGCACAACATCCGGATCCGAACCAATATATTCAGTCAGACAGATACATGAGTCGATATTGAAGTATTTCCAATCCTTTATATTGAACTTATATTCACCATTGGCTCCTGAAGCCTCCTCGGAAACCGCAGCATCACCCGATACCGTATCCTCCGCCGGCATGATTTCATTTTCTGACAAGGTATCTTCTTCCGGCCCCGGTTCATCCCCGGATACCGGCTCCCGTGCAGGGGTGGCATCATCTGCAGGCGCCGTACCTTCCGCAGGCTCAGCAGTATCCTCAGACACCACTATAACTTCCGGTATCGCTTCATCTGATGGCACAGCCTCATCAGCGTATACAAAACCGGACAGCGACTGTGACATCAGCACTGCCGTCATCAAAAATGCCGCAAATTTCCTCATTCTTTTCTTCATAATATTCCCCTTAGATTCAAGAGCACCGGTATCAAAGTGAGTATGCTTTTCTATAGCACCCGTTAATTATATACGAATGAACACAATATATGGCCAAAAAAGGACAGAGAAAAGTCCTCTGTCCCACAAGTTATCATTTATGTAACAATATGAATTCCTCAAGATACTATTTGCTATCATCCTCTTTTACTAAAACAATCGGCGCGGTGTGTTCTTCTTAATTCTTCCTCGTTATGGCAACTCAAAGAGAATGCCTTTTATGCCCTTATTCCATATCTGTTTCTTGATGGATTTACCCTGCGAAACTTCAATGCTCTTTCTGGCGTTGTCTCCGGACAATCTTCATCGAACACGATAGGCTTTTTTCTTCCCTCTGCTATTTCCCTTATCTCCTCTTCCGTGAATGCCAGTTCTTTAGCCAGTTCAACGGATAAATTATCAGTATTTACCATAATATATTCCCCTTTCAAAGTTGGTTGCATACCTTGCCGATATAATCCTGATAACTTCAACTTCTTTGTTTTCCCGTATATACTTAACCCGTTCAGTATAAACAACAAAAACAACTGTATCCTTGCCAATACTACCTATGGTCGAATCATTTCCACCAAACAGATTAATGCTTCCTGCAGACAAGTCTCCTATAATATCAAATCTATCCTCTCCGGCACTTTCTTCTTCATCATAATACTCAATACGGTCATAATCAAAGAAAACACGGGCAGCACTTTTAAAAGAAATACCGTGCTTTTCAATATTCTTTTGGTTCTTATCCTCATCATACTCAAATTGGATTCCACCCAGAGTAAATCCAATGTATTTGCTGTCGTCTATGCCCAATCTGATATGTACTCCATTCTTTTACTTCTTATTCCCAATATAGCATCATACTTAACTGTTTTCAATCAAAGTGATAAAAACGATTTCCTCTGTCCTACTTTCTTTCAATTTCCCGAAAATATCAGTTTCAGGATCTCGTCAAACTTTCTTACTCCTATGGTAAAGGTTCCTGTCTTTGTGCCGAAGGCTTTTTTGTTGTCGCCGCAGATGATGATGGTCGCCTTTCCTCTCGATACATTGTTCAGATAGCTTACCGTATACGCCTCTTTCGGTACAGTCTCGTATGAAGATCCGACTTTGACCTTCACATCTATGGCAGGCTCTACCTCTTTTCCTGTGTAGTCTGCTTTTTTGAGCAGATCGTTTGAGCTCTGGGCATAGATATTCGCATCCGTCAGGTTGTAGGCTCCTTCGGGCAGCTTATTAACCGTGAAGCTTCCCGTGGCTTCATCTTTGCAGCCTTTCTTTCCCGTGACCTTTACCGTTACGGTCGCAGGAAGCTCGCTGTCTTCAAATTTCGCTTTCTTCGTGATATCCTGTCCTCCCTTATAAAGAGCGACCTTGTAGTTTCCGGGATCGAGCACGGTATCGCCCAGCTTCACAGTCATCCACGGCTCAAGCTTTGCAGGGCCCAGATAGACCATGTCTCCTGCTTTGACCTTTGCATCCTTAAGTGATGCCGCGCTGATCTCAAACTCGCCCTTTGCCTTCTTCCTGCCTTTGTAGTTTCCGATGAAGGTCAACGTATATTTGGCATCCTTGCGTGGCTTGGTGTTGTCTTTGTATTTAACGGTATAATCAGCGCCTGCCTTCAGAACTGTTCCGTCCTTTTTTGTCACGACAAGCTTCGGTTCTGCAGCACCGGCATAGCAGTAAACTTCTCCCTTATCCTTCCTTTCGATATTTCCAAGCTCAAAGGTCTTGTCAGGATAGATCTTAAAGGTTTTTGTCACCTTTCCATAATAAGAGCCTTTGCCCTGTAGGGTAACTTTTGCGACACCTGCATTCTTGTTGTTGGAATAGGTCACGCTGTACTGGCTTCCGCTCTTCAGCACATTTCCTTTTCCGTCCTTTACTATGAGCTCTGCATCCGTTAACGTCTGCTCTGCGCCATTATAGACCTTTGGCGTAGTGATCTTTACTGCAACCTTGATCTTGTGCTCCCTCATCTCCTGCTTTGTCTTTGCGATGATCGGGACGCCTGTTATCTCGCCCTCAAAACTTCCCTTGCCACGTATGGTAAATGTGGTAACTTTTCCTGCAATGAGCTTTTTCGGGTCTGTCTCAAAGTCGGATGATGTCAGCACATAGTCGCCGTAAATAATGGTCACGGAAGCCTTTGTGTTGTTTTCTGCGACAACAGGTTCGACTACTATGTCTTTGTCTGCTATGTTCTTTTTCTTTATGACAAACTCCATGGTCTTGCTTCCCTTGAAGTTGCCCTTCAGCGTCACGGTGGCTGTTGCCTTTTTGCTGCCTGTCGTGACTTTTTTGTTGTTCTTGTAGGTAACCTTGTAGTCAATGTCCTTCTTCAGTACTTTGCTGCCAAAGGTCACATACATTTCAGGCTTGATCATCGAGCCGGTATAGAAGCAGTACGGATCGGTCCCGCTCTCATCGCATCTTACGATCACTCCGTCCGAAGGGTCGTTTGAAAAGCTCACAGCCAGGGTATCGTCACCAAGGTTCTTCCAGCCTGCGTAAAGAGTCATGTTGTCTTCAACCGGTGATGAGAAATCATAGGCTTTTGTACATTCTCTGTCTATGTACCAGCCGTCAAACTGATAACCGGCAGCTATGGGATTTGCAGGTCTTGCGATAGTCTTTCCTTTTTCGATCAGGACATCCTCGGGTGCGATCTTTCCATGACCGTTTAAGCAGAAGTGGACCATGCGAAGATCATCCCTTGCCTTGTCTGCAATGGTAAACTTTATCTGCCTTTCTCCTGTATATGTTCCTATTCCTTTGATATAGACACAGGCATTTCCGCTTTCGGTATTATCGACATATGAAAGCACAAAATCGGTATTCTCGGTAAGTGTTTTGCTTCCGTCCTGCACATGCACTGCAGGCTTGAGTTTCTGTCCTGTATATGCGACCACATAATTATCAAGCCAGGCCTTCAGACTGTCTACATCTGTGCTCCTGCCCTCTTTGTTTTCACTGTTCTTTCCGTTGAGGCTCACAGTCTCGACCTTGACATTCTGAAGTTCAAGCTTAGTGCCGCTGCTGTTCAGCTTTATCTCGGCATTTTCCTCGTTTCCTGCACCTGTGCCGGAAATTTCAGCTGAGCCGCCTCCGGCCTGTGCCATCTTTATGGAGAATGACTCTCCCTCTTTTAACGGGATGCTGATGCTGCCCTCCCCGCCTGCATTCTTTTCATTTCCGAGCGCAAAGCTTGCCTCGGCAGCCTGGGTCTCGACTTCCATTGCATTTAGGCCATCCATCGCCTTGAAGGATACTCCTCCGCTGCTGCTTTTAATTACCCTGTTTGATGAGGCAGGGGTAAATACGGCCTTCTTCTGGTTTATCGTCTTTGGCCCGATTGCCGTTATCCTCTGCTCGAATCCGGAGTCTATGCTTGCGGGATCAAGATTTCCATTCTGTACATCAACAAGCTTATTTCCTTCTTCATCACTGATGCTGTAGGATGGATTGTCCACTATCATCGCGCGGCAGCGCAGACGGCATCTGAGGCGGCATCTGAGACGGCATCTGAGACGGCATCTGAGGCGGCATCTGAGACGGCATCTGAGACGGCATCTGAGGCGGCATCTTAAGTTTGCTCTGTTGATCTCATCATCTGATGTATCAGTCGGCCACAGTACTGCCAGCCTGTTTTCGTAACCTTCAGTATCTTCATCATACTGACTGAAATTTGTTTCATAGTCTTCACTGTATCTATCAGCAAACATCATCCTGCAGCGAAGTCTGCAGCGAAGGTTGGTCTGCCATCCATCTTCAGAGCCTTCAGGGTAAAGTGCTTTTATCGCTGATTCAAAGGCTGCCTGATCGCCACCGATGTCTGTATACAGGTCATCTGCTTTCCTGTCTGCAAAAGCCATGCGGCAGCGCAGACGACAGCGAAGGTTTGCTTTCTTTATCTCATCACTTCCGGAATTTGGCCACAAACTGTCGACCGAACTGTTAAAATCGCTCATTTCACAATCCAGAGACTGAGCTTCTGCTTTCTTTTCTGCATATATCATGCGGCAGCGCAGACGACAGCGAAGGTTTGTTTCAAGGATTTCATCATTGTCATCTGAACTATTGCCAAAACACTCAGTAAGGAAGCTTTCAAGCGACTCAGGAGTAGTATCACTGTTGATATTTGTTTCTATATCTTCCTGATTCTGCAACAGCCTGCAGCGGAGCCTGCATCTTAAGCGACAGCGCAGATTTGCCCTTTGGATCTCATCACTTCCCTCGTCCGGCCATAACTGACTAAGCCTTTCCTCAAAATCAGAATCTTCCCTATTCTGATATTCTTTGCTTATCTCTTTTGAAAGTTCCTCATAATACATGATCCTGCAGCGCAGACGGCAGTCTTCATTTCCCGGAAACTTTTCATTCAGAGCTTTTTCATATTCTTCTTTACTGTCATTTTGATGCGCGACAAAGAATGCAACCTCCTCCTTTGTCACTTCATCTATGCTGCCATTATCGTTTACATGCTGAAGATCCTCATCAAAGGCATCGATCGTGTCCAGATAGCTTTCCAGGAGCTGATCATCAGAGGCCTGATCGGTAAGTATAAGCTCATCAAGACTTGACCATGTATCATTATCAAACAGAAGTTCCCACAGTTTTTCAGCCCATTCTCCCGAATCATAATTTCCGCGGTCCTTCCATACCGCCGAGAACACTTCATAAGGGATATAAGTCAGAACACAATTATCTGCATCAGCGGTATCGGTCCCCCAATGGATCCTGTCGCTGATATCATAATGCCAGCCTGTCACAGTACCGTCAGGCTCCGTGAGCAGTTCGATCTTTTTGTCCTCCGCCGGCCAGTTGCTGTCATAGACATGAATGGCAACGGGCGTTCCTGAATACATGGAATCCGAAACAATTCCTTCCTCCGTCCGCTCGACATCGTAGCCAAGCACCGCATGACCTCCCCCAGGACCGAACATACCGATGATCACCGGTGTTTTGATTTTTTGCCCATCATCAATGTTTTCTATCGCCCGGACTATCTCCTCCGGAAGGGCATCAAGGGAATAACAGAACTGTACTCTCTCGTCATACTGAGCGATCTGCATGGCTTCAATGTATTTGCGAAGATCTTTATAAAGCTGTTCCTCTTTGTCATCAGATGTATCCCTGTCCACCGTTGCCGGAAGCGAAAGGTCTATGGGGTGCGAATTTGTACTCACGCCAAAACCGGCTATGGAGGGTATTTCTCTCTCACCCTGCTTTATGTCGGCTTCTTCATTGAACATACCGCTGGTCGCAGAAAGCCCGTAACAGCTTCCGCCCCACTCATCATCAAAGAATTTGAATATGTTGCTTCCCCTCTGTTCGCCGTAGAGTTCCTGATAGCGCTTCAGCGGGATATGATAATTCTCGTTTTCCTCATATCCGAGGCCGTTCTGACCGTAGGTATTGATGAAGCTGTAGGTATAATCCTTTACATGATCAAACCATTCAGAAGTCCCTGAAAAGTATCCCGGTTTTCCGTCTAGTCCGTCAACCCGGGCATATATCCAGTCATTCCTCTCTACATCCTTTTTGTACACGGTCCCCTGGGAACCCGTGATAGCTGTGCATCCTGAGAACATTTTGTAGGAGCCGCCTGCATTTTCTTCAGTAAAGCTTGTTCCCTCACGGACATATATCGTTTTCAGTTTTTTGCATTGATCAAACATCCAAAAAGCTCTTGTGGCAGTCGAAAAATCAAAGGCAGTCAGATCAAGCTTTTCCAGAGATGAGCATCCGGAAAACATGTATTGCAGGCTGTCAGGCTTGATGGTATCCCTGCCAAACATCACATTTTTCAGGGCCGAGTCGCCGGCAAACATCGATGCCGTGTCCACTTTTCCCCCCTCTTTTGCAAATCTCACATTTCTGAGATCCACAGTTTCCAGACTGTAGCAATGAATAAACATACCGCCGGCATTTCTGATCGTAATCGGCTCATTAACAGGGCTTCCAAGGGTTACTGACTTCAGTGAACTGCAGTTTTCAAACATGTTGACAAAATGATAATCCGGATTCCCCGGAGTGATCGTTCCTTCCGGTTTTTTGATCCCGCTAAGGTCCAGATTTTCAAGACTTGTACAATAATAGAACATATACTCCGCCGTACAGGATATCGGCAGAGAACCAAGTCTGAGATCCTTTAATTTATAACACTGATAGAACATATTCTTTGTCGTATAGATATTGTTAAAGCTCAGGCCGTGCAGATCAACAGTCTCAAGCTGCGAACAGCCGTTGAACATACCGGACAGATCACCTTCCACAAGGTGGATCCCTCCCCAGTTATCATACGGCTCTTCACCGATTTTTTCTCCGAAAACAGCGCTCTCCAGCGCAGAACAGTTTTTGAACATATCGGCCATGCCCCATACCCGGGAAAGATCCAAACCTCTTAAGTCCGCGCTTTTAAGGGATGTACAGCCATCAAACATATTCCGCATATCAACAGCGTAGATCTTGTCTTTTATCTCCGGTCTGTTCACGCTCGCACTCCCGAAGGTTATGCTCTCCAGTTTGGCGCATTTGGAAAACATGCTTGAAAAGCCTTTATTATTGATAAACTTAACATGGCTGAAATCCAGCTCCTTTAAGGCATAGCAGTCCTGAAACATACAGGACAGACTTCCCTCAAGACACGATCCATCGGGAATCTTGACTGTTTCAAGAACAGGGCAGTTATAAAACATGTTCGTAGGCTCTCTGATCCCCATGGGCGATGTCCCAAAATCAACCGCCTTCAGTTTATGACAGCTGATGAACATCGATGTGAATTCAGCTTTATATTTGTCCATATCATCAGGGGAAACAAAAGTAACCCCCGAAAAATCCACATTTTCCAGACTTTCGCAGTTCCGAAACATCAATCCTGCATCCGTTATCACCGCTCCGGCAGGAAGCACAGCCTCCTCAAGGGATGAGCATTCATTAAAAACACCCGACATACTTACGGTTTTATCACCGGATAGTGTCAGGCCGGAAATATCAGCACTCTTCAGATTCGACATACCACTGCAGATTCCCAGCAGATTCGATGTTGCAGACACAACACCCGGCATGATCTTCAGAGAAGTTATCTGCTCTCTTTTATCATAAAACAGAGTTGATCTCGAGTAATAACTATCTATCGGATTATCAAGCTTAACAATGCAGTCAGGATAAGTCACCCCGTTGTTTTCATAATCCATTTTAGCGGGTATCACGACATTTGAGCTTTCTCCGACATATTTAGTCAGCGTCAATGTATTGCTTCCGGAATCATAGGAACATTCCCAATCCTGAAAAGTCGCAGGCTCCCCGTCATCAGCTGCAGAAGGCATGTCTGCTACATCGGTAAAATAACCACTTTCAGTCTCTCCCTTATCTATACGGGCATAGTTTGCTGTGATCCCAAGGGCAGTATCAGTGTATGTCGTGCCCGCACCGCCCACGAGAGCTGCGCAGTTTTTAAACATATCCGTAGAAGGACTTGCGTAGGTCATATTAGATTTGTTACTGTTCACATAGATCGTTTTTAACAGCGAACAATCCTTAAACATATATTGACATCCATTAATGACATTAGTCAGATCCAGTTTGCTGATATCGAGAACTTTCAGCGACGAACAACCTTCAAACATGGAGGTTGTCTTTTTCAACCCCCAGTTTGCTGCACAATCGGGAAGTGTTACCGATTCCAGAGCACTACAGCCATAAAACATACTCGCCGCATTGCTGAGATCCTGGTCTTCCTGCGTGACCAGTCCACTGAGATCTGCTGTTTTCAGACTCGTAAAGTTTGAAAAAGCAGCACTAAAATTGGCTCCTGAATATAAGCTCACACCCGGCTCTATCTTTATCGAAGTAACCTGAGAATATGTGACAGGATTGCTTCCGCTGAAAAGATTATTAAATGGTATACCCTTGATACCGACAGGATAACCATCAACTGTAGACGGAATGACAACATCGGTTGAAGTGCCCGTATATCTGTAAAGATAGATCACTCCATTATCAGGTTCAGCTGCAAATGTCCACCCGTCCTTTTCGGAAGTACCTGCCGGCGTTTCCGTCTCATCCTGTGATACTGAAGGGACGCTCCCGTCTTCCGGGATCGGTTCAGAAACAGGCACGGCATCCTGCGAAATCTCTTCCGCAAAAACCATTCCCGACAACGACTGCGTCACAAGTGATGCAGTTAACAATATCGTCGCCAGTTTCTTTCTTCTCATTTTCATAAAAAACCCCCTGTAATGAACATTCACTGTCTCAACCGGTCTCAGTTTCCTGAAAAGATCAGTTTAAGGATATCCTCAATCTTCCTTACACCTATGGTAAAGGTTCCTGTCTTTGTTCCGAAAGCCTTTTTATTGTCTCCGCAGATGATGATGGTAGCCTTTCCTCTCGATACATTATCAAGATAGCTTACGGTATAGTTTTCAGCAGGCACGGTCTCATATGTGGATCCTACTTTAACCTTCACATCTATGGCGGGCTTCACAGCCTTTCCGGTGTAATCCGCTTTCTTTAAGAGTTCGTTTGAACTCTGGGTATAGATCTTCGCATCTGTCAGATTGTAGGCTCCTTCCGGTAGCTTATTAACCGTGAAGCTTCCCGTTGCTTCATCTTTGCAGCCTTTCTTTCCCGTGACCTTTACCGTTACGGTCGCGGGGAGCTCGCTGTCTTCAAATTTTGCCTTCTTCGTGATATCCTGTTCTCCCTTATAAAGAGCAACCTTGTAGTTTCCGGGATCAAGCACGGTATCGCCCAGTTTCACAGTCATCCACGGCTCAAGCTTTGCAGGGCCCAGATAGACCATGTCTCCTGCTTTGACCTTTGCATCCTTAAGGGACGCCGTACTGATCTCGAACTCGCCCTTTGCCTTCTTCCTGCCTTTGTAGTTTCCGGTGAAGGTCACCGTATATTTGGCATCCTTGCGTGGCTTGGTGTTGTTTTTGTATTTTACGGTATAATCAGTGCCTTCCTTCAGCACGGTGCCGTCCTTCTTTGTCACGACAAGCTCCGGCTCTGCGGCGCCGGCATAGCAGTAGACTTCTCCCTTGTCCTTCCTTTCTATGTTTCCAAGCTCAAAGGTCTTGTCAGGATTGATCCTAAAGGTTTTTGTCACTTTTCCATAATAAGAGCCTTTGCCCTGTAGGATAACTTTTGCGACACCTGCATTCTTGTTGTTGGAATAGGTCACGCTGTACTGGCTTCCGCTCTTCAGCACATTTCCCTTTCCGTCCTTTACGATAAGCTCTGTATCTGCAAGGGTCTGCTCTGCTCCGTTGTAGACCTTGGGCGTAGTGATCTTTACTGTGGCCTTGATCTTGTGCTCCCTCATCTCCTGCTTTGTCTTTGCGATGATAGGGACGCCTGTTATCTCGCCTTCAAAGCTTCCCTTGCCCCGTATGGTAAGTGCGGCATCCTTTCCTGCGACAGGCTTTTTCGGGTCTGTCTCATAGTCGGAGGATGTCAGCGTATAGTCACCGTAAATAATGGTCACGGAAGCCTTTGTGTTGTTTTCCGCCACAACCGGTTCAACTGTGATATCCTTTGCAGCTTTTCCGGTGCCGTCGCCAATGTTCTTTTTCCTGATGACAAACTCCAGGGTCTTGCTTCCCTTGAAGTTGCCCTTCAGCGTCACGGTGGCTGTTGTCTTTTTGCTGCCTGTCGTGACTTTCTTGTTGTTCTTGTAGGACACCTTGTAATCAATGTCCTTCTTCAGGACTTTGCTTCCAAAGGTCACAAACATTTCAGGCTTGATCACAGATCCGGTATAGAAGCAGTACGGATCGGTCCCGCTCTCATCGCATCTGACGATCACTCCGTCTGAAGGATCATTTGAAAAGCTCACAGCCAAAGTGTCGTCGCCAAGGTTCTTCCAGCCTGCATAAAGCGTCATGTTATCTTCGACTGCGGCCGAAAAATCAAAGGCTTTTGTGCATTCCTTATCCGTGTACCATGCGTCAAACTGATATCCTGCAGCTATGGGGTTTGCAGGCTTTGTGATTGTCTTCCCCTTTTCGACAAGGACATCCTCAGGCGCTATCTTTCCATGGCCGTTTAAGCAGAAGTGGACCATACGCAGGTCATCTCTTGCTTTGTCGGCTATGATAAACTTTATCTGTCTTTCGCCTGTATAGCTGCCTATTCCCTTGATGTAAACGCAGGCATTTCCACTCTCGGTATTATCGACATAGGAAAGGACATAATGCGTATTTTCTGCGAGATTACTATTTCCATCCTGTACATGCACGACAGGCTTGAGCTTCTGTCCGGTATAGGCGACAACATAGTAATCAAGCCAGGCCTTCAGGCTGTCCACATCTGTATTGTTTCCTCTTTTGTCCTCGCTGCTCTTTCCGTTTAATTCTACAGTCTCGACCTTGACATTCTGAAGCTCAAGCTTAGTGCCGCTGCTGTTCAGCTTTATCTCGGCATTTTCCTCGTTACCTGCACCGGTACCCGAGATCTCCGCCGAGCCTCCTCCGGCCTGAGCCATCTTTATGGAAAAGGTCTCTCCCTCCTTTAACGGGATGCTGATGCTGCTCTCTCCGTTTGCGCCTTCTTCGTTTCCGAGGCCGAAGTTTGCTTCGGGAGCCTGGGTCTGAACCTCCATGGCATTTGCGCCATCGAGAGCTTTGAAGGATACTCCTCCGCTGTTGCTCTTTATGATCCTGTTGACGGAAGTCGGCGTGAACACTGCCTTCTTCCGGTTTACTGCCCTGGGACCTATGGCTGTTATCTTCTGCTCAAATCCCGAATCTACAGTCGCCGAAACAAGGCTTCCGTTGTTCACATCAACAAGCTTATTCCCTTCCGCATCGCTTATGCTATATGAGGAATTGTCCACTACCATTGCCCGGCATCTGAGTCGGCAGCGCAGGCGGCATCTGAGACGGCACCTTAAGCGGCAGCGCAGACGACAACGAAGGCGGCATCTTAAGCGACAGCGAAGGCGGCAGCGAAGGTTTGCCTCTTTAACCTCATCGTTTCCTTCTTCAGTCCAAATATTAGACAGTCTGTTTTCGTATCCTTCAGGATCGTTTTCAAAGGAACTGAAGTTTAACTCGTAATCCTGCCCGTATCTGTCTGCAAACATCAGCCTGCAGCGCAGACGGCAGCGCAGGTTGGTCTTCATCGTATCATCGGAGCCTTCGGGATAAAGAGTTTTGATCGCATCATCAAAGGCCTGAGGATCACCCTTGTGCTCATTGTAAAGGTCCGATGCCTTGCGATCAGCAAAAGCCATGCGGCAGCGCAGGCGGCAGCGCAGGTTGGCTCTTTTTAATTCGTCATTTTCGGAATCGCCCCACAGTGTATCTATATCGCTGTTCAGACTTTCGAGACTGCTGTCATTCTTGTGTACATCGTACAGCTGTCCGGCCTTATTCTCAGCACACATCAGTCTGCAGCGAAGCCTGCAGCGAAGCCTTGTCTCTTTTTCCTCAGCTTCGGAAAGACCGGTTAACGGCCATTTTTCATCAAGATATTTTTCAATGCCATGGTCCTCATCATTCGGATCATACGAAAATGTCTCGGAAATATCGCTCTGATTCTGCAGCAGCCTGCAGCGGAGCCTGCATCTTAACCGGCAGCGCAGATTTGCCTTTTTTATCTCATCGCTTCCTTCGTCCGGCCAGATGTCTTCCAGTCTGGCTTCAAAACCCGTATCATCCGAAGCATATTCGCTGCTTATCTGCTTTGAAAGATCCTCATAATACATGATCCTGCAACGCAGCCTGCAACGAAGCGCAGTTTCCGAAGTCCCCGGGAACCTTTCATTCAGGGCTTTTTCATACTCTGTTCTGCTGTCCCCCTGATGCTCCACAAAAAATGCGACTTCATCAGATGTAAGCTCTTTGATATTTCCATCATCATCGAGCATCAGATCCTCATCAAAGGGATCAATGCCCTCCATGTAGCTTTCCCACTGCTGATCCGCATCCCACTCTGAAGTAAAGATGTAGTCATCAAGATCAGACCAGCTGCCTTCTCCCCCACCGAGAAGCTTCATGAGCCTGTCAGCCCATGTTTCCGCATTATAATCCCCGCAGTCTTTCCAGACCGCAGTAAATATGTCATAAGGAATATAAGTCAGGACACAGTCTTTTGCGCCGGGGGTATCAGTCCCCCAGTGGATGTCATCGCTGATGTCATAATGCCAGCCTGTTGCCGTACCGTCAGGCTCGGTCATAAGGTCGATCTTCCTGTCCTCTCCGGGCCAGTTGCTGTCATATATGTGGATGGCAGAAGGCGCAGATACAGTTTGTCCGTTTGATGAGACTGCGGTCCTGCTCCACTCCACGCCATATCCAAGTACCGCATGGCCGCCCCCAGGCCCGAACATTCCTATGATCACGGGACCGTTATTCGCACTCAGCTGATCTGCCGGACCGTCGATGGCCCGTACAACTTCCTCTGGAACTGCATCAAGGGAATAGCAGAACTGTACTCTCTCGTCATACTGGGATATCTGCATGGCTTCAATGTACTTTCGAAGGTCTCCATATACCTCACGATAATCGGCTGTTTCATCCGACGGATCATCGTCAACTATCGGATCAAGGCTTAAATCCCGGGGATTCCGGGGACTTCCATCCCGAGCATAAAGATCAAGCCATGGAATAGATCTGTCACCTTGCGCCGGTTCGGGATTGCCATACAGGAACATGCTGCTTGTAGCAGAAAGACCGTAGCAGCTTCCGGCCCATTCATCATCAAAGAAACGGAAGATATTGCTTCCCCTTTTTTCACCGAAAAGCTGCCGGTAGCGTACTTCAGGAATATGGTATTCACTGTCTCTTTTATATCCGAGCCCCCTTGAGCCGTAGGTGTTGATAAATCCGTAGGTATACCGGTCTATATCACCCGATTTTGAATTATATTTTGTGGAAAAATAGCCCGGTCGGGCAGAACCGCCGTCTATCCTGGCATAAGCGTTGTCATTATGGATATCATCATCCCTGTAGACTGTGCCCTTCATCCCCTTTAGCTTGATACATCCCTTAAACATATCCGTTGCGGAAACAACAACCTCCGGAAAAGGTTCATCAGGATCAACATATATGGTCCTTAGTCTTTTACAGCCATTAAACATATCCGCACAGGAAAAAATCTTGCTTATATCCATACTCCCAAGGTCAATTACCTCCAGGCTTTCACAGTCCTTAAACATGCTAGCGGAATAAACCAGGTTATAAACACTGTTTTTCTGTCTGGGAAGCACGACCTTTTCAAGCGCGGTACAACCCTCAAAAAGTCCTCTGAGATTTTCATAATATCCGTCCGTAACAAATCCGCTTATATCCACTGTCTGCAGTGCTGTACAGCCCTTAAAGAATTCCTGCAGGATGCTGGTATAATTAAGCCTGGCTCCGCTCTCTACCCGGAAGGAGGTCATCTTTTTTCTGATTTCATCGTCAAAACGATCGAATGACCTGTTTATAATAACTGAATGAGTCCGAGCAGAAGTCTTGCCCCACTCAATACTTGCGGGAATTACAATATCCGTAGATCCTCCCCAGTAATGGGTAAGTACGGCAGCATCATCATCCATCCTGAATTCCCATCCGTCTTCAGTGAGCGACGCATCGGTAAAATATCCGGGACGGTCCTCCTCCCCGTCCACACGGGCATACCCGGAATCTACATGGTCTGAGTTATATTCGGTGTTATTTCCGCCGATCAGGGATACGCATCCAAAAAACATATCCTCGCCGCTTCCGCAATATTTGCCCAGATCATTTCTGCCATAACAGTTGTGGTTGTAGATCGTTTTCAGGTTTTTACATCCGTAAAACATTCTGTTACAGCTGAGCTGATTTGCCCAGTCTCCCGGATATTCTTCATCGAATGTGGGAATTATGTTACTGACATCAGCTCTCTCAAGGGATGTGCAGCCTGTAAAAACCCGGTCCAAACAGATATGAGGACAATCCGCGTATGTGGATATTTCAGGCAAAACTGCCATTTTCAGGGCTGTACAGCCGTTGAACATATCACTGCAATCGTAAACATGTTCTGCCTCTCCCCCCGGTGTCAGTATACGTGTCGAGCCAAAATAAACCGTCTCAAGAGAGGTGCACCCTTCAAACAGGCTCTTCCCGTTGACTCCTTCAAACCAGCTCAAGTCAACAGATTTAAGAGATGTCATGTCCTTGAACAGCCCGGGACCTGTTATAAGTGTCCACATATCTCCTCCGATTGTTCCCGGAGTTTTTTTCACAGTTTCTATGTTGTTTCTGTTCTTCCCAAAGTCAAAGTCTTCAGTGAGCGAATAGACAACATAGTCTCCCGAATCATCCTCAATTAATACCGGAACCACAACATCTTTCCTGTTTCCAAGGTATTCTGTTAATTCAATAGATCCAAAATGCTGAAACGAATCCGGATGGAATATTCCCTTCCATCTGTCCCCGTTTCCATCCGTAAACTCCCTTATCTCCCCTTCATCTTCCCCTGCAGCCTCTTCCGCGCCGTTTCCGGATACAGGCTCTTCCGTTTCGTTGCCTGATACGGACTCTTCTGTCTCGTTTCCGGAAAGATCAGACGGAACTGCTTCTTCGGGAATCTCTTCAGGCACAGGTTCTCCGGTCTGCGGCTGCGATACCTCATTCTGTTCAGGCGCAGTCTCGGGATCCATTACCTCCGGTGTCGCAGGGTCAACCGTCTCCTCTGATGCCGGCTGCTCCTCACCGGATGGCTGTTCTGCTGCAACGCTTTCAGGCTGCGTTTCAACAGCCTCATCCGCAAAAGCATTGAAAGATAACGACTGCGTCAGCATTGCCGCAGCCAGAATAAACGCCGCAAGTTTCTTCCCTCTGTATCTCATACCGGTTTCCCTTTTTCCGTTCATAGTTCCCCCTTCTGTCCCACTCATCCCTTATCCTGCACATTCTTCAGCAGATTATAGGTTTCCTGATATGTATCATGTCTTCCGACCTTCAGCAGGTATTCTATATCCCTGAACACTTCCTCATGCTCAAATATACCCGGAAGCCAGGGAGCATATCTCGTTCCGCTTCCCTCCTTCAGCTCGCCGATGTAATCGTTCAGATCCTTTCCCCTGTTGTAGCTTCGTCCGACGGTATCGGTGGCTGCATCCAGGCAGTCCGCACAGAGGACTATGTCTATGACCGGCTTGTATGGACTGTCTGCCGTCTTGAAATCAAAGGGGTAGCCCTTGCTGTCGTCGTACCACTTGTGGTGCCCTATCGCAACATCCGCATAGGTCTTTGTGGATTCATGGCTTCTGAGGAACTCGCCTCCCGTGACCGGGTGAGTTTTTATTATATTGAACTCCAGATCAAGGAGCTTTCTTCCGTATACAAAGATCGTATCTATGATGCTGATCTTTCCGAAATCGTGGCAGAGCGCAGCATGATAGGTGTATGACAGTATCTCGTCTTTTCTTTCAAGAACGTCCTCTTTTGTCTTGCAGCCGGGCATGCCTATAAAGATCTCCGGCTGAAGCCTGAGGATATGATATGCAACTCTTTCGGAGATCTGTCCAACCATCCTCGAATGCACATATGTAGGCGGATGCATGGCGGCCAGACACTGCAGCACAAAATCCTCAAAGGATACGCCGCTGGGGATCTCTATGAAATTTGTTATTATAACGGTAAAGAATTCAAGCAGGAATGACATGACACCGGTATTCGGTATGCGGAAAAGATACGCGCTCAGTCCCTGATAAAGAGTCCTGATCAGTGTGACATCCTCCGCGCTTAAGTTTTTGGGATCGATAAGACACAGGGTCTCAAGCGGCACAAGGACATTTTCACAGCCGCCGTCTACCGAGAAATCAACCCTGTCCCTCTTCTCGTATCTGTCAAGCAGAAAGGCCCTGTAATCCTCCTTGCTCATCCTGCCTGCAAGACAGCGGCTCCTGGCTGCATGGACAGGATAAAAGTTGCTTCCGGGGATGTCGCCGAAATACTCGGGATTGACAGCGAACAGCTTGTCGAGCTCATCTGCCCTGTCGCATATCTTTTCAAGCAGATCGGGCGCGAACCCGCGCGCATTAAATATATCCGTGCACTGCACATAGTATTCCAGGACCCTGTAGGTAAAGTAATCCCAGTCAAATTCAGGCACAGCCTCATGGTAGAACATGTCGCTTGCGACACGCATCATCGTATCAAGGATCTCAATATTCTTTCTGTTCACCGCATCATCGCCTGAGGTACGCTCAAAGAATGATGTCATGAACCTGGCATCCGTCAGGACGATATCACGGCATTCCATATCGGTTATGGTCAGAAAGACATCCTTGTCGAGCATCTTTATGAACTCGTCGCCTATAGCCACGCCCTTGTCCTTGTAGTCCGCGCTGATCTTCGGATCAGTGAAGATCCTTTCCGTCATGTTCATCATGGAATAGCAGACTATGATCTGCTCATCCATCTTTCTGATCTTTGAATTGATGTCATCCGACTCCGCAACATCCTTCAGAAGCCGTTCACCTATCAGAAAGGCAATGGGAAGATCCAGGTTTTCAAAATCCTCTTCATCACCGGCAACACTGAGGAGTGTATCTGCCAGCTCCTCAAGTTCATCCGACAGTTCTCCGTCAAGCGCATCCTCGGAGTTCAAGAGCGGATACAGCTTGCTGTCGAGCATCTCCCTGTTGATCGCCGCCAGTTCTCCTATCTTTTTGAAGTTGCTGCTCAGCCTTTCGCTGTAGCTTTCGGCGCTGTCGAACTTTTTGATGCTCGGCGATGAAAGGATACGGATATCCGACATCCTCTTTGCGTACTCTTCAAATTCTTTTTTGATCGATTCGATTTCCATAATTCTTTCCCAGTCCGTGATCGTATGATGATCACCTTTGTTTATTGCTTCCCGAACGCAGCTTATCTTTTTCCGGATTTCATTTACAGTTCATATACTTCTGAGTATTTCCCCTCAAGATAATCCATGTAATCATCGCAGGTCAGCTCACGCCCTGTGATATCGCGTATCCATTCCTTCGGGGTCAGCCTGTCCGCCTTCAAAAAGACATTGTCCTGCATCCATCTGTTGATGCCCCGGATATCCCCGTTCTTTATCAGTGAATGGACATCGATCTCCTTTTTCATCCGTCCTATGTACATCGCGTTGTAGAAATTCCCTACCGCATAGGTCGGAAAATATCCGAAATCCGATGACCAGTGAACATCCTGAAGTATGCCTTCGGATTCGCTGCCGGGTGTGACTCCGAGATATTCCCCGTATTTTCTGTTCCATCTTTCCGGAAGCTCCTCCACTTTCAGGCCTTCTTCAAATATCCCTTTTTCGAGCTCATATCTGATGAGGATATGCAGCGGATAGGTCACCTCGTCGGCTTCCGTGCGGATCAGCGAAGGCGTCACGCAATTGACCGCCTCATACAGTTCATCGCAGGATACATCCCTTAATATCTGCGGGAAGATCTTTTGAAATTCCGGGTACACAAGCCGGATAAAATCCTTTGATCTTCCAAGCACATTTTCGTAGAAACGGGATACCGATTCATGCATCCCGAGGGTCTTATTATCATAGATGAACCAGTCGCTGTCCTCGTAGGGCGAAAGAAGCTCAAATAACGAATGTCCCCCCTCGTGAAGGATGGAATAGATATTTGAGGTAAACAGATCCGGCAGGAAATAAGTCGTAAGCCTCACATCATCTCTTTCCATCCTGTCGGAAAATGCATGCGAGCAGACACGCAGCGCTGACCTTTTCGGATCAAGGCCCATGAGTTCCTTCAGGAAATCAGCCGCCTTCTGCTGCTGCTCAAAGGTCGCAGGTATGGAAAGGAAGTCCGTGCGTATCTTCTTTTTGCTGTTTCGTATCTTTTCAAGCAGGACAGTCAGTCTCTCCTTCATCCCGTCAAAAAGACGATCCAGATCCTTTACCGTGATCCCTCTTTCAAAACGATCGAGCAGGATATCGTAACCGCAGGCAAAGCTTTCGCCTTCCCCCAGCTCCCTTAGGTCTATCCTTTCCCTGTTTATATTTATCACCTTTCCCAGTGATTCCGAAAAAAGCGAAAAGTCCTTTTTCTCTTTTGCTATGCTCCAGTCGGCATAAGCCTGTTTTTCTATGAGTGAATGTCTGTGAGATATCTCATCGGACATGTTCTTTTCTGTAAGATAAGTTCTGTAACGCTTTTCTATGAGCGCTCTCTCGTATTCATCAAGGGTTTCCTTTTCCCTGTAAAGTTCAAGGACATCCTCTATGAACTTCTCATCATTTCTTATCCTGAAAGCCTGTTTTTCAATTTCAGCGATAAGTTCCCCTTCTTTGTTCATCCCCATTTCGGGACAGCTTGTCTGCATATCAAACTCGATCAGCCGCATAGCGTGCAGACACTGATCTTCCTTTTTTACTGTATTGAGCACATTATTCAATCTGTCATCCATCTTTTATACCCCTGTCAGTTATACGAAGAAGTTCTTATTATGAGCCATGATAGTTTTCAAAAAAGGCGGCAGACTTTGTTTCATGTCTGCCGCCTTTGGCCAAGTCTTATTCTATTTTGCCGTACATGAAGTACCAGTAGCCATATGGCGAGTGCCAGGTATCCTTGACATTGCTCTTCATCAGCCAGAAGTCGTTGTAATAAGCGACCGGAGCCATGGCTGCATCGTTGAGGATTATCTGCTCCGCCTCGTGAAGCTTGTCATAGTGAAGCTTGATATCAGTCGTTGTCCTTGCTTCATCAACCGCCTTGTCGAAATCGGGATTGGAGTACTTTCCGTCGTTGTTTCCGTTTCCTGTCTCGAGCAGGTTGATCATGTTTGAAGGGTCATCCCAGTCATAAACCCAGCCGTTTCGCGCAACTTCAAAGTTGCCTTCACGCCTGTCAGCAGTGACAGTCTTCCACTCCTGGATATTGACTGTCATCTTCAGTCCGAGTTCGCCCCATGCGCTCTGCAGATACTCTGCAACAGCCTTGTGATATCCAGCATCGTTGGTCAGATATGAGAACTCAGGGAATCCCTCTCCGTTGGGATATCCTGCATCAGCTAAAAGCTGCTTTGCCTTTTCAAGATCCTTGTCATAATTTGAAGTATCGAAATGATCGCCGTACTTCTGCTTTGTCACATCCTCGAACGAAGATCCGTCAGCCTCATCGGAAACGCCGGGTCCTACAAAGTTTGTAGCCGGTGAATATGTTCCCTGCATGATGGTGCCTGCAACATATGCTCTGTCGATCGCAAGTGAAAGAGCTTCCCTGACCTTGGGATCATTGAAGGGCTCTTTCTCTGTGTTGAATGTTACATAGTAGGTACCCATGATAGGCTCAACATGGAACTCGGCATTGTCCGCAAGAGAAGGTATCTCCTCTGTAGGAACATCCTTGATCATCGAAAGGTCGCCGTTCTGATATGCGGAATATGCAGCGTTTGAATCCTCGATGAGATGCCATACGATCGTATCAAAGGTGATGTTTGCAGCATCATAGTAATTGGGGTTCTTTGTAAATACGATCTGTGAACCATCAGTATACTCCGTCATATAATAAGGACCGTCCGTGATATAGGTTGCCGGATTGGTTGACCAGCCTTCCCCGTTTGCCTCAACCGTTGCCTTCTGAACGGGAACAAGCACTGCAAACGCGCAGATCTTGTCAAAGTAAACGCAGGGAGTTGAAAGCTCAACAACGAAGGTTGTTGCATCGGGAGCAGATACTCCGAGAGCATCTACATTTCCGCCCTCTGCTTCGTCATAACCCTTGACCATGTTGAGCAGGTCATATCCGTAAGGCGCTGCTGTGGCGGGATCGGCAACCCTCTTCCATGAATAAACGAAATCTTCTGCTGTAAGATCCGATCCGTCTGACCATTTGAGGTCCTTTCTCAGATGGAAGGTCCAGGTAAGGCCGTCGTCGGATACATCATAGCTTTCGGCTACACCTGGAACAACATTGTTGTTCTTGTCAAACTTGAGCAGACCCTCAAAAGCATGAATGATCATGTTCGCGCCGTCAACAGCTGAGTTGAGAGCGGGATCGATGGTCTCGGGTGAAGGTCCGACCTGAACATCGATGGAAGTTCCTGCTGCGGCTGCCTGTCCTCCATCAGCTGCTCCGGCAGCTGCACCGTTTGATGCGGCATTGCCACAGCCTGACAAAAGAACCGCAGCGGTCATGACTGTCGACATCAGGATCGCAATTGTCTTTTTCATAAATTCTCCTCCTTATATAAGTTGTTTTTTGCTTTTATTAAAATCCGTCAATTGACGGTTTTAACCGTTACCGGATCAGACTATACCGGTTTTGGGGAACCGGTTTCCGCCTTTGAAGCCTTGTCAAGATGATGGCAGGCGCAGAAATGGCCTGCTGAAATCTCCTTAAACTCCGGAGTTTCGGAAGCGCACTTTTCATCCGCATAGGGACATCTGGTCCTGAAAGCACAGCCGCTCGGCGGATCAACAGGCGATGGTACATCACCCTGAAGGATGATCCTCTTTGATGAGCGTGCGGTGTTCGGATCCGCCACAGGCACCGCAGATATCAGAGACTGCGTGTACGGGTGCGCCGAATGGAAGATCAGTTCTTCCGACTCGGCAAGTTCAACCATATGTCCAAGGTACATGACGCCTATCCTGTCGGAGATGTGGTTTACGACTGACAGATCATGCGCAATGAAAAGATATGTCAGGTGAAGAGCTTCCTGCAGTTCCTCAAACATGTTCACGACCTGCGCCTGGATCGAAACATCAAGCGCCGACACCGGCTCGTCGCAGACGATAAACTCGGGATCGACCGCAAGAGCCCTCGCTATACCGACTCTCTGCCTCTGTCCTCCTGAGAACTCATGCGGATAACGGTTTGCATGCTCCGAATTGAGTCCGACACGGCTCAAAAGCTCTATGATCCTGTCTCTGCGCTCCTGCTTATCAGCGCAGAGCTTGTGTATATCGAGCGCCTCTCCTATGATATCCCCTACCGTCATCCTGGGATCAAGCGAAGCATAGGGATCCTGGAAGACTATCTGCATCTTGCGCCTGTAGGGAAGCATATCGGCTTTGATCTTTTTTTCACTGTCAAAGAGAACCTGTCCGTCATATTCGATGCGTCCTGCCGTCGGTTCGATGAGACGCAGGATCGAACGGCCCGTTGTGGTCTTTCCGCAGCCCGACTCGCCTACCAGTCCGAAGGTCTCTCCCCTTTTGATATAAAAGCTCACATCATCAACGGCCTTTACGACCTTTTTTGAGCCTGCAACGGGAAAATACTGTTTTAAGCCCTTGATATCCAGAAGCTTATCGCTCATGCCTTAACCTCCCCGTTTTTCATCTCAAACTCCTTTTTGGCCTGCAGGAAGCACCTTGAATAATGCTTTCCCTTCATGCCCACCACAGTATAGCCGCCCAGATTGTCAAATTCAGTTCGTTCAGGCTTTTTTTCCAGACACACCTTCATGCAGGATTCACATCTGGGCGCAAAAGGGCATCCCTTAGGAGGATTCAAAAGATCCACCGGCTGGCCCTCAATGGGCACAAGCTTCGAGTACTCCTTTTCCTGAAACTTCGGTATCGATTTCAGCAGTCCCTTGGTATATTCGTGCTGCGGATTGTAGAATATATCATCCAAAGGACCGTATTCCACAATCTCTCCCGCATACATAACGGCTATATTGTCACACATGGAAGCTACGACTCCGAGGTCATGGGTAATGAGGATGATCCCCATCTTGAGCTTCTTTTTGAGATCATTCATAAGCTCGAGTATCTGAGCCTGGATCGTAACATCGAGAGCTGTCGTAGGCTCATCCGCTATGAGCAACTTCGGCTCGCAGGCAAGCGCGATGGCTATCATGACCCTCTGTCTCATTCCTCCGGAAAGCTCATGCGGATACTGCTTCAGCCGCTTGTCAGGCTCGTTTATGCCGACCAGCGTCAGCAGCTCTCTGGCCCTTTCGCGCGCTTCGTTCTTTGTCTTGTCGCCATGGACACGGACCGCCTCTTCTATCTGGTTTCCTATGGTATATACAGGGTTGAGGCTTGTCATCGGATCCTGGAAGATGATGCTGATCTCCTTGCCCCTTATCTTTCTGATCTCCTTTTCGGTCATCAGGTCTATGCGGTGTCCGTTAAAATTCACCTCGCCGCCGATGATCTTTCCGTTGTCGGCAGTCAGCCCCATGAGGGAGTAGGCAGTAACGGATTTTCCGGAGCCGGACTCGCCGACGATACCGAGGACCTCTCCTTCCCTCATCTGGATGGAGACATCATTCAGGGCCTTTACCTCTCCCGCGGGAGTAAAGAATGAAAGTTTTTCATGGATTATATCAACCAAATATTCGCTCATATCTTATTACCTATTTCTTCATTTTCGGGTCGAATGCATCCCTGAGGCCGTCGCCTAAAAGGTTGAAGCTCAGGATGATTATGAATATCATGAACGCCGGAGCGAACAGCTTTTCAGGATAGGTCTGCAGTCCGTTCAGCGCGTTCGAAGCAAGTGAACCAAGTGACGGCATGGGTGCCTGAACGCCAAGTCCCAGGAAGCTAAGGAACGATTCCGTAAAGATCGATGAAGGTATCTGCAATGTCGTCGTAACGATCAGGGTACCTATGCAGTTCGTGATCAGATGCTTTTTTATTATGCGCCCGTTCGTTGCTCCGAGTGCCTTTGCGGCTGTCACATATTCATTCTGCTTGAGGACCATGATCTGTCCCCTGACTATCCTGGCCATTCCGACCCAGTACAAAAGCGCGAAGACAAGGAACATGGAGACCATGTTGGGCCCCAGTGCCGTGATCCAGCCAAAGCCCGGAACAGCAGCCAGATTCTGGAGCGGGAATTTGAGCACCTGCGCCAGCAGTATGATAATAAGTACATCGGGGATCGTATAAAGCACATCAACGATCCTCATCATCACCATATCCGTTTTGCCGCCGAAATAACCTGCCACGGCGCCGTAGACCGAGCCGATGATCAGGATGAGAAGCGATGCGACTATACCCACCGTCATGGAGACTCTCGCTCCAACCAGCACTCTGATCGTATAGTCCCTGCCGTTCTGATCCGTTCCCAGGAAGTGCGGGAATACACTCTCGCCGGCTTCCATCATCTGCAGTTCCTTTGCGGAATATTCCATGATGCCAAGCCTTTCGGATCCCTTCATCTGCTCCTCATATGCATAAGGATAAAATGCCGGGACTATGAAGGCCAGGACCATTATGATCATGACTACCGTAAAAGCCGCCATGGCGATTTTATTCTTCCTGAATCTCCTGAAACCGTCCTTCCAGAAACCGACGGACTCGCGCATCACGACCAGCGATTCTTTTTCATCAGCTGTGGCCGGAACGAAATCATCCACATTCAGTTGTAACGACAAGGGATTTTTCTTTACATCCATCTTTTAAATCCCTCCCTACTTAAGCTTGATACGCGGGTCAATGAACGCGTAAGCAATATCAACAAGTACATTCATCATTATGATAAGGCAGGCCAGAAAGATCGTGGTCCCCATGATGAGCGGATAGTCCCTTGACGGGATTGCCGCAACGAACTCCGATCCCAGGCCCGGGATGGTGAAGATCTTTTCCACGATGAAGCTTCCTGTCATAAGATATGCAAGAAGCGGTCCGAGATAGGTTACTACAGGAAGGATCGCATTCCTCAATGCATGCTTGAAGATCGACTTGAAAGTTGAAACCCCCTTTGCCCTTGCAGTCCTCATATAATCCTGGCCGATGACATCAAGCATCGATGAGCGCATGAGACGCGCTATATAGCTTGCAGGATAGAGAGAAAGCGCCAAAACAGGCATGATATAGCTTGCAGGAGTCTGAAGTCCGAGCGAAGGCAGGATCTTCAGCTTGACTGAAAAGAAATACATCATCAGAGTGGAACTTAAGAATGTGGGAATGGCTATACCTGCTGTGGAAAAGACGATGATCACATTGTCCACGGCCTTCCCCCTGTTGTAGGCTGCGACAGATCCCAGCGGGACGCCGATGAGCACCGATACAAGCACAGCCAGAAGTCCAAGTCTGGCCGAAACAGGGAATTTGTTGCGGATTATATCATTTACGGTAAAGCCCCTCTTTTTCAGGGACATGCCCATATCGCCGTGGAGAATATCTCCCATATAGGTCAGATACTGTACAAACAGAGGCTTATCCAGTCCGTATTTTGCTTCCATGGCTGCCTGAGCCTGTGGCGTAACAGCCTTTTCGGAAAGGAACGGTCCTCCCGGCACGAGATTCATGATGAAAAATGTCAGCGTAGCCACCACAAACGCCGTCAGAACACCAAACAGTATTCGCTTGACTATATATTTAACCATGTCGGTCTACTCCCTTTCAAAAAAACTCCAAAATATTATACAACCATGAGGGATTAATTTCAATTATAAAATGGGACGGTCATGAGGAGACAGGGGGACGGTCCTTTTGTCTCCTTACAGATAACCGATCACAGAAAAGGAGACAGAAGGACCGTCCCCCTGTCTCCCTGATTTTTTTTATTCGCTCACCTTCACTTTTATCGTGTAGGTCTTTCCTGCGATCCTTGCTGTCAGCTTTGCCGTGGCAGGAAGCCCGTTTGCTCCGGCTTTTCTCGCATATACTGTACCCGACTCATCCACAAAGGCTATGCCGTTTTTATTGCTCCTGAACAGGACAGGCTCGAAACAGGTGCCGTCCTTGGCTTTGATACGACAAACATCTCCCTCTTTGACATCAAGGTTATAGACGGTGCCGGCGCTGTTGCCCACGGTCAGCTGTCCGTTTCCTGCCAGTTCAAAGGAAGGCTTTTCATTATATACCTTTATGACATAATCAAATCCACGCTCGTTTTTGTAAGGATTATAGTTTCCCGATACCGAAGCAGCCCCGAGTATCCCTCCGGTCTTTATCACTCCGCTCCTGATCCTTGCGACTGTATCCTGCGTGGAAGTCCAAACTACCTTCTTTGTGTTGACTCCCAGCAAAGAAAGTCCCATGCTTTTGCCCGGCATCATATAATATGTCCGCGCTTTCGGGGACGGTACATTGACGGTGAACGTCTTTTCTCCTTCGGATGTGACAGCCTTAACCTTTATCATTCCGGTCCCCACAGCCTTGAGCTTTCCGTCAGGCGTGATCCTGACCACGCTATTCTGATATGCAACAGTCTTTTTGTCCTTGTCTTTGATCTCTGTCAGAGGAAGTGAGGAAGCCCACTGAGTCTTTTTATTGACTTTAAAGCCATCGGCAAATTTCAGGGTTATGGTCGAAAGAGGCTCGACCACAACTGCCTCATCGCCTATGGGATCCGCCGCCTTTTTCTCCACAACCTTTACGGTCGAGGTCAGGGCCTTTCCGTTCACATAGGCAGTAACCTTGCAGCTTCCCTTGCGTCCTCCGAAGACCTGACCGTCTGCCACCGAAGCCACGCCGGGATTTGAGGAAAACCAGCTCACATTGTAGTGCTCTGCCTTATCGCCAAGATCCAGTTCCAATGGCATGGACTGTCCGACAAGAACTGTGGCGTTTTTCTGTAATAAGGGCGCCGTGACGACGACAGTGAAGCTTATCTCGCTGCCCTCATCCGAAACAGGTACACCCGTGATCATTGTCCCTTCCGTGACTGCCTTGGCTTTCAGCCTGAATTTCTTTAATATCTGAAGAACGGATTTGTCCTGCGATGTCCAGATATGATCACTGTCAAGGTCATAGGTCTGTCCCTTTGTCAGATACAGCGTATCACCGGATTTCGGCAAAAGCGCAGTATCAAGTCCCGATCCGGGAGCATCCTGTGCCGATGAAGGAGCAAATCCCGCTGTGAGCGTCATGTTTCCGGTAACGGGAGTCAGACTGTTCCACAGCGCCCCCTTTTCTGTATACCAGCCTGTAAAGGGAGTCGGACCTGCCGGGTCCTCCGGGACATTCTTTACAGTATCACCTTCTTTGACCTCCTCCGAATAAACCGTATTTCCGCCTGCAACAAAGGTCACAGTATAATACTGAGTCTTTTTGGACCTGACCATGACCCTACAGAATGCGCTCTTTCCGCCGGCCGCGGGCTTGACTTCAATTGAGGTATCACCTTCAGATACGCCTCTGATCAGTGCAATCGATCCGGATCCGTCAACATTTGCAATAGTCGGATCAAAACTGGAGAAAACCACCTCCTTGTTTTCTGTATCCTCGGGGATGACATTTGCAGACAGCTGCGCTGTCTCGTTTATTCCCAGCTCGATCTCGTATTTATCAAGAACGACTCCGGCTCCCTTGCTGTCATAAGCGCTCACATCGATCTTTCCACTGCCCTTCATGTTACTGTCTCGTTCGGTGTAGAGCTGGTAGTTGAGAAAACCGTCTTCAACCATTGCACCATATATATATCCTTTAGATTTCTCAGTTTCATTCAGGGTATAGAAAACCTTGTTCTCGCCAGTATTCGAATTGACCAAATATATCTGAGTGGGCGTTGCCAATGTAAAATAGTTTCCGACAGAACTTATGCTGCTGTAGTTTGCTTCCCACCAGGAGCTTTCGCCCCAAACATACCACTTGGCAGTATAATCCATCAGCTTATTAGTAGCAGAAGTCCTGAAATCATAGGTGTTCAGTGTCGCATTGATCTCACCGGAATAATAAGCCCCCAGGTTTCCTACCAATGGCATAGGAGAGTTCATCTCTATCCATGGTTTGTCTTCAAGATCGCTTGAACCGGGAACGGAATTGTAGATGTCTTTTCCATCTTTGTTTTTCCAATCAGTCGAATCATGCGCGCACTCATTTTTACTGCTATATTTTGATGGATATCCGTTTTTTATCTTATCCCTGCTAAGCAGGAAATTCAGATGACGGCAGTAGTATTCATAATTATGATCGTTTTCACCTCCACCTATCGGATCGTCCCATGTACAGTCGACATAGTACTGCTTTCCGCTCACGGTCAGATAATTCCACGCATGATTGATTCTGTTGCTTCCGACATAGTCGCATTTGAAGCTGCTTCCCAGCTTGTTCATCAGATGCTTGAAGGCCAGGCTGTATCCCTCGCAGACCGCGCTTCCGCCCAAGATCACATCTTCGGCAGTGTATTTTGAATAGGTCAGATCGTACTGGCAGTGTGTGACTATATAGTCGTGTATATACATGGTCTTCTGGAGATCTGTCCAGTCTGACTGGACATTTCCGATTATCTGCGCAACCTTTCTGTTGAAGGCATCAGAATCCTCGATGGTACATCCGTCCTTTACCGCAACCGTGATCGTCTGTACCGCATCCGTACTGTCAGCCATGCAGGTATATGCGCCGTCCACAAAGAAAAACTCCGCATGGTCATTGATCACATCCGCAAGGAGATGACCGGCATCATTTGAGCTGATGGAAAACTCATGAATATCAGCCGTTATCCGGCGGCTGCCATCCCAGTTTCCAAGCGCATCCACAACCTTCTGTACCGCTCCGTCATAAGCATCCCCATATACCTGCGAGATCTGTCCGTTTCCGCCTGCAGCTTCTTCAAAATTCGGGAAGCCTCCCTCCTGGAACAGATACTCCGAAATATCTCCCGAGATCTCTTTCGTGCCGTCAGCTTCCGGCTCGGACATGTCCGCAGATACTGTCTCCTCCGGTCCTGCTGCCTCATCCGGTACAACTGTCTCATCCATATTCTCTGAAACAGAAACAGGCTCCGTTTCCTCTGCCGCAGGAGTTTCCGCTTCCTCTCCCGGCAGAACGACTTCGCTTTCATCCGGCTGCGCATCTCCTGTCTCATCTGCAGGAATTTCACCTTCCGAAACAGTTTCACCCTCTGCGGCAGGCTTTACCTCATCAGCAAAAACAGCTCCGGCATTTCCGGCAAGCCCTGCGACCATGGACAATGCCACAATCCATGACAACAACAATTTTTTAAATCTGGGATTTTTCATGACTGATCCTTTCAGATTCACTGGGAATCTTTATACAACAATTATCATTCTGTCTATAATCATGCCACTATATGCTGTGTTTTTCAAGAGCGAGACAGATAGGAGACAGGGGAGACAGGGGAGACAGGGGAGACAGGGGAGACAGGGGAGACAGGGGGACGGTCCTTTTGTCTCCATATATGTATCGCCGATCGGTTATCTGAAACATGTTTTGCGAACACCCAGCCGGAAGTTCTTAGCGAATCCGAGGCTTATAAATTTCGCGGGTGCGAAGGCCGCGCCGTTTTTCAGGTGCGGAACGGCGCAGAGCGAAATTTTGTTTATAAGACGACGGATGAGCTTAGAACTGTCCGAGCCGTGAACAAAACATGTTACAGATAACCGATAACAAAAACAAAAAAGGAGACAAAAGGACCGTCCCCCTGTCTCCCTGTCTCCCCAAGTTATTGTTTGGACTGGCGCTTGTTTATATACATTTCTTCATCTGCTCTCTTTATAACCGCATCAATGGAATCGTCGGCCGACGGATCATAAACTGCCATACCGAATGCGACAGATACCTTCTCTTCCGGCGGAGCGCCGGATGTTTTTATTATACGGAGCTTCTCTCTGAAATCCGCGATAAGTTTTTCGCGGTCATCAAAATCCCTGCCCTGCAGGACACTGACAAATTCGTCTCCCCCGATCCTGAATACTATACTGTGGGCAAAGGTATCGCATATGAGCCTGCAGGAGTTTCTGATGTACTCATCTCCCTTTTCGTGGCCAAAGGTATCATTCACATATTTCAGATCGTTTATATCGAACATCACAAAGGCAGTCGGTGGCATTTCACCGTTTTCAGCCTTTTCCCTCAGGTCCTTCCTGAAGTTTTCATATGAGACCCTGTTCCGGGTCATGGTCATGGGATCTCTGTTCAGAAGTTCATAGAGCCTGTCATTTAAGGAAGCCAGTTTCAGGTTTTTGCTATAGGTTTCAAGTATCCTGTTGAACGCTGTTTTAAATGACAGAAAGACAGAATCACTGAAATAAGAAGTATTGTCCGACATCACCATGCAGCCGCAGACATATGCGCCAAGATAGAGCGGCATAAATACAAATATGTGACCCGGATCCTTGTCATCGGATCCCGGGAGCAGGCCGGCTTCAGCCTCTACGGTCTTCACGGGATAATGAACATCTCCATTCTTTCCGACAATCATATCCACCTTATCCGGCAGGGTGTATGCAGGAAGATCTGAGAGCTCACATTCGGCCAGTTTTGCGAATTCCGGTGAAATGAAGATATAAAACGGATTTCCCTCCTGACCGTCATGGTCATAGAAGAATTCCTGCAGACATGTCCCCAAAGACTGATAGCTGTCTGACTTCAGCACGGCATTTTCCATATAATGGATGCGCCCTCTCCGAAAATCGGCAAGGACCGATTCCCGGGGTGTCTGCCGGCAAAGCCTTCTCCTGACCACATCGGATCTGTCGCCTATATTGCATCCGCAGCTCTCTCCGATGACAAACTCACACGGAATATAGTGATCGTTCCCCGGATCCTCTCCGGCAAAGATCTTTCTGAAGCATTCGGCTGTCTTTTCACCCATGCCTTCAAACGGCTGTGCCACGCTTGTCAGTGAAGGATAGAAAGACCGCGCTTTGTCCGTGCCGTCAAATCCCGTCAGGAGCACATCCCTCGGCGACAGGATACCCGATTCCTCAAGCACGAAGCTGATAAAAAGCGCAGTATTGTCATTGGCGCACATGATCACATCCGGAAGCGGCTGCCCTTGTCCGAAATTCCTGCGAATGTGATCAGTCGCATAATAAACATCCCAGTTGGAGTAAAGTATATCTTCTTCGCCAAATGACACACCGTGTTCTCTGCATGAATCCTTTACTGCCCTAAGCCTGTCATTTGAATCCTGACTGTCCTTCGGCCCTGCAACAAACAATATCTTTTTTACTGCATGCTCCTCAAGGAGATGATCCGCCAAGGGCTTCATCCCCTCATAATTGTCGGTATAGATACAGATGGCACCGTCAATCTTCTGCCCGATGCTGACCATGGGAGTTCCGCTTCCCTGCCATCCTGAAATGATCTTTTCATTTAATCCGGCATCATCCATTCCGGGGCCAACAAACACTGCCCCGTCAAACTGTTCAAAACGAGGCAGCTCATATATACATGCTTCAGCCCTGTTGTCAGATTCGTCGCGTCCGAAAGCATCATATCCCACAAATACACAGATATCCGCCACACCGTCATCAAGACCTTTTTTCAGCCCGTCAATATACTGTTTCAAGCATCCCGAACTCCATCCGTTCGCGATAACTGCGATCTTCTTTTTCATGACGTCTCTAATCATGCCACCATGCACTATTTTTTTCAAGAGGGGGAGACAGGGGGACGGTCCTTTTGTCTCCGGATGAGCTTAGAACTGTCCGAGCCGTGAACAAAACATGTTGCAGATAACCGATAACAAAAACAAAAAAGGAGACAAAAGGACCGTCCCCCTGTCTCCCCTGTCTCCCTGTCTAAGTAAACGGATTGTAGAATCTGCCGTTGTTGAGATGGTTCAGGCAGAGAGCGGCTGCAAGGAGCAGCGCTGAAATGAGCATGGAGAAGTAGTCCTGGAGGCGGAACTTCCTTGCCATGTACCAGGTTCTTTTCTTCAGCTTTCCAAAGCCCCTGAGTTCCATGGCATTCGCTATGGTCTCGATCCGTCCCATGCTGGAAAGGATCAGTGGGATCAGTATGTTTGATGCAGCCTTCAGGCGTTTCGTCAGGGAAGCCTTTTTGCTCATCTCCACGCCGCGGGCCTGACTCGCCTTGCTTATCTCGTAATACTGCTGCTGGACATCCGGTATATACCTCAGGGCCAGCGAAACCGAATATGCTATCCTGTAGTTCACGCCTATCCTGTTTAAGGATGCCGCGAATTCACTGGGTTCAGTGGTGCAGACAAACAGCAGTATGACAGGTATCGTAGCACTGTATTTGAGGATATAGTTCGACTGATAAAAAAGCTGCTCGGCTGTGGGCGCATATCTGCCAGTCCATTCCGTCAGATAGGTGCAGGATCCGTAGATCTGCGTCCCATGCTGAGGAGAAAAAAGATAGATCAGTATCGTGTTGATGATCAGGAACGCAAGCGTAAAGCCGACCATGAAGGATACATCCTTCACCCGGATCTTTCCCACAAAGAACAGCATGATCCCTGCCACTGAAAGAAAAGCCAGAAATCTCGTATCATAGGTAAGCATCGCGGCAAAGCTCCACAAAAGCATGCTCACAAGCTTTGTCGCGCCTGTCAGCCGGTGTATCAAAGAAGGACGTTCTATATAATTAAAGAGGTTTGTCATCTGACCTTCTTTCCTCCTTTTCACAGGCAATGAAACGCCTTACAAAAGCTGTCCCGTCATCTATGCCGCAGCTTTCCGACAGCCGGTACAGGCTGGTCTCCCTGAGGCTGGCAGTTTTTATTATATCCCTGTCAGTGATGACCGCAGCAGGATCGTCGTCTGCTATGATGCGGCCGTCAGAAAAAACAATGGCTCTTTCCGCATACTCGATCATCAGATGCATGTCATGCGTGATCATGATGATGGTGATCCCCTGTGAGCGAAGATCCGTTAAGAATTCCATGATCTCCGTATAATGCCTGTAATCCTGCCCTGCCGTGGGCTCGTCAAGTATGAGCATCTTTGGCTTCAGAACAAGGATCGCGGCAATAGTGACCCTTTTTTTCTGTCCGTAGCTTAATGCGCTGATCGGCCAGTTCCTCATCCTGTACAGGCCGCAGACTTTCAGCACATCCTCTACCCTCTTTTTTATCTCCTCTTCACCGGCTCCGCGGTTTCTGAGGCCCAGAGCGACTTCATCAAAGATCATCGTCTGGGAGATCATATGATTCGGATCCTGCATCACATAGCCGATGTGCTCCGCTCTTTCCTTCATGCTCAGAGCCGACAGGTCCCTCCCGTCAAAGGAAAGTGCCCCGCTCTGCCCGGTTTCAAATCCGCAGACAACCTTCGAAAAGGTGGACTTGCCCGCGCCGTTTGTTCCGACGATCGCAGTCATCTCACCTTCGTTTATCGTAACGGAAATACCGTCCAGAGCCCGTTTATTTCTTTTTTCATAAGAAAAGACGAGGTCTTTCACCTCAAGAAGCGGTTTCGTCCTTTTGGGAGGGGCTTCATTTTTAACTGAACAGAACCATTTCCTGACAAGTTCCCTGTCGTTTTCATCCAGACATCCCAGTTCATGATCTGCAGGCTTTTTTTCCGGTGTCAGGCTGACGCCTGCAAACTTGAGCGCCCTGACATAGAGAGGCTCCCGAACGCCGGCTTTTAAAAGCAGATCGGAACACAGCAGCGTATCAGCATCAGTATCTGAGATTATCCTCCCCCTGCTCATCAGAACAACCCTGTCCACATGCCTCCAGAGCACATCTTCCAGACGGTGCTCAACTATAATGACAGCGGCTCCTGTCTTTTTCTGCAGTTCATCAATGAGCTCAATGGCCTCTCTTCCCGTTGCGGGGTCGAGATTTGCCAGCGGTTCATCAAAAAGCAGGACATCCACATCATCCACCATGACGCCTGCAACCGATACTCTCTGCTTTTGTCCTCCCGAAAGCTCTCCCGGGGCAAAATGAAGATGATCCTGCACATTCACCAACCCGGCAATGTGCAGGACCTTTTTTTTCATCTCATCCTGAATGACGCAGGAATTCTCCAATGCAAATGCTATGTCCTCGGCAACCGTCATGCCCACAAACTGGGCATCCGTATCCTGCAGTACCGTGCCCACAGTCTGAGAGATCTCAAAAAGACCAAGGCCTGATGTCTCTTTGCCGGCCACCTTCAGCGATCCGCTCATCTCTCCTTTGTACGAAAAAGGGATCAGTCCGTTGATGCACGAGACCACGGTGCTCTTTCCGCATCCTGAGGGTCCCGCAATCAGTATCTTCTCTCCCTTTCTGACACAAAGATCAATGTCATAGAGCGTCGGATCCTGCTGGGCTGTATATTTGAACCCGAAATGCGAAAATTCTACCGGGATGTCTTTATTATCTTTCAATCCTCTTCCTTCAGGCTGCCCTTTTTCGGGATCGCCTTTGCATAAGCAAGACACAGCAGAGTGCCGATAATCGCTGTAGTGATGCTGTTTGATATGGCACTGATAAGTCCCTGTATGAAGACCTTGTTTGCCGGCTCGGAATAAATGAGTATGTCAAGGACAGGCGCCACAACAACCCACGAGATAAGATGCGCGGCAAACTGCTCAATATTGAAGAAAGCTATGTCCTTTCCGGAAAACTCTCCCTCGCTTATGCGGAGTTTCCTGGCTATGATACCCATTGCAAGGCCGAATACGCCGGATGCAATGACCCAGCTCCACCAGATGCCCCAGCCGTAGCTGAAGTCAATGAAAAAGTGTCCGATGAGTCCTGCGAGCACACCCGCTATGGGGCCGAATACGGCGGCGATGAATGCCAGGAGACCATACTGGGTCGTAATGTTCGTATTTGGCACGGGTGAAGGGATCGCAACAAAGCGTCCGAGCACAAAAAAGAGCGCAGCGCCGATACCGATGGCAACGATTGTCTTTACTGAAAGTTTTTTCATGATAAACCTCCGTTCTTCTATATAAACAACTGACTTAACTATAGCATTGCTCTTATTTCCGGTCAATCCGGCCTTCAAGCCACTTCACCCACTCCGATATGCCTTCACCTGTCTTTGCGCTCACAGGGAAGATCTGAGCCTTCGGGTTTCGCATCAGGATGTTCTGTCTGCATCTTTCCATGTCAAAATCAAAATACGGCAGCACATCTATCTTGTTGATCATGACCGCATCGCACACAGTGAACATGAGAGGATATTTGAGCGGCTTGTCATCTCCTTCCGGCACCGAAAGGATCATCGCATTGCATGTCGCTCCGGTATCAAACTCCGCGGGACATACCAGATTGCCGACATTTTCCAGTATCGCAAGATCAAGATCCTTCGCAGTCAGTTCCTCCATGCCCTGTCTTGTCATGCCCGCATCCAGATGGCACATGCCTCCTGTATGAAGCTGAATGCATCTGACTCCGGTCTCTGCAATCTTTCCCGCATCCACATCCGAATCGATATCTGCTTCCATGACACCTATGCGGTATTTTGCCTTCAGCGCTTCTATCGTGCGAAGCAGCGTTGTTGTCTTGCCGCTTCCCGGCGATGACATGAGATTCAGCAGAAACACTCCCTTTTCCTTCAGCTCATCCCGGAGTTTTTCCGCTTCCCTGTCATTGCTTTCAAACACGCTTTTTTTTAATTCAACAATCCTTACTCCGTCCATATGATACTATCACCCCGTTTCTTTCTCCGCCTGTTCCTTCAGGATCCTTTCGGCAACATCTATCAGTTCCTTCTGGTTGACCGGCTTGCTGACATATTCGACAAACCCTTCTGCCAGATATGATGCCCTCACTCCCACGATCGCATTTGCGGTGAGCACAACGACAGGCGTATCACAGTTGATGTTCTCCCTGTCGTTCTGAATCCTGTGAAACGTCTCTATCCCGTCCATCTCAGGCATCAGATGATCCATGAATATGATATCGTATTTCGTTCTCTTAGTCATTTCAAGGCACTCAGCTCCGGAAGATGCGCTGTCGACAGTCATCTGCGTATCTCGGAGAAGTCCCTTGAACACTATGATATTGACCTTTCCGTCATCGACCACGAGGATCCTTTTGCCCGGTGCCGTAAACATCTTCGTCTTTTCCCTGTCAATGCTTACGCGTTCGGAAAGCCTTGCATTGAAATCTCCCATCGCCATGCGGTCGGTGACCTTCTGGGGGATCCTCACGGTAAATTTCGATCCCCTGCCGTACTCGCTTTCCACATCGATCGATCCGTTCATCATGCCGACAAGCTGCTGCGTGATGTGCAAACCAAGTCCTGTCCCTTCGATATGCCTGTTCTTGAGTTCATCAAGCCTCGAAAAGCGTTTGAAAAGATTCTCAAGATCCTCTTTTCGTATGCCCACTCCCGTATCGGTCACACTGATAACTAAAGTTCCCGAAGCCCCGTTTCCGGAAGTTTCAGCTTTGGCATCGGCGTCAAAGGAAACATTCAGCGTGACCGAACCGGTCTTTGTATATTTGACCCCGTTTGACAGCAGATTGTTCATGATCTGCCGGATCCTGACCTCATCTCCGAAATACCCCGATGGCATGCCCGGATCATTTTCAAATATGAGCTTCAGGCCGTTTTCCTCTGCGCGCATCCTGTTCATCTGATAGCAGTCATTCATTATCGAGAACAGCTCATACTTATCGGGACGAAGCTCCATCCTGCCGGATTCTATCTTTGTGACATCAAGGATATCGTTTATTATCGACAGCAGGCTGTTGCCGGAGATCCTGATGTTTTCGGCATATTCGAGTATCTTCGGATCATTGCTGTCCCTGAGGATCATTGTATTCATGCCGAGGATCCCGTTTATAGGGGTCCGGATCTCATGCGACATGCTGGCAAGGAAATCACTCTTTGAATTGTTGGCAACATTTGCCTCCTCCCTTGCGATCTCAAGCTCCTTCATCGTCTTCATGAGTTTGCGGTAATCGGGTGTCTCAAGCGCAAAGAGCATGATGAGAACGGAAAAAGCCTCACCGAAGGATATCAGGAGTATGTCTCCGAGGATCATCTGCAGGATCGTAAATATGGTGGGCAGGAAAAGGAACAGAACTATGATCTTTGATATCCTCCCCGTCATGTCATGGTAATTCTTCATCACGACAAAAAGCATATGGAAGATGATCGCCAATGAAAGAGCATATGCAACAAAGAACAGATTTCCGTGGTAATAGACACCGTCCCTGAACCTGAACATCCAGCCGGTGAACAGGTTCAGCGTAATAAAACCGAACAGGATAAAGATCAGTATATTGTTGATCATTTTTGATTTCTTTGAAGCACTCGGGTAATAATTGAGGATGGTCTGCATGGCAAAAGCTACACAGACAGCGGACGAATACTGATAAAGAGAGTTCAGCACCAGATTCAGGCCGTCGTTTACCATGTATCCGTAGCAGATCGTATACGCTGTTATTATATCGATAACGGCACATATGATTACGGCATAAAGATACCTGGTCACACACCTGTGTCCGCTGGTTTCGGAATATAAAACTGTCTTCATTACAACCGCGATGACTGTAAGCATCAGTATCGCGGCAACATCAAAGGAAATATTGTAATACATGATAATCAGTATATCACAATCTGTACGATTTTTACATTTGAACGGATTCAGGGTCCTTCCCTGAATGTTTTTTGAAGTTCCGCAAAAAAGGCCCTGTAGCCCTCGCACAATATGTTCTTTCCGTCGGCCGTCCTATCCTTCGGGCAGCCTCCGAAGCACAGCTTCAGGTATGGGCATTCATAGCACTCCTTTGCAAGGCCGTAGGTTTTGTGCATACCGAACTGCCTGTTCTTTTCCATCAGTTCCCCAAGCGGCTGCTGTGTTATATTTCCCAGAAGATACTCCGGGAATGCATAACGGTCACAGGAATAAACATCCCCGTTTGCTTCCACGCAGCCTGAATGCCCGCAAAGCGCATCATGGACACAAAGAGGTGAATGTCCCGTTTTCATAAGTGACAGGGCGGCATCTATGATCTGCACATGCTTTGTTCCCCTGTCTGTCCGGCTCCATTCCTTCAAAACGGCGGCCAGGAAGCTGCCGTACTGCTCGGGAAGTACGGAAAACGGTGCGATAACATGGCGTACCTTTGATGAATGGATCCCCTGCGGAACGGCAAAATGCTGGCCTGTCGAGATTTCATATTCGGATGCCTCGCTTTCAACCACAGGCAGGAACTGCATATGATCTGTCAGTTCCCTCAAAAAGGAATAAACCTCGACGGGATGCGCGGCATTTTCACGGTTCAGGGCCGTCAGCGTGTTGAAGGGCACTCCATGTTTTTTCAGGAGACCGATCCCCTCCATGGTCTTTTGAAACGCGCCTTCACCGCTTTCGGTCTTCCGGTAAAAGTTGTGAAGATGCTCCGGTCCGTCGATGCTCACGCCGATCAGGAAACCGTTTTCACTGAAGAAATCGCAGATCTCATCAGTAAGCAGAGTAGCATTGGTCTGCAGCGTGTTCAGGATCTTTCGGCCCTTTCCGTATTTCTTTTGAAGCTTTACAGCCTCACGGAAAAAGTCCGTCCCCGCAAGGGTGGGCTCACCGCCATGCCAGGCAAATTCCACCACGGCATCCCTGCCATGCATTTCCAGATTCTGGCAGACGAAAGCCTCCAGGATCTCCTGCGGCATGATACCGCAGGAGACATCAAGGAGACTCTTTTTTCCCAGATAATAACAGTATCCGCATCTTAGATTGCAAGCGCTCGATACCGGTTTTGCCAGCATGGCATACGACCTGTCATCCATGAAATACCCTTTACTGTATATGTTTCTTCAGTCCTCAAAGAGATTCTGGAGCGCTTCGTACAGATTGCGGAGCATCTCCATGATCGAATTAATCTGATCGTCCTTGCTGTCTTCGTCCTTATCTTCGGCTTTATCTTCGGAGGAGGATGCTTCTCCCGCATCTTCTGAACCGGTCTTCTGCGGTCCCGCTCCCGCATTGAGATCCTCTATCCTTTCCTCAAGGACCTTCAGTGTCTGCACCATGTATTCGCCTTTGTCATCTCCCACCTCATCTTCGATCATCTGATTCAGCAGGTCGTTCATTTTGAGGATCAGAGCGGCATTTTTTTCGGGATCGGCAGCCAGATTATCCAGTTCCTCCGGATCGTCCTTCAGGCTGAAAAGCTGCACGTCATTGTGCTCGAGGAGCTCATCCATGGACTCAGGCGTGTTGTAATCACCCGGCGCAAAGTATCTTGCAAACTTATAATCCTCTGTGACTATCCCACGGACCATCCCCCTTACCGTGGGATCAAATTCATATGTGATATTTCCGTCTTCATCCTGATGATAGATCAGCGCACACTGCGAAAGCATCTCGAAACAGAAAAGCGCAGCATCCCTGACACTTGTTTTGCTTCCGTCAAGAAGAGGCACCAGGCTGTGTCCGTTGAGTCCCTCCATCGCCTTTTCCTTTTCTTCTTCAGATATGTTTGTCATATCTATAAATGTAGGAGCAAGGTCCATGTGACTTGTCACGGCAGATATCCTCTTTCCGCCTTCATAATCCGGATGGACTATGGTCAGAGGGACATGGATATTGTTCTCATAGAGGAAGCCCCCCTTGCTCTTCAGGCCGTGGCTTCCGTGCATTTCACCGTGATCTGCCGTAAATACTATGATCGTGTTGTCCAAAAGACCGCTTTCGTCTATATAGTCAAGAAGATCCATCAGGTTGTTGTCAGAATCCTGAATGCAGTTGAAATAATAGTCCTGATAATCCTTCCATTCATCCTCCGTCGAATCGTATCCGCTGCTGATCGCCCAGTTGGAACGAAATACGCTTAAGGCTCCCGGAACATCCTTTGCTTCAAGGTCAAAATCCCAGCTTGAAGGCGCCGGCTCGTCATAGGTCTTGTCGTACAGCTTATCATCGGGTTTTCCTGCCATAGTCATGACCTTGCTGTTATAGTCTATGTTGTCGTAATCCATGATATCGTGAGGATTGATCAGATCCACAGTCAGGAAAAACGACTTTCCGCTGTCATTTAATTCCTTTCCTTTGTCTGAAAGCCATTCCACGGATTCCGAAACGATCTTTGGATCTATCTCATTTCCCTCATGGACCTGTCCGATATAATCCTTTCCGCCCCAGTCCGCAAAACCGTAATCCTCAAGGCTTGTCAGTTCTTCTCCTTCGGTGTTCCCCAGCGTGCTGCTGTTTCCCATATGCCATTTTCCCTTGAGAGCCGTATAGTAACCTGCCTGTCTCATCCGGTCTCCGATAGTGGTTATTTCTTCATCCAGAGCACCCTGCCAGAAAAAATCGGTGTTGTCATGCATTCCGTTCTGTATGACATGCTCGCCCGTGAACATGACTGCACGGGATGACGTGGACATGTTCGAGCAGGCATAATGCTTTTCAAAAGTTGTACCCAGCTCCTCAAGGAGCTTCCTGGCCTTAAAGTCTGTCCCTTCCGGATACTCGTCAAAGTAGTGCTGCTGATCTACGGTAATAAAAATGATATTATAATTCCCGTCCTCATTAGGCGTGCCTTTGCCGTCTGCATCAGCCGTATCCTCCCGGTCCTGTTCCTTCGCATCGGTATCCGTACTGAGGCTGACAGCTGCTGCCGCCTGCGCAGTATTCACTGCGATCATTGTCGTGGCAAGTCCCGCTGCCACAAGTGCTTTTCTGTTTTTCATCAATACCCCCTTCTTTATAAAAAACATTTTATATTGTAACCCTGACATCATTTCAGGCTGCGTCACAGCTCTTTCTCCTTGAGCATCTTCTTATTCTCATACATGATCTGATCAGCCCGTTCATATACCGCGCCAACATTTTCGTCATCCGCCCATCTTGCCATGCCACAGGCTATCACTATGCCGCCTGAAAGCCCGGCATGTGTATTGTGCTCCCGGATATTTGATATGAGCTCATCTATGCAGCTGTAATCATCTCCCTCGACAAGAACAAGGAATTCATCTCCGCCGGTCCTGAATACGGGACTGCGCTTGAAGTTATCACAGATAAGCTTGCACGCATCACGGATATACCGGTCTCCTGCCTGATGTCCCAGCGTATCGTTTATCGTCTTTAAGTTGTTCACATCCAGGACGACCAGCGCAAATTCAGGATTGCCCTGTTCGGATATCAGTTTATTTATGCGTTCTTCTTCCTCCTGATAGGCATGCTTGTTCTTTACGCCTGTCAGCGCATCGATATTTGCTTTGGTATGCGCCTGGGCAAGACGTCTTGCATACTCTTCCTCCTGACGGACCTGGGATTCTATGTCATTTATGCCCATTATAAGACGGCGGCCTTCCTTTTCCTGTACCATGGCAGCTTTAAGCTGCACATAATGCGGCATGCCGTTTATCATGAGCCTGTAGCTCATCGAGAACAGCCTGCCCTTTTCCGTTTCAGATATGATCTCATCTTTTTTGAACATGGCAAGGAACCTTTCCAGATCCTCCGGATAGATGACCCTGCATATCTGCTCGCGTGAAACAGTGAAGAAGTCCATGCCTTCTTTGGGCAATGAAAGCGAGTTGAAACCTTCTGTCGCACTGAATTCGCGGTAGCGCTCAGTCTCGGGATTGATGACATAAACACACAGGAAATCACCTGTCAGGGCATTCAGGCGCGTATAAGCGATCCGCTCCTCCAGTATGCGTTCTGCCGCGCGTTTCTGTTTCATCTCCTCATCAACATTTGTAACACCCAGGATGATGAAACGTTCATCATCATCCATGCGGGTGACTGTCATGCTGACATAGACCGGCCCGTTATCCGACAGCAGCCGGTAAGTCATGATGAAGTTCCTGTGACGGTCCAGGGCATCAAGCAGCGTTCCGCGGTGAAGCGCCCTGATAACTCCCTCCCGGTCATCCGGATATACATAAATATCGGCATCCCGTATGCAGGACTCAAAGAAATCCTCTCCCCTGCGTATCTCTTTGAGCGTGCCCGTAGCATCATCAGTGTTGTATTCGATATATTCGCCGTTTTCAATATTTACATAGTAAAGATCCTCATAGCCGTGCGCGAGAGTCTGCGCAATATGCGTAAAGATAATGCCGGTGCTGCGCGCTTTTTCATAGGCTTCCCTCGTAGTGGCGTTCTCACGCTGGATACGCACCATGTCAGTCACATCCTGGCTCATGCCAAGGACGCACATCCTGCCCGAGGCATCAATGAACCTCAGCTTGGTTGTCTGCAGCTGCTTCGGATTTCCGCCCGCATCCGGAACATCCTCAAAGACTACATACGGTTCGTCCATCGAAAGAGCGATCCTGTCTTCATCGTTAAACAGCTTTGCTGTCTTTTCATCAAAGAGATCGAAAGCGGAAAGCCCGATCACTTCTTCCGGCTTCTCTTTCCTCGAATATTCTGCAAAAGCCTGATTACAGGCAAGATAGATTCCCGTTCCGGCATCCTTTGAATAGGTCATGGCCGGCATGTTGTCAAGAAGCGTGCTGATGGATTCCTTCAGCTCCGCGATCTTTTTTGCATCCTCCGCCTCCTTTTCGGCAACGGAAAGCTGTTTCCCGAGTCTCATCGCATCCCGGTAGTTATACATCATGACGAGGATACAGAGGAGGAACAGCCCGAGCGATACAAGAGTATACATGATATTGGTATTGCTGACCTTTTTAGCCTGTTCCTCAAGAAAAGCCACCCTGGATGAACTGCTCTCTTCGTTCGAGTCGATATCCCGGTGTGCCTGATGGTACTCATATATATTTTCGACTGCCTGCTCGGCAGCGTTTTCGGTGACCCTTGACACCCACATCATTGACGCGAACAGGACCAGTACCAGCAGGATGATCCATACGATGAAACGCTGTCCGTATTCCCTGTTCCTGTCCCGGTAGATCAGCCACCTGAAATAACAAAGCCCCAGGATCGCCCAAACAATGAACAGGATGTAGGACTCCATCTCCATAGCGTCAAATGGCAGAAGCCCCGGTATCAGAAGCAGCAGCAGAAAGCATATCATCAGCGCCATACCAATAAGCCCGGTAATCCTCTCAGCGCGTTTATTATCATGCCCTGCATGTCTGAACACCGCATAGGAAAAAAGGCCGTAGATCATGGTCGCGCCAAGTGTGGTAACATCCACGATCCAGCCTATCGCCGTCCTTCCCAGAAACGGGACAAGGACTGATACAGCCGCTATCGCAAAGACAGCCTTCACGGGATTTCCTCTCCCATCAGCCTGTGCAAAGCTTTTCGGCGCTTCCCCGTTCCTGCCCGCAGCAAGCAGCAGGCGTGAGACCGCCATCATATTCCCTATCAGGCTCGTCAGTATCACGCCGAACAGAGCAAACAGCAGGATCACTACACCAGCATGTCCGAGATAATGGTCGGCTGCGTAAAAGGCCGGGACAGCACTGATACCCTGAAGATTGCCCATGTCGCGGATATACTCCAGCCAGTTTTCATACTCAGGAGGATAGGCGGATATAGAAAGCAGCGAAACAAAAACATAGAGGATGGTCGTGATCACCACTGAACAGATCAGGATGCGGCGTATCTTTTTTAGCGGGAATGCATATTCCTCGGAAAAATGCGCAACATTCTCAAATCCTATAAATGCCCACGGCGAGATCGCAGCGATACGGACAATCTGACCGAATGCAGCCGAATCTTTCAGAAAGAAAGGCTCATAACTGTATCCGCTGCCATGCCGCACAAAAGCGATCAGCGCGCATACCGCAAACCCGGCCGCAAAAACAAGGGCCGCTGCGGTCATGATATGATTGATGAAACGGTCGCCTGCTGTACACAGAAAGCCGATGGCCACAACCGTACAGATCGAAAGCAGAGCTTCTCCGAACCATACCTCATATCCGAAAACGCTGTACCGGAAACCGAACCTGAAGGTGTCCCCGAGGAAAAAACGCGCAAACAGCGGAACAGATGTGATATTGGCCCAGAGTATGGCCAGATAAGTCAGAAGGATGAACCACATAGTCACAAAGCCCAGATCCTTGCTGCTTGCCTCCCTCACAAAGGTGTAGGGGCCGCCCGCATCGGGCCTTGCCTGTATCATATACTGCAGGTTCCATGTGATGACCAGTACGACAGCCATACCGATCAGCAGTCCGAAGACAGTACCAAGGATACCTGATTTGACCAGGTAGGTATTGCAGGTAACTATGAATGATCCCCATCCGATACTTGTACCGATCGAAAACGCCCATATCCCAAGAGGGGTAAAGCCCTTTTTATCCGACTGGGTACTTCCCATGTGTACCATCTCCTTTCAAAAAAAGCCTGCCTTTATATTTTAATGATGTTGGGGTCAAAAGCGCCGCACCTTTCAAATAAATCGTGATGCGTTTGCATCGATATTGAACCTTGAAAAGTTTATACAAAACCGCAGAAATACGGGACTTTTCGGCACTTTTCTAGTATAATTATGGTATCACAT
>JAGACK010000057.1 GCA_017614155.1 Lachnospiraceae bacterium
GAGCATCGGAAAAGACGGGAAAAGAGAAATCCGATGCCCGGATCACAGTTTTTCTTTGCTCAAAAGGCATATAGAGCATCGGAAAAGACGGGAAAGGAGAAATCCGATGCCCGGATCACAGTTTTTCTGCGTTCAGGAGGGGGATAGAGCATCGGAAAAGACGGGAAAAGAGAAATCCGATGCCCGGATCACAGTTTTTCTTTGCTCAAAAGGCATATAGAGCATCGGAAAAGACGGGAAAGGAGAAATCCGATGCCCGGATCACAATTTTTCAGCGTTCAGAAGGGGCATAGAGCATCGGAAAAGACGGGAATAGAGGAATCCGATGCCCGGGGCCGGGCATACAGCCCCTGTCTCCCCCGTCTCACTGTTGTATGAAACGGCGGTATGTTGTATAATAAAAACGCGTTTTTATTGAGCGCATACTATAGAAAGGGGATTTTCTTAGAATGAAGAAATGGGTCTATTACTTCCATGAAGGAAACGCCGGCATGAGGAACCTGCTCGGCGGCAAAGGAGCGGGGCTCGCGGAGATGACAAATCTGGGGCTTCCCATACCTCAGGGCTTTACCATCACGACGGAGGCCTGCACCGAGTACTACGAAAGAAACCGTGAGATACCTATGGAGATCCAGGAGCAGATCTTTGAGGCGCTGAAGTGGCTTGAGGAAAAGCAGGGAAAGAAGTTCGGCGATGTCGACAACCCGCTTCTCGTATCCGTCCGTTCCGGCGCAAGGGCTTCCATGCCGGGTATGATGGATACCATCCTGAACCTCGGCCTCAACGATATCTCAGTGGAAGGCTTTGCAAAAAAGACCGGCAATCCGAGGTTTGCTTATGACTCCTACAGGAGATTCATCCAGATGTTTTCGGATGTCGTAATGGAAGTGAGCAAGTCCCTGTTTGAAAAAGAAATAGATGCGATCAAGGATAAGAAGGGCATCAAGTTTGATGTGGATATGACAGCGGATGATCTGAAGGAACTCATAAAGAGGTTCAAACAGATCTACAAGGATGCTATGGGAGAGGACTTCCCTCAGGATCCGAAGGTTCAGCTCATCGAAGCGGTCCGCGCGGTGTTCCGCTCATGGGACAACGAAAGAGCCATCGTTTACCGCCGTATGAATGATATCCCCGGAGACTGGGGCACGGCAGTAAATGTGCAGTCCATGGTATTCGGAAATATGGGAGACAAGTCAGGGACGGGAGTTGCATTTACGAGAAATCCCGCAACAGGCGAAAAGGGTATATTCGGCGAGTACCTTATCAACGCCCAGGGCGAGGATGTTGTTGCCGGTGTCCGTACACCGCAGCCCATCTCAAAGCTTGCCGAGGATATGCCTGAGGTTTACAAGCAGTTCATGGGCATAGCCAGAAAACTTGAAAATCACTACCGCGACATGCAGGATATGGAGTTCACCATCGAAGAGGAAAAACTCTACTTCCTGCAGACCAGGAACGGAAAGAGGACGGCTGCCGCTGCGCTTCAGATCGCCTGCGATCTGGTGGATGAAGGAAAGATCACATTGAAGGAAGCCGTCATGAGGATAGAGCCCAAGTCGCTCGATCAGCTTCTCCACCCGAATTTCGATCCCGAAGCGATCAAGAAGGCAAAGGTTGTAGGATCTGCTCTCCCGGCTTCACCCGGAGCTGCAGCGGGACGTATTTATTTCACGGCTGCTGATGCAGTCGCAGCCCACAAAGCAGGACAGAGAACGATCCTTGTCAGGCTTGAGACCAGCCCTGAGGATATCGAGGGTATGCATTCTTCCGAGGGCGTGCTCACGGTCAGAGGCGGCATGACAAGCCACGCTGCAGTTGTCGCAAGAGGCATGGGTACCTGCTGTATCTCAGGCTGCGGCGATATCGTGATGGATGAAGAGAACAAGACATTTACATTAGGCGGCGAGACCTTCAAGGAAGGCGATTACATCTCGCTTGACGGTTCAACAGGAAAGATCTACAAAGGCGACATCGCGACAAGCGAGGCTGAGATCTCAGGAAACTTCAAAAGGCTCATGGGCTGGGCAGACGCGCTGCGCAAGCTCAAGGTTTACACGAACGCTGATACACCGGCAGATGCCGAGACCGCAGTCAGGAACGGTGCCGAGGGAATCGGGCTTTGCCGTACGGAGCATATGTTCTTCAATCCCGACAGGATCCCGAAGCTGAGACGGATGATCCTTTCAAAGACCTATGAAGAGAGAAAGAAGGCGCTCTACGAACTGATTCCTTATCAGAAGGCCGACTTCAAGGGACTTTACACCGCCCTGAAGGGAAGACCCGTTACCATCAGGTTCCTTGATCCGCCGCTTCACGAGTTCGTTCCGAACGACGAGAAGGACATCAAGGAGCTGGCAGACATGATGGGCATTTCGGTCCAGGAGGTCAAGGATGCCTGCAGCAACCTGCATGAGGTCAATCCCATGATGGGACACAGAGGATGCCGTCTTGCCGTAACATATCCGGAGATCGCGGAAATGCAGACAAGGGCCGTAATGGAAGCAGCCATCGAGGTAGAAGATGTTGAGGGCTTCTCGATTGAGCCTGAGATCATGATCCCGCTCGTCGGAGACGCGAAGGAACTGAAATATGTCAAGGAAGTCTGCATCAAGACTGCCGAGCATGTCAAGAAGGAAAGAAATTCCGACATCGTTTACCATATCGGAACGATGATAGAGATACCGAGGGCTGCGCTCACTGCCGATGAGATCGCAAAGGAAGCCGATTTCTTCTCATTCGGTACCAACGACCTGACACAGATGACCTTCGGATTTTCAAGGGATGACGCAGGCAAGTTCCTGCCGGCATATTACAAGGCAAAGATCTATGAGTCGGATCCGTTTGCAAAGCTGGACCAGAACGGCGTGGGACAGCTCATCGAGATGGCGACAAAGAAGGGCAGGGAGAGCAATCCGGACCTTCGCATCGGTATCTGCGGAGAGCACGGCGGAGATCCTTCATCAGTGTTCTTCTGCCACAAGGTAGGACTCAACTATGTTTCCTGCTCGCCTTTCAGGGTGCCGATCGCAAGACTTGCGGCAGCGCAGGCAGCTCTTGAGGAAATGGGAGTCCAGGCATAGGGCATAATAAAAACAGACTAAGTCAGTCCGGGGCATGTTTTTCTGCCCCGGACGATTATTTTTGCGGGGAATCAAAGAAGATATGATCAGGATAGATGAACTGATAAAATGTCTTGGCGGGACAGGGAATATCCTTTCCGTGACAAGCTGTATGACAAGGCTTCGGATCACCGTCGCAGATGACGGCAAAACCGACAGTGCAGCTCTTGAAAAGCTTGAGGATGTGCTGGGGATCGTGCACGACAGAAAGAATTATCTGGAGATTGTAGTCGGTCCAGGAAAATGTAAAAAGTATGCCGATGAACTGAAAGCCATGGGAATTGGCGCTTCGGGTGTCATGCCGATTGAAAAGAGCAGGCTGAAGCCGAAAGAACTGCTGAAGATATTAGGCGACATATTTGTGCCGCTGATCCCGGGAGTGATAGCAGCCGGGCTCTGCGCCGGTTTTGCGTCCATGGAAAAGCAGCTCTGTCCCGGCTATGAAGACAGCGCCGTCCTGAACATCTTGTACAATTTCCTGACCCTTATCAGCACATCTTTCATGACTTATATGTCAGCCTGGGCCGGATACCGCGCCGCGGAGCGCTTCGGCGCGACTCCCATCATAGGCGGGATGCTCGGCATGATATCCACTCTCGACGGCATCAATCAGATCGCGCAGGTCTTTGGTCTGTATAATAAGGATGTGCCGCTCTCATCGGTCCTGTGCAGCGGCAAGGGCGGAATCCTTGCTGTTATCTTCGGAGTGTATCTGCTTTCGGTCATTGAAAAGAAGATAAGATCAAAGGTTCCCGACAGCCTGAACATGATACTGACGCCTCTGCTGTCCCTGGCCTGCTGTCTTGTATTATACATAGGTATCATCATGCCTGTTTTCGGATTTATCTCAAGCGGAATTGAGGCAGTGGTTGGAGATCTGTGCCTTTCGCGAAATGTTCTTGTCAGGGCGGTGACCGGATATATCTGCGCAGCGCTGTTTCTTCCGCTGGTGGCAACGGGCATGCACCACGGACTGATTGCGCTCTATACCGTCCAGCTTCAGGAACTGGGCTATGTCACGCTTTATCCCGCGCTGGCCATGGCGGGTGCGGGACAGGTCGGCGCAGCCGTATCCATCATCAGAAAAGCAAAAAAAGCCGGAAATGAGAGGCTGCGCCATGTTGCGGCCGGAGCGCTTCCTGCAGGATTGCTCGGGATAGGAGAGCCTCTTGTCTACGGGGTCACGCTGCCTTTGGGAAAGCCTTTTATCACGGCAGGACTTGGAGCAGGCCTGGGAGGGGCACTCGTCATGATAATGGAGGTCGGTGCGACTACATGGGGCCCCTCGGGGCTGCTGGGCGTTTTTATTATGACAGCGGGACCGAACGGGTTTCTGACAAATGCGGCCGTGTACCTGCTGTCCCTTGTCATTGCCGCAGCCGGAGGGTACCTGGTGACGGAGTTTGCCTTCAGCGAAAAGGAGCTGGAGGAAAAGAGCGCGCGGGAGACGGCGCATAATAAAAACAGCGGGGAAGAACGGCGTTATGTCAACCATGGGGATGATATCACTTTTGATCTCATGAAGGAAGGCTTTTCGCACAGGGTGAAGGATCCGTTCGGGATCCATGCGCGTCCGGCATCAAAGCTCTGCGCCCTTGTCAAAAAATATGACGCGGTCGTGACGATCGCTGCGGGAGAGAAAAAGGCTGTATGCGGCGGCATCTCGGACATAATGAGCCTCGGCGCCGTGCAGGGGACACAGCTTTTTGTCTCTGCAAAGGGGAAACAGAGCAGGGAAGCGCTCTCGGCGCTGAAGAGTTTTATGGATGAGGAGATTTAGTACAGCCTATTGGTAAGAGCTAGACCAGGGGGTCCTTATTATGGAAAGATATGTCCTGAAAACAGCAAATGAAGGGATGGCGGCAGCGAAGGCTTTTTGCATCAGTGAGTCGGATGAGAGCGGAAACATCGCAAAAATCTCTTTTGACAGCGCGGTGGAAAGCCTGAAAAAGTCTCTTGAGGATGCAGCTTCAAAAGCGGGAAAAGAGTACGACGGGATGATCGAGGCGCAGATCCTGCTGCTTGAAGATCCGCATTTTACCGGGGAGGCCAGGAGGCTTATGGAGGCGGAAGGAACAGATCCCATTGAGGCGATAAAAAAGGCAGCCCTCGGACTGGCGCAGGAGTTTGAGGATAATCCAAACCCGTACATACGCGGGAGGGCAGCCGATGTAAAAGGCCTTGCCGGGGAACTGGTCCTTATTATATCAGGCAGGCAGACGGAGGAATTAAAGGAGGATGCGATCCTGGTGGCGCAGGAGATAAGTCCGGCCCTTTTCCTGAAGCTTGACAGACAGAAGATACGGGGCATGGTCACCAAAAAAGGCTCATCCACATCGCATCTTGCGGTGCTTGCCGGCAGTGTGGGGATACCGTATCTGTACGGGGATTTCGATCAGGACAGCATTAATGACGGGGACAGGCTGATCATCGACGGTGAAAGCCTGACAGTCGGGCCTGATGATGAAACATGGAAGGAAGCTCTCAAAAAGGCGGAAAAGCAGGCGCTTGCAAAGAGCGGGAAAACAGCGGGACATACGGATACCGGGATCTTTGCAAATGCAGGAAGTGCCGGTGATGTTGAACGAGCTGCCAATGCCGGCGCGGACGGCATAGGGCTGATGCGCACGGAGTTCCTGTTCCTTGACCGGGCATCCGCGCCTTCTGAGGATGAGCAGTTTGAGGTGTACAGCAAAGCAGCAAAGCTCATGGGAGAAAAGGAACTGACGATCCGTACCATGGATATCGGGGCGGACAAAACTCCGGCGTGGCTTGATCTGCCTTCTGAGAAAAATCCCTCCCTGGGATGCCGGGGGATCAGGGTCTCGCTGCAGAATGAACAGCTTTTCAAAACACAGCTGAGAGCTCTGCTAAGGGCATCCGCAAACGGAAATATACGCATAATGCTTCCGATGATAACAAGCGTTTGGGAATTGGATGACGCTGCTGCTCTGATGCGCGGCTGTATGAAAGAGCTGGAAAGTGAAGGCTTATCCTGCAGAATGCCGAAGGTGGGCGTGATGATCGAAACACCGGCTGCGGTCATGATGGCGCCGGAACTTGCAGAGAAGGCGGATTTCTTCAGCATAGGGACGAACGACCTGACCCAGTATACCATGGCGCTTGACAGGGAATCGGAGGATCCGGGAAGATATGAAGAATCCGGCATCGAACCGGTATTCCGCATGATCAGCCTCATAATAAAAGCGGCCCGCGGCAGCGGCATTGATGTCTGTGTATGCGGAGAGCTCGCAGGAAGAGAAGACATGGTCAAAAGGCTCATAGATGAAGGAGTGGACAAGCTTTCCGTTTCGGTGGCAAAGCTTGAAAGAACGAGAGAAAAAGCGGCCGAAGCCGAAATAGGAAGGAAAAGGCCGGTGTCTGTCACCTGCGGTTATGCCGCGCCGGCAGACGGGAGGATAGTGCCGATGGAGGAGATTCCGGATCCTGCATTTTCTTCGGGAGAACTGGGACAGTGCATAGGCATAATGCCGGAAAACGGCAGGGTATATGCGCCCTGTGACGGCAGGATCACTTCAGTTGCCAAAACCGGACATGCAGTCACGATAGAGGATCCTGAGGGGAAGACAATACTCATACATGCAGGAATAGATACCGTAAGTCTTGATGGAAAGGGCTTCGTGCTGAAAGCTGCTGAGGGAGACAGGGTACTGAAAGGACAGCTGCTGCTTGAGTTTGACAGGAAGATCATAGAGGACGCGGGCCTTTCTCCGATGGTAATAGTCGCGCTTGAGTAAAACAGGATGGATGATATCCGATAGTAATAGCCATATTCGAATATAAACATATAAAAAAGCCTGAAAATGCAAAAAAGCTCCGGAAAAAGGGATTCCGGGGCTTTAATTTTATGTAAATCTATAGTATCATAATTAATTATGATAGTAAAACTGAGGGATAGGTGCATTGGCGCTTTTTAGGCGTCTTTAGCCCGATGAGCTGCAACATGCTTTGTTCACGGCTCGGACAGTTCTAAACTCATCGGACATACCCAATGTTATTAAAACAAAAGATATATAACTGAAGTTTTGAAAACTGATGTAACAAAAACTGAAGTTATCAATCGAAGGTTATCAATCGAAAGTTATAAAAACTAAGGTTACCAATCTTCGGTTATTGTTTAATTGCATAACTGAGGTTATGTAGTGGTTTTCACGGAGAAATAAAATAATGACAGTTCTTGAACATCTCAGAGCCGCCGGTGTGGAAATAGCAGCTGATTGTGGAGGAAATGGAACCTGCGGGAAGTGCCTGGTCGAAATTAAGGACGAAAACGGCATTGTTAGTTTACATAACGCATGCAAAATAACATATAAAAAGGGCATGAGTATTCGTGCTGTGGATAAAAATGCCGAAATGTCGATAGTGACCCATACAGGTGGGGAAAACCTGTCCGGGAAGGGGCACGACAACACATGTTACCCACATTCCGAAGGTGGTAAATACGGCATTTCTGTCGATCTGGGTACAACAACTCTGGCTGCTGTTCTCACCTATTATGACGATGTGGGAAACGAGGAGACGATATCAACAGAAACAGCCGTAAACCCGCAGAGAATCTACGGTTCAGACATTATATCGCGTATAAAGGCCTTTGGAGAGGGCAGAGGGGATGAGCTCACAGGTCTCCTGAGGAAGGAAACCGGAAGGATGATCCGGGACCTTTCAACAGCCCGGAAGGGTGTTAATATATCAGGTGTCTCGATCGCGGGCAACGCAACCATGGTACATTCACTGATGGGATACGATCTTTCGGGTCTCGGACGCTATCCATACGAAACAGTTGTAACTGACCCTATAACGACCACTATCGGGGCTATTTTTGATGACCGGGAGGGCATGAATAATATTCCTGTTTACATAATGCCAGGAACGGGTGCTTTTATTGGTGGTGATATCATTTCCGGCCTTTTTGCCTGTGGATTACCTGTTGAAAATCATACCGATATTTTTATCGATCTTGGTACAAACGGCGAAATTGCGGTATCAGACGGCAGTGTTATCTTTACTTCTTCGACCGCCGCAGGCCCTGTATTTGAGGGAGGTTCGATAAAATGCGGGGTTCCCTCCACAAATGGCGCAATCTGCGGGGTAGAATTAAATAACACTTTTGAAATAACGCTTGAAACTATCAACAAATTACCACCAACAGGGCTTTGCGGGACCGGGGTCATAGAAATGGCTGCCGAGCTTCTGAAGAATGAGATTATTTCAAAAGATGGATATCTGGAAGAAGATTTTACAGTCGCAAAAGCTCCGGACGGAAAAAGGATCGTTTTTTCCCGGGACGATGTCAGGCAGGTTCAGCTGGCAAAAGCGGCAATCAGGGCCGGCATAGACATCCTGCTGGATAAAATCGGCCGTTATTATAATGATGTTTCAAATGTATATCTGGCAGGCGGCTTCGGCTATCATATGGATCCGGCAAAGGCGGCAGCGATAGGCATGATCCCGGAAGAACTGGTGAAAAAGACTGTTGCTCCCGGAAATACGAGCCTGGCGGGGGCAAAAAGGTTTCTGAACGGAGATATCGGGAAAAATCTCGCCCGGATTGAAAGAATTAGAAATAACTGTCGTTATGTAAATCTGGCTGCCGAAAAGGATTTTGAAGAAAAATATATTAAAGAGTTAAATTTTCCTTGATATTCGAACGAATGTTCGATATACTTATTACATGGCACAAAGGAGGTTATCATGAGCAGAAGAGTCATCCTTATCGTACTTGACAGTTTCGGTGTGGGGCAGATGCCCGATTCGCCCGATTTCGGGGATTATGATGTGAACACGCTCAGGAGCTGTTCGAAGAGCCGTTTCTTTGACATGCCGAACATGAAAAAGATGGGTCTTTTCAATATAGACGGCGTGGATTTTCTTGAGGGCGCAGAGGAACCGCAGGCGCTGTACTGCAAATGCGCCGAGAGTTCAAAAGGAAAAGACACTACGATCGGCCATTGGGAGATAGCGGGTCTTATTACGCCGCATCCGCTCCCGACCTATCCGGAGGGTTTTCCGGAGGAGGTCCTGCAGCCTTTCAGGGAGGCAACGGGGCGGGATGTGCTGTGCAATCTTCCCTACTCCGGTACCGAGGTGATAAATACCTATGGAGATGAGCACGTATCGACAGGGAAGCTCATAGTATACACATCGGCGGACAGCGTTTTTCAGATCGCTGCGCATGAAGAAATTGTCCCTGTTGAGGAGCTGTATGAGTACTGCAGGCAGGCGCGAAAGATCCTGACCGGAAAACACGGCGTGGGCAGGGTCATAGCCCGTCCGTTTGTCGGAAAGGGCAACGGAAACTATACAAGGACGCCGCGAAGGCATGATTTTTCAATAGAGCCTCCGCGGGATACCATGCTCGACGAGCTTGTAAAGGATGGAAAGACGGTTCTCGCTGTCGGCAAGATCCACGATATCTTTGCGGGCAGGGGCCTGAGCGAATATGTCTATACTTCGGGAAATGAAGAGGGGATAGACAGGACGCTGGAGTATATGGACAGGGATATCTGCGGACTGATCTTTACCAATCTGGTGGATTATGACATGCTTTATGGTCACAGGAGGGATGTGGACGGTTACGCAAAGGCGCTGAAAGTTTTTGATGACAGGCTTCCGGAGATCACCGGCAAAATGCGTGATGACGATATACTGATGATCACGGCCGATCACGGCTGTGACCCGGCGTACACAAAGTCCACGGATCATACGAGGGAATATATACCTCTCATTGTATACGGAAAGAATGTCACGCCCAAAAACATGGGAGTGCGTGACACCTATGCGGATATAGGATATACTGTTGAGAGATATCTCGGGACAGCGCCCGGGATCTGCGGTACGGATCTGTTATCGTGAGCAGTATACTGTGACTTGGCAAGGAGAATAGAAGATTTGGCAGCTCTTGAAAATGAGATAAAAAAACGGCGTACCTTCGCCATCATATCGCACCCCGATGCCGGAAAGACCACACTGACCGAGAAGTTCTTATTATACGGAGGTCAGATAAACCTGGCAGGCTCCGTAAAGGGGAAGGCAACGGCGAGGCATGCGGTCTCCGACTGGATGGACATAGAAAAGGAAAGAGGTATTTCCGTTACTTCTTCAGTCCTTCAGTTTGAATACAACGGATGCTGCATCAATATCCTCGATACGCCCGGACATCAGGACTTTTCCGAGGATACATACAGGACCCTCATGGCGGCTGATTCTGCGGTCATGGTCATAGATGCATCAAAGGGTGTGGAGGCGCAGACCAGAAAGCTTTTCAAAGTCTGCGGACGGCGCGGCATACCCATATTTACCTTCATAAACAAGATGGACAGGGAGGCCCGGGATACCTTTGATCTCGTGGATGAGATAGAAAAGGAACTTGGCATTGAGACCTGTCCGGTCAACTGGCCCATTGGTTCCGGAAAGGATTTCAAGGGCGTATATGACAGGGCTTCATCAAGCGTTGTCCTGTATTCGGACACGCTGAAGGGCACAAAGGAAGGAAAAGAGGAGATTATATCAATAGCCGATGAAAGCGGACTGAAGGAAAAGATCGGAGAGGATGCGCTTTCGACGCTGAAAGATGAGATCGATCTCCTTGACGGGGCCAGCGTGGCCTTTGATCAGGAAAAAGTAGATCACGGAAAGCTCTCCCCGGTGTTTTTCGGTTCGGCCCTGACCAATTTCGGAGTGGATATCTTTCTTCAGAACTTCCTGAAGATGACTTCATCCCCGCTTCCGAGAGTAGCAGATACCGGCGTTGTCGACCCTATAGAGAGACCTTTTTCGGCCTTCGTATTCAAGATACAGGCAAATATGAACAAGGCGCATCGCGACAGGGTTGCCTTCATGCGCATCTGCTCCGGAAAATTTGACGCGGGCATGGATGTATATCATGTACAGGGCGAAAAGATGGTCAGGCTGTCACAGCCGCAGCAGATGATGGCAGATGACAGACATATGGTAACCGAAGCCTATGCCGGAGATATCATCGGGATCTTTGATCCGGGAATCTATTCCATAGGAGATACTTTATGCATGCCCAATGACAAATTCAGATACAGCGGGATACCCACTTTTGCACCGGAACACTTTGCAAGAGTGAGGCAGATCGACACGATGAAACGCAAGCAGTTCGTCAAGGGCGTCATGCAGATAGCGCAGGAAGGCGCGATACAGATCTTCCAGGAGCCGCAGGGCGGCATGGAAGAGATAATCGTGGGCGTTGTGGGCGTTCTCCAGTTTGAAGTTTTACAATACAGACTGAAGAATGAATACGGAGTTGACATAAGACTAGAACAGCTTCCTTATGAGCACATCAGGTGGATCAAAAACAAAGATGTGGATCTTGACAGGATAAACGGCACTTCTGATATGAAAAAGATAAACGATCTCAAGGGAAATCCCCTGCTCCTCTTTGTGAATGCGTGGAGCATCGGGATGACTCTCGACAGGAACGACGGTCTGATCCTGGAGGAATTCAATGAAGAATGAGAACATCAGGGAGACATCCATTCCGCAAAAATAAGCTCATAATCCCGGCTGTGATACTGTGTGTCTTGGCATGCAGCGGATGCTCTTTGGATTATGTCAACCTGCTTGACGATATAAGCTACAGGATCTCCGATGCTGATGAAAATGAGCCTTCATACAGTCCGGCTGCGGGTATTTCCGGATCCGTGTCGGAGATGGGCATGACCAGGTCCGTTGACGATGTATTTATTACTGCAGGATCGGGTGACATAACTCAAATAAGCACCGAAGACCTTGAAAAGATCGGGGTCCCTCTCGAGACTGCATCGAAGAATGCAGTGGACGAGGCGGAGGCAGATGCCCGTAAAAAGATAAATACGAGAACCAGGGACATCACTCTCTTTGGCGAGTCCAAATATGCATATTCGAAGCTTAACGACCACGAAAAGCAGGTATATGTCGAGATCTGCAGCGCGATCCAGAGCATGACGCCGGAGGTAGACATAACATCGCTTGATGTTGATGAGATCGACAAGTGCTTCAACTGTGTCATGATCGACAACCCTGATTTCTTTTATGCTGACGGCTACAAGATGACCAGAACCCTTGTAAATGGCGAGCTTGACAGCATATCCTTCAGTCCGAGGTTCACTATGACGGGAAAGGAAATACTGGAAAAGGAAGACAGCATCGACAGTTATGTCAACCGTTTTGTTTCGGAAATGCCGGACCTTCCGGATGAGTATTCCAAGGCCAAATACATCTTTGATTATCTGGTAGACAATACCGAATATGACATAGACAGCGAGAACAGCCAAAACATCTGCTCCGTATTTATAGATAATAAAAGCGTCTGCCAGGGTTATGCCATGGCAGCCAAATATCTGGCGGATGAACTGGGCATATTCTGTACCATAGTATATGGAAATGCCGGCGGAGAGAATCATGCATGGAATCTGATGAGGCTGGACGGCACCTTCTGTCATGTTGACATAACATGGGGAGACACTTCCTACCGGAATACATCCGAGGGAACTGACGGCGCAATGAAGGATTATGTGTTCCTCGGCGCGACGGATGATCTGATAAAAGTAAACCATACCGTGGACAGCATAGTGGAGCTTCCGGTGTGTGACAGCATGGAGGCGTATTACTTTGTCCGGGAGGGCAGGTATTTTACCGAGGAAGATCATGACAAGCTCCGCGAGGTATTCAACAGGGCTTATTCGGATAATGAGGACATACTGACAGTCAGATGCTCGGACAGAAGGGTCTATGATGAAATGGACGATTTCCTCTTCACAAAGGGAAATGTGTTCAGGTACCTGAAAGGGACGGGAAAGGCGAGGTATGTCAGGAACAGCGAGGAACTGACGCTCTCATTTTTGTTGACATAAATCTAACGGCTTTCTACGGATGCTGTGGTTGAGCAGGATGACATAGGCGTAGTTGACATAACTTACATTTGGAAAGGAACAGCATGAACGATACCGATTTCAGAAAACAGGCAGAAGAACTGGTGGCAAAGATGACGGTCGAGGAGGCTGCATCCCAGCTTCTCTTCAACTCACCGGCGATCGAAAGACTTGACATACCGGAATACAACTGGTGGAACGAGGCGCTGCACGGGGTGGCCAGAGCCGGCATTGCCACGGTCTTTCCCCAGGCCATAGGTATGGCGGCCACATTTGATGATGATTTCCTTTATGAAGAGGCGCAGGTCATCGCCGAAGAAGCCAGGGCCAAATACAACATGTTCAGAAAGCAGGGAGATCCCGACATCTACAAGGGGATCACGATCTGGAGCCCGAATATCAATATCTTCCGCGATCCCCGCTGGGGCAGGGGACACGAGACCTACGGAGAGGATCCGTATCTGACCTCGAAGATGGGAAATGCTTTCATCAAAGGACTGCAGCAAAGAGATGAAAAGGGATACATGAAGACTGCAGCCTGCGCAAAGCATTTTGCCGCGCATTCCGGTCCGGAGGCGATCAGACACGGCTTCAATGCAGAGGTGACGCCGAAGGATCTGGAAGAGACCTACCTTCCCGCATTCAGGAGCGCAGTGGAGGATGCCCATGTCGAGGGCGTAATGGGCGCCTACAACGAGGTGAACGGAGAGCCAAGCTGCGCAAATAAAGAGCTGATAATAAAAAAACTCCGCGGCGAATGGGGATTTGACGGATACTTTGTTTCCGACTGCTGGGCAGTAAGAGATTTTCATGAGTGTTTCCACTACACAAAGACTCCGGCAGAGTCGGCTACAGCAGCGCTCAAAACGGGATGCGACCTAAACTGCGGCTGCACCTATGAATACATCCTCGATGCATATCAGGAAGGCCTGATAAAAGAAGAAGACATCAGACGGGCGGCAGTCAGCATCTTTACGACAAGATTCAGGCTCGGTATGTTTGACAGGGACTGCAGCTATGATCAGATAGATTTCAGCGCTTCCAATACAAAGGAAAACAAGGAGCTCGCGCTGGAGGCTGCAAGAAGATCTGCGGTGCTCCTTAAAAACGACGGACTTTTGCCGCTTGACAAAACGAAGATAAAGAACATCGCGGTGATCGGCCCCAATGCCTACAGCATCAAGGCTCTGTGCGGCAATTACAACGGCGATTCCGATGAATGGGTGACAAACCTTGAGGGCATCAGACGGGCTGCGGGTGACGATACGCGCATTTATTATAGTCAGGGAAGCGATATCCTAAAAGACAAAGAAGACGACCTTGCAAGAGAAGGCAAGTATTACAGCGAGGCAAGAGCCTGCGCGGAAGCTTCGGATGTGGTCGTGCTCTGTCTCGGGCTTGACCGTGATCTTGAAGGCGAGGAGGGCGATGCCGGAAATTCGGATGCATCGGGTGACAAGATAAACCTCCTTCTGCCGCCGACCCAGAGGAGGCTGACTGAAGAAGTCATCTCTGTCGGAAAGCCCACAGTCATAGTCATAAACAGCGGCAGCAGCCTCGATCTGTCAGCGTATGAAAAGGATGCTTCAGCCATAATACAGGCCTGGTACAGCGGCCAGAGGGGCGGGGATGCTCTTTCGGACATCCTGTTCGGAAAAGTATCACCCTCAGGGAAGCTTCCGCTCACCTTCTACTTCGAGGGCGGAACCCTGCCTGATTTTGCCGACTATCACATGGCAGGCAGGACTTACAAGTTCTTTAAAGGAAAGCCCTGGTACCCCTTCGGATTCGGACTGTCCTATACGACCTTTGAATACAGCAGCCTGAAGATCGAAAAAGAAAATAATAAGATCAGGATCAGAGTCGATGTCGAGAACACAGGAAACTACGACAGCCGCGAAGTCACCCAGGTTTACATAAGATACAACGGCGATGCATTTGAAAAGCCCTGCCATGTTCTGGCGGGCTTTGCAAATACCTTCATCAAAAAGGGAGAGAAAAAGACTGTCAGTCTGGAGCTTGATATAAAGCAGTTCGAATCTGTCCTCGAGGACGGCAGCAGAAAGCTCCTTGACGGGGAATATACCATATTTGCCGGCTCAACCCAGCCAGATGAGCGTTCATATGAGCTTACCGGCAAAAGACCCCTTGAGGCAAAGCTTACAGCAGAGCGCGGCGTCCTGTCCTGAATCACCAATAACCTAAATTTTCTCCCCCTACATAACAGAAGAAGCGACGCTTTTTATTAATGCCTTTGCTGACATAGTCTCCGGATCCGGTGTTGAAACAGTCGCAGTTAACAGCATTGTTGTCCAGCCCTTCTCCGTAAGTGGTACAGCCGCAGGAATTATTGTCGTAACCGCCTTTGTCACCGCCCCCTCCAAGGACGCAAGAGCATTCTTTTCCTCCCGCAACAGCATCAAGCTCGTCATTGGAAAGTGCCTGCTTGCCGGAAGTCCCACTCTTCAGGTCTTCCTCAGTCAGTTCGAAACCTTTCTCTTTTGCGAGTGCGATAGCTTCCTCCTTTGTTCCTGCTTTCTTCAGCCTTTCGAGAAACTCTTCATCTTCTGAAGCCTTTTCCAGAAATGCTTTTGCGTTTTCGGTCATATATGTTTCCTCCTTAATCCTGTGCACCTAACTCTTTCATCAGTCCCTCATCGCAAAGCGCAGCGCTCTTTGCTTCGGGACGTATCTTCTTCATTGTTTTTATTATTTTTGCTGCCCAGCCTTCTTTGTAGAGCTCACAGCAGGCAGGATCCCTGTAGAGCAGGTCTTTCTGCATGCAGCCTGAAAGGCCGCTTGCCCGGCACCCGCCCAGGCACCAGCTTCTGTACGGGCACTCAGCGCATTCCGGGTTATGCTCCAATACCTTGTCTGCCCTTGTATTGATAAACTCCATATACCGTGAGTCGGTGATGCACTTTGTAAGTCCCGTCTTTGGGATCAGCGGAAATTCCTGCTGGATATCCATGCCGGATAAGCTCATGCAGGGAAGGGCTCTGCCCTCAGGGGAGATATACATGACCATCCTTGCATGGTTGCACACACAGCATTTTGACGGGTCCAAAGGATAATGATACAGCGGGATATCGTAACGCTCCGGATCATCCGGATCTGCCCGGAAAAAACCTCCCAGCATGATCGTCAGCGGCATCCCGTCTTCATAGTACTGCGGGATATAGTCCAGGTAGATCTGAAAGAGTTCCTTTATTGGTACACCCTCACCAAGACCGGTCTTCTGCCATTCTCCGACATCCGATACGGGATTTGTCTTTAAACTCCGGCATCCCACATCTTTCAGATGAAGTATGGATTCCCTTAAGGCATGTTTGTTTTTTTCATGCAGGCAAAGCTCTGCGCCTGTGGGGAAGCCCATTTCTTTACATAAAAGAAAGGCTTTGTCCACAGACTCCTCAGCTCCGGGCACGCCGCGAAGCCAGTCATGCCAGCCAGGACCGTCATAGCTCATATTAAATTCCGGATGGATGCCTCTTTTATCAAGTTCCCGAAGGAGTTCTTTTTTTACCAGCGCGCCGTTTGAATAGATGGTGATTATGCGGATCTCTTTTTCCAAAAGCGCATCCACGATCTCCAGAAAATCGCTGCGCACCAGAGGCTCGCCGCCGGTCAGGGATACATTCATCACTCCGCATTCGGCCAGCTCATCTATCATCTTCATGATGGTGTCGTGTGAGAGTTCTCCGTACTTCCCCTCGGGAGCCGACATATAGCAGTGCCTGCAGCGGTAGTTGCATCTTCCGGTTATCGACCAGTGCGCGGTCTTGATGTATCTTGCGGGATATTTTTTATATTCCTGCTTCGGATCGATAGTCTCACCGGCACTGCAGGGATGGATAATCCCCTTTTTTGCGATCTTTGGGAGCATTTCCCTTATCTCCTGCGGGATAACGGGCAGGTCTGTTTCGATCTTTCCGTTACAGAGTTTCAGGGCTTCCATTTCTGTTTCCGTAATAAAAACAGGCTGTCTGCTGTCCATATCAAGGAGTGCAAAAGGAAGCAGCTCCCATCCTCTCAGTCTGAAACATCTGTCAAGAATGTATCTCATCCGGATCCTCCCGATAAAACCGGTCTTCGCGCAGGTCAGCAAAAGATCATTTTGAAACCTGACATCGTTATATACGAACCAGCATGATAAATGGCTATTTTTATCAGTTGGCAAGGGAGACAACAGGACCGTCCCCCTGTCTCCCCTCCCCCTGTCTCCCCCCTGTCTCCTTCCCCCGTATTGAAAAGAAAGCCGTGTAGTGTTATACTGTAGAAGCACTGCGGACGAACAAAAAGACTGCGGTCAGAACAACAGCCCGGGAGGATGTAAATGGCATCAAAGATAAACGGTTCAGAAGAAAAAAACAGGGTCTTTACCCTTGATACCAAAAGCATAGGCGAGGTAAAGATAGCCGATGATGTGGTCTCATCCATCGCGGTACTTGCTGCCAGAGAGGTAGAAGGCTTTGATGACATGGCGGGAAACACCACCAGGCTCATGAATGCAGTGAAGGCAAAGCAGCCCAAGGGAGTCAGGGTCGATGTAGTCAACAACATGGTCCGGGTGGATCTGGTTGCCAGGCTCAAGTACGGATACAATGTCAGGGAAACCTCCGCAAAGCTTCAGGAAAAGATAAAGAGCGCCATAGAGACCATGACGGGACTCGATGTCACAAATGTGAACATCAGGATCGCAGGCGTGAACACGGAGGACAGGGCATAAGATATGCTTAGCAGAAGCAGGCTTAGGGAAAAAGTGTTTGTGCTTTTGTTTGAGTCGGAATTCAACGATCCTGGCGATATGCCTGAGCAGGCTAGACTTTATCTGAAGGAATCCGATGAGGCCTGTGACGAAGAAAGCGCCGCCTATGTCGAAGAACGTTTCAACCGCGTCAGGGAAAACATACCCGCCATAGATGAGCTCATCGAAAAACACAGCAACGGCTGGAGCATAGACAGGATCGGCAGGGTCGAGCTGTCGGTACTTCGCCTTGCCGTATTCGAACTCAAATACGATGAAGATATACCCGCAGGGGTTGCCATAAACGAGGCAGTCAACCTTGCCAAAAAATACGGCCAGGACGGCGCGGGTCCCTTTATAAACGGTATACTGGCAAATTTTGCCTGACCGGAAACCAAATCCATGGGTACTGTATATTCTGTCAGTCAGGTCAATTCATATATAAAAAGTCTGATAAGCAAAGACGGTCTTCTTGCCCGTATCGGGGTCAGGGGCGAGCTTTCCAATGTCAAATACCATACTTCAGGACATATCTATTTCACGCTAAAAGATGACAGGGCTGCCATTTCGGGAGTCATGTTTGCGGCAAACGCCTATGCTCTCAGGATAAGACTTAAGGACGGCATGAAGGCGGTGGTCGAAGGCAGCATAAACATATATGAAAAGACCGGAGTATACCAGATATATGCCACAAACATCAGACAGGAAGGAAGCGGCGAGCTCTACGAAAGATACCTGAAGCTCAAAGAAGAACTCGAGGACAGGGGCATGTTTGACCCCGGGTATAAAAAAGAGATACCCGCCTACATAAACCGTCTCGGAGTCGTGACGGCGCGGACCGGAGCAGCGGTCAGGGACATCATAAACATCGCAAAGCGCAGGAACCCGTTCATCGAGATCATATTATACCCCGCAAAGGTGCAGGGAGACGGCGCGGCGGAAACCATAGCGGAAGGAATCAGAGCGCTTGACGGATACGGCGTGGACACCATCATAATCGGACGCGGAGGCGGGTCGATCGAGGATCTCTGGGCATTTAACGAAGAGGTCACGGCACAGGCGGTCTTTGACTGCAAAACCCCCGTCATATCGGCAGTCGGGCACGAAACGGATTTTACCATAGCAGATTTTGTCGCGGATCTGAGGGCGCCGACACCGTCCGCGGCAGCAGAGCTGGCGGTCTTTGATCTGGGCGACCTTAAAGAAAAGACCGGCACTTATTATATGACATTTTCAAACTCCATGCGTTCCCGCATCAGAAATGACAGGAACCGCCTTGAAAACCTCGCCCTCAGGCTGAAGAGCAAAAGCCCGTCAGCTCGCATGAACGAAAGAAGACTGAGGCTTGACGGATATTATGACGGCATAATAAATGCGATGAGCAGGAAGCTGATAAGATATTCCTCGCGCCTTGATCTGTACAGGGAAAAGCTCAAAGGCGCGGACCCGCAGGGAAGGCTGAAAAACGGATATGCATTTGTGGAAGGGGCAGACGGAAAGCCGGTAAAGGATGTGACAAAGCTTCATGAGGGAGATACGCTGAAGCTTATAATGAACAACGGAAAGGTATATACTGATGTCAGAAAAATCGAAGAAAAAAAAGCTTAGCATAGAGGAATCATTTGAGTATCTGGATGAAGCGCTCGAAAAGATAGAGGATGAGGACCTTCCGCTCGAGGAGGCTTTTGCCGTGTATGAAGGCGCCATGAAGGTCCTGAAGGAGTGCGGCAGGCAGATAGATGCGGTAGAAAAAAAGGTAAAGGTCCTTGAAAAGAACGGGAGCTTAAGCGACCTCGAGGATATGGAAGACTGACGGCATCCGGTGCAGCCCGGCCATTTATATCAGTCATGGCATCGCGATAATATGTACATAGAAAAGATCAACAAAGAAAACGACATAAAGGATATCGCTCCGGAAAACTATCCCGAGCTTGCTTCGGAGATCAGGGAATTCCTCATCGAAAAGATCAGCAATAACGGAGGACATCTCGGATCGAACCTGGGGATAGTGGAGCTTACGATGGCTCTGCATCTGTCACTGACCCTGCCTGAGGACAAGATCATCTTTGACGTGGGCCATCAGTCCTATACTCACAAGATCCTGACAGGCAGACGGGATGATTTTGACATGCTCAGGAAATACGGCGGTATGAGCGGCTTCCCCAAAAGAAGGGAAAGCGACTGCGATCCGTTTGAAACGGGACATTCCTCAACCTCTGTTTCCGCAGGGCTGGGACTTGTGAAGGCAAGGGACTTAAGCGGCGGGAATTTCAATGTGGTTTCGGTCATCGGAGACGGCGCTCTCACCGGCGGCATGGCCTATGAGGCATTGAACAACGCCTCAAAGCTCAAGACGAATTTCATCATCATATTGAACGATAACGATATGTCCATATCGGAAAATGTCGGCGGCATATCAAACTATCTGCAGAAGATCAGGACAGCCGAAGGATATCAGAACTTCAAGCTCGATCTCGAGAAGTTCTTATTAAAGAACATGCCCTTCAGGGGAGAGAGGGTCGTTGACAGCCTGAAAAGATTCAAGAGCTCGTTCAAGCAGCTCATCGTTCCGGGGATGTTTTTCGAGGATATGGGCATAACCTATCTCGGACCCGTAAACGGCCACGATATCAAAGCCATGTGCACGCTGATCGAGGAGGCAAAGCGCATCCGTCACTGCGTGCTGATCCATGTGCTGACGAAAAAAGGCAGAGGGTATGAACCTGCCGAAAGACACCCGGCGCGGTTCCACGGCACGGGACCTTTTGAGATAGAGACCGGCCTGCCAAAGACAAAGCGGACGAAAGCCGACTATACGGATATCTTTTCAACAGTGATGATCAAGCTTGCCGCGCGCAATGACAAGGTCGTCGCGATCACCGCAGCCATGCCTGACGGCGTGGGGCTGAAAAGATTCCGCAATATCTATCCGGACAGGTTTTTTGATGTGGGGATCGCGGAGGAGCATGCCGTGACCTTTGCAGCGGGACTGGCAGCGGGCGGCATGAGACCGGTCGTTGCGATCTATTCGTCGTTCCTGCAAAGAGCTTACGATCAGATACTTCATGATGTATGCATACAGAACCTGCCGGTCATATTTGCGATAGACAGGGCGGGGATAGTAGGCGCCGACGGAGAGACCCATCAGGGCATCTTTGACATCTCATATCTTTCCTCCATACCGAACATGAACATCATGGTCCCAAAGAACAAATGGGAGCTGTCGGACATGATGAAATTTGCCATGGAGATATCCGTGCCCTGCGCGATCAGGTATCCGCGCGGAGAAGCCTACGACGGGCTAAGGGAATTCAGGGCGCCCATAGAATACGGCAGGGCGGAGTTCATATATGACGAGGCGGGCATCGCTCTTTTTGCGCTGGGCTCCATGGTAAAGACAGCCGAAGAGGTCAGGAATATCCTCAAGGAAAAGGGGTATTTCTGCTCGCTGATAAATGCCAGGTTCGCAAAACCGATAGATGAAGAGGCAGTGAGCATCGCGGCCGGCAGGCACGAGCTCATCGTGACCATGGAGGAAAATGTCGCAAGCGGCGGCTACGGTGAAAAGGTGCTCGAATACGCAAACCGCGCAGGGCTTGATACAAACATCCTGAATATCACCCTGCCCGACGAATACATAGAACACGGCAGACCGGACATATTAAAGAACGAACTGAAGCTTGATGCAGCCGGGATTGCCGACACGATACTGTCAAAGATAGAGATAATAAAAACAAAGGGAGACTGATGGCAGACAAAGAAAGACTGGATCTGCTCCTGGTGCAGAGGGGCCTTGCGACTTCAAGGCAGCGCGCACGCGCCATGATAATGGAAGGGAGCGTATATGTGGACGGAGTCAGGGAGGACAAACCTGGCTGCAACATCAGCAGGAGCGCTGATATCGAATACCGCGGAAGGAAGCTGCGCTATGTCAGCCGCGGCGGACTGAAGCTGGAAAAAGCCCTGGAGGTATTCGGCATAGACCTCGAGGGAAAGATCTGCATGGATGTGGGAGCCTCGACGGGAGGCTTTACCGACTGCATGCTCCAGCGCGGCGCATCAAAGGTCTATGCGGTCGATGTCGGCTACGGACAGCTTGATTATTCGCTCCGTACGGACGAGCGCGTCGTATGCATGGAAAAGACAAACTTCAGGTATGTGAAGCCTGAGGATATAGAGGAGAGCCCGGAGTTTGCAACAGTCGATGTCTCCTTCATATCACTCGGACTGATACTTCCCGTGGCCTACGAGGTACTCTCCGATGTATCACAGATGGTCTGCTTAATAAAACCGCAGTTTGAAGCAGGCCGTGAACAGGTGGGAAAAAAAGGAGTGGTAAGGGACAAGGCGATTCACGAAGAAGTCATATCAAATGTCATAGACATGGCCGTAAAAAACAATTTCACCGTCAAAGGCCTTGATTATTCTCCTATAAAGGGGCCTGAGGGAAACATAGAATATCTTCTGCATATATCAAAGAACAGCAGGAGCATTTTTAAGGAAGTCATGAGCCTTGAGTACCCCATATCCGAGACCGTTCAGATGGCTCACGAAAGGCTGGATACATGAAAAGCTTTTATATCATCACAAATTCAACAAGGGATGAGGATCTGGCATTCACCCGGCAGATAGAAGAATTCTTCAGGTCAAAGGGGCTGTCCTTTTATACACATATAGCGGATGTCAGTACCGGCAAGAATTATACGGATGAGAACAAGATCCCGAAGGATACCGACTGTGTCATAGTGCTTGGCGGAGACGGCACGATGATACAGGCTGCCCATGATACTGCAGACCTCGATCTGCCGCTGCTGGGCATCAATCTGGGGCGGATAGGGTATCTGGCGGATGTGGAAAAGGTTAACATAAATGAATCCCTGACGGATCTCATCGAAGGCCGTTACAAGATAGAGGAAAGGATGATGATAAGCGGCGAGATCATCACGCCGGGAGCGCCAAATCACGACAAGAACAGGTCGCTGAACGACATCATCATCCATCGCGGCGGCGAGATGAGAGTAGTAAACTATCAGGTTTACATAAATGATAAATTCCTGTATGATTTCTGGGCGGACGGAATGATAGTCTCCACACCCACCGGATCCACGGCATATTCGATGTCGGCGGGAGGCCCGATAGTGGAACCCATGTCCGAGATGATCATCATCACTCCCATCTGCCCCCATACTGTCAATTCCAGGAGCATAGTCTTTTCATCAAAAGAAAAGATCAGGATAGGCGCCGGAAAACACGAGGTCTATGCATGCTTTGACGGCCACATTTCCGTGCCCATGACCGAAAAGGACGAGATCCTCATCATGCGCTCTTCAAAGACCACAAAGCTTGTCAGGCTCAAAGACGACAGCTTTCTCACAGTTCTGCACGATAAATTCCAATAAGGAGACAGGGGGACGGTCCTGTTGTCTCCTTTTAACCACCCCATTTTCTATAATAAAGGAGTACATATATGTTAATAAGCCTCAATGTAAAAAATCTGGCCCTGATCAAGGAATCCGAGGTTCTCTTTTCCGACGGATTAAATATCATGACCGGAGAAACGGGAACCGGAAAATCTCTTATTATCGGTTCCATCAGCCTCGCGCTCGGAGGCCGTGCCACAAAGGATATAGTCAGGACCGGCGAAAAGGAAGCGCGCATCGAGCTGGTCTTTTCGCTGGATAATAAAAACCAGGAGGAAACCCTCAAAAGCCTGGAGATCCCTGTCGAGGAAGACGGGATCGTGATCCTGAAAAGGACGATAAAGGACGGCCGGAGCATCGCAAGCATCAATTCACAGACAGTCACGGCATCAACGCTGAAGACTGTCTCTGAGATGCTGCTCGATATCCACGGACAGCATGAGCATCAGTCCCTGCTGTACAAAAGAAATCACATGAAGATCCTCGACAGCTTTGCCGCAAAGGAGATAGAAGAGGGGCTGTCGCTCATCAGACCGGATCATGCAAGGCTGCTTGAAGTCAGGAAAGAACTCGAGGAGGGACCGGTCGATGAAAGAGACAGGACCAGACAGGTCGATCTTTTGAAGTTTGAGATAGACGAGATCGAAAAGGCAGACCTGAAAAATGGCGAGGACGACGAACTCGAGGATGTGTACGGCAGGTTCAAAAATATGGAAAGGCTCACGAGAGCCGTAAACGACGCGCTGAACCTGGTCAGCGGCAACTCCGGAGATACAGCCATAAGCCTGGTGGGACGGGGAACGGCTGCGCTTTCCGACATTTCCGGCATGGACGAGCAGACAGACAGGCTGAATACCCAGCTTTGCGAGATAGAGTCTCTCCTGGGCGATTTCTCAAAGGATGCAAACGATTATCTGAGAAATTCCGATTTTTCAAAAGATGAATTCGAGACAGTCGAAACCAGGCTGGATCTTGTTAACCGCATGAAAGCAAAATACGGCGACACATTCGAGGAGATCGGCCGGAGCCTGGAAGAGAAAAAGAAGGAACTTGAAAGGCTGTCGGATATCGAAGCGCTGCGTGACAGGCTCCTTGACGAAAAGGACATGTTGGAGGAAAGGCTAAAAAAGAACTGCGGCGAGGTCAGCCGCATCAGGAAGGAAAAGGCTGAAAGGCTTTCGGAACTGATGATGGAGGCGTTAAAGGATCTGAATTTCAATGATATCGGGTTCAGGATCGATGTCAGAAGCGATGAGGAAAAGATCACGGAGAACGGTTTCGACGAGGTCGAGTTCATGATCTCGATGAACAAGGGAGAGCCCTTAAAGAGCCTGGAAAATGTGGCTTCCGGAGGAGAACTTTCGCGTATCATGCTTGCGCTCCGGACAGTCCTTGCCAAAGAGGATGATATACACACGCTGATCTTTGATGAGATCGACACCGGCATATCAGGCCGCACGGCGCAGAGCGTAGCCGAAAAGCTGAACATGCTCTCATCGAATCATCAGGTCATCTGCATCACCCATCTGCCGCAGATCGCAGCCATGGCGGATCATCACTTTGTGATAGAAAAGCATTCCGATGAGGATTCGACGCAGACGACCATAAAGGAACTGAAGGAAGAGGAGATGATAAGCGAGCTTTCAAGACTTCTTTCAGGCGAGGCGGTAACAGACGCCGTCAGGGAAAACGCCATTGAGATGAGAAAGATGGCAAAGTCGAAAAAAGAAAAGCGGTAACTCCCCTGACTTACTCTTGACATCCGGGGTAGAAAAAAGGGTATAATACAAGATGTGGTATTTTGAAATGGAACAGGCCACAAATTGTAGAAATCCAGGAATTGTCAGGAGAGAGAGATGCGGAGAAATAAACTGATGCCTGCCGTTATCATGTGCATGGCCGTGATGGCTTTGTCAGGATGCGGCAATAACGAAGAGATGTATGATCCGGGGATGATGGACATGGAGGAAGAAGAGCCGGCCATCAATGTGGAGACAGCTTATCCCGAGGTCAAGACGATAGCATGTACGGGAAGCTACATGGGAACGATCGAGGCCGGTGAAAAGGTCTCGGTAATCCCCCGGGTGAGCGGGCGGATCCTGGCCAGATACTTCGGCGCAGGAGATCATGTAAATTCGGGCGATGTCCTTTTTACCATAGATAATACCGAGCTTTTAGAGGAAAAAGAGAAAGCGCAGGCAGAATTAAATGATGCCAAAGCCGAGCTTGTCCGGACACAGGCGGAGAATGAAGCGACGAAATTTGCCGCAAACGAAGCCCTCTTTACCATGGACACCGGTTCGATCGAAAAAAACAACGATGTCTCAAAGGCGGCCAGAGGCGAGTACGAGGCAAGGATCAGGCTTTACAAGGCCTGCAAGGAAGAAGGACTTCATAAGGAACAGGATAAAGATCTTGAAGATCTTATGAAGGACGATGACAGAAACATTGAAAGCGCAAAAGAATATGCCGAAAAGACCAGAAAGGATCAGGCAAAGTACGACAGGATAGCCGGCGCAAAGGACGCCGATGCTGCCAGAGCCGAGGCCGGAGACAATACCCTTGAAGGCAGTACTCCAGATGAGGTCGCATTGTCATGGCTCAAGAAAAACACAGCCTTTGACAAGCCATCAGAACTCAAAGCTGCCGTTTCCTCAGCTGAATCCGCCGTGGATTCCGCTGAATCCGCAAAAGACTCCCATGAAAACGCCCATCGCGAAAACCAGATCACCATACTTGGGGATCAGGTCAGCATCGAAAATGCGAAAGACGAGATCGCAGATTCGCAGGATGACCTGGAACTGAAGAGAAAGCTGGCAGCCGATTACGAGATCTACACGAAGGCGAAGATCTGGGCGGAGCAGCAGTACAGGCTCACCGACGGCAACATATCGGTACTGCTCCAGAATTCAAAGGTCTCAAGGGCACAGAGTGAGCTTGATATAATAAATGCAAAGCTGGGTTACACCAGCGTGACATCTCCCGTAAGCGGAGAGATAACCGGGTGCAGCATCGAGGATCTGGGACTGGCCTCAGATCAGAGTGCGGCATATACCATAACAGATCCGTCAAAAAAGAAGGCGGTATTCTATGTGACAGGGGAGGCAAAGAGCAATCTTTCCGAAGGACAGACAGTCACGATCGAAAAAGGCGGAGAGGATCATATTGCTTCGATCGATCTTGTTTCCGCAGCTCCCGATGAAAAGAACAGGCTGTACAAAGTCACCGCAGTCCTGGATGAAAATGATATGGATGCCTTTGATGCGGGCATAACCGTAAGGCTTGTCGCGACTGTCAAAAAAAGCGAGAACACCATGACGGTACCGATAGGGGTCGTTTACTATGATGAAGGCAGAGCCTTTGTTTATGTCGCAAAAGACGGTCTTGCAGTCAAAACACCGATAGAGACAGGAATTGATGATGCCACGGATATAGAGGTGCTCTCGGGGCTGTCACAAGATGATCAGGTGATAGTGAACTGGTCTGCGCAGCTTCAGGACAATGCGCAGATCAATATAACAAAAACCGCGCAGCCTCAGGAAGACGCAAAAAAAGCATCATCAGAAGAAACAGGAAAAGCCTCAGCAGAAGAAGCCGGAAAAGCCGCTGCTGAAGGATCCGCAGAAAATACGGTAAAAGAAGAGCAGGGGGAGACCGCGATGCCGGAAGAAAACGAAAAGGCTGAGCCGGCAGAGGAAACCCCGGCCGATGTATACATAGAAACGACATCAAAGGTCAATGTCCGGAAAGGCCCTTCAAAGGATTCCGAAAAGCTCGGGACCGTTCCTGAGGGAGAGAAGTTTTTGAGCGCCGGTGAAGAAAACGGCTGGACGAAGGTCATATATGAGGACGGGGAAGCCTGGATCAGTTCTGATTATGTCAGGGAGTGTGAGAGATGAACGATTTTATTAAAACCGTACTCGCAAGACCTGTCGGGGCAGTAGTCTGTGTTCTTGCGCTTATCATATTCGGAGTGAGCACCCTTGTCTCAATGGACCTTGAAAGAGAACCCTCCGTCAGCTATCCCTATTATTTTGTCACTGCCGAATATCCGGGAGCGGGTCCCGAGGAGATCGAGCGGCTTGTCACGACAAAGCTGGAAAATGCCTGCAGCTCCGTAAAGGGGTTCAAGGATCTCTACTCCTCTTCAGAAGCAGAATTCTGCTATGTTACCGTGGAATACGAATATGGAACGGATCTGAAAGAGGCCAGGGACGAACTGCAGAATGCCATCAACGGGGTGAAGGCGGAGCTCCCCAAGGATGTAGTTCCGGAGATATCCGGGGTCAGCAACAATGACGAGGCTGTTTTTCAGGCGTGCTTCCAGTCGGATAATGAGGACACGGATGTCAAATCCTTTGTCAAGCAGCAGATAGAGCCGAAACTGAAAAAACTTGACGGAGTCGCAGGCGTTGATGTGAGCGGAGGAAAGGACAGATACATCTCCATAGAGCTCATGCCCGATGTCGCGGCCCAGTACGGACTGGATGTGGGAAGTGTTGCAGACCTGATAGCGTCCAGCGGTTTCATCACGCCTGCAGGAAGCATCAATTACGGCGACCAGAGCATAAATGTCAGCACATCGGTGACGGTATCGGATATAGAGGACATCAGAAATACACCCATAAAGCTTGACTCCGGCGAGGTCATACATATCTACGATATCGCATCCGTCAGATATAAGGACAGTCCTGTCCAGTGGTTCTACCGTTTCAACGGAAAAGAAGGGATCGATCTGAGCGTCAAGAAAAAGCAGAAGGCCAATGTCGTAAACCTCGGCAAGGAGATCCGTTCTGTGATAGAAGAAGCACAGAGGGAAAATCCCGATGTATCCGTAAAGATAATCCAGGACAACAGCATCCCGATCAGCAGGGCGATCCGCAATATCTTTTTTACGCTTATGCTGGGCGTCATCCTTTCCATGATCGTTCTTTTTGTTTTCTTCGGCGATCTGAAGGCCAGCCTCATAGTCGGAAGCTCCATGCCGATATCGCTTCTGGTGACCTTCATACTTATGGGTAAGAAGGGATACACGCTGAACCTGGTGACCATGAGCGCCCTTGTCATCGGTATAGGCATGATGGTCGACAATGCCATCGTTGTTCTGGAGATGTGTTTCTGCAAAAAGGATGATGGAATTGATTTCAGGGAGGCTGCTTATGAAGGCACCAAATTTGTATTTACCGATATCATAGCCTCCACCCTGACCTCGGTAGTAGTATATCTTCCCCTGGTCAACCTGAAGGGCATGGCCGGACTGCAGTTCGGTCCTCTGGGATGGACCATCATGTTCGCCCTGATGGCATCCCTTGCCTCGGCACTGACTATCGTGCCGCTTGCCTTTTCAAGATACAGGCCGGTTGAAAAGAAGGAACTGCCCATAAACAGGCTGCTGAAAAAACTTGGAAACATCTATGAAAAATTCATGCCGCATATCCTGAAGCACAGGTATATCTCCGCAGGGATATCCGCAGCTCTCATGATAGGGGCGGTCTTATTATTCAGATTCTTTATTTTCGATGTGAGCTCATATTCCCAGGATTACGATATGGTCGATGTGAACTTTACCTTCAAGCCGGGATATTCCGTGGAGAATATTGATGAGGTGGTCAGTCATTTTGAGGAATATGTAAGCGCCGATCCGAACATAGACTATTACTACAGCTGGGGCTATTCAGGCATGGGATGCATCATAGCGATGCTTCCGGAACGAAGCAGGGTATCGCCGGAGGAGCTTGGAATGAAATGGAAGAGCGATCTGGAAAACTATGATAACCGGTGCGAGGTGAGTATAGGCTATGATTTCGGAGAAGGCGGTCCTACGGTCGATATACCCTTGAGCGCTGATAATTATGATGAGCTGAAGGATGCGCTTGCAAAAGTTGAGGAGCTGGCCGTGAACACTGAGGGCGTGACCGGAGTAAAGAACGCGATGAGCAGCGGAGGCTTCAAGGCAGATGTGGTCGTAGACCGCGAGATGGCGATGAAGCGCGGCTTTTCGGCAAGAGACATTTCGGATATGATCAGCTCCCAGCTGCAGGGAAAAAAGGCAGTGGATGTGATAGTCGATGACAGGACTTTTGAGGCGCGCGTTGAGCTGCCTGAAGACATGCGCGCGGACCTTTCAAGCGTTGAGACCATGAGCTTCAGGAATCCGGAGGGCGCTTATATTCCCTTTGACGAGATAGCGCATATAGAATACAGAAATGTTCCGTCCGTGATAGAGAGGACGAACGGGAGGTACTCCGGTACAGTAAAGGCAACGACTGCAGTGGGAGATATCCACAGGATCCAGCAGGAGCTTGTAAACGGAGTAAATAAAATGAACCTTCCGAAGGGCGTAAAACTGGAAGATACGAATGCGGAGATGGAGACGAGAGAAGCGGTAGGCGAGACAACGGTCGCCATAGCGGCAGCGGTGTTCCTCGTTTTCATGGTCATGGCGATCCAGTTCGAATCCCTTCGTTATTCGATCCTGGTCATGGTCTGTCTGCCGTTTTCGCTCATAGGAGCCATGCCGCTGCTCTATGCCGGCCTTGACGAGAAAGTCATCAATCTTTCGACGATGGTCGGGCTACTGATGCTGGGCGGCATCGTCGTCAACGACGGCATCATGTATGTGGACACGACAAATGAATACAGAAAGACCATGCCTGTACACGATGCGCTGATACTGGCCGGCAAGTCCAGGATGCGCCCCATCCTTATGACCACTTTAACGACTGTCCTGTCAATGCTCCCGATGATCATCCCCGGAGCGGGCGGCGATCCGTCCATGAGAGGACTGGCGTATGTCGTCATCGGCGGACTCACGATGGCCACAATCCTGACGCTGATCATTCTCCCCGTGTTCTATCTGTTCCTCTGCAAAAAGGATCCGGGTGATAATAAAAACTCCGCGATCAGAAAAATGAAGGATAAGGTCAGAAGCATCCTTAAGGGGCCGAAAAAACCGAAGAAGGAAACAGGCCCGGTCGTTGCAAAATAACCGCGAAAATGCGATAATACTGATAAGATTTGTTTTGCGGGACGCAGGCAGGTCTCACAGATCCGGCCTGTGGGAGCCCTCAGAAAACTCAGGAGGTAATACATGAAAAACATACTGTTCATAGCATCTGAAGGAGTACCTTTCATCAAAACGGGCGGATTGGCTGATGTGGTCGGATCGCTTCCCGAATGCTTTGACAAAAAGTACTTTGATGTCAGGGTCCTCATGCCCAAATACATGTGCATGCATCAGGACAAAAAGGACAAGATGAAATATGTGGACAGTTTTTACATGGATTTTGCCGGCAGAAAAGAGTATGTGGGTATACTCGAGGCAAAGGTAAACGGCATCCAGTATTATTTCATAGATAATGAGCACTACTTTGCGGGAGACGCGCCCTACGGGGACCTGCGCTTTGATCTCGAAAAATTCATCTACTTTGACAAGGCGGCGCTTTCGGCTCTGCCCATCATCGGATTCAAGCCCGATATCATTCACTGTCACGACTGGCAGACGGGACTCATACCCGTTTATCTGAAGGACTCCTTCAGGGCCGGAGAATTCTTCCGTGACATCAAGTCGATACTGACCATCCACAACCTGAAATTCCAGGGCACCTGGGATGTGAAGACAGTGAAGGCGCTTTCCGGGCTTCCTGATTATTATTTCACCCCCGACAAGCTTGAAGCCTACAAGGATGCAAACATGCTCAAAGGCGGTATCGTTTTTGCCGATGCGATCACGACCGTTTCCGATACCTATGCGGAAGAGATCAAGATGCCGTTTTACGGAGAGAAGCTTGACGGGCTGCTCCGTTCGAGAGAGCATGACCTTCGCGGCATAGTGAACGGTATTGATTATAAGGACTATGATCCTTCAAAGGACAAGTTCATCGAATACAAATACAACCTGAAGAACTTCCGCAAGGAAAAAGTCAAAAACAAGCTTGCGCTTCAGGAGCAGCTCGGCCTGATCCAGGATGAAAAGAAGTTCATGATCGGAATGGTAAGCAGGCTTACCGGACAGAAGGGATTTGACCTGGTCAACTATGTGATGGACGAGCTTTGCAATGACAATGTTGAGATCGTGATCCTCGGCACCGGCGAGGAACAGTACGAGAATTCCTTCAGGTATTTCGACTGGAAATACGGTGACAGGGTCTCGGCAAACATCTATTATTCCGAGGAGCTTTCTCACAGGATCTACGCGTCCTGCGATGCCTTCCTGATGCCATCGCTGTTTGAGCCCTGCGGACTTTCCCAGCTCATGGCCCTGCGCTACGGTACCGTGCCTATAGTCAGGGAGACAGGCGGACTCAAGGATACGGTAGAGCCCTACAACGAATACGAAGGTACCGGCACAGGCTTCTCCTTCCTCAATTACAACGCCCACGAGATGCTCGGCGCCATCAGATACGCCGAGAGAATCTACTATGACAGGCGCCGCGAATGGAACAAGATCGTTGACCGCGCCATGGCTGCCGACTTCTCCTGGAAGGTCTCGGCTAATAAGTACCAGGAGATGTACGACTGGCTCATCGGCTGATACCCGGAAATAAACCGTCAGTCTTATGATTGACGGTTTTATTATGCCCATTTTTAGGGCCTTAAATGTGAGGCCATCTTGATTTACTACCTAAAAAATGCTAATGATGTCGGGGTCAAAACCCTCGACTGAATTATAAACTTGTACATTGAAAATTTATACAAACCGCTTTTTAAGTGTTGATTTGCGGATATGACAGCCTGCCGGCATATTATGACAGGGTATTCCCTACTCTTTATCCTA
>JAGACK010000058.1 GCA_017614155.1 Lachnospiraceae bacterium
CGAGGTTGACTACAGGAATAATGACCCAGACTTGGATGAAAGACTGGTAAGTATATTAAATAATAGTGGAAACATATTAGAGATTACGACAGATTTCACAATGGATTGATAACTCGCAGATAATTGTTAAAAGAGGATGTGAAAAATGAGTTTTGTTTTCGTGGCACTTGGTGGCGCATTGGGAGCGGTGGCGAGATATTCAATAAGTCTTATACCGGTGAAAACACAGTTTCCGATACTTACATTGGTAACCAATATACTTGGTGCGATTTTAATAGGTTTTATTGTGGGAATAACAGATAAAAGATCAGATGTATCACCTAATATGGTTCTCTACTGGAAGACAGGTGTATGTGGTGGATTCACAACATTTTCAACGTTTTCACTTGAGGCATATAAGTTGCTTGAAAACAAAGCATATGCCCTTGAAGGAGTATATGTAGCATTAAGCGTTTGCTGCTGTATTTTCGGTATCTTTTTAGGGAAAAAACTGGCAACAATAATGTGAACCGTGAACATTCTTCTCACGATAGCAGGAGATATGCCATTTCGGCGCTCTGCGATAACGGAGTACCGCTTGAAACCGTAAAGACCTTTGCAGGACATTTAGATGCAAGCACTACAGCCTCATATTTTAGGCGTATCCCCTTTTTCTTTGTTTTTACCAGCCACACTGATTTGCAAATCGGCTTTGCATTCCATTCATCCATAGTTTTTCCTTACTTCCTCCGTTTAACCCATCAACTCAAGTATCCGCTTGGTGATCATATTAAACCATCTCATGGACTCTTCGTCCCGGATGCTTTCTCCCATTGCCCAATGATTGTAATATCTCCATTTCGAGAAGATGGCGGATCCCAACAGCTGAACATCGTCTATGTCATCAATGACCTTCTCCAAGGAATCCGGGTTCCTAAACTCATCCGTCACGGTCAATAAAGAACCTGTTTTAAGGCTATTTTTATGGGAAAGCAGACAGTTTTATGATACAATGACTAAAAATCTGTACAACACGTCCGTTCCGGAAAAAAGGAGGATAAAAATGAAGATGATCAGAAAATCCGCAGCTGTTTTTCTTGCAGTGATACTAGTTGTACTCACAGGCTGTTCTTCCCGTATGGAGATGGATCCGAAATCGAGTGCGGTTGAGATCGACGGGATCCCGGCCAATGAACTTGTCAGCATGCTCGGTCTCGACAACACCTTTGAGGTGAGCGTGGATCCGGATACCGGAGCTGTCTCGATAGACGGAAAAAGCGTAAACGATATCATCAAGGCAAAGACAACCGGAAAACTTCAGGATCAGGAAGAAGAGGGGCCCTCCAAAAGCGACGGTGACAGATACAGAAAAGACAAAGAGTCGGATGATTATACCGAAGAATATGAGGAATGCGGTGTGACCCTTACGCTCCCGGGCAGATTTAAGGATATCCTGGGTGTCACGGAAAGCTTTGGAGACGAGATAGGTTTTTGCGATGACATATATACGGTACAATATGCCTATGGCGGCATATCTTCGGAATGGCTGAGTTCACTTAATGAAAGGACCGAAGAAGACGATGAAAAGATCGATTCCAGCATTGTAGACCTCCCTTCTGTATGGTGTGCAAAGAAAGGCACCGATCTTTCCGGGATCACGGATACAGCCGAAAAGAGTTCCTATACTCTGTCCGAAAAATATTTCAAAAAGATCTGCGAAAAAGACGGTTATGTATTTTACCGCTACTTTGATACCGATCAGAAAAACTATGACAATCTCGACCCTGATTTCAGGAAAGAATTCAGTTTTCTCTGCGATATCATGGACGAAGCCATAAAGAATGCCGAATACTATGAACCGGTAAACGCCTATTCGGATCTCATAGGGAAAAAGCTTGAATTCACAACAACCGATCTTGACGGAAACAAAGTGACCAGCAAAGAGCTGTTTGCAGATAACGAGATCACCATGATCAATATATGGGCAACCTGGTGCCACAACTGTCTGGACGAACTCAACGAACTTGACCGGATAAACAAACAGCTTGCAAATAAGGACTGCGCAGTCATAGGACTTCTGGGCGACGGGACAAATGACGAACTGATAGAGCTCGGAAAAAGCCTTCTCAAGAAAAATGATGCCGACTATAAAAACATCGTTCCCTGGGAGGGCGCTCTTGACGACCTGGCCGTGACCTGCTGGCCCATGACCTACTTTGTGGACAGAAACGGTACCATTCTTTCAAAACCTGTACTCGGTGCAAGGGTAAAACTGTATGAAACGGCTGTCGACAAGCTTCTGAAAGATCCGGATACCGCCGCACCTGCCCCGGATAATACAGCGGCAGTCCCCAACGGCCTGAAGGAGTACCGTATTTATGTAACGGACTCAGATTCCGATCCTGTCGAGGGCGTCATGGTACAGTTATGTGATGATTCAACCTGCCGTGTTGCTAATACAGACAGGGACGGACTTGCATCCTTTGATACAAAAAAGAATGATTATGAAGTGCATCTTCTGACTGTTCCGAAAGGATTCAAGGAAAATACCGACACCTACAGACTGCCGGATACATACAGCGACCTGTATATTGTTTTGGAAAAGAAATAATAATATGGATAAAAAAAGAGCATTTCTAATAATTCAATCTGTCGTATTCGTGCTTGCAGTCCTGATACTCTCGTTTTCTGCCATAAGGATCTACAGGGACGGTATGGCACGCAGGGCGGAAGATCCGTCTGCATACATATACACAAAAGAAACTGCCACGGCCGCTGCCGCTCCCGGTATGCTGACAGCATTTTTCGGGCTGGGGATATCCGCCGCCTGCCTGATCCTTGGAATAAAGGATGAAAATGCAGACAGACCGGTGACGGATGTCGATACAGATATGAAAAAAGCAGGCAAAAACTCATGGCTTACCGGAAAAAATCTGCAATATACAAGGCTGGCCGTTATTATCGCCGCTGCTGTCTTTATCATCGCAGGCATCATAAACGGAAATATGTATGCGATCTTTATCAAAGCAATAAACATCTGCACCGAGTGTATAGGGCTGGGATAGGAGAAGTCACGTATGATAGAAAAGATCGTTTCATGGTGGAATGACCACCGTCCCACAAAAAGACGTCTTATCCAGCTGTACAGTGCTCTGCTTTATAATGCGCACCTCAAAGGATTCATAACCGGTGAGATCTATAAAGGAAAACTGAAGGCCGTCTGCGTGCCGGGCTTTAACTGCTATTCGTGTCCGGGCGCCGTGGGTGCCTGTCCCCTGGGTTCTCTTCAGGCTTCTCTTTCATCCGCCAACAGGCAGATCGGCTTTTATATCATAGGGATCTTCCTGCTCTACGGACTCATTGCCGGCAGAACGATCTGCGGATGGTTCTGTCCTCTCGGAATGATCCAGGAACTCCTTCACAAACTGCCCACCCCAAAGATCCCGAAAAGCCGCGTAACACGGCTTCTTACCTGTCTGAAATATGTATTCCTTCTGGTCTTTGTATTTATTATCACCCTCTGGTACGGTCTGAAACACGGCATGGCCGTTCCGGCTTTCTGTAAATACATATGTCCCGCCGGTACCTTTGAGGGTGCAATGGGGCTGCTGTCAAATCCAAATAATTCTTCATACTTCGGAATGCTCGGTATTTATTTTACATGTAAATTTATCATAATGGTCCTCATCGGAGGACTGTGCGTGTTCTGTTACCGGGCTTTCTGCAGATTTATCTGTCCCCTCGGAGCCATATACGGCATGTTCAACAAGCTCTCCCTGATCGGGATAAAAGTTGACTTTGATAAGTGTATGGGGTGCGGGGCCTGCATCAGAAACTGTAAGATGGATGTAAAAAGAGTCGGCGACCGCGAATGTATCCACTGCGGCTGCTGTATAGACAAATGCGCTGCAAAGGCCGTATCGATGAAAGCCGGCACCTTCACTCTTGCAGCTGCAGAAAACGACACGGAAAACAACACCCCCGATATCGTCAACAAACGCAGAAAGATCGAAATGTATGTATGGAGGGCTGCACTCATAATACTTGCCATTCTCCTCATATGGGTAAACTTCGTCGATCCTTCCGGCAGAAAGAAAAAAAGCTCTTCAGCGATCCCCGCATCTTCCGGGTCTGTGACAGATCAGAATGAAACTGAGCAGAATACTGAAGATCCTGAAAAGGATGCATCCGGAAGTGATGCTCCCGAAGAAACTGTTAAAGATCCGTTTGAAAGCAGTGCGCCTTTCGGATATGAACCCGGTCAGCGTCTGCCTGACTTTACCGCAGTATGCTATGACGGAACCGTTTTCAGACTCAGTGAAAACAAGGGTAAGGTGACCGTGATAAATCTCTGGGCCACCTGGTGCGGCCCCTGCGTGAAAGAACTCCCTTACTTCAGTGATTTCCGGCATGCCCACGAAGACGCTGTGGTCCTTGCCTGTCACTCTTCGAATGCACCGCAGGATGTCAGGGAATTCCTGAATGATAAAAACAGGGATCTGCTCTTTACGATCGATGATGAAGAGAACGGTATCTTTGAAAAAACAAACGGCTCAGGAGTACTTCCCCAGACCATCGTATTAAACCGCAGGGGAGAAGTCATTTATAATGAGATCCGTTCCATAACACCGGAGATGCTGGAACAGCTATACAAGCAGGCTTCGGGCGATGAGGTTCCCGAAACTGTATCTGCGGGAACCGTACCGGATACATCTGCCGCACAGGACACTCAGGATGCAGATGATGACGCACGGGAGACCCAGGATGCAGATGATGCTGCACCGGTCATCCCGGAAAGCGATGATCTCTCAGAAAACAGCAAAGACAGTGATCTCGGTTACGAAGAGGGGAATACCCTCAAAGATTTCACCACGCAGTGTCTGGACGGAGAGACCTTCCGTCTTTCTGAAAGCCGCGGAAAGATAACGTTGATCAACCTGTGGGCCTCGTATTCCGAGGACAGCCTTAAGGGCCTGAACGAACTGAATGATCTGTATTCAGAATGCAAAGACAGTATCTCTGTTATTGCCGTTCAGAATCATTTCGGGTCAAAAAAGGTCCCCGATGAGATCAGAGACCTTAATATACCGATCGCCACAGACAACAGAGATGAAGAGATCTATAAGCTGTGCGGGGGCTCCATGGCGGTGCCCAGGACCGTGATCCTCGACAGATACGGTAAGGTCGTTTACAACAGGCTCGGAGTTCTCACAAAAGAGGAACTTGAGGA
>JAGACK010000059.1 GCA_017614155.1 Lachnospiraceae bacterium
CATGACGGGTCGCTTTCTACGGGACACGCAAACAGTGCAAGGGATATGCTTACGAGAATCGAGACTATGGTACTGATGGCAATGGACCTTCCCCTGAGCGCGATCAGACGGCAGATTGCTTCTGCTGTTGATATTATCATCCATCTGGGGCGTCTGAGGGATAAAACGAGAAAGGTCCTGGAGATATGTGAGATAACCGGGATGAATGGCTCGGAGATAATGATAGAACCTGTCTATCAGTTTGTTGAAACAGGCGACAGGAGAGGCAGGAAGGTGGAAGGTGTCCTGAAAAAAACGGGGGAACTGAAAAATATTGAAAAACTGCAGAAAAAAGGATTTGGATAAAAAAGAAATAATGATGACAGTCGTGGAATTTTTATCTGTTGATATGCTGGTGTCATTTGTATTTTACCGAAGCATCATCCCATTTCTGATAATGCTGCCTTTATTTCCTTTCTATGCAAAATACAGAGCAGAGAAGATAACGGACAAAAAAAGAAAGGAGCTTTCATATCAGTTCAGGGAAAGCATACTGTCGGTAAGCAATGCACTGAATGCCGGTTATTCTGTTGAAAATGCATTTCTGGAGGCATACTCCGACATGGAGGATATGTTTGGAAAAGACGCCGTTATAACTGCTGAATACAGAAAGATGGCAAAAAGACTGAAGAATAATGAAGCGATCGAATTCATAGTGGGAGATCTGGCAGCAAGAAGCGGGATAGAAGATATCCGTGATTTTGCAGATGTTTTTGCAGCATCCAAACGTACCGGAGGCGACATGACAAAGATAATAAAAAGAGCGGCATCGAACATCAGTGACAAAATGGATGTAAAAAGAGAGATAGATACGATTCTGAGCTCAAGAAAATATGAACAGAGGATAATGGAGATAATCCCGTTTGCGATAATAGGATATCTGGGTGTCACATCAGACGGCTTTCTTGATATCCTGTATCACAATTTCACCGGAGCAGCGGTTATGACAATATGTCTATGTATCTATATCATCGGTTTTATATTGGCAGAAAAGATAATGAAAATAGAGGTTTGAACGCGTGAAAAGACTATTGAAGTTTTTGGCAAAAAGAATACTCAGGCTGAAAAAACCTTATGACATGGATCGTATCAGGCAAAAGCAGATGCTTTTGAATCCGGCCGGAAGCGGGAGCGAACTGACGGAGGAATACTATGTAAAAAAAATATCCACAGTTCTCATTTTTATCATTACCGGAGCAGCGATCTCTCTTCTGATGCTTGTATCGGATCTGGCTCATGTCAGGTTTCTTGACGGCAATGTGATCGAAAGAAACCAAAGCGGGGAAGGAGATAAAACAGTAAACCTGGATATATATACAGATGATGAACTGTATATGAAAAACAGGAGCATCACGGTTTCCGAAAGGCATTATACAAAAGAAGAGGCAGAAGAACTGCTCAAAGGAGCACAGGAAACCCTTTGCAGAAAAATTCTCGGTGAAAACACTGATCCGGATCATGTTGACAGGGATCTGATGCTTGTCACATCCCTTGACGGTTTTCCCTTCAGCATAGAGTGGAGGATAAGTGATTATACGGTTTTGGATGGGAACGGCAGGATAAGGGATGACTTTGAAAAAGAAGACGGAGAACCGGTAACCCTGACTGCGATCCTGACATATGAGGATCTGAAAGAAGAATCGGTTTTCTGTGTGATGGTTTTTCCGAAGGCAGAAGATCCCGCAGAAAAGCTTGCCGGTGACATAGAAAAAAAGATAAAAAAATATGATGAGATGACGATCTCCTTTAACCGCCAGCTGCTTCCCGAGGAGGCAGAAGGGAAAAGGTTAACCTACAGGACAAGCGTATCGAAAAGGTCTCTGTATATTCTGGTCATATCCGTGATAGCTGCAATAGCAGTATATTTTGGAAAAGACTCCGAACTGGAAAAGGAAGTGAAAAAAAGAGAAAGGGAAATGCTGATCGATTATCCCGAGATAGTGAGCAAATTAACGCTGCTGCTGGGAGCAGGCCTGACAGTCAGGGCAGCATTTGAAAAAACAGTTACTGATCATATAAAGAGTCACGGAGAAAAGATGTCCTATGCATATGAAGAAATGATGATAACGGTTAACTGTATGAGGAGCGGAGCTTCTGAACATGAAGCATATCTGGATTTTGGAAAAAGATGCGCGCTGAAAAGGTATGTCAAGCTCGGAGCCATGCTTTCACAAAACATCAGAAAAGGAAGCGGTGAATTATTAAAGGAAATGGAAGCTGAAGTAAAAGAGGCATTTGAGGACAGAAAGGCAATGGCCAGAAGGCTTGGAGAAGAAGCAGGGACAAAACTTCTCGGTCCAATGGCAATGATGCTTTCGGTTGTGATGATAATAGTCATAGTTCCGGCTTTTTTGTCCTTTGGTTTATAAATGCAAAAATGAAAGAAAGGAGGAAAAGGTATGTGGATCAGAGATTTTATCATGGATGAAGACGGTATCGGCACGGTTGAAATGATACTGATCCTGGTGGTTCTCATCGGTCTTGTCCTTATCTTTAAGGAACAGCTTACAACTATCGTAAACAATATCTTCAAGACAATTACCCAAAAGAGCAATGAAGTAGGAAAGTAAAAACAGAAAAGGAGAGAGATGAAATACAGGGGAACGATAACGGTATTCCTGAGTCTGATATTGACACTCATGCTGTCTCTTATCATGGCTGTACTTGAAAGCGCTATTTATCATGGCGAAAGAATGAAAACGGAAATGATAATGGACATGGGAATGGATTCAATATTTGCCGAATACAACAGAATGCTCTTAAGCAGATATGACCTGTATTTCATCGATACCTCCTATGGAACGGAAAGATCCGGAATGAATGAAGTATCCGGTCACCTGAAGCATTATCTGGAAAAAAACTGTGACACTTCGAAGGGATCTTTTCTTTTCAGGGGAGATTTCTTTGATATGAAGCTTCAAAGTGAGGAAGTCATGGATATTTCCTACGCATCAGACAGTACAGGCCGTGTCTTTAAGAGACAGGCAATAGAGGCAATAAAGGATATATACGGAATTTCTGTCCTGGATTCTCTGATAGAAAAGGTAAAAAAAGATGCCGATGATTATAAGGATTCGGATTTTGAAAATAAAGACATGGATGCAAAGCAGGCAGAGCTGGAAGAAAAACTGGCGGGTATCGATTATAAGATCCCGGATAATCCTGCAGCAGGAGTATTTGATGAAAAAGCGGGGATACTGGATTTCATCATGGATACTTCAGGCGTTTCAAAAAAACACATTGATGTATCAAAACTGGCTTCTCACAGAAAACTGAATACAGGTTCAGGCATAAAGGCTGTCAGGGAAGATCCGGATTCATACATAAATGAGATACTGTTTGACGAATACATCATGAATAAATGCTCAGATTATCTTGATAATGATGGACATGATGCCTCGTCATATGAAACAGAATATATACTTCAGGGAAAAAATACGGATATAGCAAATTTCCGGGGTGTGACAGCAAAACTGCTGGCATTAAGATATGCAGCCTGTGCGGTATATATCATGAAATGTGAGGAAAAAAGAAAACCTGTTGAGGCGGTGGTAGAGGTGATAGCAGCTTTTCTGTCAATACCACCGGACGCATCTAAATATCTGGCAGATCTGATCCTGCTGGCCTGGGCTTATGGGGAGAGCGTCAATGATGTTGTAAGGCTTCTTGCAGGAGAAAGAGTTCCTCTGGTAAAGACAGATGAGGACTGGAAGATGCCGCTTTACGGACTGCTTTCCATCAAGGCGAATGCAAGGCCTACCGGACAGAAGGGAACGGGTTTTTCTTATGATGATTATCTGAGAGTGTTTCTTTTGCTGATGAACAGGAATGATAAAGTAATGCGGACAATGGATGTGGTTGAGATGAATCTGAGACTGACTGACGGCAACAGGAACTTCAGGATAGATGACTGCGCTGAGTATGTAGATGCTTATGCGGTTTTCAAGGGAAGAGGCGGTTACGAATTCGGAATCAAAAGAGAGCAAAGCTATCTTCCGGATTTTTGAGAAACTGCATCGGATCCTTGCTGCTTAAGGATCCGATCCGGATAAAGGCTGTGGCAGAGGAGAACAATGATAAAGAAAAAAAGACAACCATCAGACAGATCCCCATCTAAAAGAAAACAAAGATCATCCTTTGCCGCAAGTCTTACCGTGGAATGCGCCATGGTTCTTCCCATCTTCATGTTTGCCATGCTTTCAGTGATATATCTGATAGAAGCGGTCAATTTCTCATCAGTCATGTCAGCCGCTCTCTGCGAGACTGCAACAGAGTTTGCCGAGTATTCATATGCTTATAAAAAAGGAATATCAAAAGGTGGTCTGGCAGGCAAGGCCGTCAGTCTCACGCTGGCAAGATCATCCGTTCTGTCATATCTCGGAAATGATTTTACGGAAAGCGCACCTGTGGTCAGCAGATCATCAGGGATATCATTCCTGCGGTCATCTGTACTTGATAAGGATGAGATGATCGACCTGACGGCGGATTATCGCATAGGGGTACCATATAATTTTTTGGGTTTTATCTCCATTCCTGTTACCGATGCGGCAAGGGTACGGGCATTTACCGGCTATGACAACACGGGCAGTGATCCCGGAGATGAAAAAGAAAAGGAAAAGATTGTTTATATCACGGAAAGCGGGAGCGTATACCACAGCAGTCTTTCCTGCAGGCACCTGAAGCTGAATATAATGACAACCACAGTTGAGGAAGTAAAGAATAAAAGAGCAAACGACGGATCAAAGTATTATCCTTGTTCGTGCGCACATGGGATCAGTTCCGGCGTAGTCTATATCACGGATGACGGAAACAGATATCATGGAACTCTTTCCTGTCATGCCTTGAAAAGGACCATACGGAGCGTACCGATTAGTGAAGTGGGAGGAAGAAGTCCCTGCAGGGACTGTAACTGATCAAAATGATAACGGAGATTTTTCTGGGCATATTTCTTTTCATATGTTCAATAACAGATCTGAAAGAACGAGAGATAAAGCCGATCGTGCTGATATTCTTTGGCACTGCAGCAACAGTTCTTTATATACTGTTCCGGCCGGTAGGACTGTATGAGGAAGCAGCGGGTATAGTGATAGGTCTGTTTTTTGTGGCATTGTATTTTATCACGGATGAAAAGATCGGACTCGGTGACGGACTGCTGATGATTGTTACCGGTATCTTTCTTGGCGGAAGACAGAACGCGTCTCTTATCATGATCGCCATGCTTCTTTCTGCGGTGTATTCTATTGTGTTTCTTGTAATAAAAAAAGCGGACAAAAAAACCAGTTTTGCATTTGTTCCTTTTGTTTTTGCTGCGTTTTTGATCAGGCTGATGATCGGGAGGTTTTAATGAAAAAAATAAAGTATAAAGGATCTTATACGGTAGAGGCTTCTCTTCTGTTTCCGTTTATTCTGTCGGTGATCATCCTGCTCATGTATATTTCTTTTTTTATGCATGACAAATGCGTGATGAATCAGTCTGCCTATCAGGCTGCTCTGCGGGCAAGCAGGGTAAAGACCGGAGAAAATGAAGTGATGGGTACAGCAGAAAGGGCGGCCGGAGAACTCATGAACAAAACAGTTCTGGCTACATCTGATGTTACGCATTCAATAGATATATCCGGATCTGAAGTACAGGTAAGATATGAAGGAACACTGAAGATTCCGGCAGGTGTGCTTTTTATGGATATCTGCGGAAGCGATGGAATAAAGGTTGAGGGCAAAGGCTGCGCAAAGAGAAAAGATCCGGTGAAATTTATCAGGCAGTGCAGGGTAGTTGAAAAGATGGTCAAAGATAAGAACTGATCTGAAAGGGGAAACAATGGATATCAGATTCAAAAATGATGCAAACCATAATTATATGATCATAAAAAAAGAAAAGGGACCGGTTAATGCAAATAACGAAAAGATGGTCATAAGAAACAGCATAGACGGGCTTTTGCGCATGAACCTGCATTTTCTTGATGATGAGGTCTTTTATTATTATGATATCAGATCCAGGCAGAGCCTTGGACGTCTGTATGAAGGAAGGTATATGTCCGGAGAGGAGCTGACAAATTTTTTCAGGGGTATGGTCAGGGTTTTTAATGAACTGGAACAGTATCTGCTTCCCGCAGAGGGGATCATACTCGATCCGGAATATATATTTGTGGATATAGATTCTGTTTCTCCGGAGTTTGTATTCTATCCAACCGGCAAAGCGGGAGGAAAACAGGAGGAGGCCTTATCACTGGCTGAATTTCTGATAGACCATGCAGACAGGAATGATCCTCTGGCCGGCAGGCTTGCATATGATTATTACGAGAGTGTAACGGATGGAGTGATCTCTCCTGCACCGCTGCTTGCCGGGATAGCAGAAAAAAAGAATGACGATATCACAAGCCGGAAAAAAACAGAGATGCCTGACATAGAAAAAGAAAGCGATCCTGATTATTGGGAAACAGAGGAAGATATGTCAGAGCTTGATTATTTCCTGAAGAAAGATCCGGCAGAAGAAAATGACAAGGGTCTTTTGAAGATTGCCGGAATATGTCTCGGACTCATAGTCGTGGCAGCGGTCTTTTATCTGATCCTGGTCCTCAATCCTTCTCTTCTGCCGTTTATCCGGATGAATGACGGCGAGTATATGGCAGCCGGCTGTGTCATCGCCCTGCTGTTCGGCATAGCTGTAACCTCTGTCATATTTATTTATAACAGGCGTCTTACGGAAGAAAAAGAAGACGAAAAAAAGTATAAACAGGAAAAGATAGAGAAAAACGCAAAAAACCCCGATGTTCAAAAAGAAAGGATGGAATATGAAGATCATATGGAGGAAACTGAAGATGAAGAAAAGACAACTCTTTTGAGTCCTCTGGCCGGATCCGTGACAGTTCCGTATCTTTCCGGAAATGAAATGGGCAGATCTGTCTGTATTTCAATAGATACCAGCCCTTTTATTGTCGGAAAAAAAGGAGACCGGGTAAACGGAGAATTAAAAAACAGTTCCGTAAGCCGGATACATGCTTCTATCAGGGAAGCAAATGGAAGATTCTTTCTTTCCGACATGAATTCAACAAACGGTACCTTCATAAACGGGAGAAGGCTTGAGCCGAATGAGACAGTGGCACTTGAAGACGGAGACAGCGTCGGTTTTGCCGGTACAGTGCTTATATTCAGAAATCAAAGCAGCTGTCAAGCATGCTGAGGATCTTCAGATCCCCCCTCAGCTGCATATCACCGGTCATGAATGCTCTTTGGAAAGTCATATGCCCGGACATGACAGAATTCAGTTTATCAAGAGATATACTGCACACTATGGAAGGTTTTTCCACATTGCCATACCGGACATCGATCTTGTCGTTGGCGATGTCCAGGATTAGAGGATTCCTGATCTCTTTTATAACCAGCTTGAATATTGCCGAACCGGGTTCCTTCGGGGAGAAGTGTTCCCGGAAATCTTTTACGAGACGCTCTTCTTCGGAAATGCCGTTATTATCGAGCAGGGTCTTGAAATGCGAAGCAAGGTCGCGAATATCTTCCTTCTGAGTCTGAATGTAGTTTTCATCAGAAGCATATTTGGAAAGCTGTTCCGTTTCCTGAGGAGTCAGCGAAATGGCAGGAGCCACGGAGATCATCTGGTTCATCATCTGGTTTGAAGCGGGTAAAGACACGGTTTTTTGAGAGATCGAGCGGTATATGTTCTCGGTCTTTTTTTCTATGAGCCCCATATATGTCTTATCCAGTTCAAATTCAACGCTGTCTTTCACATAACCGCAGATGCCGTTTATATGTTTTCCGCCGAGAAGCTCCCAGGCCTGGATCAGATCAAGAGTACCCTCTTTTTCTCCATAGGTAGTGGACATCACAACAGGACACATATAGACTTCAGCCATGTGTTCCTTGTTTCCGTACAGCCAGCAGGCATCGAGAAATTCATGCATATATCCGCCTATTCCGTGCCATTCTACTGTACAGGCAAGGACTATGCCGTCAGCATCATTTATGGTATTGGGAAGAGAGGTGATATTACGTTTTTCCTCAAAGAGATTGAAACGCGCTACCCTTACATTCAGATCCTCGAGTACTGACTGTATCCTGTTTATGACACTGATGGTAGGATCTCCCACCATTCCGCGTCCGCCATAGTATATGTTGATCTTCATAATCTGATCTCCTTTGCAAGTGCGGCAAGGTCATCGTTTGATACCTCAAGAGGCTTCCAGCCAATCTTCTGGTTATCATCTTTGTATCTCGGTATCAGATGGATATGAAAATGAAACACTGTCTGACCGGCAGTCTCTCCATTGTTCTGTACGATATTAAAGCCGTCACATTTAAGCTTCTCAGTAAGATGAGAGGCCATTTTTTTTGCCAGAAGGAAGGCTTTTGAAGTCAGATCCTCGGGAAGCTCATATATGTTGGCATAATGTTCCTTCGGAAGTATCAGGGCATGTCCCTTTGCAGCAGGTGACAGATCAAGTATCACCGCAAAATCATCATCCTCATAGATCATATTTGTGTCAAACACATGATTGCTCAGTTTACAAAAGATACAATTTTCGTCCATCAGCTTATCTCCTTTATAATATTGCAGATCTTTCCGACAGCATCCTGCTCCGGAGCCTTTTCCATCGCCCGGGTGAAATCCTTTCTTTTTTCATATACTTCATCAACTGCTTTCAGCAGACTTTCCTTTGTCATATCTTCCTGACGAAGGATATAACTGTATGAGGCTTCAGCAAAAGCTTCAGCATTCAGGATCTGATCGCCTCTTGAGCTTTTTCCGGGAAGGGGGATCAGTATATTCGGCTTTTTCAGTGCCAAAAGCTCAAATACAGCATTTGCTCCTGCTCTGGATATCACTATATCAGACAGAGCATAAAGATCAGGCAGTTCATCATCGATATATTCATACTGTCTGTAGCCGGACATTTCATCAAAATCCGGATTCGCCTTTCCCCTTCCGCATAGATGGATCACATAGTACCGTTCCAGCAGATCCGGCAGAGCGGATCGGACAGTCTCATTCACGCTCTGAGCGCCCAGGCTGCCGCCGATTATCATCAAAAACGGCTTTATTCCGGATTCCAGTCCGGTAAAGCACAGCGCCCTGTCCCTGTTTCCCGAAAGAAGCTCTTTCCTGATGGGAGTGCCTGTAAATATCCCCTTGTCTCCGGGAAGAAATTCCAGAGTTTTTTTGAAAGAACAGCAGATCCTTTGGGCAGAAGAAAAAGACAGTCTGTTTGCCAGACCCGGTGTGAAGTCACTTTCATGTATCACGACCGGGATCCCCAGTTTTTTTGCGGCCTTTACGACAGGTACTGAAACATAGCCGCCCTTTGAAAAAACAATGTCAGGTCTTATTTTCTCCAGAAGCTGTACGGACTCACGGAAACCCTTTATTACCCTGAAAGGATCTGTCAGGTTTTTCAGGTCAAAATACCGGCGGAGTTTTCCGGAAGATATACCATAATAAGGAAGGCCGTTCTTTTCAGCGATCGAACGCTCAATACCTTCATATGATCCAATATAGGAAATTTCAAAGCCGGCTTCTTTAAGGGAAGGCAGCAGAGCCATATTCGGAAGGCAGTGTCCGGCTGTCCCTCCGCCTGTGAGAATTATTTTTTTCAATTTCAGACAGCCTCGTTTCGTATCTGTATCAGGGCTTTTGCCAGCTGATCGGGACAGCTGCTGGGTTTTGATCCGCACCTGATACCTGACAGACGCTTCACGGCTTCATCTATTTCCATTCCCTGTACCAGTCTGGCTATTCCCTGGGTATTTCCCGAGCAGCCGTTTGTAAACTTTACTTCTTTTATAATACTGCCTTCGGTATCGATATCTATACCGGTACAGCATACACCGCTTGGTTTATAATGCATGATTCACACCTCAAAAGTAATCTATATCTTCCTATATATAATGCGACACTATTGTATCATGAAAAAATGAAATAGAAAACCGGCACAGCGCCCTTTTGACCCGGGCATCAGCATATGGTAGAGGAAAAGCCATAAAACACAATATATATGTAATAGAAGAAACAGGTCGGATGCATGAAAAAAAATAATGGGATTTTTTATATCTTTTGCTTGCAATTTAAAAATCCGAGTGTTATCATAACATTCGCTGTGACCTTGATAGCTGTGAAGCGGAGGTTGCTGCCGGAGATGAAAAAAACAAGTCAACGGCGGGTTTTTCGTGGAGCGAATGTCAAGTCAAGATACTGGCGACAAGTCACTGTACTGGAAGTTCTGTCATGGGACAGAGAACAACCGAGGTGTGATGCCTGATGAAATTAATTAGGACACACACGGGTAAGTGTACAGTCACCGCTTGTTGCGCTTTCACTTATTATATGAAAAGTGCGAAAAGGAGGCGACTTTTTTTATGGCAAATCAGGTAATGAGGATCACACTGAAGGCATACGACCATCAGCTGGTAGATCAGTCGGCACAGAAGATCATCGATACGGTCAAGAAGAACGGTTCACAGGTCAGCGGCCCGGTACCTCTTCCCACTAAAAGAGAGGTAATAACGATTCTGAGGGCTGTACATAAGTACAAGGACAGCCGTGAGCAGTTTGAGCAGAGAACTCACAAAAGGCTTATCGATATCATAGCTCCCACTCAGAAGACGGTGGAATTTCTCTCGAGACTCGAGATGCCGGCAGGTGTTTACATCGACATCAAGATGAAGGATAAGAAGTAAGAAGTTTGTATGAACCGGACCGGTCGGAGGAGTATCCGATGACCGTAATTGGTTCCAATGCAGAAAGGATGAAAAAATGAAAAAAGCGATTTTGGCAACAAAGATCGGTATGACCCAGATCTTCAAGGAAGACGGGACGCTTGTTCCGGTAACGGTTTTGGAAGCAGGCCCCTGTGTGGTCACGCAGGTAAAGACAATTGAGAATGACGGATATGAGGCGATCCAGGTAGGCTTCAAGGATGCAAAAGAAAAGATCATCACAAAGGATAAGGGCGGAAAGGTTCAGATAGCCCACAGGCACGGAGTGAACAAGGCTGAGGCAGGACATTTCAAAAAGGCCGGCACTACGGGCAAGAAATTTGTGAGGGAGTTCAGATTTGAAAACTGTGCCGATTATCAGCCGGCACAGGAAATCAAAGCAGATATATTTGAGGTTGGCGACAAGGTTGATGCGACCGCGATCTCAAAGGGAAAAGGCTTCCAGGGTACGATCAAAAGACTTGGACAGCACAGAGGACCCATGAAGCACGGTTCCAAATTCCATCGTCATCAGGGTTCAAACGGAGCATGCTCTTCACCCAGCAGGGTGTTCAAGGGAAAGGGAATGCCCGGACACATGGGAAGCAAGAAGGTAACGGTACAGAATCTTGAGGTAGTCCGCGTTGATGCCGAAAAGAATCTTCTGCTCATAAAAGGAGCAATACCCGGTTCCAAGAAAGCTCTGATCACGATTAAGGAAACCACCAGGGTTTCTAAATAAGGAAGGAAGGAGGAGACGGATAGATGGCTAACGTAGCAGTATACAATATGGAAGGAAAGGAAGTCGGAAAGATCGACTTAAACGATGACCTTTTCGGAGTAAAGATAAATGAACATCTGGTTCATCTTGCGGTAGTACAGCATCTGGCCAATAAGCGCCAGGGTACACAGAAGGCAAAGACCCGCTCTGAGGTTTCGGGTGGAGGAAGAAAGCCCTGGAGACAGAAGGGAACAGGACATGCAAGACAGGGTTCGACCAGATCACCTCAGTGGACACACGGTGGAGTCGTATTCGCGCCGGTTCCCAGGAGCTATTCCTTCAAGATGAACAAGAAGGAAAAGAGGATAGCCCTGAAGTCGGCACTCACATCCAGGGTGCAGGCTGACAGATTTATAGTAGTCGACGAATTGAAGCTTGACGAAATCAAGACCAGGAGATTTCAGGAGGTACTTGACGCACTCAAGGTAAACAAGGCGATAGTTATCCTTGATGATCTTGACAGGAATGTGATCCTGAGCGCAAGGAACATACCGAATGTGATAACAGCTCAGGTCAATACGATCAATACTTACGATATCATGAAGTACAGCACGGTGATCGCAACAAAGGCGGCCGTAGCAAAACTTGAGGAGGTGTATGCATAATGGCAGATCTGAAATATTATGATGTGATCCTTAAGCCTCTGGTAACGGAAAAGTCCATGGAAGCACAGGCTGACAGAAAATATACCTTCCTCGTAAATCCGGATGCCAATAAGGCACAGATAAAGGAAGCAGTCGAAAAGATGTTTGACGGAGCAAAGGTTGAAAAGGTCAGCACCATGAACCTTTCAGGAAAAAACAGAAGAAGAGGCCTTGTTACCGGAAAGACTGCAGCAAAGAAAAAGGCAATAGTAAAGCTTACTGAAGACAGCAAGGAAATAGAGATATTCCAAGGCTTGTAGGATAGGGTCGTAAGAAAACAATATTTACGACAGGATATAAAAAAGGAGAACAACAATGGGAATCAAAACATATAATCCGTATACGCCTTCCAGAAGGGCTATGACAGGTTCGGATTTTGCGGAGATCACAAAAAAGACTCCCGAAAAATCTTTGCTTGCCCCCCTGAAGAAGCATTCCGGCAGGAACAATCAGGGAAAGATAACAGTTCGTCATAAGGGTGGCGGAAACAGACAGAAATACAGGATCGTTGATTTCAAAAGAAATGATAAAGACGGAATACCCGCAACAGTCATTGGCATCGAATATGATCCGAACAGAACAGCAAACATTGCACTCATCTGCTACGCAGACGGAGAAAAGAGATACATCCTGGCACCGGAAGGACTTAAGGACGGACAGAAGATAATGAACGGACCGGATGCGGAAATAAGGGTTGGCAACTGCCTGCCGCTTGACAAGATACCGGTTGGTTCAAGCATACACAACATAGAGCTTTATCCCGGAAAGGGAGGACAGCTGGTACGTTCAGCAGGAACGGATGCACAGCTGATGGCAAAAGAAGGAAAGTATGCGACCATAAAGCTTCCTTCCGGCGAAATGAGAATGGTCCCCATAGCATGCAGGGCCACGATAGGAAAGATCGGAAACATCGATCACAACCTGATCAATTATGGAAAAGCCGGACGTATCCGCCATATGGGCATCAGGCCCACGGTCAGAGGTTCGGTCATGAACCCGAACGATCACCCTCACGGTGGTGGAGAGGGACGCTCACCGATAGGACGCCCGGGTCCGTGCACACCATGGGGCAAGCCCGCTTTGGGATACAAGACCAGAAAGGCAAAGAAGGCGTCAAACAAACTGATAGTAAGAAGAAGAAACGGAAAAGCGCTTAGCTAAGGAGGGAAATAAATGTCACGTTCAATAAAAAAAGGACCGTTCGCAGACGAGAGTCTTTTGAAGAAGATTGACGCAATGAACGATGCCGGCAAAAAGGAAGTCATCAAGACATGGTCGCGCCGTTCGACGATCTTCCCTTCGTTTGTGGGACATACCATAGCGGTACATGACGGAAGAAAGCATGTTCCGGTATATATCACAGAAGATATGGTCGGACACAAGCTGGGAGAGTTTGTTATGACGAGGACCTACAGGGGTCATGGCGGAGAATCCAAGTCATCCGTCAAATAGGGTTAAAGTTTTGAAAGGAGGCTGCATCCGTGGCTAAGGGACATAGAAGTAAGATAAAAAGAGAAAGAAACAGTGTAAAGGATACGAGGCCGTCAGCGAAGCTGTCCTATGCAAGGATTCCCATCCAGAAAGCATGTTTCGTGCTTGATGCAATCAGGGGAAAGAGCGTGAACGAGGCTTTGGGTATCCTGACCTATAATCCGAGAAATGCTTCAAGAGTAATAAAGAAGCTTATCGAGTCGGCAGTGGCAAATGCCGAGAATAATAACGGAATGAGTGCGGATTCATTATATGTGGCCGAGTGTTTTGCCACTCCCGGTCCGATCATGAAGCGTATACAGCCGCGTGCCCAGGGCAGGGCATACAGGATCCAGAAGAGGATGAGCCATATAACAGTCATTCTCGATGAGAAAAATTAACGGTTTAGGACATTTTTTCGAAAGGAGTTATTAAATGGGTCAGAAAGTCAATCCCCACGGCCTCAGAGTCGGAATAATAAGTGATTGGGATTCAAAATGGTATGCTTCCGAAGGTGAATTTGCAGACAACCTTGTTGAAGACTACAACATCAGAAAGTTTCTGAAGAAGGAACTTTATTCTGCCGGCGTTTCAAAGATCGAGATCGAAAGAGCAACCGGAAGGATCAAGGTTGTGGTTTATGCCGCAAAGGTCGGTATGATAATCGGAAAAGGCGGAGCAGAACTTGAAAAGACAAAGAAGAAGCTCCAGAAATATACAAAGCAGAATCTGGTATTTGATGTCAGGGAGATAAAAAAGCCCGACAAGGATGCCCAGCTTGTTGCAGAGAATATAGCAGGACAGCTTGAGAACCGTGTTTCCTTCAGAAGGGCCATGAAATCCTGTATGCAGAGAACATTAAAGAACGGAGCAAAGGGTATCAAGACCAGTGTTTCAGGACGTCTCGGAGGAGCAGATATGGCCCGTACCGAGTTCTATTCGGAAGGCACCATTCCTCTTCAGACACTGAGAGCAGACATAGATTACGGATTTGCCGAGGCAGATACGACCTATGGAAAAGTAGGTGTCAAAGTATGGATCTACAAGGATGAGATACTTGGCAGGAAGGCAGCGGTCGCTGACAGATCAGAAGAAGAGGGAGGCGATAAATAATGTTAATGCCAAAGAGAGTAAAGCATCGTAAGCAGATGCGCGGTACCATGAAGGGCAAGGCAAACAGCGGAAATACGATCACTTACGGAGAGTACGGAATTGTTGCCACAGAGCCCTGCTGGATCAAATCCAATCAGATAGAGGCAGCCCGTGTTGCCATGACAAGATATATCAAGCGTTTCGGAAAGGTTTGGATCAAGATATTCCCCGACAAGCCTGTAACGGCAAAGCCTGCCGAGACAAGAATGGGTTCCGGAAAGGGAGCGCTTGAATACTGGGTAGCTGTGGTAAAGCCGGGAAGAGTGCTTTTTGAGATAGCCGGCGTACCTGAGGAGACTGCAAGGGAGGCATTAAGGCTTGCAACACACAAGCTTCCCTGCAAATGCAAGATCATTTCAAAAGCCGATCTGGATGCGATCGTAGCTTCTAAGGAAGGCGGTGTTGCCAAATGAAAACAGATAAATATATAGCAGATCTGAGAGCAAAGTCTGACGCGGAACTTTCAAGCGATCTGACGGCGGCAAAAAAGGAGCTTTTCAATCTGAGGTTCCAGAATGCAACCAATCAGTTGGATAATACGGGAAGGATCAGAGAAGTCAGGAAGAATATTGCAAGGATACAGACGATCATCACTGAGAAGGCTGCACAGAAATAATAAAGTCACGTCGATAGATCAGAAAGGAGACGAACGTGGAAAGTACGGAAAGAAATCTTAGAAAAACTCGTACGGGAAAAGTTGTGAGCAACAAAATGGACAAGACCATAGTTGTTGCTGTTGAGGACCATGTCAGACATCCTCTTTACAAAAAGATCGTAAAGCGTACATACAAGCTTCATGCACAGGATTCAAACAACGAGTGCAACATAGGAGATACAGTAAAGGTTATGGAGACAAGACCTCTTTCAAAGACAAAGAGATGGAGACTTGTCGAGATAGTTGAGAGAGCAAAGTAATCTTGAAAGGAGAAAGCAATGGTACAGCAGGAAACCAGACTCAAGGTCGCTGACAATACCGGTGCGAAAGAAATCCTCTGCATCAGGGTTAATGGCGGCTCTACAAGAAGATATGCAGGTATCGGTGATGTCATTACCGCTACCGTAAAAGATGCGACGCCGGGCGGCGTTGTAAAGAAGGGTGATGTTGTAAAAGCTGTGGTAGTAAGGACTGTAAAGTCTGTACGCCGCAAGGACGGTTCTTATATCAGGTTTGATGAGAATGCAGCCGTGATAATAAAAGAGGATAACACACCCCGAGGAACCCGTATTTTTGGACCGGTGGCAAGAGAACTTCGTGATAAACAGTTCATGAAGATAGTATCGCTTGCTCCCGAAGTATTATAAGGAGGCGCGGTCATGGCTACATGCAAAATCAAAAGGGGCGATACCGTACAGGTCATCACCGGAACAAATAAGGGAAAGCAGGGAAAGGTTGTCAGTGTTGACAAAGCCGGAAATAAGGTGATAGTCGAAGGAGTGAACATGCTGACGAAACACTCGAAACCTTCAGCGGGAAATCCTGACGGTGGCATTACCCACCAGGAGGGTCCCATAGACATTTCCAATGTAATGTATGTACACAACGGAAAACCTACCAGGGTCGGATTTAAGTTCAACGGAGACAAAAAGGTAAGGTTCGCAAAGTCTACAGGAGATGTCATAGATTAGGATTGAAAGGAGGTTTTGAAAGTTGAACAGACTCAGGACATTATACGATGAAGAGATCAAGGATGCCATGACGAAGAAGTTCGGATACAAGAATGTCATGGAAATTCCGAAGATAGAAAAGATAGTTGTCAACATGGGTGTCGGAGAGGCCAAGGAAAATGTAAAGGTCCTCGACTCTGCAGTTGCCGATCTTGAAAAGATCACCGGACAGCATGCCGTTACCACAAAGGCAAAGAAGGCGGTCGCTAATTTCAAGATAAGAGAGGGAATGCCTATCGGATGCAAGGTTACGCTGAGGGGCGAGAAAATGTATGACTTCCTCGACAGGCTTGTAAACCTCGCACTTCCCCGAGTAAGAGACTTCCGTGGAGTAAGCGCGAATTCATTTGACGGCAGGGGAAATTATGCACTTGGTATCAGGGAACAGATCATCTTCCCTGAAATAGAGTATGACAAGATTGACAAGGTCAGGGGTATGGATGTGATCGTCGTTACCACCGCAAAGACCGATGAAGAGGCCAGGGAGCTTCTTAGGCTTTTCAATATGCCGTTTGAGAAGGAGGAAAACTGATGGCAAAATTATCAATGAAATTAAAGCAGCAGCGTAAACCCAAGTTCTCCACGCGTGCTTATACACGCTGCAGAATTTGCGGAAGACCTCATTCGGTATTGAAAAAGTACGGTATATGCAGAGTATGCTTCAGGGAGCTTGCTTACAAGGGACAGATCCCGGGCGTAAAGAAAGCATCTTGGTAAAGGAGGTAAATTATGACAACAAATGATCCTATCGCGGATATGCTGACCAGAATCAGAAACGCAAACACCGCAAAACACGATACGGTAGATATTCCTGCATCCAAGATGAAGGTAGCTATTGCGGACATTCTTCTTGATGAAGGATATATAAAGAAATATGACCTTGTTGACGGAGAAAACGGATTCAAGAGCATCAGGGTTAGCCTGAAGTATAACGACAACAAGAGAGAAAAGGTTCTCACAGGGTTAAAGAGGATCTCAAAGCCCGGTTTGAGGATCTATGCCGGAAAGGATGAGCTTCCCAAAGTGCTTGGCGGACTGGGAGTAGCGATCATCTCTACCAACAACGGTGTAATCACCGACAAGAAAGCAAGAGAGCTCGGAGTCGGCGGTGAGGTTCTGGCTTTTATATGGTGAGTAAGTACTTATTATAAAATAATAAATCAGGAGGTGCGGGCATGTCACGAATCGGAAAAATGCCTATCGCGATACCTTCCGGGATCACGGTCAGTATCGCAGAAAATAACAAAGTGACTGTAAAGGGTCCGAAGGGTGAATTATCAAGAGTTCTTCCTTCGCAGATGACCATCAAGCAGGAGGACGGAAGCATCACGGTTGAAAGACCTGATGATGAAAAGGAAAACAGGGCCCTGCATGGTCTGACGAGAACCCTTATAAACAATATGGTAGTCGGAGTATCAGACGGCTATTCCAAGACGCTTGAGATAAACGGTGTAGGTTACAGGGCAGCAAAGCAGGGAAAGACACTTACATTGAACCTTGGCTATTCACATCCCGTTGTTATGGAAGATCCCGAGGGCATCGAAACAAAGGTTGAGGATAACAAGATCATCATAAGCGGAATAGATAAAGAAAAAGTCGGTCAGTATGCAGCCGTGATAAGAGATAAAAAGAGACCTGAACCTTATAAGGGCAAGGGTATCAAGTACAGCGATGAAGTGATAAGACGTAAAGTCGGCAAGACCGGTAAGAAGTAATAGAGGGAGGAATAATAATGATCAGCAAAAAATCAAGATCGGATGTACGTGAAAAAAAGCATAAAAAGATCCGCAATCGTTTCAGCGGTACTCCCGAGCGTCCCCGTCTTTCGGTTTTCCGCAGCAACACTCATATGTATGCACAGATAATTGATGATACCAAGGGACATACGCTTGCCGCAGCTTCTACAAACGAGAAAGATGTAAAGGCAGCACTGAAAAATACCGATGATACCGAGGCAGCAGCCTATGTTGGAAAGCTGATAGGCCAGAGAGCCTTAGAGAAAGGTATCAAGACGGTAGTGTTTGACAGAGGAGGCTTTGTATATCACGGGAAGGTTCAGGCACTTGCAGATGCAGCAAGAGAAGCCGGACTGGAGTTTTAAGAGGAAAGGGAAGAACTATGGATAACAACAGAAATGACAGAAACAATGACAACAGAAACGAAGATGGGATGACCGACAAGGTAGTTACCATCAAGCGCGTAACAAAAGTTGTCAAGGGTGGTCGAAACATGCGTTTTTCCGCTCTCGTGGTAGTAGGTGACAGCAACGGACGCGTGGGTGTCGGACTAGGAAAGGCAACGGAAATTCCCGAAGCCATCAGGAAGGGAAGAGAAGACGCTGCAAAGCATCTGGTAAATGTTGCTCTTGATGAGAACGGTTCGGTTTCACATGACTTCATAGGAAAGTTCGGAGGAGCCTCAATACTGTTAAAAAGAGCTCCCGAAGGAACCGGTATCATAGCCGGAGGTCCTGCCCGTGTTGTATGTGAACTTGCAGGGATCAGAAATATCCGTACCAAGTCACTTGGTTCCAACAACAAGCAGAATGTCGTGCTGGCCACTATCGATGCACTTTCCCAGATCAGATCTCCGGAGGATGTCGCAAGACTTCGCGGTAAATCCGTAGAACAGATCAGGGCATAGATTTAAGGAGAAGAAGAAATGGCTGATAGATTAAAGATAACATTGAAGAAATCAACGATTGGCGCGCTGCCCAAGCACAAAAAGACAGTAGAGGCCCTGGGCCTTCACAAGCTTAACAGCACGGTCCTGCTTCCCGATAATTCTGCGGTCCGCGGAATGGTAAAGCAGGTAAACCATCTTTTACAGGTTGAAGAAGTGTAAGAAGGAGGTAAGCGATGGAATTATCAAATCTGAGTCCGGCAGCCGGCTCCAAACACAACAGATATAGAAAGGGCCGCGGTCATGCATCCGGAAACGGAAAGACTGCCGGATACGGTCACAAGGGACAGAAGGCTCGTTCCGGTGCACCCAGGACAGGCTTTGAAGGCGGCCAGATGCCTTTATACAGGAGACTTCCCAAGAGAGGATTCCAGAATTACAATCACAAGGAGATTGTTACTCTCAATGTGAGTGATCTTGAGAAGTACTATGAGGACGGAGCGACAGTCGTATCCGAAGACCTCATTGAAAGAGGGATAATAAAGGATACTCTTGACGGTCTGAAGATCCTCGGAAACGGAGAGATCACAAAGAAGCTTACAGTCAAAGCAAATGCTTTTTCTGCGACAGCAAAGGAAAAAATTGAAGCAGCAGGTGGGAAAGCTGAGGTGATTTGATGTTTGAAACAGTTAAAAATGCCTTTAAGATAAAGGACATCAGAAACAGGCTTTTGTTTACATTGCTTGCACTGGTTATCGTCAGATTGGGATGTGAGCTTCCGTTGCCGGGATTTGACAGACTGGTGTTTCAGGAGTGGTTTTCACAGCTGACAGGTGATTCGTTTAATTTCTTCAACGCATTTACCGGCGGATCATTTGAAAAGATGTCACTTTTTGCGCTGAACATCACGCCTTATATTACATCATCGATCATTATCCAGCTTCTGACCATCGCCATCCCGGCTCTTGAGGAGATGCAGAAAGAGGGGGAAGAAGGCAGAAAGAAGCTTGTTTCGATAACACGATATGTGACGATAGGACTTGCTCTCATCGAATCCACGGCGATGGCTATAGGATTTGGAAAACAGGGACTTCTCACAAATTACAATGCACTGAATGTGATAATGATCATCTGCGCGCTTACAGCAGGATCAGCATTCCTTATGTGGATAGGTGAGCAGATCACGGAATATGGTGTAGGAAACGGTATATCCATAGTCCTTACCATAAACATCATATCCAGGATACCCGATGACATGACAGGACTTTTCACGATGTATGTAAAGGACAAGCCGATAGCGTTTGCAGTCCTTTCGGCGATTGTAATCCTTGCAGTCATCCTTGTAACGGTGGTCCTTACAATTCTCCTCAATGATGCGGAAAGAAGGATACCGGTCCAGTATGCAAAGAAGATGCAGGGCAGAAAGATGCTCGGAGGAAATTCAACATATATCCCCCTGAAGGTGAATACGGGAGGAGTTATCCCGATAATCTTTGCATCTTCACTTATGGAGTTCCCCGTGGTCATAGCACAGCTTCTTGGAAATACGGGCGGAACCACTATATGGGGACATATTCTGAAGACGCTGAGTTCTTCTAACTGGTTCAAGGCAGCAACTCCGGTTTATTCGATAGGCGTGGTCATATATATCGTACTGGTAGTATTCTTTGCTTACTTCTATACTTCCATCACCTTCAATCCTCTGGAGGTTGCAGACAACATGAAGAAGCAGGGCGGTTTTATACCCGGTATCAGACCCGGAAAACCGACCAGTGATTATCTGACAAAGATACTGAACTATATCATATTCATAGGAGCGGTTGGCCTGATAATCGTAGCGATAATCCCGATATTCTTTAACGGTGTGTTCAATGCAGGAGTATCATTTGGCGGAACATCGCTCATCATCATTGTCGGCGTTATACTCGAGACCATCAAGCAGATCGAATCACAGATGGTAGTCAGGAATTATAAAGGCTTTTTGAACAGCTAAAGGGTTTTGATTATGAAGATAATAATGCTCGGAGCACCCGGTGCCGGGAAAGGCACCCAGGCTCAGATGATCGCATCGGAAAAAGGCATACCTCATATTTCGACCGGGGATATATTCAGAGCAAATATCAAAGAGGGAACCGATCTTGGAAAAGAAGCAAAAACCTATATGGATCAGGGAAAGCTGGTTCCCGATGAACTGACAGTCAGGATCCTGCTTGACAGAGTCGCAAAAGATGACTGCAAAAACGGTTATGTGCTGGATGGATTTCCCAGGACGATACCCCAGGCAAATGTCCTTGATGAGGAACTGGCAAAACTGAACGATCATGTGGATTTTGCCATAAATGTCGATGTGCCTGACGAAAACATCATAAGCAGGATGTCCGGAAGAAGGGCATGTCCTAAATGCGGAGCAACCTATCATGTAAAGCATGTTCCTCCGAAGAAGGAAGGCATATGTGATAAATGCGGTTCGGAACTGGTTTTGAGGGATGATGACAAACCTGAGACCGTAAAAAAGAGACTGGGTGTATATCATGAGCAGACACAGCCGCTGATCGAGTATTATACAGGCAAGGGAATACTCAGGACTGTAGACGGAACCGTTGATCCGAAGGATGTGTATGCTGCGATCAATGAGATTCTGGCGGAGGTATAAATGTCAAAAGCGGATGTGATTGAAATAGAAGGAACCGTGATAGAAAAGCTGCCAAATGCCATGTTCCAGGTAAGGCTTGATAACGGGCATGAGGTGCTGGCGCACATAAGCGGGAAGCTTCGGATGAACTTCATAAAGATTCTGCCGGGAGACAAGGTTACGATTGAGCTTTCTCCCTATGATCTCACAAAGGGCAGGATAACATGGAGAGATAAATAAAACTTTTTCTTGAATTGCAAAAAAGCGTGTGATAGAATGTAGGTTGCCGCTTTTTGCGGGGTAATGGGTTTTGTGCCCGTAACAAGGAGGATTATCATGAAAGTTAGATCATCAGTTAAACCGATCTGCGAAAAATGCAAAGTGGTAAAAAGAAAAGGAAAGATACGTATTATCTGCGAAAACCCCAAGCATAAGCAGGTACAGGGTTAAATAAAATAAAGAAGAAAGGAGGTACGTGCTCACAATGGCTCGAATTGCTGGTGTTGATTTGCCCAGAGATAAGCGTGTGGAGATAGGTCTTACTTATATCTATGGTATAGGAAGATCAAGCTCAAACCGCATACTGTCCGAAGCAGGAGTAAACCCCGATACGCGTGTCAAAGATCTCACGGAGGAAGAAGTGAACAAGATCCGTGATGTTATAGACAGAACGCAGACCATCGAGGGTGATCTGCGCCGTGAAGTAGCTATGAACATCAAGAGACTTACGGAGATCGGATGCTACAGGGGCATACGTCACAGAAAGAGTCTTCCCTGCCGTGGTCAGAAGACCAAGACAAATGCGAGGACCTGCAAGGGTCCCAGGAGGACAGTGGCGAACAAGAAGAAGTGATCTGGTTGTAACTATTAACTATGTTTTATTCAGGAAGAAAGTAGGTTAGTTTTAAATGGCTGGTAATAATAAGGCAGGCGCCAGGAAGGTAACAAAAAGGCGCGTAAAGAAAAACGTTGAACACGGACAGGCACATATTCAGTCATCCTTCAATAATACTATTGTTACTTTGACGGATGCTGAGGGAAATGCTCTTTCATGGGCAAGTGCCGGCGGTCTTGGTTTCAGAGGTTCAAGGAAATCTACTCCATATGCGGCACAGATGGCTGCCGAAACTGCAACTAAAGCAGCTCTTGTGCACGGTCTGAAATCTGTTGATGTTATGGTAAAGGGTCCCGGCTCGGGACGTGAAGCTGCCATCAGAGCATTGGCAGCAGCAGGTCTTACAGTCACAAGTATCAAAGATGTGACACCGGTACCGCATAACGGTTGTCGTCCACCGAAACGAAGAAGAGTTTGATCATAGTGAAAAGGAGATAATAACAGATGGCAGTTAATAGAGAACCTGTTTTAAAAAGGTGTAGATCACTTGGACTTGATCCTGTGTATCTGGGATATGACAAGAAGTCAAACAGAGAAGTCAGGAGATCAGGCAGAAAAGTAAGTGAGTACGGACTTCAGTTAAGAGAAAAGCAGAAGGCAAAGTTCATATACGGAGTATTGGAAAAGCCCTTCAGAAACTATTATAAAAAGGCAGACAGGATGAAGGGAATGACCGGTCCCAATCTCATGATCATGCTTGAGAGCAGGCTTGATAATGTGATATTCCGTCTCGGATTCGCGCGTACCAGAAAAGAGGCGCGCCAGATGGTAGACCACAAGGCGTTTACAGTGAACGGAAAACTTGTATTTATTCCTTCATATCAGGTAAAGGCCGGAGATGTGATCGAAGTAAGGGAGAACAAGAGAGCATCGCAGCATTTCAAGGATATATTTGAAGTGACTGCAGACAGGACAGTACCGGCATGGCTGTCTGCTGATGCAGAGAATTTCAAAGGAACAGTAAACCAGCTTCCTACGAGAGAGGAAATAGACGTTCCCGTAGATGAAATGCTCATAGTCGAGTTGTATTCCAAGTAAATAGGAGGTTTTCAATTGTTTGAATTTGAAAAACCAAAGATAGAGATACTTGATGTTTCCGAGGACAATAAATACGCAAGATTTGTATGTCAGCCTTTGGAGAGAGGCTATGGCATAACCCTCGGAAATTCACTCAGAAGGATTATGCTTTCTTCACTTCCCGGAACTGCAATAAGTCAGGTAAAGATCGATGGGGTCCTTCATGAGTTTTCCTCGATACCGGGAGTAAAAGAGGATGTGACCGAGATCATCCTCAATATCAAGAATATTGCGATCAGGAATAACAGTACAGGCAGCGAAGTCAAGACAGCATATATAGAGTTTGAAGGCGAGGGAGAGGTTACTGCAGCTGATATCCAGTGTGATCAGGATATAGAGATCGTAAACAAGGATCAGCATATAGCTACCCTGAACGGAGGAAAGAACAGCAAGCTCAATATCGAGCTGACCATAACCGGAGGCAGGGGATATGTAAGTTCGGAAGGTAACAAATCTCCGGATCTTCCCATCGGAGTCATAGCCATAGACTCTATCTATACACCTGTTGAACGTGTAAACATGAGTGTTGAAAACACCCGTGTGGGACAGCAGACAGACTTTGACAAGCTTACGCTTGATGTATACACAAACGGAACTCTTACTCCAGAAGAGGCGATCAGCCTCGCGGCAAAGATCCTCAGTGAGCATCTGAATCTGTTCATCGATCTTTCGGAAGCAGCTACAAATACCGAAGTGATGACATCCAAAAAAGAGGATGCGCTGGTTGATGTACGCAGCATGAGCATTGATGAGCTTGAGCTTTCAGTAAGGTCATACAACTGCCTGAAGAGAGCAGGCATCAATACAGTGGCCGAGCTTACAAACAAGACTTCGGAAGATATGATGAAGGTAAGAAATCTGGGACGCAAGTCTCTCGAAGAAGTTCTTGCAAAGTTAAAGGATCTGGGTCTTGAGTTAAAGAACGAGTCAGACTAAAAACAGTTAATAAAGGTGTGCCGGTAATACCAAAGAGGTCGGCATGCCGCTCATCGAGGGGTAATAAGTCCAAAAGAGCGTATCCCTTGAAATAAAAATGAGAAAAGAGGTAAAACGAAATGGAATACAGAAAACTTGGAAGAAATTCTTCACAGAGAAAAGCGCTCCTTAGAAGCCAGGTTACAGCCCTGATCTACAATGAAAAGATCATCACAACAGCAGCAAGGGCTGAGGAAGTGCAGAAGATCGCCGAAAAGATCATCACTCTTGCAATCCGTGAAAAGGACAATTTTGAAACTGTCACCATAAAGGCAAAGGTTGCAAGGAAAGATAAGGATGGCAGGAGACAGAAGGAAGAGAAGGACGGAAAAAAGGTAACGATCTATGATGAGGTCGACAAGGAGATAAAGAAGGATCTCCCTTCAAGGCTTCACGCAAGACGTCAGATGCTCAAGGTCCTTTATCCTGTTACGGAAGTTCCCGATGAGGCTCCCGGAAAGAAGAGGAACACAAAGAAGGTAGATCTCCCCGCAAAGCTTTTTGATGAGATCGCACCCAGATATGCAGATCGCAAGGGAGGTTATACCAGGATCGTAAAGATCGGTCCCAGGAAGGGTGATGCTGCGATGGAAGTTCTTCTGGAGCTCGTATAATCAAGAACACATAATGTTTATTTCAAGGGAGGGACTTCGTCCCTCCCCTTTTTAAGCGAATCTACGGTTCAATATGAGTTCTTTCGGGGACGTTTCCACTCGCTCCAAACGCAGCGGTGCTAACCTCGCAAAGAACGCTCGGAAGCACCGGCGTTTTCCGAACGCCCCTCAAGAATCTCATATTTCACCTTCGATTCTGAAAAATAAGGATTCTCATGGGAATAGTTGAGATCGACAATATTGCATATGAATATATCAGGCGCGATGAGGAAGGAAATGTTGAGGGCATAGTGCGCGCTATTGACGGTATAAGCCTGGATATAAAAAAGGGCGAGTTTATCAGCATACTTGGCGGGAACGGGTCAGGCAAATCGACTCTTGCCAAGCAGATAAACGCTATTCTCTACCCATGCGAAGGGACCGTGTATGTGGACGGAAAAGACACATCCGACGAAGAAAATATCTGGGATATCAGACAGAGCGCCGGAATGGTATTTCAGAATCCGGATAACCAGATAATAGGATCGGTAGTAGAGGAGGATGTGGGATTCGGTCCGGAAAATATGGGCATCCCCACTCCCGAGATCATAGAAAGGGTAAATGAGGCCCTGAAGACCCTCAGGATGTATGAATACAGGAAGCATTCACCGAACAGGCTTTCCGGCGGACAGAAACAGAGAGTAGCCATTGCCGGAGTCGTTGCCATGCATCCAAAATGCATCATAATGGATGAGTCTACGGCCATGCTGGATCCGATAGGCAGGAAAGAGGTCATCCGCGCAGCAAGGGCTCTTAATGATGTCGAGAAAGTAACTATCATACTCATCACTCATTATATGGAAGAGACGATCTATTCCGACAGGATAGTCGTAATGGACAAGGGCAGGGTGGCAATGACCGGAACTCCGAAAGAGATCTTTTCACGGGTCGACGAGCTAAAAAAACTGAGACTTTCTGTTCCGCAGTCAACAGCCCTGGCATATGAACTGAAGAAAAGGGGCGTCAGACTCGGAGAGGGCATCCTTTCCGGAAAGGAGCTGGTGACTGCGCTATGTCGATCATATGCGACCATGTAAACTATATCTACAGCAGGGGCACTTCGGATGAGATACATGCATTAAAGGATGTATGTTTCAAGATAGAAGATGGGGAATTCATCGGTATAATAGGAGCGACAGGATCCGGAAAATCCACGCTCATACAGCACCTGAACGGACTTTTAAAGGCGACATCAGGTCATATTTATATCAACGGCGAAGATATTTATGACAGCGATTACAGTCTGAAGAAACTTCGCAGCAGGGTCGGTCTGGTCTTTCAGTATCCCGAGCATCAGCTGTTTGAGGAGACCGTGTTAAAGGATGTTTGCTTTGGGCCCAAAAATCAGGGGCTGACTTCCACAGAATCACAGATGCGCGCTTATGAGGCTCTGGAGAATGTGAAAATGGGAGAAGACTGCTATGATGTTTCCCCTTTTGATCTGTCCGGCGGACAGAAAAGGAGAGTGGCGATAGCGGGCGTTCTTGCCATGAAGCCGGAAGTACTGATACTCGATGAGCCTACGGCAGGACTTGATCCCGAGGGAAGAGAAGAGATACTGCATCTGCTGAAAAGCCTTCATGACGAACAGGGCATAACGATAATACTCGTATCCCACAGCATGGAGGATATGGCTGACTATGCCGAAAGACTGCTGGTGATGGACAAAGGCAGCCTCATCATGAACGGAAGTCCGAGGGAAATATTTCAAAACTCCGCAATACTTGAAGAAATAGGGCTGTCAGTTCCCCAGGTAACAGGGGTTTTGCGTGAGATGAGACAAAAAGGATTTGATGTGGACATCTCAGCCACAACGATAGAAGAAGCAGCAGACAGTATCATGAGGGCGCTTGGCTTATGATCAGAGATATAACAATCGGTCAGTATTATCAGACAGATTCTGTTCTGCACAGGCTGGATCCGAGAGACAAGCTGGCCGGAACACTTATTTTTATCATATCGCTTTTTGTTGCAAAAAATGTTACTTCCTATGCGGTCGCAACGGCATTCCTGATAGCGGTCATTCTTCTTTCAAAAGTTCCCATGAGCTTTATACTCAGGGGGATGAAGGCTGTTGTTATTATTTTGCTCATAACGGTGCTGTTCAATCTTTTTCTGACTCCGGGGATAACATTTGTTTCCTTCTGGAAGATACGGATAACCTATGAGGGGATGAAGACTGCGGCATATACGGCAGTCAGGCTCACATATCTCATAATCGGGTCATCGCTGATGACGCTTACTACCACACCGAACAACCTGACGGACGGGCTGGAGAGCCTGATGAAGCCGCTGGGTGTATTCAGAGTGCCCGTGCATGAGATAGCCATGATGATGTCGATCGCCCTCAGGTTCATACCGATACTGATGGAGGAGACGGACAAGATCATGAAGGCCCAGCTTTCAAGAGGAGCGGATTTTGAAAGCGGAGGCCTCATCAAAAGATCAAAAGCCCTGATACCGCTGCTGGTACCGCTGTTCGTTTCCGCTTTCAGGCGCGCAAACGACCTTGCCATGGCGATGGAAGCCAGATGCTATCACGGAGGAAAGGGCAGAACAAAGATGAAGCCTCTGGTATACAGGGGATCGGATTATATCGCCTACGCAGTTATTATCATGTATTTTGTGCTCATAGTCATAGCGCAGAGAGTTGGTATGCTTTGAGAAGGATATTGCTGCAGGTCGCGTACGACGGAACAGATTATCACGGATTTGCCCTTCAGGACAATGTGCCGACCATAGAAGGCGAGCTGAACAGGGTAATCAGTGATCTTGAGGGCAGGCAGATCGAGGTCATCGGCGCGAGCCGGACTGATGCGGGTGTTCATGCAAAAAAGAACATAGCGGTATATGACAGCTTCATGAACATAGAACCGGAAAAAGTGTCCGGGGCCTTAAATGCCAGACTGCCGGATGATATAAGGATAAGGGGATCATTTGGCGTAAGGGATGATTTCCATCCCAGAAAATGCAGCTGCATCAAAACCTATGTATATACCATAATAAATGACAGATATGATATCCCCACAAGGAGCAGATATGCGTGTTTCGTTCCCGTCCCTCTTGATGCCGGAAAAATGGATGAGGGTTCAAAGGCTCTTCTTGGTGAACACGATTTCAAAAGCTTCTGCTCGGTGCACACACAGGCTGAAAGCACAGTCAGGACTGTCACGGATATAGGTGTGGAACGCAGGGAAAATGAAATTGTCATCTGCGTAAAGGGCACGGGATTTCTGTACAATATGGTAAGGATCATAGCAGGGACTCTCATTGAAGTCGGCAGAGGAAAGATACAGCCGGGAGAGGTAAAAGAGATCCTGGATGCGGCAGACAGGCGCAAGGCAGGTCCGACGGCAAAGCCCCGGGGTCTGTGCCTTGAAGATATCAGATTCATGGATGAAGATCATACAGGAGAACCGATATGAAAACAGCAGTGCTCATACCATGTTATAACGAAGAGACAACCATAGAAGCTGTCATAAAGGATTTCAAAAAGGAACTGCCCGATGCGGATATCTATGTTTATGATAATAACTGCACCGATGATACGGCAAAGATAGCAGCAGCGGCCGGAGCCATAGTCAGGAAAGAGGAAAGACAGGGCAAAGGGAATGTCATCAGGAGCATGTTCCGAAATATCGAGGCGGACTGCTATATCATGGCGGACGGAGACGATACATACCCCGCCTCCTTTGCGCCGGCATTCCGGGATATGGTCCTGAATGAAAATGTCGACATGGTCATAGGCGACAGACTGTCGTCCACTTATTTTTCCGAAAACAAAAGGCCCTTTCACAATTTCGGCAACAGGCTCGTCAGGGATCTGATAAACAGTCTGTTTGATTCAGATATCAGGGATATAATGACCGGAGCCAGGGCTTTTTCCAGGGATTTCGTAAAGTCCTTTGCCATCATGAGCGAAGGCTTTGAGATCGAGACCGAGATGACGGTCTTTGCGCTGGACAACCGGATGAAGATAAGGGAAGTACCCGTTGAATACAGGGACAGGAAGGAAGGGTCAAGTTCCAAGCTCAACACATTTTCAGACGGGTTCAAGGTAATAAAGACGATATTCACGCTGTTGCGCGACTTAAGGCCCATGAGGTTCTTTGGCTGGCTTGGAGGGCTGTTCATCCTGGTCGGACTGGTATTTTTCATTCCGATCATATCAGAGTACCTTATTACCGGGATGGTGCCCAGATTCCCGACCCTCATAGTGATATCCGCTGCCTGGATTATCGGGATAATAAGCATTTTCTGCGGACTGATTCTGACGGTAATAAAAAATCAGTCAAAAAAAGAATTTGAAAGATATCTGAACCTTTTGCACTCCGGAAGATCGGCAGACTATTGACATTTTCGGGGTTTGTAGTGTAAAATATCTCTTCGCACGAGTCACAGCCCCGATTTGTGCGCAGAAACATTGGATTATATCTGATTTGGAGGATAGAAATGGATACTTATATGGCAAGTGCATCTTCCATTGAAAGGAAATGGTATGTGGTAGACGCCGAGGGCCAGACCCTGGGCCGCCTTGCAGCGGGCGTTGCATCCGTTCTGCGCGGAAAGAACAAGCCCACCTTCACGCCTTTCCTCGACACGGGAGATTATGTGATCATAATAAATGCGGAAAAGATAAAGGTAACAGGAAAGAAGCTCGATCAGAAGATATACATGACCCATTCGGATTATGTAGGCGGAGTCAGGAAGGAAACCCTGAAGACAAAGCTTGCTAAAAAGCCCGAGCAGGTCATAGAGCTTGCAGTCAAGGGAATGCTTCCGAAGGGACCCCTGGGCAGACAGATGTTCAGGAAACTTTTTGTATATGCCGGTCCCGAGCACAAGCATGCTGCACAGAAGCCGGAAGAGCTTAAGTTCTGAGTTTATAGGAGGAAAAGAAATTGGCTGCAAAAAAAGCAAAAGTTACGGATAGATATTACGGCACCGGCAGGAGGAAGAAATCAGTTGCCAGAGTATATCTGCTTCCCGGTGACGGAAAGATCACGATCAACAAGCGTGACATAGATGATTATTTCGGAATGGAAACACTGAAGACCATAGTTCGTCAGCCTCTTGTTGCTACATCAACAGTCGGAAAATATGACGTACAGGTCAATGTATTTGGAGGAGGATATACCGGACAGGCAGGAGCTATCCGCCACGGCATTTCCAGAGCTCTTACCCAGATTGATGATGAGTACCGCCCCATCCTCAAAAAGGAAGGATTTCTCACCAGAGATCCCCGTATGAAGGAAAGGAAGAAGTACGGTCTCAAGGGAGCAAGAAGAGCTCCACAGTTTTCAAAGAGGTAAGGATTACTGCGAATTGCAGTATATGGAAGGAGTTCCCGAGCTTGCTCGAGGAACTCTTTTCATATACTGCAATTCATTGGAAGACAGGAAATGACCGAGGAAAATGCGAAGCATTTTTCGAGGTTGTTTCCTGTATTCGCAGTAATCCGTATTCCAATGACACACACATTGCAACGTATTGCTATATTTGCTACACTAAAGATTGGTGCTGTTGGGAAGTACCTTATTAATCATGGGGGATACAATTATGAAAAAGATGACAGGCTGGGAGCATGGTGTAAATTTCGGCGGATGGCTTTCACAGAGTGATCATACAAAGGAAAGGTATGACACCTTTATAAAGGCTGATGATTTCAAGATCGTAAAGGAATGGGGCGTCGACCATGTCAGGATCCCGGTGGATTACGATCTGGTAGAGGACAAAGAAGGAAACTACAAAGAAGAAGGCTTTTCTTATATTCAGATGGCAATAGATGAATGCAAAAAGAACGGTCTGAATATGATCCTGGATCTCCACAGGACCTTTGGTTATTCATTTGACGAAAATCACGGCGAAAGAGGTTTTTTTGACAGCAGGGAGTATCAGGAGCGTTTCTACAGGCTCTGGGAGGAATTCGCAAAAAGATTTGCATCCTGCAAAGAGATGCTGCTCTTTGAGCTGCTGAACGAGGTCACAAAGAGCGCCTACAAGGATAAATGGAATCAGATCAGCGACACATGCATACGAAGGATCAGAAAGATCTCGCCCGATATAGGGATAATCGTGGGAGGCTATCATTATAATAACATAGCATCGCTCCCGTCACTCTATCCTCCTCAGGATGATAATATAATATATACCTTCCATTTTTATGAACCCATAATCCTGACGCATCAGGGAGCTGCATGGATAGAGAGAATGGATACATCCTTCAGGATCGGCGCAGATGCATCATACAAAGAGATGGCGGAGGCTACCAGGAAGTATGTCGATCCTGATTTCGAAGGCTTTCCGGGAATGGATCAGGACGCATCGGTCTCTGAAGAGTTCTTCGAAAAGAAATTTGAAAAAGCGGTTGCTCTTGCAGAGGAGAGAGGCACGGCGCTTTACTGCGGAGAATACGGGGTGATCGATCTGGCAGGACCGGATGTCGCCATCAAATGGTATCGTCTTATCAGCAGAGCATTTGAAAAATACGGGATAGGCAGAGCAGCCTGGAACTATAAGCAGATGGATTTCGGGATAGACGAGCCCTACATGGAGGGTATCAGGGACGAAGTGATAAAGCTGCTTTAACAGGAGGACATATGTACAGGGATCAGAAGATTTATATCGCAAAAAACGGAGACGGTGAAGAGATAACGATGAATCCGTCCATGGCAAACAGGCACGGACTTATAGCGGGAGCTACGGGTACAGGAAAAACAGTCACCCTGAAGGTCATGGCAGAGTCTTTTTCGGCAATGGGTGTTCCTGTTTTTGTTTCCGATGTAAAGGGGGATCTGGCGGGATGCTGCCTGCCGGGAAAAGAAAGCGATGACATGAAGGAAAGGATCAACAGGTTCGGCCTTTCCGAAACAGACTTTTCCTTCAAAGGATACCCCGTGGCTTTTTGGGATATATACGGAAAGAAAGGGATACAGCTTCGGACAACCATATCTGAGATGGGACCTTTGCTCCTTTCGAGGATAATGTCCTTAAACGAGACGCAGAGCGAGATACTGAATGTGGTCTTTAAGATCGCGGATGATGAGGGACTTCTCCTTATCGATACAAAAGACCTGAAGGCCATGCTGAACTATGTCAGTGAGAATAATAAAAGCTATGAGGCAGAATACGGGAAGATGAGCGGAGTATCGATCTCAGCCATAATAAGATCCGTGGTCAGTCTCGAGACAGCCGGAGGAGATATGTTCTTTGGAGAACCGGCGGTCAATATCACGGATATGTTTGCGCTATCGGACGGCAAAGGCGTGATAAACATTCTCGACAGTACGAGCCTCATAAACGACGGAGTCCTGTATTCCACCTTCCTTCTGTATATGATGTCCGAGCTTTTTGAGACATTGCCGGAAGTGGGAGATATGGACAAGCCGAAGATGGTCTTTTTCTTTGACGAGGCGCATCTTCTTTTCAGCGGGGCATCAAAGGCATTTCTTGACAAGATAGAGCAGGTAGTGAAGCTCATCAGATCCAAAGGGGTGGGTATCTATTTCATAACCCAGAACCCGAAGGATATACCCGGGGGAGTGCTTGCCCAGCTTGGGAACAAGGTGCAGCACGGCCTCCATGCATATACTCCCGCGGAGCAGAAGGGCATAAAAGCGGCAGCGGAAGGATTCAGGGAAAACCCGCAGTTTGATACACAGGAAGCCATAAAGGAACTTGGCACCGGCGAAGCAGTCATATCTTTTCTTGACGAAAAGGGTGTTCCGGGAATTGCTCAAAGGGTATTCATTCTTCCTCCCGAAAGCCTCATGGGAAGCATAGATGACACAGAAAGAGACAGACGGATAAAGGAAAACATACTCTACTCCAAATACGCAAATGCCACGGATCCCGATTCAGCCTATGAATTCCTCTTAAGGAAGGGACTTGAAAAAGAAGAGGCTGCCGAAAATGAAAAACAGATGGCAGCCCAGTCGAAGAGGGCATCAAAGGAAAAAGAAGCCCAGACCCGTCAGGCAAAAAGAGCAGCAAAGTCTCTCGGCACAACGGTCGCGGGAACGGTCGGGCGCGAGGTTGGAAAGAGTGTCGGGAAGAGCTTCGGATCCTTCGGAAAGACACTGGGAGGAAATGTCGGAGCCAGCCTTGGCAGAGGCATACTAAGCACATTGTTCAAAATGTAAAGACTGTCCCGGAAATGATTTTGGGCATGCCATTCCGGAAGGACAGCAGTTTATATGGTAAAAAGATGAGCGATCTTTCTGAGCTTGGAAAAGAGCTTGAACAGACAATTTCAAATGCCGTAAAGTATGGAGATTTCTCGAGTCTGAGCAGGGACATAAAAATACTTGCGACAAAGGCGGCTGACAGTGCGCAGAACAGCGCCAGGAGAGCGGCAGGCTTTCCTGAAAAAGAGAAGTATGTGGACAGCTATGCCTATGATTCTCCGGCCGGGACCATGAAGGATATCAAGGGGAGAAACCTGAAAAAAGATGATATCACAGAGGATCCGGAGTGGAAGAACACAAAGACGGCAAGCTACATCAACAGGATAAACCGTGATCACAGGATGGAAAGAAGGCAGGAGGAAAGATCCTTAAGGAGCAGCAGCCCTGCCCTCTATGACAGGTCTGCCATGAAAAAGGTGGTCAGTATCTGCGCCATAGCAGGAGGCTACTCCATGGGACTGCTCTTTTTCATGATAATACTGCTCCTTTCCCTGTCGAGTCCCTGGGCGCTGATAGGCATGGTGCTTCCCGGATTTCTCTTCGGACTGGGCGGTTGGGGCACTGCCAGAATGATAAAGCTCACCAGGTTTGATAAATACCTGAAGACCCTGTCCGGACGCACATACGCCGAGATAAAGAATCTTGCAGCGGCTGTGGGCCTTACGGAAAAAGCCACGATAAAGGATCTGAAAAGGATGATAGGCGGCAGGCTGTTCCTGCAGGGCCATATAGACGAGGAGGAAACCTGTCTCATCACAAGCGATGCCACCTATGAGCAGTATCTGACTACCAAGAAAAGCATCGAAGACCTTCGCGCTCAGAAAGAAAAGGAAGAAGAAGGACTGACTGAGGCCCAGAAAGAGATATTCAGGGCGGGCGAGGAATACCTGAAGGAGATTCAGCGCTGCAATGATGAGATACCCGGCGAGGAGATATCGGCAAAGATCGACAGGATGAAACATTCCGTCGAGATGATCCTGTCCAGGGCAAAGGAAAAGCCGAACCTTACCGAGGACCTGAGAAGACTGATGAACTATTATCTTCCCACTACCGTAAAGCTCCTCAATGCCTATGCAGACCTTGACAGGCAGGGAAAAACAAGTGAAAATATCGATAAGTCAAAGAGAGAGATAGAAGAAACGATAGATACCTTAAATGATGCCTTCGACAGGCTGTTTGACGATATGTTCGAAGATACAAGCCTTGATATATCGACGGATGCCGAGGTTATGAAGACTCTGCTGAAACAGGAAGGACTGACCGGCAGAAAATTCACTTCGGATATAAAGCTGCAATAGTGTTAGCACCCACCTAATCTGACCGTAGAATAATCTCTTTGATTGTCGCCAGATTGATTGATATACTGTCAATCAGTCTGTAGAAAGGAAGATTCCGAAGGGAGTCCCCTACCAAGCGACATTCCTTCGGAATCCATGGTC
>JAGACK010000007.1 GCA_017614155.1 Lachnospiraceae bacterium
CACGATGACGGATCCGGCAGAGCAGAGCATCACTGTTGCGGGCGGAGCGACAGCGGGGATGTCGATCACGGGATCAAATGTCCTTGCAAAGGGAAAGAGCCTCACCTATAAGCTCAACCGAAAGCTTCCCAAGGATTCGGTGAAATGGAAGATAGAGGGAGCGCCGGCAGGAGTTACGATAAATGCAAAGAGCGGAAAGGTCAGTACAAAGAGCAGCTCAAGCGGAAGCTTTACCGTTGTGGCCGAGACCACGGCCGGAAATGTTTCCAAAAAAGTGGACCTGGTGGAGGGCGCGACAGGAGTAACGCTTCTGGCGCCTGCTGCCGATAAGGATCCCAACAAGGAAGTAAACATTCCCGTAAACGCCAAGAACGGAAATCTGAGATCCGCAAGACTCTATAATGTCAATGTCAGAAACACGACAAGGGTGGAAAATGTCCTGAAACTGGACGGAAAGACAGTCGGAAATACGGCTCCGGTCGAGTTTTCAAGCTCAAAGCCGTCTGTGGCGACGGTAGATGCTACGGGAAAGGTCACTGCAAAAAAAGCAGGAACCGTAAAGATAACCTGCAAGGCGGGAGACGGTTCCGGAAAAAAGGCTGTAGTGACCATAAAGGTCATAGTTCCTGTTTCAAGGCTGGATATGTTCCTTCCAAAGGCTATGCAGGCAGTCTGCTACGGAAAGTCCATGAAGGTCAGGGCGGCCATCGGCTCCGCATACGGGAAGCCGACCATAAGGAAGATTGAATGGGAAAAGGATCCGGTAAAGGTTGTGGGGTATTCATCCGGCAGCACAAAGGATGCGACAGCGCAGATCAAAGAAGCGGGACTCATATCAGTCAAGAACGGAAATCTGAAGGTGGACAAAAAGATCGGGTCGATAGAGGGTTACGACTTTTTCAAAGTGACCGTGAGGGCAAAGGCAACCGACGGGTCAGGGATTTCGCTAGAGAAAGAATTCACTGTCGTTCCGCCGGCAACGGTTTTGAGGCTAAATCCCGCAGAACCGGATATAAAGAAGAAGCCCGTGCTGTTGTATGCGTATAGCGGGACAAGCGGTTATATGATCCCCCTCTTTACAGGTGACTTTGGATGGGGCTATGCCAAAGGCACCAATGGACATGTGCTGCGTCCTGAAATAAAAAGCAGCAACCCACAGGTGGCATCTGCATATTTAGATAGTTGTTTTGCATGTGATGACGGAATAGGATACACTGTCACCATCGTCACTAAAAAGGTAGGAACGGCAAATATAACAATATATGCAACCGACGGTTCCGGAAAGAAGGCGACGCTCAGTGTGAAGACGATACCCAATAAATAGTAAGAATTCGGGTGGACATATGAGGATAGGCACGGGCTATGATGTTCATGCTCTTACAGAGGGCAGGAAGCTCATCATCGGCGGAGTTGAAATAGAATATGAAAAGGGTCTCCTGGGGCATTCGGATGCGGATGTGCTGCTGCACGCCATCATGGATGCGCTGCTTGGCGCAGCAGCCCTGGGAGACATAGGAAGGCATTTTCCGGACACTGATCCGAAGTATGAAGGGGCTGACAGCCTGATGCTTTTGAAGGAAGTCGGGAACATGCTTTCTGAAAAGCTCTTCTTTGTAGAAAACATTGATGCAACAGTCATCGCCCAGGCGCCGAAGCTTCGGCCCTATATCGATGAGATGAGACGCAATATAGCCGATACTCTTGAGATAGATATCGATCAGGTCAATGTCAAGGCTACGACGGAGGAGCATCTCGGATTTACAGGAGAGGGCCTTGGGATCAGCGCGCAGGCAGTATGCATACTTGCGACGCCGCAGGAGTGCTCATTTGCCGCCGGATGCCCGGGATGCCTGAAACAGTGATAATCGTACGTCAATATATGTTTTGTTCACGGCTCGGACAGTTCTAAGCTCATCCTTCGTCTTATAAACAAAATTTCGCTCTGCGCCGTTCCGTCCTTGCTCATTCATAGTTTCATTCAGAATGAAAATGTTTGTGAGCAAGTCCGGCCTTCGCACCCGCGAAATTTATAAGCCTTGGATTCGCTAAGAACTGCCGGCTGGGTGTTCACAAAACATATATATGACGTACGTACATAGAACCGTTCATGGTGCAAAACAGCAGATATGGGATTCATCAAAGAACAGATAGCGGTAATAAGGGATCGCGACCCTGCCATCCATTCGGATATGGAGGCAATACTGTATTCAAGCTTCTGGGCAGTATTCTGGTACAGGATAGCGCACAGGCTGTACCTGAAGAAGCATTACTTTCTGGCGCGCTTTTTTTCACAGCATGCCGCAAGAAGGACAGGCATAGAGATCCATCCCGGAGCGCAGATCGGAAAGGGCTTTTTCATAGATCACGGCGCCGGAGTGATCATCGGCGAGACGACGGTGATCGGCGATAATGTGACTCTCTATCAGGGAGTGACACTCGGAGGCACGGGCAAGGAAAAGGGAAAAAGACATCCGACCATAGGCAACAATGTCATGATCTCGACGGGAGCAAAGGTCCTGGGATCATTTACGATAGGTGATAATTCAAAGATCGGAGCGGGCTCTGTCGTGCTTGAAGAGGTTCCTCCGAACTGTACTGTCGTCGGAGTGCCGGGGCGGATCGTAAAGAGGTTTGATACGACTCTGAACCGTGAAGAACTCAACCAGATAGATCTCCCCGATCCCGTGCGCGACGATATCGACAGGCTTCAGGAATCAAACGCCAGTATTACCAACCATATCCTTGAACTTGAAGAGAGCATCAGGCTTCTGCGCATGGATCTGGAAGGAAAGACTGAAGAAAAAAGGAGACTTGAAAGAGAAAGATCAGAGACGGAAGGAGTTAACGGAGAGGGAATATGAAGATTTACAATACACTGACAAGAAGGCTTGAAGATTTCAAGCCGATAAATGAGGGAAAGGTCTCCATGTATGTCTGCGGGCCGACCGTTTACAACCTGATACACATCGGGAATGCCAGGCCCATGATCGTATTTGATACATTCAGGCGATATATGACCTACAGAGGCTTTGAGGTCAATTATGTATCGAATTTCACGGATGTTGACGACAAAATAATAAAAGCAGCCAACGATGAAGGAGTCGACTCAAAGGAGATCTCCGAACGATATATAAAGGAATGCAAAAAGGATATGGAGGGTCTCAATGTCATGCCTGCCACCACTCATCCGAAGGCAACCGAAGAGATCGGCGGGATGATCGATATGATACAGACTCTCATAGACAAGGGGCATGCCTATGTGGCAAAGGATGGCACGGTTTATTACCGCACAGCTTCCTTCAAAGAGTATGGAAAGCTGTCCCACAAGAACATAGATGATCTTGAGGGCGGACACAGGGATATCAAGGTAACCGGAAGCGAGGGCAAGGAAGATATGCTCGATTTCGTGCTCTGGAAACCCAAAAAGGAAGGTGAGCCATACTGGACTTCACCCTGGTGCGACGGGCGTCCCGGCTGGCATATCGAATGCTCGGTCATGTCAAAAAAATATCTGGGTGACGCGATAGACATCCATGCAGGGGGAGAGGATCTGATCTTCCCTCATCATGAAAACGAGATAGCACAGAGCGAGGCCGCAAACGGAGTGCCCTTTGCGCATTACTGGATGCACAATGCCTTCCTAAATATCGATAATAAGAAAATGAGCAAGTCCCTCGGGAATTTCTTTACCGTAAGGGATATCTCCGAAAAGTATGATCTGCAGGTCCTGCGCTTTTTCATGCTGAGCGCGCATTACAGATCTCCTTTGAATTTTTCGGCGCAGCTCATGGAGGCTGCAAAGGCGGGTCTTGAAAGGATCAGAAACTGCGTTGCGGATCTTGATTTCAAGGCAGGAAACGCAAAGGATGCGGAAATGTCCGATGCGGAAAAAGAGACGCTTTCAAAGGCAGATGCCTTAAAGCAGAAATACAATGAAGCCATGGATGATGACCTCAATACCGCAGATGCGATATCCGTTATCTTTGAGCTGGTAAAGCTTGCAAATACTGAGGCAAAATCAGAAAGCAGCAAGGCTTTTATTATGCGGATGAAAGATATCCTGGTCGAGCTGTCCGGGGTGCTGGGACTGAAGGTCACGGTCGAAAAGGAAGCGCTGGATGTTGATATAGAGGCGCTCATCGAAGAAAGACAGGCGGCAAGGAAGAATAAGGATTTTGCGAGAGCTGATGAGATCCGTGATGAGCTGCTGCAAAAGGGCATCGTGCTAAAGGATACCAGAGAGGGAGTCAAATGGGAGAGACTTTGAGGACCTATTCCGGGCTGGCTCTGGCTTTCATGGGGGATGCAGTCTACAGTCTGTATGTGAGTGAGAGGATCGTGCGGCGGGCTAATATGTCCGCCGCGAAACTTCATGCGAAGGTTTCAAAGATCGTGAGAGCGCCGGCGCAGGCCGAAGCGCTTGACAGGATAGAGAGTATGCTTTCGGATGATGAAAGGGATGCTGTGCGCCGAGGGATGAACAGCAAGCCTGAGCACAAGGCAAAGAATGCGACGGGTTACGAGTATCAGAAAGCCACTGCGCTCGAAGCCCTTTTCGGATATCTTTTCCTGGAAGGCAGGAATGACAGGATAGATGAACTGATAGATGTTTGTATTGGAGAATAGGGGAGACAGGGGGATCGGATGAGTGACGACAGACTGGAGACACTGATAGTTGAGGGCAGAAATGAGGTCATAGAGGCGCTCCGCGCGGGACGCAGCATAGAGCATATCTACATGCTTGACGGTGCAGAGGGAGGAGCGCTTTCGACTATCAGGCGTGAGGCAAAAAAGGCCGGGATCAGGATCGAATATGTCGACAAAAGCCGCCTTGACAGGATGAGCGAGACACATTCCCACCAGGGTGTCATGGCGCGCATAGCTGCGTACAACTATGTGGAGGTGGATGACATACTGAAGGCAGCTTCGGATAAAGGCGAAGATCCGTTCTTATTACTCCTTGACGGCATCGAGGATCCGCACAATCTGGGCGCCATAATAAGAACGGCCAATGTCTGCGGGGCGCACGGTGTTATTATCATGAAGGACAGGGCAGTCGGACTTACCGCGACTGTGGCAAAGGCATCTGCAGGCGCCATAAACCATACGCCGGTGGCCAGGGTAACCAATCTGTCAAGGACGATCGAGGATCTGAAGGATAAGGGCCTGTGGTTTGTATGCGCCGATATGGACGGAGAATGCATGTATGAGCAGAAATTAACCGGTCCGATAGGACTTGTGATCGGAGCCGAAGGCAAGGGCGTGGCAAGGCTTGTGAAGGAGAAATGTGATTTCATCACATCGATCCCGGTGAAGGGGGAGATAGATTCGCTGAATGCGTCAGTTGCAGCCGGAGTGCTGTGCTACGAGATCGTCCGCCAGCGGATGAATGCGTGAGGGAGATATATCTGCGTCCCTCTCCGTAGCGATACATGAGATTTCTGAGGGGCGTTCGGAAAACGCCGGTACTTCCGAGCGTTCTTTGCGAGGTTAGTACCGCTGCGTTTGTAGCGAGCGGAAGCGTCCCCGAAGAAACTCATGTATGAGCGGAGGAGAGATACATGAAGGATTATACCGGTTTAAGTGATGAGGAACTGATAACTGAATACAGAGACGGGGATCTGCCGGCGGCGGATCTTCTGATGGTCAGATACAAGGATATGGTGAAAAGCCTGGCCGGATCCATGTTTATCATCGGAGGAGAGACTGAGGATCTCATACAGGAGGGGATGATCGGTCTTTTTGAGGCAGTGAGGGACTATGACAGCGGCAGGGATGCATCCTTTCGGACCTTTGCAAGGCTGTGTGTTTCCAGAAAGATGTATTCTGCCATCAAGCTTTCGGGCAGGAAGAAGCACATGCCATTGAACACCTATATCTCTTTCTATAATGAGGACGACAGGAGAGAGGGCGAGGGAAGCGCCATGTCTTTGAAGGATGTTCTGCCGGCAGGGAGAGATACGGAGCCGGAGAGTATCATACTGAATCAGGAGAAGGCGCTCGAGATCTCGGAGGCTATCGATAAGGAACTGTCAGCATTTGAAAAGAGCGTGATGGATCTTTTCATGACGGGGATGGGCTATGCCGAGATCGCCAGAGTCCTCGGCAGGGATGAAAAATCCACGGACAATGCGCTGCAGCGTATACGAGGCAAACTGAAGAAATATCTGTGAATTATTAAAACTACCGAAGGTGAGACAAAAACTCATTGTCTCACCGAAGGTATATGAGTAAAGGAGAAACGAATGGAAAGATCAAAGGTATATTTTACTGACTTTCGCACTGTGCTCGGAGTGAGTCTGACGGACAAGCTTCAGAAACTGATAAGGATGGCAGGAATCGGAACGATCGACATGGACGGGAAATTTGTCGCGATCAAGATGCATTTCGGGGAGCTGGGCAACCTGGCGTACCTTCGGCCGAATTACGCAAAGGCTGTTGCGGATGTGATAAAGGAAAACGGCGGACTGCCTTTTCTGACCGACTGCAATACACTGTATCCGGGAAGCAGGAAGCATGCGCTCGAGCACCTTGACTGCGCGAATATCAACGGATTCAATACCGTGACTACAGGATGTCAGATAATAATAGCGGACGGCCTTCGCGGGACCGATGATGTGGCAGTGCCGGTACCGAACGGAGAATACTGCAAAGAGGCGTACATAGGACGCGCCGTGATGGATGCGGATATAATAATATCTCTCAATCATTTCAAGGGACACGAGCAGGCCGGTTTCGGGGGAGCGATAAAGAACCTGGGCATGGGATGCGGAAGCCGCGCCGGAAAGATGCAGCAGCACAACAGCGGCCATCCCCATGTGATCACAGAGCTCTGCAGGGGATGCAGAAGATGCGCGAAGGAGTGCGGGTCTGATGCCATCGTCTATGAAGGAAACAAGGCGCGGATCGATCCCGAAAAATGCAAGGGCTGCGGCAGGTGCATAGGAGCCTGTGCCTTTGATGCCATTGAAAATGACAATTGGGATGCTCCGCAGATGCTCGGGCGCAGGATGGCTGAATATACGGCAGCGGTGGTCAGCGGAAGGCCGAATTTCCATATCAGCCTGATAACAGATGTGTCGCCGAACTGCGACTGTCACGGAGAGAATGATGCGCCGATCCTGCCGGATATCGGGATGCTTTCATCCTTTGATCCCGTGGCCCTGGATCAGGCGTGCGTGGACCTTTGTCAGAAAGCCGAGCCCATCAGGAACAGCCAGCTTGGCGACAATATGGCAGACGATCATTTCCATGATCACGGCGATGTCTGGAAAAACAGCAATCCGAATGTCTCCTGGGCAGAGACCCTTGAGCATGCCGAAAAGATCGGGATAGGATCAAGGGAGTATGAACTGGTAACGATGAGATAGGGCACGCGAAAGGATCCTTAAGGAGAAGGCTTTGCGAAAGAGAATATATGAGATAATAGAAGTATCAAAAGACGGAGATAAGGTCAGCCTGGCCTATGATGTTCTGATGATGGTATGCATTGTCGCAAGCCTCATCCCTCTCACGCTCAGGCAGTCATATCCGATCTTTGCCGTTACGGATGTCATAACAGCTTTTCTTTTCATCGTCGACTATCTGCTGAGGCTCATCACAGCTGATTTCAAGATGGGGAAGAAATCCGTCTCTTCCTTTGTCAGGTATCCTTTTACCCCGGGAGCGATCATCGACCTTGTCTCGATCCTGCCGTCTCTTATTATAATAAACAGCGGGTTCAAGATTCTGAGGATCTTCCGTCTGGTGCGGACACTCAGGGTTTTCAGGATATTCAAGGCGTACAGATACAGCAGGAGCCTTTCCATGGTCTCGAGGGTGATCAGGAACTCGAAGGATGCCCTGATGGCGGTGTGTACGCTCGCGATAGGGTACATCTGTGTTTCCGCGCTGGTAGTGTTCAATATCGAAAGAACGACATTCGGATCCTTCTTTGACGCTCTCTACTGGGCGACCATTTCGCTTACCACGGTCGGATACGGGGATATCTATCCCGTCACTACCGCAGGCCGGTTCATATCCATGGTCTCATCCGTATTCGGCATCGCGATCATAGCGCTTCCATCCGGCATAATAACTGCAGGCTATATGGACGAGCTCAAAAAGATCCGTGAGGATGAAGACGAGGCAGAATAATAAGGACAGCCGCCAAAGGGTTTTTCAGGATAAAAGATCGGTTATCACATCATAATCAAACTGGAGAGCAGCGGATACGATCTTGTCAAACAGTTCCTTCTCGCTGTCAGGAATCCTGTAAGACTTCAGCTTTTCTATCTCATATTCCAGACGGATCGTATCGAGATCCTCGCAGGCGTTCTTTATCTCATCATAGGCCTGCCTGATGGTTTCGCTGTCGGCAAGCGGTCTGTCATCGCCGTTTCCGGAATCACTGTTATCCGCAGCCTTTTCAAATACGGGCGCCAGGATCTCCTTAAAGCCGGTATATTCCTTCATGAAATCAGCATGATTAGCTCTGATCTTTTCCCAGTCGCCTGCCTTCCCTGCCATTTCAAGCATCTCTGCTTTTTCTCCGGACTGTGGAGCGCCTGTTATCCGCAGGGAACTCTTCATCGAGTGAACGGCTATGGTATAGTTTTCGAGATCATTATTTTCGAAAAATCCTTCCAGCTCTTTTGCCTTGTCATCGAGAGACTCATAGAAGACCCTGAGGATCTCATAATAATCGTCTTCGGAACCGCTTCCGCTGATACCGGCCCTGACATCGATCATATCGTTACCCGCGAGGAGATCAAGCTCCTTTATATGAGGTTCTTTCTTCGAAGCCTTTTTTGATGACGGATCGATCCTTTGTATCCTTTCTGCCGGCAGGTAATCAATGAGCATGTCCTCGAGCCTTCCGGAATCAATGGGCTTTGTCAGATAATCATCAAATCCGGCCGCGATGTATTCGTCGCGGGCTCCGGAAATGGCATTTGCAGTCAGGCAGATAACGGGAGTTGAAAGGTTTGGATTGTCAGGCTCAGCTTTGAGCTCTTTTAGGGTTTCGATCCCGTCCTTTACAGGCATCATGTGATCGAGGAAAATAAGGTCGTATTTCTTTTCGCGCATGAGAGAGAGGCCTTCGTTTCCGGAATCCGCCTCATCGATCCTAATCATGGTCTTTTTCAGCAGGCTTTTGAATACCATGCGGTTCATGGCATTGTCGTCCACGACGAGAACTTCTGCATCCGGCGCCGTAAATTTCTCGTTGTAGCGTTTGCGGTCTTTCTGCAGCGCCTGGTATGCCGTTTCGTAATCTCCCATGGGAGTACGGTCCGCAATCAGCTGCTTTATGGAAAAATAGAATCTGGATCCTTTGCCATAGGCGCTTTCAACTTTGAGGGTGGACCCCATCATCTCAAGCAGGCTCTTTGTGATGCTCATGCCAAGGCCGGTTCCTTCCACATTTCGGTTGCGCTTTTCCTCGATCCTTTCAAATTCGGAAAAGAGCTTTTTCATGTCTTCTTCTTTTATTCCTATGCCTGTGTCTGTCACATCTATGTTTATCATCACGCCGTCCGGTTCATCCTTTATCAGTTCATAACCTACAGTAAATGTTATGCTTCCGGTCTCGGTGTATTTGACAGCGTTTGTGAGGATGTTTGTGATCACCTGCCTGACACGGACTTCATCTCCGTAGAGCTCGGAAGGGAGATCGGGATCGGCTTTTATTATCAGCTCAAGCCCCTTTTCGGTCGCTCTTTCGATCACGGAGGTGACAAGGCCCGTGATCATGGAGGACATGCCGTACCTGACCGGGATTATCTCCATTTTTCCGTCTTCTATCTTTGAAAAATCGAGGATGTCATTGATCAGGGAAAGAAGGCTCTTTCCGGCTATCTGTATGCTTTCGGAATAATCCCGTATGGAATCGTCCTCTGACTCGCGCAGGATCATCTCATTCATGCCAAGGACCGTATTGATCGGTGTCCGGATCTCGTGAGACATCTGCGCAAGGAAATGGCCCTTTGCTTTTCCTGCCGCGACTGCGGTATCCGCAGCCTCCTTGAGCTTCATTGCGGCATCGTCCTGCCATGCTATCATGTCAGACAAAAGACGCCATACCATGAAGATGCATATGGCAAAGGTGAAGATGCATATGAATCCGTAAAGGAAAACAAATCCGTATATGCTCAGGACATCGGATACCGCGAAGACAGAAAAGCCGGTTTCATCATCGTGTATGGCCAGAAGCGTTTTCAGGTTGCCGTCATAATCGCGGATGATCGCGGTCTCGGAGCCGTCTGCCTTTATATGTCCGTAGGGAAGTTCCAGTATGCTTGTCATGGAGCTTTCCGTCATCTGATAGCTCCCGTAGGGATGATTCATGATATAGCCTGACGGATCCACGAGGAAAGCATAGCCCTTGTCCGAATAGCTGTCTCCAAGGATCCCCACCAGCTTGTCCATAAAGAAATCAATGCCGAAGATACCCAGAAACTCGCCTGTCCGGGAATCATAAACCATTTCGGACATTGTGATGCAGTACCCGCCCGTCTGTGAGTCATAATAGGGCTCGGTGATGTTCCAGCCGTTCTTTGAGGAAAGGGTAGCCTTGTACCACGGCCTGTCCTCCAGGCTGAAGTCGGGCCCGGGTTTCCATCCGTTGTTCATATATACAACAGGATCAAGCTTCGGGCTTGTCATGTAGGAGACGGATATCTCGGGATACTGCTGGGTTATACGGTCAAGGTATCCTATGGTTCCTTCGTAATCGTCAAGCAGTTTGGGATCTGCTGAAATGATGCTTACGAACATATCCAGGATGCTCTTTTGTGTATCCACCCACTCGGACAGCTCATAAACATAGGTCTCTGCGTTCTCCTTCATCTGCGTATTTCCGCGCTTGAGGGAGATCGTGAGGTTCAGGCAGAAGTTTATGATCATGACAAAAATCATGAAAACAAGGATCAGAAGGCGGTATCTTTTGTCTACCTGGCGGAACTCACTGCCTTTCCTGCTTTTTTTCTTTTTTCTGATGAGCTTGATACCGGAATAGGACATCAGCTGATCGATCATATCTGACAGATTATCCGCCGCAGAGTGGACACGTCCCAGCTCCATGCCGAAATCTTCGATATGTTCCACATTTTCTCTTTCAGATATGTTCAGGATCTTTTTTAAGGGATCACGGAGCTTTTTGATTATCTGGTTCAGGAATTCCTCCTTGGCCAGCATGGAATCCTCGACACGCTTCCTGTTTTTCAGCGCATCCATATACAGCAGCACTATCGTTACAAACAGCGCCAGGGAGAGGATGACCGTAAAAATGAGCTGCATGTAGGCGTTCCGGTACAGTTCCCAGTCGTTCATGCTGATGATGAAATACCAGCCGTTCCCGGACCTTGTAGCAAACAGGTTTTCAAAGTGGAAACCTGATCTGATCCTTGCAGATGCCACACCGTCGGTCTCCTTTGACAAAGACCATATACCGGCATATTCCGGAAGGGCTGTTACGAGATCTTCCCCTATGAGTGACTCATCAGAGCATCCCGCTATTTTCCCTTCATCCGTGACTATAACGGCATCATGGGTATTGGACTCATACATCTGTCCTATGTGATCCTGGATCGTATCAATGGTATAATCAACGCAGAGAACGGATGAACGGTCGCCGAGCATCACAGAGACCGTATAGCAGATCTTTCCGGTGACCACATCCTGATAGGGCGATGTCACATAGGTCATGCCGTTATTCTTTACCGCTCCGCGATACCATACACGTTCTTTGGGCTCGAAGTGTTCCGGATGCTCCAGACCGGGCAGTATGGCCCAGCCGTCACCGGCGATATACACATTGAACGCGCCGATATCGCCCGCCAGTACCTCTGCTCTCTTTTCATAGATGTAGTCTTCCATGCCGTCTATGTCGCCGATATACTCCCGGGCGCCGATCGCTATCTGCATAGTGAGCTTTTCCGCAGCGTTTATCTTTTCTTCGAGGTCGCTGCTTATGTTTTCGAGATCATATATTCCCGAAGACCTGGTCTGTTCACGTGTCCTTATGAAGACCATGCCGATATTCATCAGTATGATGGCAAAAAGCAGGGAGGCTATCGTTATGATGACACCCGTACTTCTCCTTTTATCCATTAACGGTCCCTCCTGTTTTGGAGCTGATGTCTGAAACCCATTGCTGCTTGTTTTCAACAGCAAAGCGGTGTTTCTTTTCATCCTTGGTGATGATAATGATGGAATTGAGAGAGGATGGCTTTATCTTTTCAATATTGCTGTATTTTATAGTGAAATCAGGACGGTGGGTCTTTGGCGAATACGGATGAAATACAAGGCTGTCCGGGAAAAGGTACAGATGCCCGCAGTCAGAGGTCTGGCCGTTGAAGTGGTTGGCCGGACCGCCGGGGTACTGCTTGTATTCGACATCGGCCGGATCGTTTTTAAGGGAATCTTCAGGCAGAAGCTGGAATGCGGTGTTTCCCTTCACGGAAACCCCTATGGCAAAAAGCAGCGCGATGATCCAGGAGATCAGCATATCACGGCACAGGACATCAGATATGCTGTGCTCGAGCAGGGACACCTCCGACAGGAATACCAAAGCAAATGAACAGATCCACGCGATTATGAAAGATACAAAAGCAGGCATTTTATACTCCTTTTTTTCCTTAATAAAGACAAATAATACTTTACATCATTTTGATGTCAGGGTCAAAAAGTTAGCCTTTTTTTACGCTCCGTCGTATAATAGGATAACAGGCTGAAAAACCCGTATTTTTGAAAGCAGATGATGATTTTTAAGAAAGGATAACAGATATGAGCATGGAACAGAACAAATTAAATGATGATGAACTTGATTTTGTAAGCGGCGGTTATATTGTCAATCAGAACGGGAAGTATTTTGTGGTTGACCGGAAAGGAAATCTCGTCCAGCTGGGTGGTCAGGAACAGAAAGGATATGATAAATTAAATGATGCCAGGCTTATGGCACTTATTTCCAAGGAGAGCCTCACAGAGATATCGATGGAGCAGTGGGATGATCTCAAAAGAAGGAATATGCGTTAAAGCAGCATTGCCGGGGAGGATCGGATAATGAAGTCTATGGATGATATAAACAAAAAAGATGAATTGAATGAAACAGCGCAGGAGGCTGATAAGATTCTCAGTGAGACCGTGGAAGAAGATGATGAGCTCGCTGAGGATGATCTTTCGAAGGTCGCAGGCGGAGGAAGAGCGGCTGCGCTCAGGCTGCCACGCTGAAATATAACCGGGGATCAGTAATATGTTTTGTTCACGGCTCGGACAGTTCTAAGCTCATCCGTCGTCTTATAAACAAAATTTCGCTCTGCGCCGTTCCACGCCTGAAAAGCGGCGTGGCCTTCGCACCCGCGAAATTTATAAGACTCGGATTCGCTAAGAACTGCCGGCTGGGTGTTCACAAAACATATTACTGATCCCCGGTTTTTTAGTTAAACTGGCTGTTCCAGAGGGTTGAGTAGAACCCGTTCTTTGAAAGGAGCTCCTTGTGGGTGCCCTGTTCGAGGATGTGGCCGTCCTTCATGACGATGATGCTGTCGGCATTTTTGATCGTGGAGAGACGGTGGGCGACGATGAAGGATGTGCGGCCCTGCATCATCTTTGCAAAGGCATCCTGGATCTTTATTTCAGTGCGGGTGTCGATGGAGGAGGTTGCTTCATCGAGGATCAGCATGGGAGGAAGGGCCAGCATCAGACGCGCGATGCACAGCAGCTGCTTCTGCCCGGCAGAAAGCGTGTCCCCGTTTCCCGTTAATACCGTATCGTAGCCGTTTTCCAGGCGTCTTATAAAACTGTCGGCATGAGAGAGCTTTGCCGCATTTATTATCTCCTCATCAGTTGCATCAGGTTTTCCCATTGCTATGTTTTCACGGACAGTTCCGTTCCCCAGCCAGGTCTCTTGAAGCACCATTCCAAAGAGAGAACGCAGGTCATCTCTTTTCATTTCTTTTGTATCGATCCCGTCTGTCAATATCTTTCCGGAATCCGGATCATAAAATCTCATGAGAAGGTTTATCAGGGTAGTCTTGCCGCAGCCGGTCGGACCGACTATCGCAGTCCTCGTCCCGGGCTTTGCGGACATGTTGAAGTGTTCGATGAGCGGGACGTTTTTATTGTACGAAAAGCAAACGTCCCTGAACTCCACGCTCTTTGTGCCGGCATCGTTTCCGCAGGATAAGGGCGTATCGGGATCCGTGCTCTGTGAAGGCTCGTCAATGAGGGCAAGGAGACGGGCTGCGCAGGCGATGGCATTCTGCAGCTCGGTCACAACGCCGGAGATCTCATTGAAGGGCTTGGTGTACTGGTTTGCATATGAAAGGAAGCTGACAAGCTGTCCGACTGAGAGCATCCCGCGAATGGCGGCAGCAGCCCCGGTCACGCCGACAAGCGCATAGACGATGGAATTGACGAAGCGTGTGCAGGGATTTGTCAGGGATGAATAAAAGAGTCCCTTCAGCGAGATTTTTTCAAGAGAACTGTTGATGTCGTCAAAATCCCGAAGGGCCTCATCCGTGTGACCGAAGGCCTGCACCGTCTTCTCGTTTCCGATCATCTCATTGATGAGAGATGTGAGGCGCCCGCGCTCCTTCGACTGCAGCGCAAACATCCTGTAGGTGCGTTTTGCTATGAAGGAGGCCACAAAAAAGGAAAGCGGAGTCACGAGGACCACGGCAAGAGTGATCCACGGATTGATGGTTAACATAAATAATAAAGTCCCGAGTATCGTGAGCACGCTTGTAAAGAGCTGGGTAAAGCCCATAAGCAGCCCGTCCGAAAACTGGTCGGCATCGGCTATGACGCGGCTTACGATATCGCCGTGGCTGTTTGAGTCGATATAGCTTAAAGGCAGGGCCTGGATCTTTTCAAAGGCTTCTCTTCGGATGTCTTTTACCACATTAAAGGTAATGTGGTTGTTGCTCACATTCATGATCCACTGGAACAGGGAGCTGACGAGCATGGTGATGCCTATGGCAATAAGCACGGAAACCAGCCCGCGAAAGTCAACCCTGCCGGGCCCGAGCACATGATCTACGGCCCGTCCGGTCAGAACGGGTATGTAGAGAGACCCTGCTACCGACAGCGCCGCAGAGAGCAGAGAAAGAAGGATGAAGGGCCTGTATCTTCCCACCCTTTTCAGCACTGTTTTCACTGTATGAAGCTGAGAGCTTTTTTCATGCGCCGAACTGTGTTTCATAGATCTCCCTGTATATACCGCATGTATCCATCAGCTCTTCGTGAGTCCCGATGGCCGCTGCGCATCCGTTATCCATTACCATTATCCTGTCGCAGCCCATGACCGATGACGCGCGCTGTGACACGATGAAGACTGCGGGCTTTTTTTCAAGTGAGGCTATGGCCTGCCTGAGCCTGCTGTCCGTTGCCATATCAAGGGCGGAGGCCGAATCATCGAGTATGAGGATCTTCGGATCCATAATAAGAGCTCGCGCGATGGTAAGGCGCTGCCGCTGTCCTCCGGAAAGATTCTTGCCGCCTTCATAGATCTGTCTGTCCAGCTTTTTCGGATCTGACATCACAAAATCGTATGCCTGGGCGGTTTTCAGGGCCTGTGTCATTTCTTCTTCCGTTGCGTCGGCCTTTCCCCATCGCAGGTTGTCGGCGACGGAGCCGGAAAACAGGACGGCGCTTTGCGGAACTATCCCGACGCTGCGGCGAAGCGAGCCTGTGGAGGCATCCTTTATGTCCATGCCGTTTATCTTTATCACGCCCTCTGTCGCATCATAGAAGCGAGGGATCAGGTTTATGACAGAGCTTTTTCCGGAGCCGGTGCCGCCTATGATGCCAAGGCTCTCTCCCGGCATGACCTTAAATGAGATATCTGTCAGGGATGCGTCAGCTGCGCCGGCATAGGTTAAGGATACATTGTCAAACTCGACAGCAGGCGTACCTTCAGCCGGTTCAGGCAGCGTCCGGCTTCCGTCTGCCATGTCCGGAGCGATATCAAGGATATCCGCAACCCTGTCCGCACATGCCAGGGCACGGCTTATGGTCACTATGAGGTTTGCAAGCTTGATGAGCTCAACGAGGATCTGCGACATATAGTTTACCAGCGCGATGAGCTCTCCCCTGGTGATCGCGGCTTCATCAACCTTTAAAGCACCCGTGTAGAGAAGGACGATGGTGGCCGCATTTATTATGATGAAGGTCACGGGGTTGAGGAGGGCGGAGATCCTGCCGACGGATCTCTGCAGCAGGTTCAGATCTTCGTTTTCGGCCCTGAAGGCGTCTGTTTCCTGTTTTTCGTGGCGGAATGCCCTGATCACACGGACGCCCTCGAGGTTTTCGCTTGTCCTGTTTAAGACCGCATCAAGGCGCATCTGGACCTTTTTGTACATGGGCATGGTAAAGGCCATGATCCCGACGACTACGGCTGTGAGCGCAGGGATGGTCACGACAAAGATGAGGGCTTCATTCGCATTTACGGTAAAGGCCATGATCATGGCGCCGAAGACGATGAAGGGCGAGCGCAAAAACAGGCGCAGGAACATGTTGACTCCGGCCTGGGCCTGGTTGATGTCGCTGGTCATCCTGGTGATGAGGGTAGGGGTCTTTAGCCTGTCGATCTGTGAATATGACAGGCTGCCGATGTGCTCAAATACGCTGTGGCGGAGCTTTGTGGAGAAACCTACGGCTGCTTTTGCGGCAAAGTACTGGGCCGTAACTGATGAAGCAAGGCCTACTGCGGCCAGAAGCAACAGCACGAGGCTCATCTTCCATATGTGTGATGTGTCGGAGGCGGCAATCCCGTGGTCTACGATCGATGCCATGACCAGGGGGACGAAGAGCTCGAAGATGGCTTCGAGCATCTTGAACAGCGGCGCAAGGACGCATTCTTTCCTATAATCTTTTAAGAATCTGAGTAATCTTGACATTGTAAGAATAAGTATAATATAATATGTTGGCTTGGTCAAAAGCCAAGGGGAGCGCTGTTGTAGCACAGTCGGTAGTGCGCCGCATTGGTAGTGCGGAGGTCTCCAGTTCGATTCTGGACAGCAGCATTATATAAGAGCCGTAAGCCTTGTGGAGGGCTTGCGGCTTTTGATAAAGATAAGGAAAGGTTTTATTATGGATGTAAAGAGCAGGAATTTTATCGAGGTCGAGATAGATAAGGATCTGGAAAACGGTGTCTATGACAGCGTGATGACAAGATTCCCTCCGGAGCCGAACGGCTATCTGCACATAGGGCATGCCAAGTCGATACTTTTGAACTACGGACTGGCAAAGGAATACGGCGGAAAATTCAATCTCAGGTTTGATGATACCAATCCCACCAAGGAAAAGACTGAATTTGTGGATTCCATAAAGGAGGATGTGAAGTGGCTTGGAGCCGACTGGGAAGACCGTCTTTTCTTTGCATCCGATTATTTTGACAGGATGTATGAGGCGGCTGTAACTCTCATCAAAAAGGGAAAGGCATATGTGTCCGAACTGACGGCTGATGAGATGAAGGAATACCGCGGCACGCTCACCGAGCCCGGAAAGAATGACCCCTCAAGGGACAGGAGTGTCGAGGAGAACCTGAAGCTTTTTGAGGATATGAAGAACGGCGTGTTCGCAGACGGAGAGAGAACGCTGCGCGCAAAGGTGGATATGTCCTCGCCGAACATGAACATGAGGGATCCGATCATCTACAGGGTCGCCCATATGACTCACCATAATACAGGCGATAAGTGGTGCATCTATCCCATGTACGATTTTGCTCATCCTCTTGAGGATGCTTTTGAAGGAATCTCGCATTCCATCTGCACCCTTGAGTTTGAGGATCACAGGCCAATCTACAACTGGGTCGTCGAGAATGTCGGATTTGAAAGACCTCCCAGACAGATAGAGTTTGCAAAGCTCTACCTGAACAATGTGGTAACGGGAAAGAGATATATCAAAAAACTCGTGGAGAACGGCACCGTCGACGGCTGGGATGATCCGAGGCTTGTGTCGATAGCAGGCCTTCGCAGACGCGGGTATACGCCCGAGTCGATACAGAAATTCGTGGAGCTGGCAGGCGTTTCAAAGGCCAATTCCATTGCAGAGATGGATATGCTCGAATACTGTATCCGTGAGGACCTAAAGAGCAAGGACAAGAGGATCATGGCTGTGCTCGATCCGGTAAAGCTCATCATAGACAATTATCCGGAGGGACAGACCGAGATGCTGACTGCAGTGAACAATCCGGAAAACGAGGAACTCGGAACGAGGCAGGTTGAATTCGGCAGGGAGCTCTACATAGAAAGAAATGACTTCATGGAGGAGCCGCCGAAGAAGTATTTCAGGCTTTTCCCCGGAAATGAGGTCAGGCTCATGCATGCTTATTTTGTGACCTGCACCGGCTGTGACAAGGACGAGAACGGAAACATAACCGCAGTTCACTGTACCTATGATCCTGCCACAAAGCAGGGTGAGGGTCAGATCGACAGGAAGGTAAAGGGCACCATCCACTGGGTAAAGGCTGACACGGCATTTAAATGCGAAGCCAGGCTGTATGAAAACATTGTGGATGAGGAAAAAGGTGTCTATGATGAGAACGGGGATGTGAATGTAAATCCAAACAGCCTCGTAAAGATGGAAAGCTGTTTTGTCGAGCCGTGGCTTAGGGATGCAAAGCCCTATGACAGCTTCCAGTTTGTAAGGAACGGATTTTTCTGTGTGGACTCAAAGGATTCAAAAGACGGCGCGCCTGTATTCAACAGGGTAGTGTCGCTCAAATCGTCTTTTAAGCTTCCGACACAGCAGTAAGGTTTTTATTATAAGAATAAAAGACAGGGGGAATGATCATGGCAAAGGGTTTCGGTAAATTTCTTTTTGGCGCAGCGATCGCAGGCGCCGCGGCAGCAGGTGTTTATTACTGGCTCAAATCCGGAGAGGAACTCGAGGATTTTGACGATTTTGATGATGATGATGTAAACGACGAACTCGAGGAGTTCCTTGAGGAAGAGGCAAAGAACAGTGAAAGAGAGTATGTGCCCCTTGATCTTTCAAAGGACAGGAAGGCAGAAGAGGGCGACAGGGTCATCGGAAATGTGAACGACGGAAAAGAAAACGTGGTGAAGGGATCCGATGAGGCAGGCAGTGATGCAAAGGATTTCAAGTTCACTGATCTGACGGAGGACTGATCCTTCATGCTGCCATGGTTTTAAGCAGCATTTCATATTCTGACTGCATCCGAAGGAAGGATCCGGCATTGCCGCCGGGACAGTCCGGGTGGAGTTTTTTGCAGAGCTGGCGATAACGTCGTTTCAGCTCTGCTTTATTATTGCAGCCGGCAAAATAATGCCGTGAGGCAGAACTACCCTGACGGTTCCTGTATTCCTGTTCAGCTTTTTCGCGTTCACGCCGTGCCTGCTCAGCCCTTTCGCGAGCTTCACGCTCCCTGCGTTCTCTTTCGGCTTTTTCCTCTTCATATCTGCGAATCTTTTCATCGTATTCGTCAAGCGAAGCCATCTTCTTTTTCCGTTCTTCATCCAGCTGCGCAAAAGCCTGATCTTTCAGTATTTTCACCTGCCTTGTTAAAATGATATGGCCTATGCACACATGTACGGATGAAATAATAAAAACGATCCCTGATATGAAAACATTTGGAAACATATGCGAGAGGATGACTCCGGCAATGAATCCAAAAAACACTGCCCTCAGAATTCTGCTGACACGGCCGTCATTATAGAGATCATGAAACCGGTCCCGGACGAAACAGCGATAACCCGCCAGATATCCGGCAGCTGATACCACAAAGGTCACCAGGGAAAAGATGCGCCCCGGTATAAAGATATAAACAGAAAGAAAATGCAGACCTGCCAGTGCGCAGCAGCATCCCGCAAGCGCTGAGAATGCAACATTTATACCGGCAGAAGACGGCCACCTGTTTTGCAGGCTCAAAATAAGGATGACCGGAAGCACTATATTCCAGCCTGTCCACAAAAGGAAGCCGTACCAGGAAAGATCTGCCGGGATCAATGGCAGATACTTCTCTGACAGAAAAGCCAGGCTCCAGACTATCCCGATAAGACCGACTGTGCGATATGGCAGGAAAATACCTGATTTCTTTTTTGTCTCTGTCATTTCGGGTCCCTCCTCCTTAACCGAATCATATAACAGCTGCCGGTTAAGGGAAATAAACTGATGGTTGATTTTTTCGGCATAACTTTTCTGCTACACTTGAAGCAGGAGGAAAAGGCTATGATAAATAAAGAATCCTTTCTCGATGTGGTCGGGATCTACTGCAGATATCTTTCAAGCAGCAGCCTGATAGTAAAACGGGAGATCTTTACAATGGATCCCACAGCAGCGTTTTCACATCTGACAGAGAATGATCTGAAAAACGGAACGCCTTTATTATCCCCTGCAGAAACAAAGGAGTGTCTCAAACACATCCATCACGGGATGACATGCTTTCATAACAGGACATGCCGGGACACAAAGATATTCCGAAGCATCGGATATATCGTAAGGAAACTGTATGAACCGTACATAAAGGAGGATGATCCGGATTTCCATGAGGCTTTCTTTTTTCTCATCGCCAGGGCGGCGTTTTCTCTGCAGATGAACAACTGCCCGATGGCGAGGGCTTTTTACGCAGGGATATATGATGCATGGCAGGCTGCAGCAGAGACAAACGATCATCTGCTCCACGGGGAGGGCAGGGCAGCAGGACTGGTTTTTGATGCTCTGCTGACACATTCGGATCCTGCAGAGGATCCCGCCCATGATCCAAACAGATATCCCTGGAACATGTACAGCTATAATGCTGACAACCTGATCCTGCTGTACAGCGACCTGACAGAATATATGGACATGGTGAAAACAAACGGCTCTGTAAACCTGAGGAATTACAGGCAATATTGCGACATGAAGGCTGCGCTGTATGATTTTTTCCAAAACATCGTACCCTACTACAAGGCCAGATGTGATTACTATAATAAAAGAGAAACGCCTTTTACAAACAAGGGGAATCCCGTATATCATTTAGATAATACAGACATCTGGATGAGGGATCATGGAAACCTGCCAAAGGAATACGCACCGTATCTTTTCTACACTGTCGAGCTGTTCTTATATACCGGCTGGCAAAAAGAAAGAGAGTATGAAAAGACGGCAAAAGAATTTGCAAAGGCCCAGGCCGGAAACTATGATAAAGAAAATCCGATAACCGTCCGGAGGGAACTGCTCCTGAAAAAGCACGAGAAGGAAGCGTGTGTGCTGATGTGCATCATCACTGTATTGTTTGGTCTTTGCATTAAATTCGTACCGGCAGTGGCTGTGGCAGCGTTTATTATGGAGATCGGTTTTTCGGGGGTCTGTATCATCGGACTGATCGCGCTGTGCGTGATCGGCTGCGCATTTCGGGGGCGGTGACCGCGTCGGTCTTTGTAAGGCAGCTTCTTAAAAGGCAGCATTTCAGTAAGGAGGACGAGAATGATTTTATATACAAGCGATCTTCATTTTGGTCATACGAATGTAATCAGGTTTGACCATCGGCCGTTTGCAGATAGAGATGAAATGGACCATGTTCTTATAGAGCTATGGAACGGGAGAGTACAGCCGGATGACACGGTTTATATTGTCGGCGATTTTTGCTATCGAAGTGATCACGCACCGGAGTGGTATCTGAGGCAGTTGAAAGGTCATAAGTTTCTGGTTTTGGGAAATCATGATACTCCGATATTGGATAATCCCAAGGCATTACACTATCTTGAAGGTGTGGACAAGATGATGCATGTAACGGATGGAGAGCACCAGATCTGCCTTTGCCATTTTCCGATAGTTGAGTGGAATGGATTTTTTCACGGCAGTTATCACATATACGGCCATATCCATAACCGAAAGGAGGAAGCTTATGAGGTAATGAAGAAGAGGGATCACGCTCTTAATGCGGGCTGCATGATCAACAATTATACTCCCGCATCATTCAGGGAGTTAGTGAGGAACAATGAGATATTCAAGAAATCAGAAGACATGAGCAAAGAAAGGACGGGGGAATGTGTCACTGATTGATAATCAAAGGAAGGTGTTATATGAAGATTTATGCAATAAGCGATATACACGGTCATATAGAGGAACTGGATAAGGCTCTTTCCCTGATCAACCTGGATCAGGACGATACAATGCTTGTATTATTGGGTGACTATATCCATGGACATGACAGCTATGCAGTGTTAGACAGGGTGATCGCTCTTGAGAAGAAATATGGTCCCGACAGGGTGATCGCTCTGATGGGAAATCATGAGGCTGCGGTCGATGAGGGAAGGAGCAGCATCGACGAGGCGGATGATGTTAAATGCGATGCAGATGATGCTCCCTATCTGAAGTGGATCCATACTCTCCGTAAGTATTACAGGACTGACAGGCAGATATTTGTCCATGCCGGCATAGAAGAGGAAGCTGAGGATCTGTGGGAATACGGGACTCCGGATTATGAGTTTTTTGAGAAATATCCTCCACAGACAGGACATTTCTATATGGATATCATTGCGGGTCATACAGGGACGGCAGCGATCAGCGGCGATCCCGATTTTCACAATGTTTTTTTTGATGGTGAGTCTCATTATTACATAGACGGATCGGTATGGATGGGCGGGAGGATTCCCATACTGCTTATAGATACAGATACGCAGGAGTATTTCGAAGTGACATCAGAAGGAAATAAGCGCATAAAAGGATGAGATATTCAGAAAATGATAAATAACACAATCTATGGTGAATATGATAATTACGATTACAGCTCTGTCGAGGGAATGTCTATAGATGAACAGATAGTTTTTACAAAAAAAGCATTGAAATCTGCCATAAGACTATCTCAGAATAATAAAAACGAGTATTGGGAAAAAAAGATATCAGAAATAAAAGAAAAATTGAAACAATTGGAAAACGAGTCGGGTGAGTAAGGAAGCTGTTTATGTATATTTTTCTTGATGTAGACGGAGTATTGAATACGGAATCAGACTGGGCCAAAAAAGTGTATTCTCTTAATCAGAAATGTGTTAATCAGTTCTGCGGGCTGATAGATGTGATCAAAAACCCCAAAGTGGTGCTGACGTCAACATGGAGAAACGGTATAGCCAGGGATGGCACGACTGCCGTTCACATTGAGGATCTGTTGGAGGCATTGAAGCCTGCAGGGATCATAAGTCTTGATCGAACAGGTTTTTCGCCTGATGGAAGCAGGTCAAGGGAAATAGAGCATTATCTGAAAAGACATGTTTCCGACAGGTATATCATACTAGATGATGATCCGTCATTATTTGAGCGGGGAGTATCAACACCAAATCTGTACCTGACATCATCAAAGACCGGACTTACGGCTCTGGATATTGAGAGAATAATAAAAAGAATAAATCATTGAACTACCGGTTGATTGAAAGAGGGCCATCTGCATCATAAAATAAAATCAGAAAACAGAAGAAAGGGGGTGCGCGATGGTCAGCAGGGAATACCCGATGAATGTCCTGACGGACATGGGAATCCGGACTGATGAGATCACGGGAGAGATGATCCGGCGTATGCGGAAAATGGTCCGTTCGGGGATCTTCAGTACGGATATGTACAGGATATATGTGAAACACTATATAGAAGGGCTTTCGGTATCGGAGATAGCCGGGCTGTACGACAAGACAAAAAACCAGGTTGAAAGGACCCTGAAGCGTATCAGAAAGATACTGGGAAGGAACAGGATAACAATAGAAACGGATTTTCCGGCAGAGACAGGATACTGGCTTCCGGTACCGGAAGCACGGTATCCAAGTGAAAGTTCCTGTGGAGATGAGCTCATCGATCTGGATGAGGTTTATAACATCAACCAGCTGGAAATATCCGTCAGGGCATATGTGTCACTGAAAAGAGCAGGCATCAACACCATAATGGACATAGAAAAGATCGGTATCGAAGGCCTGAGATCAGTGAAGGGCCTGAAAGAAAGGGATCTGAGAAATATAGAAGAGGAGGTCAGAAAAAGATTTGTAGCTGATCTGTAGGTTGGAAAACAGAATACAAGACAGGAGGAAAACGAAATGGTATTAAAAGAGTCTTTCAGAATGCAGAACCATCTGAGCGATCTTTCACAGAGAGCGCTGCTCTTCCTTTCAAAGACTGAGAATGTGCTGAAGGTAAAGGAAGAACATCTCAGGAATAAAAGCTACTCGGGGGCCGAGAATGAGACCATTGAGGTACAGCGTGAAACAGAGATGACGGCAGACAATGTGATAGGCCTGTACCTGGATCTTCTCTCCGAAAGAGAAAAGCTTGCGGAGGCTGTCGGGAAGGCAAAGACAAAAGCCGGATACGATATCGATGCAGCGATCTGCATGAACAAGGCAAAACAGGATGCCATCAGCCGTTTCAGACCGCTGGCTGCGCTTCAGTCCACACAGAGGGATGAAGAAGGCAGCGGGTACCTGATCAACTCCGAAGGAAATCAGTCAGAGTATCACTACACGATACGTTCCATAAAGACGATAGATTTCGACCGCGAGGCGCTCAGGGGAATAATAAAAAGGCTGCAGCGCGAATCGGATGAGGTTTCCGCAAAAATAGACATGACAAATGTTACTCTGGAAGTTGAATATGAGCCGGCATATGATACCGGCGATTCTTTCGAGGATGCATACGAGAAGTTCATAAACAGAAAATAAACACAACTGAATATGGAAATGCGGCAGGACTGCCGCATCAGGGGCCATGACTGTGGTCTGCCGCTTCTGTACATCGAAGTGTGGCATGTACGGCAGGCTGCAACCTTAGAAGCGCTTCTTTCCTGATGGAGAGAAATACACCGGTTTAAGTGAACCGGCAGATAAAACACTACCCTTGGTCAATAGACTCAAGCCCGTGGGCAGCGCGATACGAAGCCAGATACGAAAACCGACAGTTCGGGAGTTCCACAGTCAGACATACGCCTTTTCAAGATACGCGATACGCTTCGTCAGTCAGAGATGTCATGAAGATGATATCCGGATGAGGATTAATATTTGAGGATCTTCAGATTCGTCTTTGAGCCGGTCTTTACGGCGGAGAAGCACGGATGAAGATAAATTGGCGGAGGCAGTCATGGTTCCCGATGCGGCAGTCCTTTATTATAAGGGGGATTTCACAATGATCAATGAAATGATAATAAGAACAATACTGTTCAAAATTCGCCTGAAGCTTTGCTTAATAAGAAAGGATCCGACAATAGAGGACAGTTTTATTGAGCTCACGGAGTATCTGCGCAATACTCAGGTCAGTTCGGATGATTCCTGGAACGGCTTATGGGATTATTGCCGGAGTAAATCTGTTGACAGATATTTTAAGCGTTATTGGAGGGGCAAAGAAGAGGATATATTCTGTAGTAAAGAGAATAGAAAAAGATATGTCTGGAGACATGAAATACTGACGGATTCTGTTCTTTCATTCCTGTGGTGCATAAAAATGGAAATGATCCGGGCTTCGTTCTGGGAAACAGTGGCGCATGTTTTGAAAATGATTGCTATAAACTGATAAAAGCTATAAGATATTATTGATTATATTCAGTAGTAGAATCGGGAGGTTTTTATGACAGTAATTAACGAATTAGATTCTATGTGTGGAGTTTCTGATGAGGAACTGACCCAGAGATTCAAAGAATCGATCAGAATAGATGATGAAATAAGACGAATCAAGGGGTTGCCTGTTGCGAGGTATGACAGTGAAACAAAAAGAGCGTATCTTGAATACCCTGATGGGAGACGGGAATATGTCAG
>JAGACK010000008.1 GCA_017614155.1 Lachnospiraceae bacterium
AAACTCATATTCAATTTTACAATCCCTCAGCCGGATATAATCGTTGTATTTTTCTAAAAGCGGATTCATATACTCTCCAATAATTAAATGATGCTTCCGACCTTTGCAATCAGAAGCATCATTTAATTGGTTCGTTTCTTTTCGGTTTTCACCTATTCGGGAAGGAGAACCACGCCCTCTGTTAGGAACTCCAAAAGTGAGCCGAACGACCACTTCCTTCACAGTTCATTATTATAATATCAATATCGGCAAGTTTTGTCAATTTTAACAAAAAAGCTAGGTCGGCGTCGAGCACGGCCTGTGTTGCCACCAGATGTTCCATATCGCAAGTATGCACATCCATGTTATTTTTCTTTTCATACACTGCCTCACTGTATTTATATACGAACAAACCACCGGTCTGGACTAAAAAGCCGATACAGATACTATACTATTATCTGTATCGGCAATAACCAGCTTTGACTTTAGTCTAAAACAGTTTTCTTATTTTTCTATATCCAAAGGTAAATACATCGGGATACATTCATATTCTTTATCCTCAAGAACCGGAATCTGCATATCTTCATCCATCTTCTCAAAATCATTTCTGCAATATAGATTATATCCTTCCTTAGTAGAAGAAAGCGTAACAAATGTAAACCCCAAATATTTATGTCTATAATACTCTATTCTTTCAATGCAATCATAAAGAAGGACATCTGATACATATAATTTCCGCTGTTTATCATACAGCAGTTTCTGATAGTCAGTATTAATCGCAAACTCGTTGATATGAACAGCACCACCTATTTTATAGATTTTTCCTTCTTTTATTTCCTCGATGCTTCCAGTTGTAATATTATAGAATCCGATTATACAGGATTCAGATCTGTCAAGCCATACATATGTCTTTCCAATTCCTGGATCTAAAGCAATAGGACTACCAAGGAAATTATCAATAAAACTGTTACCACACCTAAAAGAAGATGCCAATTGTTGTAAATTGGCATCGTATTCTATAATATGTTCTTTTGATACATACTTTTCGCTCATTGCGTTATTTTCCTCACAACGGCAACCATTTCTCCTGTTGTACCTTCGCTGCGTGTTATAGAGATATCATGCGTCTGCAAAAAATCCTTTATTTCCTCATGCCGTCCTCTTTTTCTGGTCTTTTTTATCGGACCCTTGGCGATCATTGGCTGGTCAGAACGAATTGAACATACCATATACGATACCTCCTTTCACTTAATTAATCACATGCTTAAAAGTTTTTAATCCTCTAAAAGCTCTCTTTTTAGGTATATTTTAGAGGATTATAGCACATTTTTCAACTATAATCCTCTAAAAAAATCTGGTAGCCAGAGGCTGGCGCCTCTGCCCTTGAACTTATGGCGCTCTGCGTACGATAATGCTTAGTCTGCTTAATGATAAAATATCTGCCGTCAGCAGCGTGTCAACCCCGCAGCCGCTTTGCGGTGCGCTACGCGAAGGGTTGACCAGATGCTGATGGCAGATAGAATGACAGCCAAGCAGACTAAGCATTATTCCGGCAACAAGGTGCTGCAAAAACAGCATCAGATAAAGGCTCGGCTGGAGCAAAGCGGAAGGCGAGCTTCCTTTTCAGAATTGTATACGCACTTCACATGTAAAACTATAAAGTGCCCCAAGGCCCAGTATCACTGACTTTGAGGCACTTTCACTCTCTTTTTTCTGTCAAAGATGGGATTATAAAGGATTATTGCGTAATTTGTAACTATAATCCTCTAAAGGGCTTTAACTTTAGTTTTTTTATTATTCGACCAGATATTTGCTGTCTGGATATGATCAGGGGCTTGTCAGATCTTTGTTTTTTTGTTATTATCATTTCTGCGTTTATCCTAACGCACCGCAGGAAGGTTCTCTCCGGCGGAATTTCAGTTCTCAAATCTTTATTCTGTAGCGGATGAATGGGTTGTTTATGCTCTTATTATGCCGCTCACATCTTAAAAGGAGGAAATCCATGTCTCAAAAATCAATTCTTGAATCACATCTGAAATCTGAATCATCACGGAAAAGAAAACTGATAAGGCAGGCTCTCGGAAAGCCATTGCCCCGGGAGGAGGTCCTTGAAGCTGTCCGGTCTGACGAGGCTTCATCTGAAATCTTCAGATCTTTTTCTGAGATTGACAGGGAAAGGGTACTTGCCTATCTTTCCGGAGAGAAAACTCTGCAGATCCTGTATGACAAGTTCTTTCAAAAAATCCTGAACCCGGATTTGTATCCTGAAAGGCTTCAGTCCCTGTTATCCGCTGTTTTCGGACAAAAGGTGCAGCTAGTACAGACTCTTCCCCGAGAGGGCATGATGATCACAGAATCCGGAAGTCAGGTGGTCATGGATATCATCGTCAGGCTGCAAAGCCAGGGTAAAAAACCTTGAAAATGAAGTCTACATCTCGCTTGACACGTTCAGAAAAAGGGAACACAATGAAATAGATACAGATCTTGATGCATGGCTTACATTCTTTACGGCAGAGGAGCCGCGGGAAGTGCTGAAGCTTATAGACAGTCATCCGGAGTTTTTGCCTTTATATCAGGATATCTCTGAATTCAGAAAGAAGCCGAAGGAGGTCATCGGTATGTTTTCGGAAGCGTTAAGGATCATGGACAGAAATACGACAAAATACATGATAGATGAGCTGAAACAAAGGGCTGAGACTGCAGAAGAAAAATTGGAACTATCCCAAAAAAAGCTTATCGGGAAGGTCTGCCGGAAGCTTCAGACGGGAATGGATGTCGAAACCATCGCCGACCAGCTCGATGAAGAACCGGATGAGATACGCCGGATCACGGAAGCAGCCGAAAAGATGAGTCCTGATTATGATATAGAAAAGATATATTCAGAGTTATGTCAACCCGATTGATCCTCATTATTCCCCCACAATCTCCGCATTCTGGATCATGATGGGTTTTTCGGTCTTTTTGTAGAGCTCGACCACTGAGCTGGGATCGCCGTAATAGGCATCGCTTATCGCAATCGCACGATCTAAATCAGCGCTGTCGTCATAGATCCCCCAGTCCTCTTCCCTGTAGTTCTTTACGATCTGCTCATATTCCCTCCACAGGCTTGGCCTCAGAGACCTGATGGTTGCCGGCAGCAGCGGATGGGGACGCCACAGAAGTGTCACTTTGTCCTTATTATCCTTAAATATCCTGAGAGCGTCCTTTATCTTCTCGACCATCTTCATGTCGTTGTCAAGCATCGCCTGAATGCCGGTATTGTAAAGGATAATCTTCTTTTTTGTCCCGTCCTTATTATTTATCTTTGCTGCCCAGTCGTCAGGGATTACCTGCTCGGAGTCCGCTGCCCGCAAAACCCTGTCAAATTTGGGCGAGCCTTCTCCCGATATCTTTTTTTCCCAGTAATCCTTTGATTCCTTTCCGGCAAGTCCTGTCATGATGTTGACATAGGCTTTTTTCATGGCCTCCGACTGGACTATCACCCTGTCGGCATTTATCACCGCCGATACGGCAACGAGATGCTCAATGTTTTTCAGGGTTTCCCTGTCGTTCGGATCGGGTTCTGCCAGCACAAAATAGGGGATGTATATCAGCTCATCCGTGAATTTCTTCAGATTTTTGGAATAAAAAAACGGATGGACACTCGTCACATAGTTTCCCTCATCATAAGGATTGTGGATATAGATCCTGTCAGGATGCCTCCCCTCGAAGTCATATTCCCTGTAACCGGTCACCGGAACATCCTTTGGATAAAGATCTCCCTCGTAAAACTCCTCACGAAAGCTCCCGTCGGGATTCTTTTCATAATAAGGGATGGGGATCACGTATGACGTATCGTCCGGATCTTCCCTGCATTTCAGCCATACCGACTCCAGACTGTCCCACATGGATGCCTTGTAGGGCAGAAAGACCGTCTCGGTTGTCACATGGATATCATTGTTCAGGCTGTTTTCCACTGCGATCAGCGACTTCTGGAGTATCTTCCCGATCTTGTGGGCATCGGGCTTCTCACCCGAAGATATCTCCTGGGATATCCTGAACAGGGTCTCGCAGTATTTTTCCAGCTTTGTCACGGTCACAAAGCCCTCTCCCTCGGATCCTTCTATAGTATTTCCCATGGAGATGGCACACTCCTGCGACTGCTGCAAAAGCAGGGACACGGCGTCCTTATTACCCGACTGAACCTGCTTTACCACAGCATCTGCTGCCGACTGAAGGGTATGCAGCATTTCACTTAAGATGTTTTTCTGATACCTTCTCACTTCATCTCCTCTTCCATGCCAAGTGCGCTGTACGGTATGAATATCTCTATGAAGCCCGAAGAAAAAGGTCCGACCGCATAGGGTGAATAACCGACATTTACCCCATCCTTCGCATAATCAATGAGCATGTCAAAGCCTGCCAGTTCCTCAAACTCCTTCTTCTTGTCCTTTTCAAGGGAAGGATCATAGCTTTCGTAATACTTGTAGTCACCGCTGTTCTTCCAGTCATCCATTGAGTACTGCACGACTATATCCCTGAATTCCTTTTCGCTTCCCTGGAAAAGATCCTTCATGGTGACCTCATTTCCGGTTTCACTGTCAAAGATTATGCTCCTGGTGCCCGGCATGCCGTGAGCGCCACCGTAATACACATAGTCATTCAGGGTGACCTCTATGTGCCTTGATCCGATCCGTTCCGCTCCTCCCAAATTCACATCATAGCTGTATGCCGGAGCCCATGCATCGGGATCGTCAAGATCATATGACGATTCGCTGCCGAATACATCATTATAGGCCGTATCCTTCGTATCCTTTGCAAACCCGTCCTGCTCATCGTATATCTTTTTCAGTGTCTCATTCATGGCAACGGCGTTTTCCACATCATCATGGAAATAAAACCTGTCCCTGGATGAAGTAAAATACCTGAATCCGTCCTTTTTTTCCGCTTCTTTTTCCGTATCTATGGATCCCAGATCCGCAAAGTCCTCATGCCTCTCATCCGCGCCGGTCACGATCGTATCATCATCAAACTGAAGCCTTTCCATGTCAACCGCTCTCCAGCTGATATCCCCGCGTGTCCTGCTGTCCTTTTCATCATCAAACCAAAGATAATAAGCGCGGCTTCCCTTTACCGAAAATCCGTCGGGAGAAAACCTGTCTTCTGATATATATCCACTCGACACACCGTTCCAGACAGGGATCTCCGCAAGGAGTTCTCCGTTCAGGTCCTTATTATCAAGCTCTTCTGCCTTCTCCCTGTAGTATTTCCTGCACTTCGGACTGCTGTCCGGGTTCAGTTCTTCTATATAATAATAGAAGTAACCATCCTTTGCCATTACCGCCGAAAAGCTTTCCACGTCATTTTCGCCTTCCCACAAAGGATGATATATTCCGGTCTTTATATTGAACACCGTAGCCTGGGTGTTGCTTATCCTCCCGACCGCCGTATAGTCCTGACAGTTCTCTATGAGATAGGTGTCATCTATGATATCCCAGTCACTGCTGTCTGTAGGCGGCACCACGCTGTATATCTCATTTCCTTCTTTGTCAAAGACCACGATCATCCCGTCATCGGTATTCTTTCGGAACATATGATCCGTCTTTGCCAGTTCTTTTGGCACAAAAGTCGTATAATCAAGGACTGTCATATTCTTTCCCTTATACGAATTCAGGTATTTTGTCATCCGTTCCATTTCCTGATCACGGACAAAATCATCCTTTTCGGGATCATAGTACCAGATGGGATATTCATCATTCGTCCCATCATAGTAGTCATAATAAAAACGATCCAGGTATGCTGCCATATGATTTATGCTTGTATTATCGGGAAGCTTTATCCCGCAGCTGCCCTGAACATCCCCGGGAGCCTGGTAATACAGGGTATATTTCATGCCCTCTTCATTTACGGCCAGATAGTAATGATCTTTGTCTCCTCCCGCAAAGACTATGCTTTCTCCTTCTTCGGTACACCGCAGCACCTGTTTTAAACTGCCGTCATCTTCGATATGATACACATTCCGGTTTCCGGCAAGGAAGCGATCCGCAAACTCCAGTTTTGAAGGATCAAAAGCCTCCGGAGTTTTTTTCTCCTCTTCCTTATTATCTTCTGCTTTTTCATCACCCGGCGCGTCTTCTTTTTTTTCGGCGGCCGCCTGAGAGCTCACCTCTTCCTTTACAGGTTCTGCCGCATCATTTTCTTTTTTTCCGCATCCCGTAAATACAGCGGCAAACATTGTCATAACAAGCAGTATGCTGATCGCTTTTCTCATCTTGATCCCTCTTTTCATGATTTATGCAGGACAAAAAAATCCTTCAGCTGTTTTAACAGTTCATCCTTTTCGATAGTCTTCAGAAAATATCCTTCCGGACGCAGCGCAACTACAGCCATCACGCTTTCCTTGTCGCTCTTTCCGGTCAGGAACATGACCGGTATATCCTTTGTCTCGCTGTCGCTCCTGAGCATCTCGAGCACCTGCGGTCCGGAGGTCACCGGCATCTCATGATCAAGCAGTATCAGATCCACCTTGTTCTTTCCGAGCCACTTGATCGCCTGCAGTCCCGAATTTGCCATGGAGACCCTGTATGTTCCCTTGAGCCATTCCCTTACAACAGCAAGATAGTTCGGATCATCATCCACGACCAGTATACTCTTTTTCAGCTCTCCCGCATCGAGTTTCTGATAAAAATCCCTGACCGACTTCACATAGTTTTCATTATCAAACGGCCTGACAAAGGTTTCATATATCAGACTGTCCGATATGTGGTCATAGATATGACCCGCATCGCTCTTTTCACAGATGAGTATCATCTGGTTTCCGGCTTCCTCCATCCTGTCACTCAGGTAATGGAGTGTTTCCTTTATATTATTTGAGAGATCTTCAACAAAAAAGGTTATCAGGCTGTTGTCATCCCAGTTTTTGTTGATCTCATCAACGGAACACGGGATATACAGACACCTGATCCCGTCGTCACGAACCTTCTTCATGATCGCGCGGGCCAGAAAGGTCTCCTTTTCCGCTACGAACAGCATCTTGTTTTCAGTCATTTGATCTTCAGACATCAGCGATCAGTTCCTCCATTTCTTCCCATTTAAAGAGCCTTAACATTCCGGAAAGCTCTTTTATCCTCTTTTCATCCTCTTCTGAAAGCCTATACTCTCCCAGCTGCTCTATGATCATCTCGACCGAATCATAATCCATCTGGGGTATCACTTCCTTCAGCGCATTATAGGCATCCTTCAGCTCATCCTCAGGGATGGGCTTTTTATTATCATTTTCCTTTACATCCTCCAGTTTTTCAAGCTTCATCTTAAAATCCCTGTAATCCCCGATAAGCTTTGATGCATTCTGTTCTATGAATCCGGTGTCGTTCCTGTTGCCCGCTTCCTCCAGCTTTTCCGCTGCCTCAGACAGGATATTCGCTCCTATTATCCGCGCTGTTGTCTTCAGGGCATGGACCTTCACCGTAAACAGCCTGATATCTTTTTCTCCCAGGGTATCCTCCATTATCTTCGCGTTGGCATCTATGGTGTCCCTGAACATGTTAAGCGCATTAATAAATGATGATACTCCGCCGGAATTTCTGATTCCGTCCGGGACTGACAGCCCGTCTGTCTCTTTTATCCATGACAGCTCTTCCGGCAGCTCTCCTGTTTCATTTACCGCATCCTCCGCCGTGGCCTTTTGCATTATCTCCTCCGGCAGATGCTTCATGATGGTAAGCTCCAGGGTCGTACTGTCTATGGGCTTTGACAGATATCCGTTGAATCCCTTTGACTTGTAGAATTCCTCGCCTGCCATGGAATTTGCCGTCAGCGCATATACGGGAAGATCCGGCATGGTCTCGCGTATCCTTGCAACAGTCTCTATTCCGTCCATCCCCGGCATCATGTGGTCGAGCAGTACTACATCATAGGTCCCGTATTTCAGTTTTTCCAGACATTCCTCGCCGCTTGATGCCGTTGTGACAAACACCTTTGTCGCACGCAGCAGGCCTTTGATGACATTGAGGTTCATCGGAGTGTCATCCACTACAAGAACATCGGCATCGGGAGCGATAAACTTCGGCACATAAGGTCCTTTTTTCACATCGTCCTCATGCTCCCTGAACACTCCCATCGGCGCCGGATCCATGATCTTCTGGCTGATCGTCAGTATGAATTCGCTGCCGTCTCCGTATACGCTCTCGCACCAAAGTTTTCCGCCCATCAGCGCGGCAAATCTCCTGGAAATGTCAAGGCCCAGTCCTGTTCCCTGTATGCCGCTGTTTTTCTCCTCATCGAGTCTTTCATATGCCGCAAACAGCTTGTCCATATCCTCCGGCCTGATGCCGATCCCGGTATCCTTTACCGAAAATCTCAGTGCGCAGATATCATCTTCTTTTCCTTCCATGGAAACATTCAGCGTAAAGCCTCCCATTTCGGTATATTTGACTGCATTTGTCAGAAGGTTCAGGATTATCTGCTTGATCTTTCCGAAATCACCATACATCTTTGATGGTATCATCTCATCGACATGGACATCAAATGTCAGCTCTTTTTCATTTGCCCTGACGCGTATCATCGAAACAACTGACTGCAGGAGTTTTGCTGTTTCGTATTCCTGCTCCACCAGATGCATCTTTCCCGATTCTATCTTTGACATATCAAGCAGATCGTTTATAAGTCCGAGAAGTGACTCGGCCGCTCCTCTTATGTCCAGAGCATAATTGACCACCGACATGAAATATCCCTGAGGCACATCCGTGGAATCCTCACGGAGTATCATCTCGTCCATTCCCATGATGGTGTTGATCGGCGTCCTGATCTCATGGGACATGTTTGCGAGGAATCTGGTCTTTGCGCTGTTTGCCTGCTCGGCATCCTCCTTTGCCTGTCTGATCTCTTCATACTGTCTCCTGATGACGGTGCCTCTCAGCGCGCGCCAGACTATGAATCCGACAAGGAGAGCGATCAGCGCGACAAACATGATCTTCACTATGAGCAGTTCAAATATGGATGGCTTTTTTTCTACCCTGTAGGTCTCCTCCTGCAGCACTTCTTTTGTGGAGTTGTCCAAAATCTGTATATGAAGGGTATAGTTTCCGTAGTCCAGATCGGTATATTCCAGGGTTGTCAGTTTGTTCCTCTCGACAGTTATGCCCTCATCCTTGCTGCCCTGCAAAAATACCTTTACGAGAGGATTCGTCATCGAATAATCAAGTATTGCCGGTGTGATCTGTATACGCCCCGGACCTGCAGGTATCGAATATATACCCTTTCCGTCAGGAACGATGTTCTCGTTATTGAAGGTTATGGACTGCAGCTTCATCCTGATCTTTGAGGGTTCCTCGTAGAAGTCGTTGATATTTACCCTGATCACTCCGTTCCTTGACGATATATACAGATTGCCGTTATCGTCAAGCGCACTGTAGGAATTTGAAGTCGGGATACTGTTCAGCCCGTTTGCGGTGGTATAAAGCCTGTAATCCGTGACATTGTCAGAAAGCATGTCATCCTTCGGAACACAGTATATCCCGTAGGATGACAGTACCCAGATATTGTTTTTATCGTCAAAATAAAGATCATAGTTATTATTATAAGGAAAGGATGTTACATTTGTGATCAGTCCGTTTTTCATGTATTCGATGGAGTTGGATGTGATGATCCAGTACACGCCTGCATCTTCATCCTTTTTTATCCTCATGACCACATCGCTTGTCAGACCGTCATCGCGTCCGATGAAACTTACTTTTGAACCATCGATCACATATATGCCGTCTCCGTCGGTACCGGCATAAATCTCACTGTTCTCTCCTTCTGCTACTGTCAGGAATACCGTATTCCTGCATCCTTCTTTTGATCCGACCGACTTTACTACCCTTCCTCCGGCAAGCTCGCCCAGTCCCCCGTTTGTTCCTGCAAGTATGGTCCCGTGCTTTCCCTCGGCCGTACATCTGACCTCATTGCTCGGCATACCAAGGGTTGTAGTAAAGTCCTTTATATCTCCGTCTTTTGTATATCGTACAAGGCCGAGTTCATTTGAAAAAGTCGATATCCAAAGATCGTCAGAGGAATCCTTAAAAATACACCTAATCCTGATCCCCTCCAGGTACTGTGTCAGTTCGTTCATGACTTTACCGCTATCGAGGTCCAGTATCTGAAGTCCGTTATCCGTTCCTATATACAGTTTTCCGTCGCAGATACAGGTTGTGTTGACAACATCGGGGATCATCTCATTTTGCATGGTCAGGTTGCAGAAATTATTTGTCGCTATCTTCATTACACCCTGAGTGGCTGAAGCGACCCAGATATTGCCCTGATAATCTGCCGTATGCATCTCGATCGCGCTGTTCATGGGTATCCCGCTGACCTCATGAAAAACCATGCTTTTGTCGAGATAACCCATCACTGTCGTAGATGACAGCCAGATCCTTCCGCAGTCAAAACTCATCCAGTGAGTATTGTCTATCGGAGAAACATCCGTCATCTTCAGGTTTTCTTTTCCCTCTCCGAAAGCACCGTAATAAATCTTTGACGATCCCGTGCCGAGATATACCTTCCCGGGATCATCGGGATCGGCAAGGATCGTGGTCACGGTTTCTGTCCCCAGGTCCATGCTCCTGTAAAGCTCTGTCACCTCTCCCGATTCTATCGAAAAAACATTTCCGCTCTTTGAGACGCCGTATATCTTTCCGTTGCTGTCACTGTCAAGCTTCTGTATCACATCCGTATCTATCTTTTCATTTTTAACAGGGCTGACATTCATATCCCTGTCTATGCAGCAGACTCCGGCAGTCGTACCCGCATATATTTTACCTTCATTATCCTCTGCAAAGGCTCTTATGGATGAAGAAGGAAGTCCTTCCTTATAGGTAATATGAGTATTCTTTTCACCGTCTGTCACAACGATCCCGTTGTCATTGGTTCCGACCCAGATCCTTCCAAGGCTGTCCTCAAAAAGACACCGTCCGCTTGTGAGTCCGTCTGAGGTGTCCATCCTTTCAAATTTTGTACCGTCATAACGGATGATGCCGCTGTATCCGCCTATCCAGACATATCCGTCTTTTGAGCCGAGGATGTAGTTTGCATCAGAGGTTGGAAGCCCGCTGCCGGCATCATAGAGTTCAGAGGAATACCCTGCTCCTTCTATCTGTCCGGTAACGGCATATCCCCCGCCCGTCTTTATATCCTCTGCGGCATGTACGATAACCGGACCCGCAGACAGAAAGACCGTGACGGCTGTCAGAAATATCCTGTGCTTAAGTTTTTTTCTGTTGATGATCATTTTCCCCTCTTGACTTTACTGCTCGTTATATTTTTTCAGGATAACCTTTACCTCTGCAAGATTATCCATGAACACCTCAACAACCTTCGGATCAAACTGCTTCCCTGCTCCGTCGTTTATTATCTCAAGAGCTTTTTCCAGAGGAAAAGCCGGTTTGTAGACACGCGGTGATGTCAGCGCGTCAAAAACATCCGCTACTGCCATGATCCTTGCCGAAAGCGGTATGACTTCACCGCCAAGTCCCTCCGGATATCCCTTTCCGTCCCATCGCTCGTGATGGTATGCAGCCATGTTTCTGGCTTCCTTCAGATAGTTTCCTGCCTGTGTCGTATCTATGGCATTTTCCAGTATCCGTTTCCCGGCTGTCGTGTGGGTCTTCATTATCTCAAATTCCGCATCATCAAGTTTTCCCGGCTTGTTCAGTACTTCATCGGGGATATTGATCTTTCCCACATCATGCAGCGGCGCGGACCTGACGACATCTGATATGAATTTCGATGTCATCTTTTTTGAATAGTATCCTTTCTTTTTCAGCCCCTCCGCGATTATCCTCACATACGCCGCAGTCTTTTGTATATGTGCTCCCGTATCCGAGTCGCGGTTTTCCACCATGTTGGCCATCGTCATGATGAGTCCGTCCTGCATCTTTGCTGTAGTCTCGGCATAATACTTTAAGGATCTTACCTGCTCCGCCTGATCTGATGCCATGCTGCAGATCTCCCTGTACAGCTTTTCCACCTCATCACCCGTACGGATGTCAAGTTTTTTGATCCTCTTTACGATCTCATCAAGCCTGTTCTGATTGTCTCCGGCCTGTGAAAACTCATCAACACACAGCGCCATGCTTCCTATCGGATACAGGGTAAACATACCGCTCATGCGTATCTGGAATGAAAGTATCAGTATGAAAAAGCCCGCAAATATCAGTAATATCCTGAAGACAAATGATCTGAGAGAAACGGCAAGATAATCGATCGAAACATCAGCGCATGCGTAACCCGTGGTCATGTTTCTGCTATCCTTTATAGGATGGTAGACCGTTACTACCCAGCCTGAAACATCATCCGATTCCACCGGTCCGATGATCCCGCCCTCAAGAAGTGTCGGGATATATGGCTCAAATGCTTTTTCAAACTCTATGACATCCCCCGGCTCACAGGCAGGAGTATCTTCGGTTTCAAGATCAAAGGCAACATGGCATCCGTCTTTTTTTACCTTTATCACATACAGGTATTTCACTCCCGGTGAGTTGTCCCTTATCCTTCTGAGCATATCCTCTGTCTGTGTATAACCCGGAACAGCTCTGCCTGAGCTTATATACTCATCGATCAGGTTCCCGTCAACAACAGATGCCGCAAAAGATACTGCTTTTCTTGCATTTGAGGTCTTTTCTTCTTTCTGGCTGTCATAATAAAAGACGATCCCGAAGGTCCCGACTATCAGAACTGATACCAGCAGGATTCCCATGAGCGAGATACAGGATCTCAGCGCCGATGAAAATCCTGTTTCCCTGCTCCATTTTCTCAGCACTTTTCTTTCTTCTTCGGAAAGCGGTCTCTGCCTCCAGGCTTTATCCCTGATCCTGTTTATCAGGGGTTCGGGCATAACCGCTGCGATCACCACCGCAAGCGCAACTGCTATGCCCTTGTCTATCACATTGAGCAGGATGTTCACAAACAGAAAAGAAAGAAATTTACCCGTTCCCATCGCATTGGAAAGGGCGGTAGACATTTCATCCATCAGCCTGTTCTGTGGCTGTCTGAAAAGACCCCATTGAATGAATCCACTGACCAGACCGCATATCAGAGCGGAAAGAAGCGCAAACACCGCCGCCCTTTCAGGTTTTTTCAGGCCGTATTTTGCCGTAAACCACGCTGCGAACAGTGCAATGCCTGAATTCAATGCAGCAAAGAACAGTGCATTCTCATTAAAGAGCAGGCAGATGACATTTGTAGCTGTCGCCGTTACAACACCCGGAAAAAAACCTCCCACGGATGCGGCAAGGATCGTTCCGCATGTATCAAAATAAAGAGGGAGACCTGTTCTGTTTGCGGTATAGGCAGCAGCAACATTCATCGCTGTGCAAAGAAGCGTGAATATGATGCTCTGGTATCCGATGTTCTGTTTTCTGCCGGATGATCCGGTCAGATGTATTCTCAAATCCTTCCTCCGCTCAGCCGGCCTTTTCACTGTCATATTCAGCTATAACAGACTCAAGTATATCGCAGGCTGTCTCCACAGTTTTTCTGCATCTGACCTCACGGTCAAAGGACTGTGCTTTGATGTCCTTGCACAGTATCGAACCGTATCTTTCATTGAACGCCCTGATCAGCTTTAATGTGACAGGCTTGATGTCCTCGCTTTCATGGGCCTTCTTTTCGACATATTTCATGGAAAGGATCGCCGCTGCGGCTATCACGGCGCCGCAGGTGTTCCCTGTCTGTATTCCCGCTCCAAACACACCGTAGGAGATCATGTCGTGATCATGCAGGCCCAGATCGTAATAATCGTTTCCTGCCCTTATGACAGTCTCCGCGCAGTTATAGTTTCCTTCCATATAATACTTATCTATATGATCTTTCAGCATGCTCTTTCCCTCCTGATTAAACCTGTCTTTACACAAACAGAAACCTCAATATTTTTAAGCCGGGCCACTCTCTTCGCCGGCAGGAAATATATGATTCCTGATTATACCATATATGACGGTACGATAGAATCAATTGTGATATAATGCCTTTGTAAGATCATTCATATCATACAGAGGAGACGATAATGAGATTATTCTTTTTTGGATTAAGGGATTATGATGAAAAACACTATCTTGAAGAATGCGCCCATAAATACGGTTTTGAATTTGGCTTCACTCCGGATTATCCATCCATGGAAAACCTGGATCTGGCAAAAGGCTATGAAGGAGTGTCCATCATAACAAACCCTCTGGGTCCTGAAATGTTAGACAGACTGAAGGAGAACGGTGTCAGATATATCACTACAAGAAGCATCGGTTATGAACATATAGATGTCGCATACGCATACAGCATCGGACTGCGGATAGCTCATGTGACCTATGCTCCGGAGTCGGTTGCCGACTACACGATCATGATGATGCTCATCGCATGCAGACAGATGCCCTATATCATGAGCAAAGCTGCTGTACAGGATTTCTCTCTGAAAGGAAAGATCGGACGCGAGATATCTTCGTCAACCGTCGGAATACTCGGAACAGGCAACATCGGCGCAACTGTTGTAAAACACCTTTCCGGTTTCGGCTGCAGGATCCTCATGAATGATGTATATGAAAAAGATGAACTACGCGTCTATGGAAATTATGTCAGCAAGGAAACCATATATGCACAGTCGGATATCATCTCGCTTCATGTCCCTGCCTATGATGAGAATTATCATATGGTAGATGCAAAAGCCATAGAAAGCATGAAGGACGATGTGATCATTGTCAACTGCGCCAGAGGGTCGCTCATCGATACCAAAGCGCTGATATCGGGCCTTCACTCAAAAAAGATCGGTTTTGCCGCGCTGGACACGATAGAAAACGAAGCGGGTCTTTATTATCTGAACAGATCCGGAGATCTGCTTGATAATCCGGACCGCGCCGTTCTGCTTTCCCTGCCGAATGTTTACCTGACTCCGCATATGGCTTTCTATACCGAAAGAACTGTTTCGGATATGATTAACAATGCCTGCATCGGTCTGCTGAATTTTGAAAAAGATATAGAGAATCCTTTCGAGGTTCGCCGGAACTGATCTCAGATCTTTATGATCTCAGTCTCATCGGACAGGCAGACTTCTGTCTGTCCGTTTTCGGTTTTAACGATATAATCTCCCCTGAATGCATCCACATCAGCAAATCCGTTTTCATCAGTCACGACTTTTGTATCCGTCCACCATTCCTCCCTGATCAGTTTTTTCAAAACATCATAGGCCGGTTTTTTTGAATTGTCTTTCCTGACCAGACCGCTTGGTGCGCCAAGCCATGCACCGTCTTTGTAATCCCAGGTTGTTATAGCTTCGACAAGAGGATGCGAAAAGAGTATCCTGTACATTTCTTCGACCTCTTCTGCCTGTCTTTCTTCACCTTCCTCTGTTGTCGGCCAGTCATCAACCTGCCAGTCATTTAAGTCCACTATGTGCGCCGGCATCAGATCTCCGGATATCAGAGTATTCTCCGTAAAATGTATAGGCAGTCCGAATCTTTCAAACCGTGTCAATACTTCATCGAGCTTTTCCGGACCCCAGTATCCCTGATGCTGATGTGACTGTATTCCTATCGCGCTTATCGGTACGCCTTCATCAAGACATTCATCAATGACTTTTTCATAATCACTTCCTGTATTGAAATCATTAAGAAGGAGGACTGCTTTCGGATTTGCTTCATGTGCTTTTTCAAATACTGCCTTTATCAGTCCCATCCTGCCTTTTTCATTGCATATCCTTGTGACAGCATTATCATATTTATCAAAGACAGGCATGATGACAGTTTCATTTATTACATCCCACATATCTATGATGCCTTCAAATTCTTTTTCTTCTCTTTCTATCCTTGCAAGCTGTTTTTCAAATATGGTTTCATTATCATATTTTAAAAGCCAGTCCGCGCAGACCGTATGCCAGCAGAGCGGGTGTCCCTTTATGGTTACGCCTCTTTCTTTCAGATAAACAGCTGTCTTCATCAGGGCATCCCTGTTCGTCTTTCCTTCTTCCCTTTCATAGTTTCCCCAGTAAAAAGGAAGTGTCGCATAATTAAAAACATCCAGCCAGCTTTCTGTTGCTTCCCTGTTTTCAGGCAGTCCCTCTGCTACATACGGAATGAAAACAAATCCTCCGCATCCGAACAGAAAACTGTGTTTTTTCTGCGTCAGTCCGATGCTGCATTTTGTTACGGGAGCGCCGTCTTTTCTTTCAAATCTTATTCTCTTTCTGATCTTTCTGTTTGAAAGTTCCTTGTCGTATCGGGCCATATTCACACCTTTCTTTTTTATTGTTTCAGGATATATCAATGCTTTTTTCAATTTTTCTTTGACCTTTTTCACTCTATGCCCTATAATCATTTTTGACAAGTATTAAACTTAAAAAACTCAGCTTGATCAATCAATCATTTTTAGGAGGAGAGAAAAATGGCAGCAAAGAAAACTGCAACAGCAAAACCCGCAGCAGCTAAAAAGCCTGCAGCAAAACCTGCAGCAAAGAAAGCTCCTGCAAAGACAGCAGCAAAGAAGACTACAGCAAAGAAGTCCACAGCAAAGAAGGCACCTGCAAAGGCTGTTCCTGCAGCACAGGCAAAACTTCAGGCTGAAAACGCAGCTCTGAAGCTTCGCGTAAAGGCTCTTGAAAAAGTTTTGAAGGATACCGTAAAGAACATCAACAAAGCACTTTAATGAATGTTCGATAAAGATCCGCCGATCGGAAAACGATCAGCGGATCTTTTTTTGTTTTAATACCTTTTGACCCCAACATCATTTATGCTAAAATAGTAACCATAGATAGCCCAATTCCCAAGAGGAGATCAAAATGAAAAAAATCCTGCTTATCATGTTCATACTGATCACCGGTTCACTTCTTGCATCCTGCGCCGAGGCGGGGAATACTTTTGCAAAGAAAACAAAAAAGGAATCCGGAGCATCATCGCAGGAGACATCCGATACCGATGTTCAGATAGAAAACGCCATCCAGAAAATCAATGAAGATATCTCCGATGAAGAACCGGCAATCGATCCTTCCGAATCCGATACCGCAAAACATGATCCCGATCATGAAGAGATAACCGGTTCATCAAAATACAAAGTGGCAATGGTGACCGATACCGCGGGCATCAATGATCATTCCTTCAACCAGGGAGCCTGGGAAGGACTGACAAACTTAAATGAGGATACCGGCGCGACTGTGAAATACATCGGACTGAAAAGTGATTCTGATTATATCAAAAATATAGAGACTCTGATCGATGAGGACTATTCCTTCATCTGGGGCATAGGATATGAAAGCGCTCAATACATAAAGGAAGAAGCAAAAAAACATCCTCAGACGGAATTTGCCATCATCGATCATGCGATAGATGATCCAATAGACAATGTTACCGGCATCACCTTCAGGGCGGAGGAGCCTTCCTTCATGGCAGGTTATATTGCCTGCTCCGTCACTCAGAGCGGACGCGTCGGATTTATCGGAGGCGTTCCGGATGATGTGATGGATGCCTTCCAGTACGGTTTCCAGTCAGGCGTTGATTATGCAAACAGGGAGCTTGGCAGAAATGTAACCGTTGATGCAAGATATATCGGATCATATACCGACAGAGACAAGGCATATGATCTTGCAAAGAGCATGTATGACGGCGGTACGGTTGTGATCTATCATGCGGCAGGAGCAGCAGGGATGGGCGTCATCGATGCGGCAAAGGACGGCGGGGACGGATGCTTTGTCATCGGCGTTGACCGGGATCAGGCTTATCTTGCTCCCGATAACATCCTCACCTCGGTGATAAAAAATGTTTCCCTGGCAATCGAAAATGTTTCCGTTCAGTATATGATGAATGATAATATCAACGGAATCAATCTGGATTTCGGTCTCTCCGAACATGCTGTAGGCATCAGCACCATTCATGACAATTATCCGGAGGATGTTTATGTGAAAGTTCTTGAGATTGGAAAGGACATAGCATCGGGACTGATATCCGTTCCGGACAATGAAGAAAGCTACAATGAGTTTTTGCAGGAACTTAAGGAGGAGCAGTAATGTATGATCTTGTTATCACCGGTTCGGGACCGGCAGGCCTGAGCGCTGCCATCTATGCTGCAAGGGCCGGTCTTCGATTTATCATACTCGAAGAAAACCTTCCCGGAGGCCAGATAATAAATACATATGAGATCGACAATTATCCGGGGATCCCGGCCATATCAGGCTCAGAGCTTGCTTCAAGGATGGAGGAACATGCAAGAAAACTCGCAGGAGATTCCTTTGTTGATGATACCGTTACATCAGCAGTCCTGAATGACTCTGTCAAAAAGATCTTCACGGCATCTCACAGAATATATGAGACTCGTTCTGTTATTATCGCAACAGGCGCGACGCATCGAAAGCTTGAAGTCCCGGGCGAGGATATGTTCTCCGGGAACGGAGTCTCCTACTGTGCCACCTGTGACGGAGCATTTTTCAGAGACAAGGATGTGGCCGTGGTCGGAGGCGGCAATACCGCGGCAATGGACGCTCTCTACCTTTCAGGTCTGTGCAAAAGTGTCAGCATCATCCACAGAAGGAATGTCCTCCGTGCCGACAAGGTTCTGCAGGACAAGCTTTTCTCCGCGGAAAACATCCGGATATTCTGGAACTGCAGGGTTGAGGAAATCTATGGAAACGAACAGGTAAAAGGCCTGAAATACAGAGACCTGAAAAACGACTCCGTTAACGACCTTTCGGTGGACGGGATATTTGCCGCAGTCGGGATTACTCCCGCGTCGGCTTTGTTCTCCGCAAGCGTCAACACTGACAAGGAAGGATACATCATAGCAGATGAGACCTGTATGACAAACGTCCCCGGAGTTTTCGCTGCCGGAGACGTCAGGACCAAGAACTTAAGACAGGTTGTTACCGCTGTATCAGACGGCGCAAATGCCGTCACATCCGTACGGCAGTATCTGCTGGGATAAGCGGACTGTCATTTCAGTTTTTCAAACAGCTCAAACATCTTGATCGCAAAATCAAGAGGATAGAGCTGTACCATAACACTGTCTATCAGATTTTCGATATTCATGTCAAAGGCGATCTTGACAAAAAGGTCTGTCGGATTGTCAAACATCTTTTCAAATACCTTGACGCTGTTCACATCGATCTTTTCTACCGTAGGCGTGCTTATATCCGTTGCTATATTGAGCATTGTCGAAAGTGAAGTGGCTGCTGTTCCCATCATCTGGTTCATTGCTTCCGAGATTGCGCTCTTCTGGAGTTCCCCCACATCACCTGAAACATTCTGTCCGCTTCCGCCCATCATCAGATCGGTCATGATGAGAACATCATGCTCCTTTAATATGAACACATTGTTTCCGGACAGTCCCTTCACATAGTGGATATTTACAAAGATACAGGTCTTGTCATAATCGTCTAAGGCCTCGCTCTTTTTTATCACCGTTACCTTCGGCGTTGTGATGTCCACCTTGTGCATTACCATCATGCTCAGGGTCGTCGCCGAATTTCCCATGCTTATATTTGCTATCTCACCGAGTGTGTCCACCTGCTCGGGAGTCAGATAATTATCAGCCATCAATATGCCTCCTGATCATTAGTTTTGTCTTGAGATAACACTATATTATCACAAACACACCCTCAAAATAAACCCAAAACAGCCCAAAAATCCGCATGAAATGTGAGTTTCCCACATATTGTGGTACTTGTTCTGTCACACAACAAGATATGCAAAAAACAGAGCGCCGTTATCGGCGCTCTGTTTAACTGTATCATCTTATCCTGTCCGGATCATTCGATCACTACATTGCCCCATTCTTTCTCCGGGATCAGGGCTATATATGTTTTTCCTACATTGATCTTTATCTCGTTTCCGTTTGAATCAAAGTATCTCGTGGGATCGAGGTCGTTGTTCTTTTGCCAGCTGACTCTGATCGCCCGGCCGTTCGTGATATAGTAGCCGTCCCTGTCAAGCTCTGAAGGATAGTACATCATATATCCATGATCATCCAGCTGCTTCATCCTGGCGTTCTGCAGGAGGAGATTCTTGAAAGCGATCTGCTTGTTCCCGTTTCCGGCATCGACCTCTTTCTGATTATACTGAAAATACTTGTATACTCCCTCTGCCTCGTCATATTCGAGCCAGGGATTGTTGTGATGGAAGGGTAATGTGATCTTTTTGCACTCGACCGAATCCGGATACTGGGTCAGCATGTTCGGATTATCTCTTCTGGCAAACTTGTAGTGGTCACCCATATAGTATTCATTATAGGTAGTGGAATATCCCTTGCTCTTGAAGTTCTTTTCCACATCGCCTGAAAGGACATATTCCGTAAACTCTCTTGCCTTTCCATTGTCTACTCTTGAAAATGTTCCCGAGAACCTCTCTACGAACACATTCTTGTAGAAGATCGAATTCCAGACCTCAGGGCCTCCGTCATGACAGAGAACCGCGTTCCACTCGGGAAAGATCTGCAGGTTCGTGGGTCTTGTGCTTCTGATGGATCCAAGCTGCTTGATCGAGCCCCAGTCCTTTACCATGACCATGAATCTCGTGACGCCTTCGTTCATGGTGCTGTTGACCATCTCATATACGATATCGGATGTTGAGATACCGTAATGCGGAAGGGCCGTTCTTTCATCATCGACCATGACCGCGATCGGTCTCTGATCCTTCAGGGATATATCTATCCACTCGCCGGTAAGCTGGTTCGCGCACATTCCGTCCGGTGGTGTATCAGGCTCCTCATCATCCACAGCCGGCGCAGGTTCCTCGGCAACAACTTCAGGCTGGGGAGCGGCTGTGTCCTGGACCACCATGGCAGGCTGCTCCGTAGCAGGCGCCTCTGCAGCGGGTTCTTCTTCTTTTCCGCACCCGGAAAGCATCATGGCTCCCGCAAGGCCTATTGCAAGAAATGCATATAATTTTCTCATAAGAACTTCTCCTTTATTGATTAAAACAACCTTTAACAATCTATCACAAAAACATCATATTGGCAAATCATTCTGAGCAGACCACAATATATAGTTTTTCAGACAGATTACAGCCGCTTCAATCCTCTCTCTTTCTGCCCCAGAAAAACAGGGCGACCGTACCGGGACCGGTATGGCTTCCTATGGTGGTGCCTATATCATAGATCTCCACCTTTCCGTCAAGCCTTTTAAACTTTTCCTCAACAAGCGAAGCCACGGCTTTTGCATCATCCATGCAGGCTGACTGGCAGATATAGCATTTGCCGGAATAATCAGTGCCGTCCTTTGCATTTTCAGCCATTTTCTCGACTATCCTTTTGATGACCTTCTTCTTTGTCCTGATCTTTTCCCTGGCTATGAGTTTTCCTTCATGATCAACATTTAAAAGCGGGCAGATATCAAGCACCGTTCCGACAAATCCCGAGACTTTTGAAACTCTTCCTCCCCTGACCAGATAAGTCAGGTCGCTTGTGAAGAACCAGTGCTGCAGGCAGAGCCTTTCATTCATGGCAAATTCATAAACCTCATCCACGCTTTTGCCCTCATCCCGCAGGTCTGCAAGCTTATCCATGAAAAGGCCGTAGCCGGAAGATGCCGCCAGTGAATCCACCACATATATCTTTCTGTCAGGATATTCCTCCGAAAGAGTGTCTTTTGCTATCTGGGCGGAATTTACCACGCCGGAAATGCCGGATGAGAGAGACACATGGATGATATCCTTTCCCTGTTCCAGCATCTTTCTGAAATAGGACTCAAATTCATCCGCATTTATCTGCGAAGTCTTCGTCATCGCGCCGTCCTTCATCCTTGAGTAGAATTCATCAAACGGGATGCTCTGACCCAGATCGTCCGGATACTCAACACCGTCTATATAATAATGAAAGCAGATATATGATATCTCCCTTTTTTCAAAGTGCTCCTTTGTCAGGTCCGCAGTCGAACTGCAGCTGATAACATATTCACTCATACTTCGCCTCCGTTTGTTCGCAAAGATGGATCCATTTTAACCCATCACCGTTTTTTTCTCAACCTGACATGCCATCTTTCTTTCGCGGAAGCTGGGATATTATTATTGCCGCAAAGATCATGAAACTGCCGCACAATTCCCTTGTTGTCATGGCTTCGCCGAGCACCACGAATCCTCCGAGCGCGGCAAAGACGCTTTCCAGGCTCATTATTATGCAGGCTACCGTCGGATTGATGTTTTTCTGTGCCACGATCTGCAGCGTATAGGCTATGGTACTCGAGAAAAGCCCCGTAAAAACTATCGAAGGCATGCCTTTGTCCAGTGCTTCCCTCGTTACCTTTTCAAAAAGAAACATACATATCCCCGACAGGACAGCTGTGACCAGAAATTCAAACCATGCGATCAATACCGGCTCAACTTTTTTGACATAGTGATTTACTGCTATGATCTGGAAAGCAAACAGAAGGGCGCAGAGCATGATCAGCGGATCTCCCCTGTCTATGGTAAAGCTTTCCGTGATACATAGAAAATAAAGACCCGCTGCCGTAAGCAGGACACAGAACCATATCTTTTTCGGAACGGGTATTCCGGCGATCCGACATATAACCGGAACAAGCACCACATACATCGCGGTTATGAACCCCGCCTTTGCGGTGGTCGTATCTGCGATTCCGATCTGCTGCAATGCGCTTGCAGAAAACAGGAACAGGCCGCAGACCGCTCCTGCCTTGAATGCTTCGAAAGATATTGCCCCCTTGCCTTTCTTTCTGATCACAAAAAAGTACATGACCGGAATCAGCGCAAATACGGCTATCAGGCTTCTGATGGCAAGAAAGGTAAAGGCCCCCACGCTGTCAGCGCCAAGGCTCTGCGCAACAAAGGATGTCCCCCAGATGAATGCCGTCAATACCAGCAGGAAGACATATATCAGTTTTTTCCCCTTTTCATTCATGTGCAATTGAAATACCTGCCCTGATAATGTATGATTTACAGGATATCACATAGTGTGACAAAAAATCGAGCATTGTTTTTATTATGCTAAGGAGGTAACGGAATGCATGCAACATTTTGGGCGCTTGTACCGCCGATCGTGGCAATAGCGCTGGCTCTTATCACCAAAGAGGTCTACAGTTCGCTTTTTGTGGGCATCATTGTAGGAGGACTCTTTTATTCGGGCTTCGGTTTTGAAGGAACTCTTACCCACATCTTTAATGACGGACTCATAGCCCAGCTCTCTGATTCCTATAATGCGGGGATCCTGATCTTCCTTGTTTTTTTGGGGATAATGGTAAGTCTCATGAACAAGGCCGGAGGCTCTGCGGCATTTGGAAAATGGGCCTCTTCCCATGTAAAGACCAGGGTCGGGGCAGAACTTGCCACCATTCTCCTGGGATGCCTCATCTTCATCGATGATTATTTTAACTGCCTGACTGTAGGAAGTGTCATGAGGCCTGTCACGGATAATAAAAAAGTGTCCCGCGCCAAGCTGGCTTATCTTATCGATGCGACGGCAGCCCCCGTCTGCATCATTGCTCCCATATCCTCATGGGCAGCAGCAGTCTCGGGTTTCGCTCCCGAAGGCACCAACGGTCTGATGCTCTTTATAAAAGCGATTCCTTACAATTATTATGCCATTCTGACCATAGTCATGATGGTAATGCTTTCTGTCATGAATCTGGATTTCGGACCCATGGCAAAGCATGAGGAAAACGCCAAAAACGGTGATATCTTTACGGTTGCTGGAAGAAACACCGGATCGGACAGTTCCGTCGCCGGAAAGGGGAAGGTCATTGACCTGATCCTCCCTGTTATAGCACTGATTATCTGCTGTGTCATAGGCATGATCTATACCGGCGGGTTCTTTGAAGGCGAAAGCTTCATTGATTCCTTCGCAAACAGTGATGCTTCTGTCGGTCTTGTCCTCGGAAGCTTTGTGGGACTTTTCATTACTCTGGTCTTTTATCTGATCAGGAAGGTCCTTTCTCTCAGAGAGTGCATGGAGTGCATCCCTGAGGGCTTCAAGGCAATGGTCCCTGCAATCATCATCCTTGCGCTTGCCTGGACCCTGAAGGCAATGACGGATTCGCTCGGAGCAGCCGAATATGTGGCCGGCATCGTATCAAACAGCGCCAGTTCCCTTTTGAACCTGCTTCCCGCGATAATCTTTGTGATCGCGGCCTTCCTTGCATTTGCTACAGGCACCTCATGGGGAACCTTCGGCATACTGATCCCCATAACCTTAAATGTTTTCCCTCTTGAAAGCGGAAACCCGATATCGATCATATGTGTTTCCGCCTGCATGGCCGGCGCGGTCTGCGGAGATCACTGCTCACCCATATCGGATACGACGATCATGTCCTCTGCCGGAGCGCAGTGTGACCACATAGCCCATGTTTCGACACAGCTTCCCTACGCTCTCACGGTGGCAGCCATATCCTTCGTGACCTATATCATGGCCGGATTTGTGCGCAACGCGGTTGTGAGCATGATCATCGGTATCATCATTACCGTCTTTTCCATGATATGCATACGGTATGTCCTCGGAAATGACAAAAAGGAAAAAGCCTGATCAGATATTTTGGCATAATAAAAACCCTCTGCCGTATCTTTGGCAGAGGGTCTTTTTTTCCGGGATTTCAGTCCTGAGCGACTATCTCCGTATAGAACTCTATATAATCATTTCGTTTTTCCTTTGTGAATGCTATCGCTGTGCGCGGATGCTGGTTCAGGTATCCGGTCATGAGATACTGCAGGTCATATCCCCATACAGTACCGCTCTCCCTTAACGGCACCATGTAGTTTTCCACAAACTGGATAACCGGATAGAGATTGAATTTGGGATTTCGCAGAAAAGAAAGCAGGTTTTCCATCGAACAGTTCCCGGCTCCGCGTCCCATGCCGTAATAAGTTGCATCAACCCAGTTGACCCCGTCTCCTATAGCCTCAATGGAGTTCGCAAAAGCAAGCTGAAGATTGTTGTGCGCGTGGATCCCGACCTGCTTGCCGTGCTTTGTGCACACCTCAAGATAGGTATCAGCGATACGCTGCACCTGCTCGGGAAAAAGCGCACCGAAGCTGTCAACGATATAGATGACATCCGCAGGCGACTGGCACAGCATATCGAGAGCAACCTTTATATCACCCTCTCTTGCGTTGGAAATGGCCATTATATTGCAGGTCACCTCATATCCCTTCTTTTTTGCATCCTCGATCATATCAATGGCTGCGGGTATGGTATTGATGTATGTCGCGACCCTGATGCAGTCAAGCGGCGAATTCTTCCTCTCGCGTATGTCCTGCTTATAGTTCGTGCGCCCTACATCGGCCATGACTGCAAGCTTTATGGCCGGATTTTTGTCTCCGATCACCTTTACGATATCTTCGTCATTGCAGAACTTCCACTTGCCGAATTTTTTTGGATCAAACATCTCTTTTGAGGATTTGTAGCCAAGCTCCATATAATCCACTCCGGCCCTGATATTTGTCATATAAAGGCTCTTGACGAACTCGTCCTCAAAACGGAAGTCGTTTACCAGGCCTCCGTCTCTCATGGTCGCATCCACGACCTTGATCTCCTTCCTGTAACCCAGGAGGTGCGATATTTCTTTCATAATTTTCTCCTCACAGATTATTCTTTGTACCGATCAGGATGTATCCTGTCAGATATCCTCGTTAAAGACAGGCTCTTCTGTCTTTTCGTCTTTATTATCCCCGGATCCCTCTTCCGATTTGTCTGCTTCACTGCCGTTGCCACCATCGGCATCCTCTGCGACAACATCGGCTTCTGAATCGACCACGATCTCCCCGTTCTTATCCACATTCTTTGCACTGAAAAGCAGCATCAGCGTGGATACTATCTTCACAGCCGCACTTATTATGACAAAGATACCGGTCACAAAGATAAGCATCTTGTCCGTCGCAAAAGGGTTTATCAGCGCCACAAGACCCAGAATGATGAGTATGCCGGCGCTTATCAGCATAAACAGCCAGTTATTTTTCTTGAAATGAAGCAGGTCAATGGCATTCTGAAGCTGGGTTATGCCGGCGATCACTATCATGAAACCTATGATAAAGCCTACAAGGGTAGATATGAATCCGGGCCTTATCAGGAAATAAACAGCCAGTATCGACATGATGAGGCCAATCGTCAGGCCGTTTTTCTGCAGGCCGGTAAAATTCTTCTCACTGAAATAGGCGCATATGTAAATAATGCCGACAATGAGAAGGATAATGGAAAACACCCTGCCTATCGTTGTAAAAGCGGATCCGGGAAACAGGACAAAAAAGAGCCCGAGCAAAAGATATAAAGCACTCAGAAAAATCTCGCGTTTAGCAGTTGATTTCAGAAAATCCATATAAATACCCCCTTTTCCATCTTGAACCATCTTGAAAAATGACTTTGGAATTGTATTTTAACACTTACTAAAGAGTTTTTAAACCGTTTTCGGTCTGTCTTGACAGCATTATTCTTTTCAATTAAACTACGGATATGATTTTATATGGTTCGCTTTGTGAGCATTCGCGGATGTAGCACAATGGTTAGTGCGCCGGCTTCCCAAGCCGGACACGTGGGTTCGATTCCCATCATCCGCTTTAAAAAAAGGATCTTCCGGTGAAGATCCCTTTTTTTGACCCAAAAGCGAGATTATGTCAACCACTATTTGACGGGTAACAATTTATGTAAACCACTTGGATCTGAATAGTTTTTCCTTGCGAAGCCCCATTTCATCGGCATTTGCGATGTACTGATCCAGCATTTTGAAGTTGGCGCTTCTACTGCAGGTTCCGTCTTCATCCACCCTCTTGCTGACGGCTCCCGCGCCGAGCGCAACAATGTCACAGACCTCCTCATTGATGAGTATGTTATAGATTCCGAACTTTCCCTCTTTTGCGAAACCGGTATTCTCAAGATTTCCAAGCATATTTTTCTGCCTGTAAAGATAATATGGAAACAGGCCCGATTCCCTGCATCTTTGTATCGCTTTTTCCATCATCTCAGCCGTATCCTCATACGGCGGATAGCCCTTTTCATCGATCAGGGTCCTGAGCGCTGATGCCCTTTTTACCGCAAGCGAATGGACAGTCAGGTTATCCGGATCAAGCTCGAGGACCTTTGAAAAAGTATATTCTGCATCCTTTACCGTCTCACCCGGAAGCCCCAGGATCAGGTCCATGTTTATATTATCAAATCCTTCCTCCCTTGCCTGCCTAAATGCACTGACCACATCCGGGGCGGTATGCCTTCGCCCTATCAGTTTAAGCGTATCCTCATTCATTGTCTGGGGATTAACTGATATCCTTGATACGCCGAATTTCTTCATAACCCGCAGTTTTTCGCGTGTTACCGTATCGGGCCGGCCGGCTTCAACCGTAAATTCTTTTAGTTTACATAAATCAAAGCAGGCCATTATCCTGCAGAAAAGTTCTTCGAGTTCGGACGGTTCCAGGGTGGTCGGTGTCCCTCCGCCTATATAGACCGTATCTATTGTCCTGCTCTTTAGAAGCGGCGCCACAGCCTCCATTTCCCTGTACAGAGCCAAAAGATAATCCTTTACCGCTCCCCTGTCCTTTCCGACCCTGTTTGATGTGAATGAACAGTAAAGACATGTTGTCGGGCAGAAAGGAATGTTGATATACAGGCTGCAGCTGTCTTTTTCAAGGCGGGAAAGTATCTGTCTTTCCCTCAGCGCTATATCTACAGCCAGCTCTGCCTTATCATCGTTTACATAATAATCCTTTTTCATGGAATCTATCGCTTCTGCCCGGTCTTTTCCGGCATTCAGCCTTCTTGCGGCAAGCCTTACGGGCCTGATCCCTGTCAGAGTCCCCCATGGAAGTGTTTTTCCGGTCATGTCACAAAGACGCAGATACAGTGTCCTCTTCAGCTCATCCCTGTCTGTCATCTGCACGGAAATTTCTCTTCTTGTCCCGTCCCAAAACACATAGACAAGGGCGGCCTCATCGTCACCCTGCCCGGATCCGCAAAGCACCTTTATCTCTTCTTCGGGATAAAATGCCTTTGTCAGGGAGTGAATCTCATATTCATATTTTCCCGTGTCATTTATTATCTCTATCATCAGTTTTTTTCCAAAAAGACTCTATCCCGGAAACATCTTCTTTTGAAACAATTCCTGTATCTGACCATTCCCTTGGAAAAAGAGATCTGTACTGCCTGCTGTCAAACCTCTCATCCATCAGGACAGCTATACCCCTGTCATTTTCAGTCCTTATCACCCTTCCTGCTGCCTGAAGCACCTTATTCATCCCCGGAAAACGGTATGCATAATCAAAACCTTCCATGTCCGAGGACTCAAAATACTCACGGAGGATCTCTCTTTCCGTACAGACCATTGGCAGACCCGTGCCTATCACTATCGCGCCTATCAGGCTTTCTTCTGTCAGGTCGATCCCTTCAGAGAAAACACCCCCCAGAACGCAGAATCCCACCAGTGTTATTTTATTTTCAGGGCCTGCTATAACTCCCGGAACCGAATTTTCCTCTTTTCGCTCTACAGATGTTATTTTATCATTGTCCAGCTGTGAGTTCTTCCCATATTTACTGAATTCCTCAAGAAATAACAGTCTCTCATTTTCAGTCATTTTTCTGTCCTGCACCAGGCATTTTACCTCCGGTCCGGCAATATTGTAAAAGCACACCAGCACTTTTTCCATAAAATCATAGGACGGAAAAAATAACATATAATTACCATTGTGGATACTTATTATTCGGCTTATCTCCCCGGCTATCTTTTCATATTCGTTTTGTGAACGCCTGTTATATTTAGAGCTGACATCCTTTGATATGAACACTCCAAGCTTTGACGGATCAAATACAGACTTTGCGTATACCGCATAGTCATCTTTTTTCCCTGCCAGCAGATCCATATAGTACCTGACCGGTATAAGAGTCGCCGAAAAAAACACTGTACTGACCGCATTTTCAAGGCACTGTCCCAGATTATCCGAAGGATCGGTGTTGTAAAGCCTGAACACAAAGCCCTCACGGCCTTCATTCTTTCCGTAGATCCTGTATTTGCCGTTCAGAATCTCATATATGTCAAGGAACGATCTCACATCGAAATAGAACTGGAGCACCGCATCATCATCTATCGGCTGCTCCTTTGTCACATCCTCGTATGCTCCGGCAAACCTTCCGGCGCTTACGGCAATATCATCTGCGCTGCCAAACAGCCTGTACTGTCCTTCAGTCTCTTCTTCCCGGTTTTTCAGCAGGCGGTCCATTGTGTTCAGATGCCGGGTCAGTGTACGGCTTAAGCCTTTCAGGCGTTTTTTCACTACCGCGATGTCCTTTCTCCTCAGCGAAGCGCTGTACATTTCCCTGCCCCTGTCAACCAGATTGTGCGCCTCATCCACCAGAAAAATATAATTTCCCTTCGTTCCCTGCGCAAAAAACCTCTTAAGCTTTGCCCTCGGATCAAAAGCGTAGTTATAATCACATATGACCCCATCGCAGAAAAGAGACAGATCCAACGCCATTTCAAAGGGACAGACCATGAATTCCCCCGCAGAGGCTCTTATTACATCAGTGCTGTAATCATCAGTCCTTTGCAGCAGAGAATACAGCGCTTCATTTATCCGGTCAAAATGGCCCTTTGCATAAGGACACTTTTCGGGATTGCACTCACAGCTTTCGTTGATGCAATACTTCTCTTTTGCCATCAGGTTTACGGTCTTGAACCGAAGCCCCTGCTTCCTGAAAAGCGAGAAAGTCTCGTTTGCCACAACTGCGCCGGCGTTTTTCGCCGTGAGATAAAAGATCTTTCCCGATTTACCTTCACCCATTGCCTTTATCGAAGGAAACAGAACAGCCAGGGTCTTCCCTACGCCGGTCGGCGCCTCCAAAAATAGCTTCTTCTGATGGACTATCGTTCTGTATACATTCTGTGCAAGTTCTTTCTGTCCGTCCCTGTATTCATACGGAAAATTGCATTCATGGATGGAATCATCTCGCAGGACCGACCATTTCAGCTCAAATTCAGCCCAGCGTTTATATTCCTCTATCAGATCGTTAAACCAATTGGAAAGAAATTCAAAAGAAAAATCAGATTCAAAGTAACGAGTGTTACCTTTTCCTATGGAACAGCATGTCATGCGTACGCTTATACTGCCAAGCTCCTCCTTCTGCGCATATATATAAGCATAACACATGGCTTGTGCAAGATGTACCGGCACCGGTTCCGACAGTTTATCCACATCCGCATACATCCCTTTTATTTCATCCACTGTTATTTTATCATCATGTATAATAATGCCGTCAGCCCGCCCGGAAAGGGCAATATTATAAAAATTACAGTCGATATTTATGTTCAGGGGGACCTCTGAATAGTAATCACTTCCCTGTTCCCCCTGGATCTTCCTGTGGATCCTGGCTCCTTCAAGCATAGCATCCGCAGCATTCGCGTGACGCCTGTTATCAATATCTCCTCCACGAAGAATGAACTCCACCAGGTGTCTGACAGAGATCTCTACAGAAGGTTTATTCCCGCCGATTCCGCTTTTTTCATGTCTTCCTTTTTCCATACAGACGACTGAACCTCACCGACATGAGCCTTTCTCAGATAATACATGCATATACGGGACTGGCCTATGCCTCCGCCGACAGTATATGGCAGTTCCCCGTTCAGCAGAGCCTTTTGGAACTCAAGTTCTGCCCTTTCTTCGCATCCCGCCTTCTTTAGCTGACTCATCAATGCAGTTTCATCCACTCTTATCCCCATGGACGAAATCTCAAAAGCCCCTCCAAGCAGAGGATAATCTACTATTATATCCCCGTTGAGGCTCCAGTCATCATAATCAGGAGCTCTTCCGTCATGCCTCTGTCCGGATGCGAGCAGATCCCCTATCTGCATCAAAAAGATCGCTCCATATTCCTTTACGCTCAGGGATTCTCTTTCCTTCGGCGTCTTTTCGGGATACCTGTCCTCAAGCTCCTGGGTCGTGATAAAGGTCAGCTCCTCCGGAAGCATGGGCTTGAAATAGGAATAATGCTTGTACATGTGTCTCTCTGTTTTTTTGAGGGCTTCATATACCAGGGAGACCATTTTCTTCAGGGTGGCCGTATTCCTCTCGTCTTTATTGATTATCCTCTCCCAGTCCCACTGATCCACATACAGTGAATGCAGGTTATCCGTATCCTCATCGCGCCTGATCGCGGTCATATCGGTATAAAGGCCCTCTCCGTGTTCAAAACCGTATCTTTTCAGGGCATATCTCTTCCATTTTGCCAGAGACTGGACTATCTCCACATATTCACCGGATTCTCCTATATCAAAGCCGACCGGCCTTTCGACTCCGTTTAGGTTGTCGTTGAGTCCGGAAGCAGGCGTGACAAAGAGCGGCGCCGATACCCTTGTCAGATTCAGCTCTGCCGCGAGCGCCCTTTCGAAATAATCCTTTACCTCTTTTATCGCCATCTCGGTCTCTTTGATATTTAACGGGCTTTTATAGCCCTCCGGTATGAAGAAAGACATTTTTCCACTCCTTTTTTATTCTCAATAATCTTCTGATCCCCGCGCTCACCAGGAAAGCAGCTCATAGCCGTCTTCCGTAACCACGATCTGAACTTCCCACTGGGCAGAAAGGCTGTCATCATCGGTATAAACGGTCCAGTCATTATCAGAATCTATGAATATATCTGCCCTGCCCATATTGACCATGGGTTCCACCGTAAAGCACAGCCCCGGGACCATCAGCATTTCCGTGCCGGGCTTTGAAACATAGCTGACCCAGGGTTCTTCATGAAATTCAAGCCCCACGCCATGTCCGCCTATCTCCCTGACAACCGAATAACCTTTTGACCTGCAGAACTGATTTACCGCATTTCCCATATCTCCGAGGAACCTCCAGGGTCTGACTTCTCTCAAGCCCACATTGACCGCCTCCCTGACATCCTCTACCAGCTTCCCGGCTTTTTCATCAACCTTTCCAATCATGAACATCCTTGAACTGTCGGAAAAATAACCGTCCAGGATGGTCGAACAGTCCACATTTATGATATCCCCTTCCTCGAGGATATCGTCCTCTGAGGGAATCCCATGGCATACCTGGGAATTTACCGATGTGCAGACGCTCTTCGGAAACCCCTCATAACCCAAAGGAGCGGGTATCCCGCCCATTTCCTTTGTTATCCGTGTAACCCAGTCATCGATATCCTGAGTGGATATCCCCGGTCCTATATGCTCTGCCACATAATCAAGACAGGCCATATTTATAACTGCGCTTTTTTTTATCCCCTCTATCTGCTCAGGAGTCTTTATCAGATTCCTTCCCGGGACCTTCTTTCCCTGCCTTTTGAATTCTGCTATCCTCTCATCAAAAGCCATATGGCAGTTCTTATATTTCTTTCCGCTCCCGCACCAGCACGGGCTGTTCCTTTCTAGAAGCATTATGTCCTACCTTCATCCGTTTTCCGCCTGCATCTTTTCCCGGTATCATTCTTCAGATAGCAATAACATCCCGCAGCTGCTGCAACAACGGTCCAGAGCACCGATGTTATAATGACCTTCGGAACATCCCTTGTCGCATAGAACTGCAGGGTCGTAAACTGCGGTGTTATGAGGAGGTTTTCCCTTATCCACGCAAAAACAGCGATGTTCACATGTTCCGATCCCAGGATCATGATAAGTCTTTCAATCCCCACCACCAGGATAAAAAACGCGGCAAAAGCCTTCTTTTTGTCCTCAAACATGAAAAGGAACATGAACGCGAAAGCCAGTCCGGTTGTAAACAGAGGGATCGACAGCACAAGAGTCAGAGCAAAATCTCCTACCACGGAAACAGATATCGATCCGGCGCTTATCTGAAAAATGAATGATATTCCTATGAAAATGACGAAAGCCGCAGCAACAAACAGCAGCAGCACCACAAAACCGGCCAGCAGCTTTCCCAGGTACTGTTCATACCTTTTCAGCCTGATATTTGCACGGTTTCGAAGATACGGATCCGGATACTCCTTTCCAAAAACCATATCCGCAACAAATATCATCGTATAATAAGGGATCCAGAAAAAGCTTCCTGCAAACATTATGAGATTATAAGCCTGCGTTCCGTCATTTGTCCCGTAAAGTATATCCCTGAATGCGACCATGGACAGATTTGCCAGGATGCTGACAAGGACGATACCCGCCAGATAAAAGCGGGCATACCTGCTTTTCAGCGCATTTGCAGTTTCCGATCTTATAAATAGAAGCATGTCTTTTCTTTCGATAACCTCGCAGGTTTATTCTTCTACAGCGTAATTCGGCGCTTCCTTTGTTATATGTATATCGTGAGGATGGCTCTCCTTGAGCGCAGCCGGAGAGATCTTCACAAATCTGCCGTTTTCACGAAGGCTTACCAGATCTTCTGCCCCACAGTATCCCATTCCCGAACGAAGACCTCCAATCAGCTGGAACACGGTATCCTCAACCGAACCTTTGTAGGCAACCCTTCCTTCAACGCCTTCAGGCACAAGCTTCTTTGCTCCTTCCTGAAAATATCTGTCTTTGCTTCCGTTCTCCATCGCCGAGATCGAGCCCATCCCACGGTAAACCTTGTATTTCCTGCCCTGATAGAGCTCAAATTCACCCGGAGCTTCGTCACAGCCTGCAAAGATCGAACCCATCATGCATACGGAGCCTCCGGCAGCCAGCGCTTTTGTTATATCTCCGGAATACTTGATGCCTCCGTCGGCAATGATAGGCACATCATACTTCTTTGCCACCTCGTAGCAATCCATTATGGCAGATATCTGAGGCACTCCGATGCCCGCCACCACTCTTGTCGTACATATGGAGCCCGGACCTATCCCGACCTTTACTGCATCAGCTCCGGCCTCGATCAGATCCTTGCAGGCCTCACCCGTAGCTACATTTCCGGCTATGACCGGAAGCTCAGGGAAGGCATCCTTTATCATCTTCAATGAATTTATGACATTCTGCGAATGTCCGTGGGCAGAATCGAGCACCACGCAGTCAACCTTTGCTTTTACCAGAGCATTTACCCTGTCAAGCACATTTGCGGTTATGCCGACTCCTGCTCCGCACAGCAGCCTTTCCTTTTCATCCTTGGCTGAAAGAGGATACTTGATCTGCTTTTCTATATCCTTTATGGTTATGAGTCCCTTGAGATTTCCCTCATCATCGACTATCGGGAGTTTTTCCTTCCTGGCCTTTGCAAGTACCTTCTTTGCTTCATCAAGGGTGATGCCCTCTTTGGCGGTGATGAGATTTTCCGAGGTCATGCAGTCTTTTATCTTTTTCGTAAAATCTTCTTCAAACTTCAGGTCACGGTTTGTTATTATGCCGACAAGTTTCCTCCCCTCCGTGATCGGGACACCCGAAATCCTGAATTTTCCCATCAGGTCATCGGCATCCTTCAGGGTATTTTCAGGAGACAAAAAGAAAGGATCTGCTATGACTCCGTTTTCCGACCTTTTTACCTTATCCACTTCGTCAGCCTGATCCTCTATGCTCATATTCTTGTGAATGATGCCGATGCCTCCCTGTCTTGCCATCGCGATCGCCATCCGGCTTTCCGTAACGGTATCCATTCCCGCGCTCATCAGGGGGATGTTAAGCCTGATGCTCTTCGTCAGACGGGTATGAAGATCGACCTCATTTGGTATAACCTTCGAAAAAGAAGGCACAAGCAACACATCATCAAATGTAATTCCCTCTCCTATTATCCTGCTCATCATTCACTCCTTATATGAAAAGAAAGACTCCGGGTTACTATCCTATATCTTTGAAAAGGTTTTATGCGGAAAATGGCTCTTCATCGCATGGATGAGTTTTTCATCAGGCTCAAGAAGAACCCTTTCTACATCGTTCTGATTTCTGACGATCATGACCCAAACCGGCCTGTTTTCAAAATGAGATGTAAAATCCTTTTCCGAAACTTTCAGATTACTGTACTGATCAAGCTGGGATGCGCCTTCTTCGGCAAATATCTCCATCTTTTCAAGGTCATATTCCGCAGCCTTCTTTCTTTTTTCCTTTGAAAGAATCTTATCAACCGTCAGAGTCTTTGAAACATAGAGATATTCATATTCAATATTAAGCGAAGGCAGAACAAGGAAGATACAAAGAACCAGGGCAACAGCCGGCAGAAACAGAAGAGGGTTTACGATGAGACCCGCAAAGATACTGACTACTGTCATTCCGTATACAAAACCCCTTATCAGCGGCTGGAAAGATACTGCTTTTCTTTCAACAAGACACTCGACATAAAGATCGTCCATTTGCCATTTCTTCTTTCATTTAAAAATTAATTGTATTATTATAGCACAGTAAAAATATCATTGTAAACGCACAATATAAACGATTTTGCATGGTTATTCCATGAAGAAAACGGGGTAGATCGATGATTTCCGACGAGATAAAAGAACAGCAGAAAAAACTGAAGGAAATGAATGCCAAAGAAAAAACGGAATATATCATCTATTACTATAAATGGCATATACTTATCGCAATTATAGTGCTTGCTGCTGCAGTCTCCTTCATATATAACCGGCTGACCAGAAAAGAGGATGTCTTCTTTCTCGAAGTCATCAACTCAAATGTGCCCATCGACAATTCAGGCGATCTTATCGTCCCCTACCTTGAAAAAGCATCGGATTTTGATCCGGCCAAGGAAAAGATGACCGCCGACTACTGCTTTATAGATACCGAAGGCGGCGACTACTACAACATGGCAACCGACCAGAAAGTGACCGCTATGCTGACAGTCGGATCCATAGATGCGATGATAGCAACTCCTTCAATAATGGAAAAATACAAAGCGACTGAATGTTTTACAGATATGAGGGAAGTCCTCCCCCGCGATCTCCAAGACCGCCTGGAAGAGGCCGGCTATGAGTATTATTACACGAAAATAACAGATGTTTCTAATAATACCGTAACAGATGTGCCTATAGGGGTAATAATATCTGATACACCTGTTATAAAATCAGGATTTGTCGATAATAACAGCCTGCACCAAAATTACTACGATCCGGGTTCCGAAACCCTCCCGGTGTACAGTATCATGTATAATTCGTCCCATCCCGACAAAGCCATAGACTTTCTTTATTTCCTCATCGGAAGCAGATAATCAGCCAGTTTACATAATCTTTCTTCACGGTTTACATAATTTGAATTCTCGTTTACATAACTACAGAGCGGCCTCTATTGCGTCTTCTGCAGTCTTTACTTCCGTTATCTCTATTCCCTTTATCCCCTCTGCGTTCTTGTGGTTTGCTTCCGGGATAATCACTCTGGTAAATCCGAGTTTTTTTGCCTCATTTATTCTCTTGTCGCACATGCTTACAGCCCTGACTTCTCCTCCCAGGCCTACTTCGCCAAAGGCCACCGTCTTTTCATCCACAGGCTTGTTTCTGAACGACGAAGCAACGGCCAGCACAAGCGCCAGGTCTATTGCCGGCTCACCCACCTTCAGACCCCCTGCAATGTTGACATAGGCATCCGACTGCCCGAGCCGCATACCTACTCTTTTTTCAAGTACAGCCATCAGAAGGTTAAGCCTGTTAAAATCCATGCCTGTTGCCTGCCGTCTGGGAAGGCCGAAATTCGAATCACATACAAGTGCCTGGATCTCTATCAGAAGAGGTCTTGATCCCTCCATTATGCAGGTTACAACATTTCCGCTGCTCTTTACGGCCCTTCCCGAGAGCATGTACTCGGACGGATTTGAAACCTGCCTGAGTCCGTCGGCATACATTTCAAACACGCCAATCTCGTCTGTTGATCCGAACCTGTTCTTCACGGCTCTTAAAAGCCTGTAGCTTCCTCTGATATCTCCCTCAAAATACAGAACGGTGTCCACCATGTGCTCGAGTACTCTCGGTCCTGCGACAGCTCCTTCTTTTGTGACATGTCCGACAATGAATACTGTCACATCAAGCTGCTTTGCTATCCTCATCAGGACACCTGTAGACTCCCTGACCTGAGATACCGACCCGGCTGACGAGGTCACATTTCCGTTTATCATGGTCTGGATGGAGTCTATCACGACTATCTCAGGATCCTCTTTTTCTATCAGGGCAGTTATGACATCAAGATCCGTATCACACAGTATCTTTAATCCCTTTCCAAACTCTCCCAGACGTTTCGCCCGCATCTTTATCTGTGAAGCGGATTCCTCGCCTGAAACATACATGATCCTGTGTTCTTTATTGCTCAGATTTCTGCACAGCTGCAGCAGCAATGTGGATTTTCCTATCCCGGGGTCGCCTCCGACAAGAACAAGAGAACCCCTTACTATCCCGCTTCCCAGCACCCTGTCAAGTTCTTCTATTCCCGACGAAATCCTCAGTCTTTCGTCATTTTCTATCTCATCAATGCAGACAGGCTTTGGTCTGTCTTTCCCGGAGCCAAAGGATTCCCTGCCTTTCTTTTCCTTTTTCATCGCCGGCTCTTCGGTCATGGTGTTCCATTCCCTGCAGGCCGGACACTGTCCCAGCCATTTTGCGGATTCAAATCCGCAGTTCTGACAAAAAAATACCGTTTCTTTCGCTCTGGCCATTATATCTGCAAAAAGCCGCGCCTGTTTTACAGGCACGGCCATCTTCCTTTCTTTTATTTCAGGTTAAGCTATGCTTCCCTGACTTCTACATTTACTACGCCGCAATCCTCAAGTTCAACACTGACCGAAAGCTTGCCGCCCAGGTTTGTCTTCATCCTGCCGGCATCACTTCCCGAAACAAGGACTTCATATTCGGTATCAGGCTTCAGACCCAGAGTTATCTGTGCGTCGCTTGGCCCTTCCACATTAAATCTCATGCCGTTTTCCGTTACAGCCAGATTGTTCACGCTGGTTCCGGGAACAGACTCATATACCAGTTCACCGTCGGCCTCCAGCTTTGTGATATCCCTGTAAGTCTTTACCTTGAGGATCCTGCCGTTATGCTTGAAATCCTCGACTTTTTCCTTTGACAAAAGCTCATGATTTCCAAAACTGAGGCTTCCGTCCGTTTCACTGTGAAGCAAATCCTTTACAATTGACATTTTCGTACCCTTCCTTTACAGTCTTGAAACCTGCCTATATTGTACCACACATTTATCCTAATTGCACTTTGGAAAAATCTTTCCGTCCTTGTAAACGATCGTGACCGAACTTCCCTGTTTGGCATTTCCTTTCAGCACTTCTTCCGACAGAGGGTCTTCGATCATATTCTGGATCATCCTCTTTAACGGTCTGGCTCCGTACTTCCTGTCTGCTCCTTCTTTTACGATGAATTCCTTCGCTTTCGGGGATATCTTCAGAATGATATCCAGTTCCTCCTTCGCTCTCTTTATGAGATTCTTTGATAACAGGGTAACGATATTCTTCATATTATCGTTATCGAGAGTCCTGAAGACTATGATATCATCTATACGGTTGATGAATTCGGGCTTGAATATCCTTTTCACCTCATCCATCACATCGCTCTTCATCTTTTTATAATCCCCGTCGGCATCCTCACCGCTGTCAAATCCAAGCTTCTTGGGATCTATGATCCTCTGGGCCCCCGCATTTGAAGTCATGATGATCACGGCATTCTTGAAACTCACCTTTCTGCCCTTTGAATCGGTGATATGACCATCGTCAAGCACCTGGAGAAGGACATTGAAGATATCCGGATGCGCCTTTTCAATCTCATCAAAAAGCACCACGGAATACGGATGCCTCCTTATCTTTTCGGCAAGCTGTCCTCCCTCTTCAAAGCCGACATATCCGGGCGGAGAGCCTATCATCTTTGCGACAGAATGCGACTCCATAAATTCCGACATATCCACTCTGATAAGCGAGTTTTCGGACCCGAAAAGAGCCTCGGCAAGCGCTTTTGACAGTTCTGTTTTTCCCACACCGGTCGGTCCGAGGAATAAAAACGATCCTACCGGACGGTTCGGGTCCTTCAGGCCCACTCTGCCTCTTTTTATAGCCTTTGCCACCAGAGAAACCGCCTCATCCTGTCCGACAACCCTCTCATGAAGGATCGACTCAAGCTTCATCAGCTTCTCGTTTTCCTTTTCTGTCAGCTTGCTTACGGGTATCTTTGTCCAGAGAGATACTACATCGGCAATATCATCTTCTGTGACGACAAGATCCTTTTCCTTTCGTGAATTCTCAAAATTCTTCTTCAGTCTCTCAAATCTCGCCTCTTTTTTCTGCTGGTCACGATGGATCTCTCCGGCATGGACAAAATCGCCGGCTTTTATGGCCCGTTCCTTTGACTCCTCCATTGATTCCAGCTCTTTTTTCATGTTCTCGATAGCCGGCGGCACCGTCATCTTTGATATCCTAAGCCTTGATGCTGCTTCATCCATGACATCTATGGCCTTATCCGGCAGGAATCTGTCATTGATATATCTTGATGACATCTTTACCGCTGCTTCAACGGCTTCGGGACTGATCAGAAGACTGTGATGCTCCTCATATCTGTCTTTTATCCCCATAAGTATGGATACCGCCTGGGCTTCAGTAGGCTCCTCCACTGTAACGGGCTGGAATCTCCTTTCAAGGGCAGCATCCTTCTCTATGTATTTTCTGTATTCATCAATGGTAGTCGCTCCGATCATCTGGAGTTCACCGCGCGCCAGAGAAGGCTTCAGGATATTTGACGCATCTATGGCGCCTTCCGCCCCGCCTGCGCCTATGAGGGTGTGGAGCTCATCAACAAAGAGAATGATGTTTCCGGCATTTATGACCTCAGCGATCACTCTCTTGATCCTCTCCTCAAACTCACCTCTGTATTTTGATCCGGCGACCATTCCGGAGAGGTCCAAAGAGACTACTCTTTTCCCGATCATGGTCAGCGGAACATTCTCCTCGATAATCTTTACGGCAAATCCCTCTACTATGGCTGTTTTACCGACTCCGGGTTCACCGACGAGGCAGGGATTGTTCTTTGTTCTCCGGCTCAGGATCTGTACAACTCTGGTGATCTCATCCTGCCTTCCTATAACCGGATCGAGCTTCCCGGCCCTTGCCAGTTCAGTCAGGTCCCTGCTGTACTGGTCCAGCATGGGAGTGCCGTTCTTTGAGGATGCGTCCTGCCTGCTCCTGTAATAAGCGCCCGCCTCCTCTCTTGCCTTGCCGACATCCTCACCCATTGCGGTGATCGTATCCATGTAAAGCTTCTGTATATTCACTCCCAGCGTGTTTAAAAGCCTCACGCCTGCATTCTCACCCTCTCTGAGCATGGCGAGCATTATATGCTCAGTACCGATCTCGGGCGCTGAAAACCTTTCGGACAGTTCACCCGCCAGTTCCAGTACATGTCTCGCCCTTGGTGTCATTCCGTCACGTTCCGCAACGGAGGTCGTCAGCTGCTCATCCTCAGGAGCAATCAGCTGCCTGATCAGTTCTATCACATTATTTTCATGCACATTGTTTCCGATGAGAACCTGAGCCGCAACGCCGGTCCCTTCTCTGAGCAGACCGAGGAGGATATGCTCACAGCCTATATAATTCTGCTTCAGCTCCTTCGATCCTTTTTTTGCCAGTGAAAGAGCCTTTTTTGCCTGTTCTGTGTATTCCTGAAACATCTTTAACTCCATCCGCCCCGGAAAATGTCCGGGAGATCATGAATCTTTTATTTCTGCAGATCTATCTCCCCTTCATAAACTGTTTCCGCAGGCCCTGTCATATATATATGTCCGTCTTCGGCATACTCTATTTCCAAAATACCGCCGGTAAGTTTAACAGCAGTTTTCCGGTCTGTCAAATCATTCAATACGCAGGCTGCCACGCTTGCGCACGCTCCTGTCCCGCATGCAAGGGTTTCACCCGAGCCTCTTTCCCATACTCTCATTTCAATATGGTTCCTGTCCGTTACACGGACAAACTCTGTGTTGACTCTCTCCGGGAAGATCTCATTTGTCTCAAAAAGCGGCCCTGTCTTCTCTATCTCGAGATAATCTACATCGTCCACAAAAACAATACAGTGCGGATTGCCCATGGACACGCAGGTAATCCTGTATTCCGTTCCTCCTATCACCACCGGTTCGGAAACAATTTTTTCTCCGGGAAGCCTCACCGGTATCAGTTCCGGATCAAAGATCGGAGTACCCATGTCCACCGTGACGGTTTTGACCTTTCCGCCGCTTATATTAAGCTTTAGTTCCTTGATCCCCGCTCCGGTTTTTATCCTGACGGTATCCTTATCAGTCATGCCTTTATCATAAACAAATTTTCCGACACATCTGATCCCGTTTCCGCACATCTGCGCTTCAGATCCGTCAGCATTGAACATATGCATTTCAAAATCCGCCTCATCACAGGGATCAATGAATATGATCCCGTCAGAACCGATTCCGAAGTGCCTGTCGCTTAACTTTTGGGACAAAGCCGGCCTGTTTCCGATCTTCTCAGCTGCTCCGTCAACATAGATGTAATCATTACCGCACCCCTACATTTTTGTAAAGATCATAATACTTCCTCCTTCATCCTATAAAAGGTGTCCGCCTGCCAAAGCCCGACGAACACCTTTGTTACGATACACTTTTTTATTATAACGACTTTACGACTACCATGCTGCTTTCAGGTTTGCAAGCTCGGCCTGCTGTCCGGCATTCGGCAGCACTTCGCTTGTCGCATTGTAAAGGATATATCCGCTGTAACCAAGCGAAGCTGCTTTCTGGGCCTGAAGCGCCAGATTGTTGTTTGCAAGCGACCAGCCCGGATCACTGGCTACAGGATTCCCGCATCTGTACAGCGCCATTCCGACATACATCGGTATTCCGATCTTGTTGAGTCCTCTCCACTGTGAAAGCCTCTGTGAAGACATCGCAACATTACCCGCCGCACCATAGTGATCTGTCCAGTAGATCTGAGGAGCTATGTAATCAACATATCCCGGAACGGAAAGCCATGTCACAACATCCGCTCCCATCTTGATATTGTTCTCAACATTGCCCTGGGGAGATATGCCAAAGACTTTTCCCTTTGATGCGCAGACCTGATGTACCTGCGCTATCATCGCATTGATGTTTGCAGCTCCGATGGGAGGGAAATAATCATCAAAATGGATCCCGTCCACAGGATATTTTGCAACTATCTCCGTCACTCCCGCGACTATGTTCGCGTTCGTTGCAAGTGCGGCATTTCCCGCATAAGCGCCGTTTCTGAATCCGTAAGGATTGATCCATGCATGGAACTGCAGCCCCGATGCATGAGCTATCTGAACCATATCGGCCAAAGGATCAAATCCCGGGTTCGTCCCGTTCAGCATCTGACTGCTCCAGGGATAGATATTTGAAGGATAGATCGCATCATTGTGGGAACGGACATGCACAAAAACCGCATTTCCTCCATTTGCCGCAACAGCAGCGCATATCGACTGGAAGCTCTGATCAAACGCCGCCTGCGGCTTGCCCTTCAGGAAACTCTGTATGTCATAAAACGAAACCCATGTTCCCTTCAGTCCGGCTCCTGCAGCCTCTGCCTGTCTTGTCTGTGCCTGTGATGCCATCATAAAAACAGTTATCATGACCAGGATCATCGCCGTCAGTTTTCTAAATTTCTTCATTTCTTCATCCTTTCTTCATATATACTATGTATCACTTTTTTCTGCTGTATTTCCCCGAGATCGACAGAGTTCCTTTCTCTGTAACCTCAAGATCGTACGGACCTGTCATCCGAAAGACAATACTCTCCGATCTGTCCCCTGATTCCCAGGATGCCTCATCATTTTCAATTCCGGCCGTTCCCGAAAGGATCGTCCTTTCCTTTTCATATACCGTAAACTCAAAGGACGAATCATCGGCAGGGAGCAATTCTATGCTCGTTTCGCCTTTTGTATATATGCCGTCCCAGCTGATATCCCTGAACTTTCGCTGTGTCTTATCGTAATAAGGAAATTCACTGAAATCCAGGACATCTTTCTTTGCAGGATCATATACCTTTACATCACCGGAAAAACCGTCGACTGCAAGCAGGATATCAAGCTTCTTTCCATCTTCATCCATTACAGTATATGTATAATAACTGCCTGCGTCAATCCTGACGGAGTCCCTGTACCTGGTGCTGCATCCGCTTCCGGACAGTTCTTCCATAATAAGAGCATCCGCATCTTCTTTCTTGATGACAAAGTCCGGCACCTCATCTTTATTTTTATCCTGACCTTCTTCAAAAGTCACAACATCCGGCTCTTCACCATTTTCGGCATTGCCCGCTTCTGGAATCGCTGCAATGTCTTTTGCCTCATTCCCCTTCCCGGCACAGCCCGTGATCAGTATCATGCAGATCACTGCCGGGATGAACAGCCGTTTCTTTACAGGATCCATCATTTATATCCCCTGCTTTCAAGCACCGCATCAGCTATAGCTTTTCCGGCAGCCTGACGGTTTGAGGAATTGTTGAGCTTGCTGTAATCACCATCCATGAAGGCCACCTCTACTATCATTCCGGTTATCTCCTTGGCGGCCGACCCTCTTATGACTCCGTAGTAATCTCCGTTTTGGCCGGTCCTTGTCTTGATACCTCTGTTATTGGTACCTATGGCTGATGTCACATTATTAACTATCCTGTTTGCCAGTGCATCATCATGATAAGCCGTGATCGACTTCCATACCTCAGTACCGGTTCCGCCTCCCGAATTGCAGTGAATCGATATGAAGAGATTGCATCCGTTTGAATAAGCTATGTTCGGCCTGTCGCCTACACTTATATAGGTATCGTCATATCTTGTCATCACAACAGGAACATTGTATTTTTCAAGCTCTGTCTTCATGGCATAAGCCATGTCAAGGTTGCAGGTCTTTTCCAGCATTCCGTTATTTGTAGCACCGCTGTCGCTTCCTCCGTGACCGGCATCTATACATACCTTGAGTTTCCCGTCTCCTGTGCCTATAGGATTGACCTTTATGAGCGCCTTGTTGCTTGTTACATACTTTCCTCCGATTTTAAGTCTTCCGGTTGCCTGTACATAAACTTCGTTGTTCCACTTCGTCATAGCGGTAACGCCCTTGACCTTTGATCCGTCAAAGGTAAAATACTTCTGACTCGGCGCTGTCCAGACCACATCCTTTATGGTCGTGCTCTTCGGTCTGAAGGAAATGGGCACCTTCTTTGATTCGCCCACTGTCACCTCAGTCTTATCTACTATTATCTTTGCGGGCGTGATATATGTTACCTTTTTGGGAACTCCCAGTATGAATCCGTCCTTTTCCGGTCCCCTTCCGTATTTCTTTGCCGTATCGCTGTAGTAAACCGGTGTCACGACATATATGACCTTGTCACCATGGTTAAATGCAACATTTGTTGCCTTGTTCCTGAATCCCTTGTAGGAGGTATACTTTCCGTCCGTTTTCTTGAGCTTTGCATACGCATCCTTCTTTGAAAGAAGCGTCTGCGAAGTGAAGGTCTTTTCAAAGGAATCCTCGGTGTTCTCTTTGTACTTGTACACTCTTCTTTCGACCATGTAGGTCAGAGGCGTGGTCTGGCTGAAATCAGCCGAATGATTCCATGTCAGAAACCCTTCGGGATAATAGGTATAACCGCTGTCTACAGCAACCTTGTTTATCTGTACTTTGAGATCCTTTACTCCCGTGGGCCTTCCCGAATCTTCCTTTGATGCGGTCAGTCCCCATTCGCCGTCCGGAGTATAGGAATCCTTTCTGTACGCCTGAACTTCAAATCTGTAGGGTTTTCCGACAAGATCGACATCCGTCTTGCCCTTCTTCGGGTCGAGGTTTCCTCCCGAGCCTCCCCTCCAGGTATGTTTTCCGGGCTTCTTGAACTTCTTTTCAGCCACCTGTGCATTGTTGTTTTCCACATCATAGACACGAAGCACATATTGTGTCGCACCCTTGACCTCTTCCCAGCTGACATATATCTCGTTCATATTCTTCGGAGTGGTCGTCAGCTTCGGTGCTCCGACCTTTGTCGTGGCAGTGACCGTCTTCGGATTGGCAGTAACATGTCTCTTCCCGTTTTTGGGTTCTGCATAGAACACATAGGTGTACCCGTGTTTCAGTCCCGTTATCGCAAATTTCGTTATGGGATCTTTGTTGCTGTCCTTTTTGATCTCAAATGTCTTTCTGGTCCATTTTGAATCCTTATTGGAGTTTTCCGAAAGAACCGTACCCTTGTGGGTCTTTGTCGCCCTGTAGGTTATGACCATTTCCTTTGCTCCGGTCACAAAATTGGTGCTGATCGTAACCTTGTTGTAATTATCAACATTTGCCGAGATCGATGTGACATCGTCCATCATCGGCTTTACGGACACAAAGTTGCCTGCCGCTCCGGTCGTCTTGTCAAGCACCACTCTCATCTTATAATAATATGTAATCTCGGGAGCGACTCCCTTTATAAGATATACATAGGATGTATAAGGTACTGTATACCGGACGCCGTTCATGCTGGTCGCATGATTTGCGGAGATCTCGAGCAGGTTTGTGACGCTTCCGAAAAGATCCTTTCCCGTGATCGTGGCTACTACCTTATAATCCTTTGTAGGATTGGTGGACCTGAGTATCTCATATTTATATTTTGCGCATTTCTTGCTTGAGCCTATCGGAATGATATCATCCGAAAGCTTTTCAAACGCTATTGCTGTCTGATTGAATCTGGCCGAACCGACTGAGATTATGTTGGGCGCGTACGGCCTGCATCTTGCCTTCAGTACATTTGATACTGCCGATTCGACTGACTTCCTCTGAGGAAGCACTGCGCCGTCCTCGCCAAATTCCACAACATCAGTCTTTACATATGCCCTGTAGTGATAGACCGTATCCTCATCCAGTTTTCTGTCGGTGATATAGACACCTTCCGCAGGGATGATCACACCGTTCTTTACGAATTCCCCGTTGTTTTTATAAGTAAGCGGAGATGCCTGCTTTGTCCCGTAGTATTCAAATTCCGCTATTTTGTCAGCCGAAATGCTGATGATGTCGTCATCAAAATCATTCTTCTTTCCGGTCAGGGATCTTTCAACGACATAGGTTTTGCTTCCCCTGATCTTTGAAAATCTGAAATCAAGACTTGAAGCATCATGCTGCATTGTTGACAGAGTCAGCCCTATGGGAGCGCAAGCCTTGTAGGAATACTCACGCGCCATTCCGTAATTCTGGTTTTTGTCATATCCTATTACATTAACCTTGTAGATGTAGGTACTGTTTGCTTCGCGTCCCGCCTGTTTATCAACAAATTTAGTTGCCAGCTGTCCGAACTGTATGTCGGACTTCTTATCCTTTTCCTTGGACTTGTTTGCTCCGTTGAGGAGAATCCAGTCCTCATTTACATCATCATATCTGTAGATCATGTATCTGGCCTGATCCATCTTTTTCTCGGAGGCCGTCTTTTTGCTGTCCTTCTTTCCTTTGTATTTGTATGTTTTAGCTGCCTTCCAGGTGATCGTGACAAATCCCTTTTCATCCAGCTTGACGGATGAGATCACGGGTGCTGTCAGATCATTTGATGTCCAGTCGTGTCTTACAATCGAGATGTTTCCGGGAACGAGCCTCACGGAGGCATAGTTCTTTGACAATGTGTTTCCGGCGCCAAAAACCTTTGCCTTTCCCGAATCGTTCAGTTCAAATTTATTCGGGCTTACGGACACCCCGTCTCCGGAGATGAGGCTTGTGGGGTCCCATGTAAAGTCATTAACAGTAAGATTCAGATTCGCAGAAAGTGTCTTTACATCCGAACGGTCGGATTCTATCGTAAAGCCCTTCCTCTGTTCATCCGTCACCCTATTTTTGTCATAATTCTTTTTGAAGCTCTTTGATCTGATGATGAGATTCGTCGAAAGTACGACAAGCTTTCCGGCAGAGACCGTCACCTTTTCATAGTTGTGCTCTATCGCTGATGTATCAAGGCTGATATATTGTTCACCGGCATTAATCTGCGAGCCTCCCACTGCGATCCTGTCAAGGTCATTTGTATTTGAGCTGAGCGAATAGGGGAACAGCTGACCGCTGACTATATAAGGCTTGTTGACCGGTGTCAGCGCAGAGCCGTCATAATACTTGCTGCCTCCGTTTATGGACACGGAAACAGCAGCAGCCTTGTTTATCGAAATAAATACGACGCTGTTCGCGCTGACATTACCGTCCCTTATCACATCCACCGAAACAACATACTTTCCGGCATCAACTGCAGAGACCGTAAAAGCCTTTCTTGTCGAATTCACATCTATCAGATTCTCGGAGGGAACACCGGCAAAATCGCTTTTTGTATAATCGGAAGGCAAAGCCTTTCCGGTGCTGGCGCTTATCAGATATGTCTTAAATTCATAGCCTGTACTGACATTTGAGCTTATGGTTATGTTTTGTTTTTTTCCGTTATATGAAACCTCGTCGCCGCTGACATAGAGCTTAGGTATTACCTCATCTCCCGCTGCCTCTTCGGCTTCATTTCCCGAAACAGCTTCTTCTGCAGGCTCTTTATTTCCGGAAACCGTGTCACCGCTTACCGTATTTTTGCTTACGGCCGGATCAGGGCTTTCTTCACCCGGGTTCTCTTCTCCCGCGCTCTCCTCCTGTTTTGAAGGCGCAGGCTCTTCTGTCTGCCCTCCGCCATTTTCGCTTATCACTTCCGAATCTTCGGGAACCTGCGTATCTTCGGGCGCTGAAGGCTCATTTACTCCCTCTTCAGCCGGGATCTTATTATCCGAAATCTCATCCGCAAGCAGGGATGAATTCGATCCGAATATCATCGAAAGCGCAAGTATCACGGCCAAAACAGATCTGACTCTTTTTCTTCTCATAATAAATACTCCTTGGATCTCCTCCCGGTCTGTGTTTTCCCGTCAGCCCGCAAAGCGTAACCTCCGGCGACCATATTTAGTGGACAATCTCCACCCTCATAACAACATATAGTGAAACTATATCACAGATTAACATAATAAGCAAACATAAAATTCTATCCTTTTAATAATTCTGAGTAAACATCCGATTTTTCGGGGTTTGTGTTATAATTATGATCAGGCTCATAAAAGTCAGGAGGTACTATCATGGATTATGATGTGATAATCATCGGAGCGGGTCCCGGCGGGATCTTCGCGGCATATGAACTGACAAAGAACGATCCTTCGCTGAAGGTAGCTGTTTTCGAAGCCGGACATGCTTTAGAGGACAGGGTCTGCCCGATAGACGGTGTTAAAGTCAGGGGCTGCATCCACTGCAAAAGCTGTTCGATAATGAGCGGGTTCGGCGGCGCCGGCGCTTTTTCCGACGGCAAATACAACATCACAAATGATTTCGGCGGAACTCTCCATGAACATATCGGGCGTGATGAAGCGATAAGGCTCATGGAATATGTGGACCGTATAAACCTTGAAAACGGCGGCGAAGGAACAAAACTGTATTCCACGACAAATACGGATCTGAAAAAGATCTGCATGCAGAACAAGCTCCAGCTGCTTGATGCATCGGTCAGACATCTCGGGACCGATATCAACTATGTCGTCCTTAAAAATCTGTTTGCCCTGCTGAAGGACAAAGCTTCATTCTTCTTTATGACTCCGGTGGAAAGCATCAAAAAGACTGCTGATGGTTTTCTCATACATACCAAAGACGGTGACCATGAATGCAGAAAATGCATCGTCTCTGCAGGCCGGATCGGCAGCAAATGGATGGAGGAGACCTGCAGAAGCCTTGATATACCCACAAAATCAAACCGTGTGGACATAGGGGTGAGAGTCGAGCTGCCCGCAGTGCTTTTCGCGCATCTGACGGACGAGCTCTATGAAAGCAAGATAGTCTATCGCACCGAGAAATTTGAAGACCGTGTGAGGACCTTTTGCATGAATCCTTACGGAAGCGTCGTTACCGAGAATACAAACGGCATAGTCACCGTCAACGGACACAGTTTTGATGATCCCGAAAAGAGGACAAAAAATACAAACTTTGCCCTGCTTGTCGCAAAGCATTTTTCGGAACCCTTCAAAGACAGCAACGGATACGGCGAGAGCATCGCCCGTCTTTCAAACATGCTCGGAGGCGGAGTGATCGTACAGCGCTTCGGTGATATCATCCGCGGCAGAAGGAGCACTGCAAAAAGAATAACGGAAAACTTCGTGACGCCCACTCTCCAGGCGGAACCCGGAGACTTAAGCCTTGTCCTGCCCAAAAGGATAATGGACGGGATACTGGAGATGATCTACGCCCTTGACAAGATCGCTCCAGGCACCGCAAATGATGACACCCTGCTCTATGGCGTGGAAGTAAAGTTCTACAATATGGAAGTGGATGTGAACGAAAACCTTGAAACAGCCTACAAGGGACTGTATATCATAGGTGACGGAAGCGGTGTGACGCATTCTCTTTCGCACGCATCCGCAAGCGGAGTCTATGTCGCGCGAAAGATCCTGGAGTGAAGCTTCCGATGACAAAAAAATACAGGCATGATACAATTCAAAGAAACGAAGCAATTCGTGATATCATAAAGCATCTTCATCACGAGGTAATAAATGCCGGATAATAATAACGATAATAACAAAAAAACGGAATACTGCACAATATGCAGAAGAAGCGACAGCACCGCAGGGACCATGTTCCATCTGCCGGGCGGCATCAACATGTGCAGCGACTGCATGAGGACATCCCTTGAATCCATGTCACGCATGGGCTATGTCAATCCCTTTGCGCCTCAAACCGGTGAAAAACCGGATGAAAAGACAGTTTCCGGCGAAAACGCAGAAGAAAAGAAAATAATAAAGGAAACTGCGTCAGCTGATGACATTACCGTAGAGGATAAGGTTCCCGATAAAGATCCTTCTGAAGAGACCGAAGGTTCTGAAACGGAAGAAGCAGCCGGCCCGGGGTTCTTTGGGATCCCCAACATTCAGTTCCTGAACCTTTCGGATTTCGGAAGCCTGGGTCTTGGAGGACCCCGGCCAAAGGCAAAAAAGAAAGATCCGGATGCACTGAAAAAGCAGTTTGATCTGACAAAGATACCCAGACCTCACAGGATCAAGGAGATGCTTGATGAATATGTCATAGGACAGGACATGGCAAAAAAAGTCATCTCCGTAGCGGTATATAACCACTACAAGAGAGTCAATGCGGATCTTTCCGACACAAACAAGAAGGAGATCGAAAAATCAAATATACTGCTGATCGGACCCACAGGCTGCGGCAAGACATATCTGGTTCGAACGCTTGCAAAGCTTCTTGATGTGCCTCTTGCGACAGCAGATGCCACCTCCCTGACAGAAGCCGGATACATCGGCGATGATATAGAATCCGTCGTCAGCAAGCTTCTCACTGCTGCCGGAAACGATGTTGAAAAAGCAGAATGCGGCATCATCTTTATTGATGAGATCGACAAGCTCGCCAGAAAAAAGAATGCCACGACCCGTGATGTGAGCGGAGAAAGCGTCCAGCAGGGAATGCTCAAGCTCCTCGAGGGTTCCACCATAGAAGTCCCCGTGGGGGCAAACAGCAAAAACGCCATGGTACCGATGGCACAGATTAACACGAAGAATATCCTGTTTATCTGCGGAGGCGCCTTCCCGGATCTGGATGAGATCATAAAGCAGCGTCTTCGAAAGGAAACCTCCATCGGTTTCAATGCCGAACTCAAGGATAAATGGGACAAGGAAAAGAACATCCTTTCAAAGGTGACCGTTGAGGATATCAAAAACTTCGGCATGATACCGGAATTTGTGGGCAGGATGCCTATCATCTGTTCCCTTGAAGGACTCAACGAAGATGCTCTCGTAAGGATACTGAAGGAACCCAAAAACGCCATCACAAAACAGTATGAAGCTCTTCTTGAAATGGATGAAGTAAAGCTCGAGTTTACGGATGAAGCCCTTCATCTGATAGCAAAAAAAGCCCTTGAAAAGGATACCGGCGCAAGAGCTCTCCGCGCAGTTATCGAGGAATTCATGCTGGATATCATGTTTGAAGTGCCAAAAGACGACAATATCGGCAGGGTCATCATAACCGGAGACTTCGTTGAAGGAAAAGGAAGTCCGGGAATAGTGATGAGAGGCCAGTCACAGGATAATATACCAAGGATAGGCTATGCGAACAGCTGAGCTTTTGGGCGTGTCGGCAGCCATAGCACTTGCCGACACCATAATAAAAGCAAGTATTAAAGAGCCCCTGATAACAAAAAACAGGGGCTTTGCACATAACAGGCTTGATGATCATCAGCATGTCGTCGCTGCAGTCTCTGCCCTTCTTACGGCAGTCGTTGCAAAGGATATCCTTTCAGGAAAAAAACGCTCCTTATGGCTTGCCCTGATACTGGGAGGAGCTCTGTCAAATACTTATGAGCGTGTTTTCAAAGGCTATGTAACCGACTATATAAAGATAGGCAATACAGTCTATAATATTTCAGACTTTGCGATATTTGCCGGAGCACTGATGCATACGATCCAAAGTCTCACATCAGAAAAGGAAGAATTAAAATGGGAAAAATAAAAGCAGTGGTATCACTCGGACATGACGCATTGGGTTATACGACACTGGAGCAGTGGGATGCAGTAAAAGAGACTGCAAAAGCGCTGGCCGATCTCATCGAGGATGATTATGATCTGATCATCACTCATTCCAACGGGCCGCAGGTATCCATGATACACAAAGCCATGACGGAACTGAGACGGATCTACCCCGACTACACTCCTGCGGCGATGTGTGTATGTACTGCCATGAGCCAGGGCTATGTGGGTTACGATATCCAGAACTCGCTCAAAGCAGAGCTGTTAAAGCGCGGCATAAATAAATCTGTAGCCACTATACTGACCCAGGTTACCGTAGACGCTTACGATGATGCTTTTTATCATCCGACAAAAAGGATCGGGCGGCACATGACCGCCGAAGAAGCTGCAATGGAGGAAAGGAAAGGAAATTTCACCGTTGAGGATCCTGGAAAAGGATACTTAAGAGTCGTTGCAACTCCCGAGCCTTTGCACATCGTAGAGATAGAAGCCATAAAGACTCTCTCCGATTCCGGTGCTGCCGTCATAGCGGCCGGAGGAGGCGGCATTCCTGTGATAGAACAGAACGGTTCCCTTCGGGGCGCATCTGCCGTCATTGAAAAAGACAGCATTGCCTCACGCCTTGCTGTAGATACGGGAGCTGACATGCTCATCATACTTACAGGCATAGATTCGGTAAAGATAGACTTCGAAAAAGATACCGAAAGATCCATCGCGCTGATGAACACCGGCGAAGCAAAAAAATACCTTTCCGAGGGACAGTTCGGCGAAGGAACGATGAAACCCAAGATAGAGGCTGCGATTGCCTTCCTCGAAAAAAGACCTGAATCAAAAGTCCTTATAACCTCTCTGTCAAAAGCCAGAGATGCCCTGGCAGGCAATACAGGCACTACCATAATAAAATAACCGGAGTAAGGAATGCTTTTTAATTCTTTCGGATTCGCTCTTTTTCTGCCGACGGTTTTTTGTCTGTACTGGGCGGTCCCCCATAAATACAGATATATACTGCTGACTCTGGCCTCCCTGATATTCTATATGTTCGGAGGCCCGGCTTATGTACTGCTCATTTTGACCGATTCCTTCATCACATATGAAGCAGCCCTGCTCTGTGACAGGACGGATGACAGAAAAAAGAAAAAGACTATCCTTGTTCTCGCGCTCCTTCTGTGTATCCTGATACTCTGCTTTTTTAAATACTTTAACTTTACCCTGGACACATTTGAAAAAGTCTGCTCTCTTCTGTCTGTCCCGGTACAGCCATGGACAAAAAGGATACTGATGCCTGCAGGCATCTCCTTCTTTACTTTCCAGGCTCTCGGATATCTCATAGATGTTTACCGTAAGAATATACAACCCGAAAAAAACTATATCAGATATCTCCTGTTCGTATCCTTCTTCCCCCAGATAATGTCGGGACCCATAGGCAGGGCAAAAGACCTGCTGCCACAGCTTGTCGAAGAAAAAAAATTTGATGAGCCCCGTGCAGTTGAGGGCTTAAGACAGATGCTGTGGGGATTTGCAAAAAAACTCGTTGTCGCCGATACCCTGACCCGTTATGTGGATGTGGTATTTGATGATCCGACACAGTATTTCGGTCTTACTCTCATTACAGCGACAGTTCTTTTTACTTTCCAGATCTATTGTGACTTTTCCGGCTATTCCGATATCGCGATAGGAACTGCAAAACTGTTCAATGTTGATCTTATGACCAATTTCAAAAGCCCTTATTTTTCAAGAAGCGTAAAGGAATTCTGGGGAAGATGGCACATCTCTCTTTCTACCTGGTTCCGCGATTATGTATATATCCCTCTTGGCGGGAACAGATGCTCTGAAAAAAGAAATGCCTTTAACCTGATGGTCACCTTCCTTCTGTCGGGAATGTGGCATGGCGCAAACTGGACCTTTATCCTGTGGGGAGCATTGCACGGGATCTATCAGATAACAGAAAACTTCTGCCACAGACATCTTGCAAAAAAAGAATACAGGACCATGAAGGAAAAGGATATCCAAAGGACTGTCCCCTGGAATATAGGCCACTTCATCCTGACCTTTGCGCTGGTGTCCTTTGCCTGGAGTTTTTTCAGGGCAGGAAGCATAAGCGACATCTTCCATATCGTGACCCATATGACAAGGGGACTGGGACATCCCGTAAACTCCTATCTCATGATGCTGAACAACATGAACCTGTATAACAAAATGGTATTGAGGCTTTTCATTTATATAGCGATACTCATGGCAGTTGATTTTGTCGGATTAAAGCAGGACATTTATGCTCTTTTCGGAAAAATCAAAACGCCGGTCAGATGGATCATTTATACGCTTCTGACCACCTTTGTCATAGTTGAAGCACTGAATGGCGGGACTACACAGCAGTTTATCTACTTCCAGTTTTAGGAGCATGACGGTATGAAGAGATTTATCATCAAATGCATAATATTTGCTCTAATCCTGGGGATCATCTTTGTCCCTTTTGCGGTTTTCGTCGATCCCTATAATATCTTTCACGCCCGCGCTCCCAGGCAGAACGGTGTGGAGCCGAACAAAAACTATGTGAAAATGAAAAATGTCCTGGAGCATCCGGACAAATTTGATTCATTCCTTTTCGGTTCTTCAAGAGTCGGCTTCATGGATGTTTCGCTGATGGATGACGGAACTTATTATGACATGACCTATTCGGAAGGCCTTCCGGCAGAGCATCTGGATAACCTGAAGGTCATGATAGCGCACGGCATCATCCCCAAAAATGTGACGATCGGTCTGGACGATATATCATATTTTGTAGACCCCGATATACACAAGGGACAGCTTTTCAGGCTCAATTTCCCCTGGCTTGGAAAGCCTTCCGAAAAAGTCTCCTTCTACCTGAGATATTTTGACTTAAAGACTCTTTTTGATTCTCTTGATGCTCTCGGAAAAAACCACTACAAGGATCCGGAATACACATGGCGGATGCTGAACACGGGCACTGAAAACCTGAAGATCATTCCGGAGTTTAATGCAAACGGCGCAAAAGCCTGGTGGTCTGATTATTATTATCCCCGGGAAGAGGTTCTTGACGAGATACGTCAGATAAAGGAACTCTGCGCGGAATATGATATCAACCTGAGATTCTTTACAAATCCCATGCACGCCATGACCTACGCAAAGGACATGGACAACGGATATCTGGTCTTTCTGAAGGAACTTGCCGAAGTGACGGACTACTGGAATTTCTCGGGCTTTAACAATGTGACATTAAATTATAATAACTACTATGAAACCTCCCACTATGATGCGGCGGTGGGAGAAAAGATCATCCAGGTGGTCTACTATGACGGCACCGAAGATGACCTGCTTGCACAGGGCTTCGGAGTCCATGTGACAAAGGACAATGTAGACGATCTTCTGAAGATATTAAATGACCAGGCCGTAAACTTCGATCTGCCAGTCAACACCTACAGCGACACCTATAACAAAACCGATGATGAATAACAATATAAAAACAAAGCTGAAGCTCATGTCTCGCTTCAGCTCTGCTCTATTATATATGCGACAATGGAAAACTGTTTTATGTATCCGATTTAGCTCCTAAAGTCACGGTATGCTTTTCTTCGGCATAGCCTCCGTCCTTCTGTGTCTGAACCGTTATCTCAACCTTATCTCCGGCCTCATAGTATTCCATGAGATCCTTCAGCTCCTCCATGCTGCTCACGGACTGCCCGTCAAACTTTGTGATGATATCGCCCTTTTTCAGTCCGCCTTCATCTGCTGCAGATCCTTCCTCAACCTGTGCCAGATATATGCCCTCCGGCATGTCGTAGGTAGAGGCGACATCCTTGGCCACGGCAACACCGGCTATTCCCAGATAAGCCTGTTTCCCTTCTTCGGCCTTCTTTTTGGTCGTCTTGTTCATGAGTTCTTCGATGATAGGCTTTGCGGTAGAAATGGGAATCGCATACCCCATTCCTTCTATGCCGTTTCCACCGGCCTTTGCCTCATTTATACCTATGAGCTCACCGTCTATATTGAGAAGAGCTCCTCCTGAATTGCCCGGATTGATAGCAGCATCTGTCTGGATCAGCTCATGGGTTCCGTTATCCAGCTCCAGCTCACGGTTCAGCGCGCTCACTATACCGGTTGTGACAGACTGACCATACCCCAGCGCATTTCCTATAGCTATGACCGGCTCTCCGACTGAAAGCTTGTCGCTGTCACCAAGGGTGGCGATCTTTATGGCATCTATGGTATTCTCTGACAGGCTGTCAAAATTCACGGCGATCACTGCTATATCGGCATTCTTGTCCTGTCCCTTGAAATTTGCCTCGGCAACGCTGCCATCCACAAACTGCACCGAAAGAGTTGTCGCGTCAGACACAACATGCTCATTTGTTACTATCAGGAGCTCGTCGTCATTTTCACCGACGATGATACCCGATCCTGAAGCCTCGCTCTGCTGCTGTATCTCCTGCCCGAACCAGGTCCTGCCCGTAATGACCATATCGTTTGTGATCGCTACTACTGCAGGAGTCACATCTGCTGCAACCTCTGTTACATCAGTAACTGTGGATACAGAGGAACCTGCAGTGGTCGTTGTCACCTTCCTGCCTGTAGTCCCTGCGTTTTCAACGGTCTTCACTTCACTCTTTACGGACGCATTACCCGTTTCGGCTGATGTGACTTCCTGCGTATCCGCAACCGTCTTTGTCAGGACATTTACCAGATAGAACGCTCCGCCTGCACAGAGCCCAAAGATCAGGCCCAGCGCTACGCTCACAAGCGCCTTGCGGAAAAATCCCGGTTTCCTGTTCTGTTTTTTCGGGGGTTCCTTTATCGAAGGACCTTCAGGGATGTGAACACCCGCTCCGGGCGTGCCCGTATACTGATAGGATGTGTAGTGTGGTCTTGGAACCACCGGTGTGTTTTCTGTTCTTTCTTCTCTTATCTCATTATCATCTTCATACATATTCTTCACCTTCTTCTTTCTATCACGACGGACCGGAAGATCCGGCCCGTCTCTTCTGCTGTTGAAGATAAGTATATTTTTGAATTGTGTTTTAATTGTGAAGAAGATATATAAAAAATGTGTTCAGATCTAATAGGCTTTCAGTTCCTTCCACAGACTTGAAAGCTTATCGGTAGTCTCGACCGGAAGGCTTGTATATATCTCGCAGTTTTCAAGCATATCGGCGGGAGGGACAAGAGCTTCGGATGCCTTCTCTTCACGGGTCAGCGCCTCGTTTACTGCTGTTACCGGCGAGGAATATCTGACCTCCTCAAAATTCGCCCTTGCAATATCTTCCCTGCACAGATAATCAAGGAATTTTTTTGCGCTTTCCGTGTTATCACACTCCTTCGTGATACCCCAGCAGTCTATCCATATATTCGTTCCCTCTTTAGGTATACAGTATGCCAGCGAAGGATCCTCTTCGCAGGCATAAAGCGCCTCACCGGAATAAACAACACCGGCAGCCGCATTGCCGGCCAGGATCTCATCCCTTACTTCATCAACAAGATAGGACTGCACATCCTTCTTCTGCCGAATCAGAACCTCCTGGGCTTTTTCGAGTTCTTTTTCATCCGTGGTGTTCATTGAAAGCCCCAGATATTTAAGCGCTGCCATGAAGGCATCCCTCATGCTGTTCTGCATGATGATCTGTCCCGAAAGACTTCCGTCAAAAAGCGGCGTCCATGAATCTATCTTTCCCCCGGTTTTCCGGGGATCATACAGGATACCCACCGTACCCCAGAAATAAGGAACTACGTATTTATTATCCGGATCAAAAGATCGCGTCATCTTCCAGTATTCTTCACCAATTCCTTTGGTGTTTTCCATGGAGTCCATGTCTATGCCGACAAGCTCATCCTCGTCTATGAGCCTTTGCAGCATATATTCCGATGTGCACAGGACATCGTATTTTATCGCCTTGGATTTGTATTTGGTATACAGTTCCTCGGGAGTGGGCACCTCTTCATAGATCACCTCTATCCCGGTTTCCTTTTCAAAGCTGTCCAGCACATCCGTATCGATATACATCCCGTAATTAAGAACCGTGATCGACTCCTTTTTCTGATGCGAGCATCCTGATAATAAGAACACTGCTGCGGACAGTGATAACAGCAGTACAATATATTTTTTCATATCCTTTTTCTCCGTTCTTTTCCCCGGCCTGAACACATTTTGAACCCTTCAATCCGGGATGTGGTTATGATGGGATTATACCATATCTTGTATATTTGACAAACATGATATATCAAGTTATAGTGTTTAATAGTTTTGTAACATTTTAAGGACGATAATTATGGCATCAGGAAGAAATCGGAAAAGGTCAAAAAAAAGGCGTCAGCGTACCATATTGCTGGTCTTTGAGGTTATCGTATTCATCGGGCTCATCGCAGCTCTTTTTATTGCCCTCAAATGGGACCGCGTCGACAAAGATAAGCTGGAAGAAAGCGAAATATACTACAATGAAGAGCTCATAGCCAAGATGGAGGAGCAGAACAGCCCGACCTTCAACACGATGAAGGGTTTCAAGAACATAGCCCTGTTCGGTGTCGATGCGGGCGAAACAAGGACAGACTCGATCATCATCGCTTCTCTCGATCAGGAGACCGGCAACATCAAGCTTTGCTCCGTATACAGGGACACTTACCTGAATCTTGGGAATGATACTTATAATAAAGCCAACTCAGCCTATGCTTACGGCGGGCCGGAGCAGGCCATCAAGATGCTGAACATGAACCTGGACATGAACATAGATGACTACATCACGGTCAATTTCCAGGGACTTGAGGATGTTATAAACGATCTTGGCGGAGTAGAGATAGATGTCCAGGATGTTGAGATTCCCTTCCTGAACGACTACCAGACAAGCATCGTACAGGGACTCGGCGGCGGAAAGCCTACCGGTGAAAAAATCATACCCGTAACCACTCCCGGCCTGCAGACCCTGAACGGACTTCAGGCAACAGCATACTGCAGGATCAGATATACAAGGGGTGATGACTTCAGGAGAACAGAAAGACAGAGAGCAGTCCTGCAGCAGATCGCCCTGAAGGCAAAGGCTTCAAACCCCGCAACCTTAAACCAGATAATCAATGATGTCCTTCCCAAGGTAAAGACCAGCATGACTGCAGCCGAATTTGCCGAGTATGCATCCCGGGCCGCGACGCTGAATGTTGTAGACACAGGCGGTTTTCCTTTCGACAGGGTAACAGGAAACATGGGCAAGGCCGGAAGCAGCGTTGTCGCAGACGATCTTGAAAACAATGTAGTAAAGCTTCATGAGTTTTTCTTTAATGAAGCCGGCTATGTTCCCACGACTACAGTCAGAGAGATAAGCAACAAGATACGAAACGACAGAAGCAGCTACGGGGTATGATGCGCATGAAAGAAACCCATGTCGATATAGCTATCCCGGTCTATCATCCGGATGACAACTTTGCCGATGTCATCAGAAAGCTTGAATTTCAGGATATCCGGCCTTGCAGGATCATCCTCATCCATACCGTGGATGAAGGAGCCGCAGATCTTGAAGATCTGACATCCGAATTTGAAAATGTCGAAATACATACCATAAAAAAAGAAGATTTCGATCACGGAAAGACGCGAAATAAGGCGGCATCGTACAGCGATGCGCCTTATCTTATATTTATGACCATGGATGCCATTCCCGCGGATCCGCATCTTGTCAGCAACCTGCTTAAACCTATGGCAGAAAAAAATGTTGCCGTATCCTATGCCAGACAGCTTCCCAAAGAGGGCTGTGCGGCGCTCGAAAAGATCAACAGGAGTTTTAATTATCCCGACTCCGATATCAAAAAAGGAAAAGAGGACTTGGAAAGGCTTGGCGTGAAGACTTTTTTCTGCTCCAATGCCTGTGCCTGCTATAACAGGGAAGTCTTTGATCTGCTGGGCGGTTTTGTGGATGAAACGATCTTTAATGAAGATATGATTTATGCTTCAAAAGCCGTGAAAGCAGGCTACTATATCTATTATACGGCAAAGGCCTGCGTATACCACAGCCATAACTACTCTCTGTCGGAACAGTATCACAGAAATTTCGATCTCGGGGTATCACAGGCAGAACATCCCGAAGTCTTTGAGGGTATCTCCTCCGAAAGTGAAGGAATGAAGCTTGTAAGAAAAACTATCCTGTCTCTTGCACGCGAAAAAAAGCTGTATCTCCTTCCCGGATTTATTTTATTCTGCGCAGCCAGATATCTGGGATTCAGAAAAGGAAAAAGATTTGATAAAATGTCCCGGAAAGCCGTACTGAAAATGACTGCCAATCCGGATTATTTTCTGAAAAAGTGGAGCATGACAGATCCGGTCCGGAATTAATAGGCATTCTTGTTGATGAAGCCGTGAAACAGTGTCATCAGCATGATCTTGATGTCAAACATCATCGTCCAGTTTTCTATATAATAGATATCATATTCTATGCGTCGTCTGATCGAGGTATTCCCTCTCAGTCCGTTTACCTGTGCCCAGCCGGTTACACCCGGCCTGACTTGGTGTTTTACCATGTATCTTGGGATTGATTCCCTGAACTGATCCACAAACTGAGGTCTTTCCGGTCTCGGACCGACAATGCTCATATCCCCCTTTAAAACATTGAAGAACTGGGGAAGTTCATCCATACTCGTCATGCGCAGCACCCTTCCGACCTTTGTGACTCTAGGGTCATTCTCCGTGGTCCATGCCTTTGCTTCCTTGTCCGGCTTCTGAACCTTCATGGAACGGAATTTATACATCCTGAAGGTCTTATTATGCAGGCCCACCCTTTCCTGTGAAAAGATCACCGGACCGGGTGAAGAAAACTTTACGGCTATAGCGGATATGAGCATGATGGGTGAAAAAAGGATCAGCATGAAGATGGATCCTATGATATCCACGATCCTCTTTGCGATGACATTCATGGTATTTGTCAGCGGCACATGCCTGATATTTATGATGGGCAGGCCGTCCAGATCCTCCATATAAGGTCTTGACGGGATTACCCTGTTGTAATCGGGGATGAATTTCGTATGCACCCCGCTCTTTTCGCAGAGGCTTACTATCCTCTCCAGCTTGCCGTATTCGTCAAGGCTGAGGGTTATGGCTATCTCATCAAGCTTGTTTTCAGGGAGGATTATGTCCAGATTTCCTATGCTGCCCAGGACCTTGACACCCTTGTACATCGTTCCGGCTTCGACCCTGTCATCAAGAATTCCTCTGACCACATATCCCCACTGCGGATTAACCCTTATCCTGTTGATGTATTCCTCAGCCGATCTTGAGTAACCGACCAGGAGCACATGCTTCAGATTGTAGCCCTTTCTCCTGATAAACCGGAGCAGGTACCTGACTGCATTTCTGACAAATGTCTCTGCAAGGACATTTACAAAGAAATATATCGCTATCATGGAACGGGCGAAGTCAGGCTGGTTTATGACATAAAGGACTGAGATGAACGCAATCAGCAGTATCGCGTTGGCATAGACGATATTTATGAATTCCCTCTTCCTTCCGGAAACCCTTTTGGAACTGTACAGATCGAACTGATTATATAGAAGGAGACATGCAGGCACCAGAAAAGGAAGCGCCACCATATATGTCGAAAACGGCAGATGGTATATCCTTCTGTCTGCAAGCGGCGATTCAAATCTTATGAAATATGAAGCAATGTATGCTGATGCCGTAACCAGCGCATCCAGCACGACATGCAGCCTGTTAAACAGCCTCTGGTTATCCTTGATCATATGAAATCCACGATCCTCTTAAAAATATTCAGCCACAGCTCAAGCTGGATACGAACATAGTTCTTCAGGTTGTATCTTGAATAAGGATACTTCCTTCCCTCCCTGCAAAGGATATATCCTCTTTTCAGACCGGACAGATATGCTCTCGGGTGCCCGATCACTGTAAAGAATACTATCTTTATGAAAAAACCCGCAAGCAGAAAAGGAAGATTCAGTATTATCTGCAGTACAGGCATATTTTTCATTATGATATACATGTTGTTTCTTGCGGAAAGCCTGATCTTGAAGTCATTGTATCTTGAGCCCGAAACAGCCGATCCGGCATGGTACACCACTGCCTTTGGACAGTACACATTCCTGTATCCCATGATCCTGGCCCTGTAGCCTATATCCACATCCTCAAGGTATGCAAAATGAAATTCGTCAAACCAGCCGATCTCATCCAGGATCTTTCTGCTGTAGATCGACGCGCCTGCGCAGGAGGCAAAAATGTTGCAGGGCCTCTCATATCTTGTCCTTTTCTTTCCCTTTCCTCTCGCAAAAGCCCAGCCCAGAGCGCAGTACAGATCTCCGGCTCCGTCTATCCTGTCGGGATTGCTCATCTGCAGCATCTTTGCGGAAGCGGAAAAGATCCTCTCATCCCCGCTTACGGCCTCGAAAAGCCTGCTGACAAAGTCCTTTTCCACCCTTGTGTCATTATTCAGCAGTATCACATAGGGGGCTTCAGAGAGTTTAAGTCCCTCGTTCACTGCCCTTGAAAAACCGAAATTCTCGGAAAGCAGCTTTAATGTTATCTCAGGATACTCATTCTTAACTATATCCGCGCTGCCGTCCGTTGAACAGTTATCAACCACCAGGATCTCAAGATCGTCAAAATCCTGTTCCTTCAGGCTGTCAAGACAGCCTCTGATATATTCTCCCCCGTTATAGTTCGGTATGATAATACTGACTGTACTCATCTTGTTTTAACGAATTCCACCTTCGGATCTATTATGACCCTGTACCCCTGCTTTCTTATCTTTTCGCAGATCCTGTATGAATCCCCTTCCATGCATCCCAAAAGCTCATTTCTTACAACGCACGCGTATCTGGAGACAGCCTCGGTTTCCATTACCAGACCGGCGGTATTCATATATCCCGGAAGCCTGTAATCCATCCCTGAAAAGAGGGATACTATCCTGCCATCTGCATTTTTCTCGTACCCGCTGCATATTATCTTTTTGTTTGTCCCTATGATCCTTGCTCCGACGATGCCGATATCTTTTCTTGCAAGATATGATGAAAGAATCTTTTCATAGTTTTCCGTTACCGGTTCAAGCTTTCCGTCAACAAAAAGGGTATAGCTGTCTTTTGGTACCTCATCCTTATATATTACCCTGAAAAAGCCCCTGTGCGGAGTGTCCAGTACCTCTGTATCAAGCCCTTTCTCCTTCAGGAAATTTTTTACGGCTCTCTTTCCGCTCTCATAAGCATACACCTTTGCCATGGGATTTCCCGCGGTAGAACCCTCATGTATCCTCCAGTGATAAAGGATCCTGGGAATGTGGGCGACCCTTCCGGTGCCTGCCATATCACAGCACCTCAATATCAAATCATGATCCTGTGCGCCGTCAAATCTCTTATTAAACCCGCCAGCCCTGCAGGCGATATCCCTTCTGACACCAAACAGATGGCAGATATAATTGTTTGAAAGCAGAAGATCCGGATCGTAATCCTTTTTTCTGTAGGGACATGTATATCTCCCGGACCCCGTCACATATTTGTCTTCATCGGTATATACCGCATCATATCCTTCATCAAATAAAGCGGCCATCCTGTAGAGAGCATCCGGCTCAAGCAGATCATCCTGATCGAGCAGCGCCACTGCATCTCCCTTTGCAGCATACAGAGCCGTATTCGAGTTGTCCGATATGCCTCCTCCCGGGATCCCTCTGACATATATGATGCGGGGATCCTCCTTTGAGATCCTTGTGGCAAGCAGTTCCTGGGCCGGCGATCCATCTGCGAGAACAAGTTCAAAATTTCCATAGGTCTGCGCCAGCACGGAATTTACCATCTGCCGGAAAAAAACCGGGTCCGGCTCATACACCGGCACAAGTACACTTATCTTAACCCGGAGGCGTCCGTCCCTTCTCTGCTCTTCAAGCTCTTCTTTTCCTGTCCTTTCATCTTTAAGGGAAAGACTGTATCTGATATCACCCAGTATCCTTCCCGCATGTCCCGCGGCAGCAAAAAAAGCAGGACCGGCGCCGTTCCTTTTCAGGTAATCCAAAGCCCTTCTTATCATCCGATTATCTCTTCCGCATCATATACCGCGACGGGCTTTTCCCTGTAGTCTCCTCTGATACTGCCGTTATCGCGCACAAATGCAAAAAGCATCTTTAATACCTTTACTGCCTGACTTGCCATCTTTACATTTGACACCTGATCGGTCTCTTTCCATGATATCGGGAAGAACCTGGCTGTCTGATTGTAATATCTTAAGGCCAGCACCATGCAGTAATTGAAGGTCAGGTCATCCGGAAACTTTTCATAGTACCTGTCCTTCAGCATCGAAACGCTGTACATGTTCAGACCTGAACCCAGATCAAATATCCTCTGTCCTGTCGCAAACGCAAAGAGAAAATCATATACTATGTTCCCGACGGTCCTGAAGAGAGAATAGCCTTCAAGCCTTGACTGGAGCATGAATCTCGCGCCCAGGACACAGTCATAATTCCTGTAGATCCCTTTCTTCAGCACGGGAAGAAAATCCTGTATATCCCCCTGATCATCTCCGTGAAGTACGATCACATGATCAAAACCGTTCTTTATCGCATAATCAAAGGCCACCTTGAAAGACCCGCCCAGTCCGTAGTTTTCATGGTTCCGAAAGAGCTTTAACGGCAGGCTCCAATGAGATGCTTTGTAATCAAGCACTGCTTTTTCGGTTCCGTCGGTACTCCGGTTATTCACGACTATGATCTCGCTGATATAATGCATAACAGCGGTATCTATCCTGTCGAGAACTCTCACGATCTGCTTTTCACAGTTATAGGCCGGTATGAATAATAAAATCTTCTCCTGTTTTTTCATCTTCCACCTCCCGGTATCTGTCAGGCAGTTTATCGCCCGATTATCCTGTTAAGCTTGACAAATTCAACAAGCGACTTAATGCCTACTTTTATTATCTTTCGGGGATTGATGGAGTTTACTCCGCCCTGTCTCGGTTTGAAAGAGATCGGTATGAATTCCATCTTGCGCCTGTGCTTTTTATAGATAACTGAGATCAGCACATTGGAAAGAAAATAATCATTTGGGACAAAAGAGATCTCTTTTTTCAGGGTTTCCGCTTTCATCAGCCTGAACGGAGTGTTTGCATCCTTTATATAAACATGGAAGCACAGCAGTATCACAAACTTCAGCACATTTGTGACAACGATCCTTGAAAACCCGTCTCCTCTTTCGGTCCTGTCCCCTATGATGATATCGTATTTATTGCGTCGTTCCCAGAACTGCTCAAATTCCTTCGGATCTGTCTGCCCGTCTGAATCTGTCTGAAAGACAAAGTCTGCACCCTCCGCAAGCGCCTGTTTATAGCCGGCAAGAATTGTGGGACCATGTCCGGAATTTGACTTGTGCTTTACGATGAGCTTCTCCCTTTTCTGTGCCTCATCCTTCAGCACCTTCCATGTATCATCCCTGCTCCCGTCATCGATCACGAGAAGCCTTGATCCTTCCCCCTTGCTGCAGACTATCGGATACCAGTCTGCTATGACCTTTCGTATATTTTCCCGTTCATTATAGGCAGGTATTACGATGTATAGATTATCCATTTTCTCCTCCCTCTCTGTGTTCCCTTACCGTCCTTACGGCCAAAAATGTCATAAAGAGAGTAAATGCATAATAAACGACTCCTGTAACGATCATTGACGCAGCGGATTCATTAAAGATCCTCGGCACGAAGAATACCGTGCATACCGTCAAAAGACAAAAGATATCTGCGTATCTCTCCTTCTTCACTGTATAATACCCGAAAACTGCAACCAGTATGAAAAAGTCATAAAGCCTGTGATAGGTCATGACCAGTCCCCATAGGATGCATACCGATATCACAATGTTATCTTCTCCTTCGGGACACATCAGCGCAAATATCATCAGAAAGATCATGATAAGCACCGATACGATAACGGACAGGATGCCGCCTCCCATGAGTGCTCCCAGGTCAATGCTCCCGGAAGAAGAAAGTGATGCTGCCACCCTCAGTGGTTTTATTATCATATCAAAAAACGACTCATGAAGGATATATGCCGCTGCCGCTGTTCCGGCTATATGCAAAGGGATGCTGAGCACAAGTTCCTTCCATTTCTTTTTGTATATGAAGTATACTGCCATCGGAACCGTCAGCGTATACTTGAAATACGAGATGCTCAGCGCCAGAGCAGCCGGGCCGGGTCTTTCCTTTTCCACGGACAGATAAACCGCAAGCAGAAAAAAAGCTGCTGAAAAAAGTGTATGCTGTCCGACACCTATCTGATTCCTCCACGGCAGTCCGGCGATCATCAAAAGCATGTATATCGCAAAGAACCTGTCTTCAGTCTCCTTCAGAAAAGTAAGCTTCAGAAGCACCATTATCACAGCCGTAAAGATCAGGTTTGAAATCAGCCAGAGTATTCTTGCCTCAGAGGCTTCAAAAAAAGTATAGGGCAGAAGAAGGTATAAAAGCGATGGAAACTGATTTGCCTCCATCCTCTGAGGCGCGCCAATGCTCTCGTAATACGCGTAGTAATCATTTAACCCCGGGATCATCGGGCTCCTTTTACCCGAAAGGCTGCAGTCATACGGGTCTGTCCCGGAGGCCAGCGCCTTTGCCGCATCGTACTGGAAATCCTGGCTGTACCGCGCTCCGTTTTTTATTCCGGCAAAAAGAGATGCAAAAGCCACGAGCCCCAGCATTCCAAAAAGAATGATGAAAAATGTCCTGCCGGAAGTAAAGATGCGGATCCTTTCCTTTAGCCTGTCTTTCATGAAAGAGAAGCGACCACGTTTTCTTTCAGCTCTTCAAGTTTCTTTTCGGCATCTGCCAGGCTGTCGCCCTTTACTCCCATATAGAATTTGATCTTCGGCTCTGTTCCGGACGGTCTTACGCAGCACCATGAATTATTGGAAAGATCAAAATACAGCACATCCGAAACCGGAAGACCCGTGACTTCAGGGCCCTTCTTGTAATCACGGAATTCGTTCACTTTGAGGCCGCCAAAGGATGCCGGCGGTTCCTTTCTTATCCTTTCCATGATGCCCTTTATCTGCTCGGCTCCGTCGATCCCCTTTAATGTGACTGTATGTATACCCTCTTTGTAATAGCCGTACTTTTCATAGATGTTTACCATCTGATCCCAGACAGTGATTCCTTTGCTCTTGCACCATGCAGCAACCTCGGCCAGACACATCACTGCCACTACAGCATCCTTGTCACGGGCATGAGTTCCCGCAAGGCAGCCGTAGGATTCCTCCAGACCGAATACATACTCATATGTATGGTTCTCCTCAAACCATTTGATCTGCTCTCCGATATACTTGAAGCCCGTGAGCACCTCGATCAGCTTTACCTTATAGTCTTCACAGATCGGATCTGCCAGGTTTGTGGTAACTATGGTCTTAACAAGTGCCGCATTATCCGGGAGTTTTCCCATAGCCTTCAGTTCCCTTAAACGGTATTCCGCTATGAGCATTCCCGACATATTGCCCGTAAAGCCGACATACTCGCCGGACTTTGTATCCTTTGCATATATCCCCAGCCTGTCTGCGTCCGGATCAGTTGCCATTACGATATCGGCGTCTTTCTCTTTTGCAAGTTTCAGCGCCAGTTCAAACGCCTTCGGATCCTCGGGATTTGGATATTCCAGAGTATTGAAATCCGGATCCGGCTTTTCCTGCTCGGGCACTACATATACATTCCTGAATCCGAGTTCCTTCAATATTCTCCTTACCGGAACATTTCCGGTACCGCAGAACGGAGTATAGACTATCTTTATATCATCCGCCATGCTCTTTATAATATCGGGATGGATGATCTGTTTTTTGAGTTCCTCCATATAGGCATCATCTATCTCGCTTCCTATCACTTCATAAAGCCCGGCTTTTTTTGCTTCCTCCATGCTCATCGTCTTTGCATCGGAGAATTTCTCAACCGCCCTGACCTCAGCGATAACATCGGTATCCTTCGGGGAAGTCATCTGGGCGCCGTCTTCCCAATATGCCTTATAACCGTTGTACTCCGGCGGATTGTGGCTTGCGGTCACCATTATTCCCGCTGTGCAGTGAAGCTTTCTGACCGCATATGAAAGCTCCGGTGTGGGCCTGAGGGCATCAAACACATAGGCCTTGATCCCGTTTGCCGCAAGACAGAGCGCCGCAACATCCGCAAATTCGGGCGATTTTCTCCTGCAGTCATATGCTATGGCAACCCCCCTGTCCGCGGTGCCCATTTTTTTGATATAATTTGCCAGACCCTGCGTGGCTTTTCGCACGGTATATATGTTCATCCTGTTGAGACCGGCCCCGATCACTCCTCTGAGGCCCCCTGTGCCGAATTCCAGTTCCTTATAGAACCTGTCTTCTATCTCGGCCCTGTCCCCTTCAATACTCTTCAGTTCCCTGCGGGTTTCTTCATCAAAATAATCATCCTCGATCCAACTCTTATAAGCTTCCATGAAATCCATCTTCAAAAACCCTCCTTATCATAATCAAAAACTGTACTCATTTTACCATATTCAGCCTTATTTTTCATCATTATTCCACCATTGGCGCAGGCTCAACCTTCAGGGTATAGTTACTGTGATCCAGAGAAAAATTCGGATTATAATACGGGTCCCCCTCTTCGAGCTCTTCCTTCCATTTTTCCCTGAAAAGAGCTGCCTCCCTGTCATACCTTGCCGCTTTTTCTTCATCTGCCTTCTCTACATCGCTTCCTCTCGATGCCGATTCATAATGAAACAGCTCCGCAAAAGGGGTAAATATATTGAGCAGTCCCTTCTTTCGAAGCTTCAGGCAGAAATCCACATCATTTAAGGCAACCGCAAAACTCTCATCAAAACCTCCTGCCTCCCTGAAGTTCTCCTTTGAGACCATCAGACAGGCTCCGGTCACAGCGCTTACATCCTGGGCATAACAGAGTCTACCCATATAGCCCAGGTTTTCCTTTGACAGACGATAGTGGGTATGTCCCGCGCTCCTGTGCGCTCCAAGTCCCAGCACTATGCCTGCATGCTGTATGGTATAGTCTTCATAGTAGAGCTTGCAGCCTACGGCACCCACATCACTTCTCTGGGCATACATCAAAAGTTCTTCTATCCAGTTTCTTGTTATCACCTGCGTATCATTGTTCAGCAGTATCAGGTATTCTCCCTTTGCAACATTCGCTCCGGTATTAATCAGCTTTGAAAAATTAAAGCTGTCTCTTTTTCCGCAGTCTGCTATGGTGACATTCTCCCTTTCATTGATCTTTGCATAGTAATCCCTGATCTCATCCGATGTACTGTTATTTTCAACGACCACTATCTCATAATTGTCATAGCTTGTTCTCTCAATTATCGATGAAACGCATCTTTCAAGGTCGTTTAAGTGATCTTTGTTCGGGATTATCACCGAAACAAGCGGTTTTTTCACAAGAGCGTATCTGATCCTGAATATCGTGGCAAATGCCCTGGTGCTCTCGATCTCAAAACCGTCAAATCCGAGCGAGCGAAGATAAGATGAAACTGCTCTTTTTGCCGCATCTATCGCGTAGGCTTTTGCGTTTATGTCTGCCGCGGTAGAACCAGCATGGGATCTCCAGTAATAAAGGATCTTCGGCACATGGCACACACCGTCACCATGACCGACAGCCTCACCGGTCAGACGCAGTATCAGATCGTGATCCTGTGAGCCGTCACATTCGCTCCTGAACCTTCCGACGATATCTATAAGTTCCCTTCTGAAAGCGCTGAAATGACAGATATAATTATTTGCTCTCAGATTGTCCGGCGCAAAATCAGGCTTGAAATGAAGGGTTATCATGTTGTCAATGCTGTTCCCTTTAAATGTCGCCTCATCCGAATAGATATACCATGCATCCTTTTTCTCCAGCAGACACATGAATTCATAAAGCGCCATGGGATGCAGGATATCATCATGATCCATGAGCGCGTAAAAATCACCGTCAGCCAGTTCAAAGCATGCATTAGTGTTTTTTGATATGCCTTCGTTTTTTTCAAGCTTTTTATATCTGATCCTTCCTTTGGCGTCTTTTTCCATGTACTCCTTTACGATCTCCCCGACCCCGGCATGGTCCTTATCGGAGCCGTCGCAAAGGCAGAGCTGCCATCCCTCATAAACCTGTCCCGTCACGGACTCTATAAACTGGCGCAGAAATGTCTCATCCGTATTGTAGAGAGGAACCAGTATCGAAAAAACATGCCCGCATGAAAACTCCCTGTTCTTTAACCGTTCAAGTTCCTCACCTTTGGGAAAACTGTCCGTGCCGTGAAGCTTATAAGCGGATCTTTCTATCTTTTTTGACTTCAGCTTTCTTATGACCTCTTTAAGGCTTCCGTATCTTTTCACCCTTATTATTGCATGCTTCAGACGGGCCCAGGTATTCCTGACAGGTCTGCTGACCCTGAAGAGAAAACTGTTCTTCAAAAGATCTGTCTTTCTTTTCAGTTCGGCATATTCAGCTTCAAGATCAGCCAGCTCTCCTATGAGCTTTTCGTTCTTCTTCAGTTCTTTTTCATACAGTTTCCTGTACTGATCCGGATCCATTTCCTTATCCGTTTCTCTGTTCACAGACATATACCCTTCCTTTTCTATCCCTGAGCACCGGCGTCACATCTATATGTCCCGAAAAGCCCTCAAGTTCCAGCACCTTTCTCGACACTCTCGTGTAAAAACCGCTCATGCAGGCATCCTTTTTTCGGGGAAACACCTTTTCCACATCTTTTCTGAAAGTTCTTGATGCATCAAAAAGCACTCTTTTTTCCCCGGAACTTACGAGTATTGCCGGCATGTAATCAGAGATCTTTTTTCTTTTGAAAAAGATCCAGCCGGAAGCCTCAAAATAATCCTCATTGAGATATTCATCACTGATCCTGTATGTTGTGCTGTCCTTTCCGTACAGCAGGCCCCTTTTTACATGCACGATCCGTCCGATATTCTCCTGTGCCTCAAGCTCTACTCCGCTCTCCTCCCAGTCCTGTTTTACATCCACCTTCAGATCCGCCCCGGTATCCGTTATATTGATATTCTGATACGGATCCTTTTTTGCCATGAAATCCCTGTGCCTTGCCGCAAAGTATTCCCTGTACTCCTTCAGCTTTACATATGCTTCGCGGTCATGCATATCATTTTTTCTTGTAGCTGACTCAAGATGATAGAGATACATATCATTTATGCAGATGTTGATAAAGCCCCTGTTCATGAGGCGAATGCAAAGATCAACATCATTATAGGCAAGAGGAAGTTTTTCATCAAAGCCGTTGACCCTGTCAAAAAGCTCCCGTCTGACACACAGACATGCGCCTGTAACCGCTGTCACGTTCACGGTCTTCCTGCTGAATCCGAAATAATACTCTTCCTCATCGGGATATCCGCAAAGGATATGAGAGGGCCCGCTTTTTTGCAGGCTTATCCCGCAGTGCTGTATTTTCCTGCTTTCCGGATACAGAAGTTTCATCCCGACTGCTCCCGCATGATCCTTTTTTGCCTGTCCAGTCAGTCTCTGGATGAAATGCTTTGATACCCTGGGTATCTCTATGTCATCATTCAAAAATATGAGATAATTACCCGTAGCCCTGCGTGCTCCCAGATTACAGAGCTCTGAAAAATTGAACTCGCAGGGATTCGTGATATAATCAATCTTCCTTTCTTTCTGAAGTTTCCTGTACAGTTTTCTGTTTTCCGGACTGCTGCCGTTATCGACCGTTATGATCTCCAGTCCCTTTGGCGGTTCAGATGCCAGGATCGAATCAACGCATCTTTGCAGGAATTCAGGGTGATCCTTTGAAAGGATGACTATCGAGACCGGTTCTTCACACTCTTCCTTAAGGCCTCTGCTTTCCTCATCTGTTTCGATAAAAGGCCTGAATTTTACAAAATGACAGAGAACTTCAGGAATATGCAGTATCTTCCTTTGGTCGATGTATTTCATAAAATCATCACCGTATTCATCGACGATATCTTTTCTGACCGCAAAAAGACCGGGAACGTCTCTAAAGCTTTCAAATGTCTCCGGTCCGTACTCAGGCCTGAAGAACGGATCGGTCCTGACCCCGTCCTTCAGCACATCATCATCACAGTATATGAAGTCATAATCTCCCTGTTCCTCATAATAAGAAAACCTGGCTGCGCAGTCCGGATCGTTCACGGTATTCCGGGGTCTGTATATCGTGAAGCGGGACAGAAAATCCTTCTCCAAAGAATAGTCTTTTCTTTCCCCTCTCCATTCCTCATTGTGAAGGAGCCAGTATTCATACGGCCTTTCAGCCTTTTGTATCTGGGTAAAAAATGCTTTTCCTCGTTTCATCTGCAGCTGATCCTTACATAGGCTCCTTTTTTTACGCCTTTGAGCTTTGATACATACGAAGCACTCTTCTTTGTACCTTCAAGCGTATTTGCAATATCATCAAACATATCATCAGGTATCATCGACAGCTTGTAATCCACCATGATCTTCGTCCCGGGAAGGACCTTTTCCATGATGATTTGGGGATCATCAGTATCATACATGACAGTCCCGTCAGAAAAGACCATTCCGTTTACCTTTGCCTCTGTTTCTTCTTTTCCGTTTTTCAGGCTGTACAGCTTCATCAAGCATCTGTAGTCAGTGGGATCTATGCGAAGCATCCTGCACCCGTCGGGAACCGTCAGTTCAAATCTGATCCTGTTATCCTCCTCCATGACAACATCCGCATACCGGACATCTGTTTCATTAAAGCCCTCTCCCATGTCCAGATACTGCTTGACTCTCATTATCCTCGGAATAAGCCCGGCACTTTTTACTGCCCGGTCAAGGATTACCACATCCCTGCCAAACAGCGAATACAGTTCCGGAAGGGTAACCCTGTCTCCTTTGATGTAAAGCTGGAAATTGTGTTCCATCACGGCAAAGACAGCCTTCATCTCATCATTTATGCCCGCCGCCGAAAAAAGATCCAGACCGTCAAAAGCACCGCTGCCTGTTTCCCTTGTATAATAAAAGACAGCCCTGTATATCACAAAATCCACCGGGATGGGAAAATCAAAAGTCCATTCGTAATCTATTATATTCCACCATTTATCACAGATGATGTTCGTAAAGATCATGTCCACATCCGTGACCGGCATACATTTAAGTCCCTCCGGGACATCTGCATTTCCGAAGATCTCCGTAAATCTTTCCGATGGCGAAAAATCTGTCATATCCCTGGCGCTGCGGAGTGTATCGCAAAAGCTTTTTATCACCATCAGCGCATCATCCGTCCTTTTTTCATTGCGGCAAATGTTCAGTTCATCCTCCAGGGTCGGACCGTTCAGATATTCAAACTCGAGCTTTTTCAGGTTTCCGTCCCCGTCATTTATCCTTTTTAATGCGTTAGGCCTGAACTTGGTCCCGGAAAGGACAGATGAAAGCCTTTCATATGATCTTGCCATGTTTTCAAGGTGTCCCCTGGCACTGTCATTTGCCGGATATTTTGATATGACCCTTTCTCCTTCGGATGTTTCCTCAAGATCGGTACGGATCTGACGTTCCTGCCTGCGCTCGATGGAATGTCTGCTGTAGAGCACCTTCCCCGGAGCCATTCCCCGATCAGCCTTTCCGTTTTCCATCACTGCCAGAAATGAATTCGAAAAGAATGAAAAGCTGCCCTCTCTTATCAGTTCGTCAAAGGCTTTTGCTTCGTCAAAGGCCCTGAACCTGTCGCGGTCAAAGTTATATCCGCATTCCGAAAGTTCGGAAACGCGGGGCAGCCTTTTATCCGAATAAATCGTCACGGGAAGCTTGTAATCGGGAAAAGGATAATAGAATTCACAGGAAAGACCGGACCCTTCGGCAAGCCTGCACAACCCCTCTCTTGAAAATGTCCTTACTTCATCCGTGTCCGGATATCCCTCAATACCGGAATAGTATCCTCCCGTGTGATCCTCCCTGCAGCCGGCAAAATATTTGAGACCGTATTTATTCTCAATGGCTGTTATTATCTTTCCGCCATCCTTCAGATGCTTTTTCAGCATCATGATCATCCGACCGTACGGATCCTCCATTCCGATATAGCTGCCTGCATATTCGAGCACGCCTATGAGAAAGATATAGTCATATTTTTCTTCAAGATCTTCTTCGATATCCTTGAAATTCCCGACCCGGATCAGGATATTATCCATATCCCTGTGTCTTTCGGCATTTATCATGCTTCGTTTTTTTGACAGTTCTATACAGGTAACCTTTCCTGCCTTTTTTGAAAGCGCACCCGTTATGGCTCCGCATCCCGAGCCCACCTCCAGGACACTGTCATTTTTTGACACCGGAAGGAAATCAATGATATTCTCCCTGATATCCGACAGATGATACAGCATGCTCCAGCTCCCGCTTTGAGAGATGAGGCGGTTGTATTCCTCCTGTCCGTGCTCCTTTACGGTTCGAAGGAGCATCTCCTCTGCCTCCCCTTCGCTGTAGAGATCCTCTCCGGGATAGAATCGCAGATCCATCTTCACTTTTCCGATATATTCCAGTCTTTCATCCATTGCTTTTTTCGATGCTCACTTTTGAATCCATGTCGTAATACCCAACCGTGTCCTTTGACGATATCACCTGAATGCTGAAGATATCATACAGTCTGTGATATACCGTGAAATTTCCCTCCCTGTATCCGACCAGGCCGAGTGAAACCAGATATTCCCCGCCCTGCAGGAACATGTTCTGTGTAAATGTGACGGTCAGAACATCCCCCTTTTCAAACTCTCCTGTGGGGATCTTTTCAAACATCGTATTCGTTCCCGTGATCTCCACTCCCATCCTGTCCTTTATCGAAAGGGCCACGATGGGTTCGCTGACATGTTCTTCAAATACCGCCCTGACCTTCACGGTATACGGATCTTTTTTTATTACCGTATTCGTTATATTCCCCGAGCTGTCGATCAGGCAGAAATCCTCTATCCTTGCCATACCGTTACCGTAGCTGTCGTTTGAGGGATTCAGTGACAGCCGGGATTTCCACATACCGTCCGCAGCATTTCCGCCTTTTTTCCCTTCGTTATCCGAATCTTTCGTCTCTTCGCTTCCCGACATCCTTGAATCAATCTGATCCACAAGCACCTTTTTGTACATGTCGATCATCTCCTTCGGTCTTCCCTCCCCGATCTTTTTTCCTCTGTCAAGAAGCACCACTCTGTCACAATACTTGTTGATGCTGGTCAGATCGTGACTTACGAACAGGATCGTCTTTCCCTGATCCTTGAACTCCTCGAATTTGTGATAGCATTTATTCTGAAAAAACACATCACCCACCGAAAGAGCTTCGTCAACTATCAGTATCTCGGGATCGATATTGATCGCGACGGCAAAAGCAAGCCTTACAAACATTCCGCTCGAATATGTTTTTACCTTCTGATGAACAAACTCCCCTATATCCGCAAAATCAAGGATGCTCTGCAGTTTCTCATCTATCTCCTGCTTCGAAAAACCGCTCATGGTACCGTTCAGGTAAACATTCTCAAGACCTGTAAACTCCATGTTAAACCCGGCTCCAAGTTCCAGAAGCGCAGACAGCCTTCCTCTGATATCCACTGTTCCCGATGTCGGACTCAGGACCCCGGTTATTATCTTTAATATGGTGGATTTTCCGGACCCGTTCGTCCCTATTATCCCGACAGTCTCGCCCTTATTAACAGTCAGGTTTACATCCTTTAAGGCATAATGCTCATGATAGAGCTTACGCCTGGTAAGTCCCAGAGAGTCCTTCAGACGATCGTTCTGCCTGTCGTACAGCTTATACATTTTGTCGAGATGCTCGATCCTTATTACTTCGTCCATATCTACCTTTTATGCAAAATTTATCTGCCAACGGAATTTCTCTTACAGTATGTCCGCAAAATGAACCTTCAGCCTCTTGAATACCAATGCTCCGAACAGGAACATAACTACCGTAAAGATCCAGAAATATGCGGTTGAGTAAAAATGTTCCCAAAACCACATCCTGTCAAGCAGAGCCATCCTGTATCCGTCAACCAGATAATACACGGGGTTAAGCTTGAAGACTATCTGCCAGGGCCTTGACAGGCTTTCAATATCCCACATGATCGGAGTGATCCACACGCCGACCTGAAGCACAATGCTTATGATCTGTCCCAGATCTCTGAAAAAGACAACAACCGAACAGGTGATATAACTCATTCCCAGCACCAGCAGAAACGCGCAGAATGAAAAATAGATTATCTGTATCCAGTAAACATTCGGAAAATATCCGTTCAATACCAGCAGTATCAGTGTTACGGCTACCAGAAAAACATGAACGAAAAAAGAGGAAATTATCTTGATTATGGGCAGTATGCTTATCTTGAAAACCACCTTTTTTACAAGATACTGATAGGAAAGAAGAGCGCTGGTCCCCTGACCCAGGGCATCGGCAAAAAAGAACCACGGTACTATCCCGACGATCAGCCATAGTACAAAGGGATATCCGGTCTGAGACGAGGGAGCCCTGCCGCCTATCGTAAAAACAAACCAGTAGACCAGAACACTTACGACCGGCTGGACAAATGCCCATACAACACCCAGGTATGATCCTGCATGTTTTGACTTGAAATCATTCTTTGCAAGCTTCCAGATCAGCTCCCTGTTTTGAAAGAGCTCGGCCGGAAGTATGACTATCCTGTCATAAAACCTGACAAAGATCGAAAAAGCTGCCACTAGCATGGCGACTGAGATCACCTTTTTGACATTCTCCTGTACCGGTACGGCAAAAGGATTCCTGTGAAAAAGAATATATGATACCCATATAAGCATCAGTACCGCTGCTATGGCAACTGTCTTTTTTTTCGATATCATCTTCAAAGATCTGTTCCTGCCCTGTAACCGGCTATTCCTTTCCAGTTTAAGTCTCTTTCGATGATGTTGAGCTTCATGTCAAGCCGGGGCCACTCTATCCCCACCTCGGGATCGTCGTATCTGATCCCGCCCTCATCACCGGGATGATAAAAATCACTGCACTTATAAGCAAATTCGGCGATGTCCGACAGCACCAAAAATCCATGGGCAAAGTTTTTAGGTATGAAAAGCTGCTTTTTATTCTCAGCGGAAAGAACCGTGCCGAACCACTTTCCAAAGGTCTTTGATCCTTCCCTCAGGTCTATTACCGCATCAAACACCTCTCCCCTTATGACCCTTACCAGCTTGTCCTGCGGATGATTTATCTGAAAATGCATTCCCCTCAGGACACCCCTGACTGATGAAGACTGATTATCCTGAACAAAACTGACATCTATCCCCTCTTCTGCAAAGTCATTGTAATTGTATGACTCCATGAAGTACCCGCGTTCATCCCCGAAAACCTGCGGAGTTATTACTTTTACTCCCTCTATGGGGCATGTTTCTACCGTTATCTTTCCCATTATCCTTATCTCCCTACTACCAGATCCATGTCAACAAAGCCTTCTATCCCGTCAACACTTCCTTTTGATGTATACTGCCAGATGGAATATCTTCCGTTATAGTCAGGCCTTTCAACTCTGTACTGTGCCAGCCAGATATCATAATCCTCAAGCCTTGCTGTATCTATCTTTTTTGTAAGCCAGTTCTTGTTGGCATAAACACCGGCTTTGTAGCCCATGCTGTTTAATGTGCTGCAGAACGCTATAATGTTTTCCGTTCTCAGATTTATATCCAGCCCGTCAGCTCTTCCTGCAATGCTTCCGCTGCTCTCAACATCAAGATATACCGGCAGGCTCAGTTCATCCGGGCTTATCAGGGCTGCCACGGCTGCAGCTTCTTCAGACGCTTCCGTGGGATTTACAGCCTGTGTGAAAAAATACAATCCTATCTTTATTCCGGCTTCCTTTGCGCCTGCGAAATTCTTTTCAAAATACGGATCCTTTACCAGAACTCCGGTAGAAGATCCCCTGTATCCGGCTCTTATTATGGCATAATCAATGCCCGCAGCCTTTACTCTTTTCCAGTCTATATCCTTTTGGTATTTTGAGACATCTATGCCTATGCTTCCTCCGGCCAGATCATAAGTACTGTTGTCAGGTCCTTCCGTTTCCAGATCCGCCTCTTCATTTACGGCAGTATCCTCCTTTGAAGCATCGACCTCGGATTCATCTACCATTATCTTTCTGATATCATTTACTGCGGTCAGCCTGATGCTGTTCCTGACAGTTATGACGGATGTTCCCGCCCCTCCTACCGATACCTCATATTTTCCGGGATTTACTTTTTCGACATAGACAATGCCGTCCTCATCATCATCCTCGTAAAAGCTTTCTCTGCCTTCTTCATCCCTGATGTCAGCCTGCCATCTTTCTCCCTTTGCCGCTGCCCCGCTGCTGTCAAGGATGCGTATGAGCATGTCTGAGTCAACTGATGATAAAAGGAGTAAATATCCCGTATCCGTTCCGCCTTTTACATCCTGCTCTTCTCCGACCTCAACCCCCACATCCTCAAGGGAAAGATCCTCTCTTTCTCTTCTTTCTACCGGTACCGCCTGCCTGACGCCGTCCGGATCTTCTTTTCCGTCCCTGTGACCATCCTTCAACATTCCGGCAACGATCAGGGTAATAAGGAGCAGAACATTGATGCTTATGAAAACAGCTGCGACAGCCCTGTATTTAGAGCCCATTTGCTATATCAAGCAGATACTGCCCATATGCCGTTTTTTTGAGAGGTTCGGCAAGCCTTAAAAGCTGCTCCCTGTCTATGAACCCCCTGTTGTAAGCGATCTCTTCTATACATGAAATATACAGGCCCTGCCGTTTCTGAAAAGCAGATACAAAGTCCGCGGCATCCAGCAGACTGTCATGATTTCCCGTATCGAGCCATGCAAAACCCCTGCCCAGAGTCTCGACATACAGTTCACCGCGACTTAAGTATTCATTGTTCACGCTTGTGATCTCAAGCTCGCCTCTTTCGGAGGGCTTTACATTCCGAGCGATCTCAACGACATCATTATCATAAAAATACAGCCCGGGAACGGCATAATTTGACCGGGGTTTTTCCGGCTTTTCTTCGATCGAAACAGCCTTCCCGTTTTCATCGATCTCGACCACACCGTATTCCCTCGGATCTTTTACATAGTAGCCGAATATGGTCGCGCCTTTCTTTCTCATAGCCGCATTCTTCAGCGTATTCGAAAAACTGGTCCCGTAAAAGATATTATCTCCGAGGACCATTGCTACATTATCATCTCCTATAAACCCGGCTCCGATTATGAATGCCTCAGCAAGTCCTCTGGGCTCCTTCTGTTCGGCATATGACATCGAAAGCCCAAGCTGTGATCCGTCACCAAACAGTTCCCTGAAAACAGGAAGATCCCGCGGAGTAGAGATCAGAAGGATCTCCCTGATCCCCGCAAGCATCAGTGTCGAAAGCGGGTAATAGATCATCGGTTTGTCATACACCGGCATGATCTGCTTTGAAACTGCTTTTGTGAGCGGGTAAAGCCTCGTTCCAGAACCACCCGCGAGAATAATTCCCTTCATTGTGAATCCTCTTTTCAGCATCAATGTAAGCTGTTTAAAACTTTGCCAGACTTACTACACATTATACATTTTTGAGTAATAATTCTGGTAATCTCCGCTCGTAACATTTTTGAACCACTCTTCGTTTTCGAGATACCATTTTATCGTCAGCCTGATGCCTTCCTCAAAACATGTTTCCGGCTCCCATGAAAGTTCCTTTTTAATCTTGTCCGGAGCTATGGCATATCTCCTGTCATGTCCTTTTCTGTCTTCCACATAGGTGATGAGATCCCTTGAAACATTTTTCTTTCTCTCATCGCTGTCAGGCAGGATATCCAACAGGGTATCGATTATGATGCCCACTATCTCTATATTCTGTTTTTCATTATGTCCGCCGATGTTGTAGGTCTGCCCGATCCTTCCCTTTTCGATGACCATGTCGATGCCCTTGCAGTGATCCTTTACATAGAGCCAGTCCCTCACATTTTTTCCGTCTCCGTAAACCGGCAGTTTTTTCCCGCTCAGGGCATTATTGATCATCAGCGGTATCAGTTTTTCAGGGAACTGATACGGTCCGTAGTTATTGGAACAGTTCGTTATATTCGCCGGGAACCCATAGGTGTCCATATATGCCTTTACCAGCAGGTCCGAAGAAGCCTTGCTCGCGGAATACGGACTGTGAGGATCGTAAGGAGTCGTTTCGTAAAAGTAATCATCAGGGTCTGAAAGCGAACCGTAAACTTCGTCTGTCGACACATGCAGGAATTTTTTTCCTTCCCTGTAGCTCCCGTCTTCTTTTTCCCATGCTCCTCTTGCAGCATTCAGCAGGACGCAGGTCCCCAGCACATTTGTCTGCACAAAGACCCCGGGATCCCGTATACTCCTGTCTACATGCGATTCAGCCGCAAAATGGACTACTCTGTCTATATCGTTTTCATCAAATATCCTGTTGATCGCATCACTGTCAGTGATATCTGCTTTTACAAAGCTGTAGTTTTCCCTGTCCGACACACTTTTAAGGTTTTCAAGGTTGCCGGCATATGTCAGGGCATCAACATTTATGATCCTGATGCTGTCGCCGTACTTTTCAAACATGTAATGAATGAAGTTGGAACCGATAAACCCGGCTCCTCCCGTCACCAGATATGTGATCATCTCATCCTCCAAAATTTAATGCTTTCAGCACAAAACACAATCATTCTATTTTACCACTAAACAAAAGCAACTTCAAACCGGATAAAAGCCCCTACAATCCGCGTTTTTCAAGATATCTTTGCGGATACTCCCCGGCATATTTTGAGCACAGCAGAGGTTCGGTTTCATATGCGGCATTGTAATACCATATTCCCGCCTCCTCCTCATCTTTGTTTTCCCGAAAATACTCTCCCAGTTCAAACGCCGTTTCAGAGCATGCCCCCAGGGCTGCCGCACGAAGCGCATATTTACAGAACTTTTCTTTGTCTCCCTTTGTCCTGAACGCCCTCATCAGTACAAAAAGGTCCTCTTTCAGGTCATTTTCATCTGTCTCTTTCTCAACAAGCTTTAAAAAATAAGGAGCCGCTTCCCTGAAATCTTCATCTGTTCCGGAAACGGCAAGCTCCCTTGCATACATCCTGACGAGTCTGTCGTCAAGATCCCCCTCTCTTTCAAGGGTCCTTGTAAAAAGCCCGAAGTCTCTTTTGCTGTGAAGTCCCTGCGGCTTATGTATGATCTCTATATCACTGTCATATATCACGGGATCCAGGCGCACGGCTTCATGCACGCTCCCCTCCCATACGAAGTTCCTGACCCTTTTGTACAGTTTGGGACGCAGCTCGCTGTCAAAATTATATGTGGTATTGTACTCAAGCTGGTTTTTATAAACCATCTGCACGATGTCGATCTCGGGAAGAAGGACCTCCTTCAGCTGCCTGAATGCTTCTATGTTCTTTTCATCCATGATTTCATCGGCATCTGCAGAGAAAATATAATCCATGCTGCACAATCCGAACGCAAAATTTCTCGCTTTTGCAAAATCATCAACCCACCTGAAGTCATATATCCTGTCCGTATATCTTTTTGCGACCTCTTTTGTGGCATCTTCAGAGCCTGTATCCACTATCACTATCTCGTCGCCTATCTCCTTCAGACAGTCGAGACACCTTCCCAGGATCTTCTCTTCATTTTTGACTATCATGCAGACGCTTATCGTTATCATATATCCACTGCCACCGGCACTTTTTCTTCGTCTATGAGCTTTATCATATAGGGGACTATCTTCGGATCGAACTGTCTTCCGGCACACAGTTCCAGCTCTGCTTTTATCTGCGGCATTGTCAGGCTCTTCCTGTAGCACCTTTCGCTCGACATGGCGTCAAAAGAATCCGCTATACAGATTATCCTTGCGATCAGCGGTATCTGCTCCCCGGAAAGATGCTTTGAATATCCCCCGCCGTCCCATCTTTCGTGATGATATCTGGCGCCGTCCGCAATATCGGGTATGGATGAGAAATCCTTCAGGATATCTCCTCCGACATCAACATGCGTCTGTATGACATCCCTCTCAAAGTTATCAAGCCTCCCCGGCTTGTTCAGGATCGTATCGGTAACCCCTATCTTGCCTATATCGTGCATCATTCCTATCATATAGATCCTGTGCTGATCGTCCTTTGACATTCCCATTTCTTCGGCCAGGAGTCTGGCATATATCCCCACTCTCATCGAATGTCCTTTTGTGTAGGAATCTTTTGCATCTATTATCTTTGAGAATGTAGTAAACGACTGTTCCAAAATAGCATTGTTTTCTTCATGAGCCTTTTGCAGTATGGAATATCTCTGCCCGTAATATATATCCGTGATTCCCAGGATCGTTATGATCCCCAGCAGAGCAATGGCTCCCCAGAAAAACGGATCCTGTCTGACATCCGAATCCCTGTAATACGATATCTCATAGGAGTCTATCTCTACTTTTCCTCTGGTATGAAGGATGAACCCGAAGGTCTGCTCGTCATCCTTTTCCACCGTCTGATTGTACTCAAGCGGGTGTACCAGTATGTAACTGCCGTCAGTGTCATACCTTCCGCTCCAGTCACTGTCTATCTCGTACTGACCGTCCACATGAAGCGTGACAGTCCAGTCATATATGTCATTCTTCGTCCTGTTGACAAGCCTGCAGTCATATTCGGCGCCCATAAGCCCGCCTTCTCTTTCAAGCCAGCTCTTGGAGATCTCGGACGAAAGAAAGATCCCGTTTTCGGCATCTGCCTCTTTATCGTCTACCACATACTCATTTTGGGAAACCCTGCTGTGATGAAGATAGATTATCAGCAAAACGACTGCTACGACACAAAGTGCCGCAAGATATGCAACTATTCTTATTTTGTGTTTTCTTTGCCTGTCCATAGGTTTATAATAAGCAAGAAACCGCATAAAGTCAATTAATCAAAGGGGTTTATCATGGATTTTAAAACAGAGCTTGAAGCCAGAACGGAAAGGGTTGACGCGATACTTGAAAAGTATCTCCCGGAGGCGGAGGGACCGCAAAAAACAGTTCTTGAAGCCATGCGCTACAGTGTCATGTCAGGAGGGAAGAGACTTCGTCCGATTCTGATGCATGAGACCTACAGTCTTTTCGGCGGAAGAGAAAGGGTGATCGAGCCCTTCATGGCTGCCATAGAGATGATCCATTCGTATTCCCTGGTCCATGATGATCTTCCCGCTCTTGACGATGACGACTACCGCAGGGGCCGAAAGAGCACGCATGCCGCATATGGCGAAGCAATGGGTATCCTTGCAGGAGATGCTCTGTTAAACCTTGCCTTTGAGACTGTCTCGAGCGCATTTACGATCGATCAGGGTCCGAACACGGCAAACGCTTTTTCTCTGTTTGCAAGAAAGACCGGCGTTTTCGGTATGATAGGCGGACAGGTCGTTGATGTTGAGACCGAAGGGAAACAGATCTCCCCTGATCTGATGCGTTTCATCCACGAAAAAAAGACTGCTGCTCTCATTGAGGCAGCAATGATGACCGGAGCCGTCCTTGCAGGCGCTTCAAGGATGGATATCACTGCCACAGGCTCGATAGCACACGATGTCGGGCTGGCCTTTCAGATAAGGGATGATATCCTTGATGTCACCGGCACTACAGAAACGCTCGGCAAACCCGCAGGCAGTGATGAAAAAAACAGCAAAAACACCTATGTGAAGTATTTCGGACTGGAGAAAGCCGAAAAAGAAGTAGAGATCCTGTCAGAAAGAGCCCTTGCAGATCTTTCCTCCCTGTCGTATGAAAATCCATTCCTGACGGAGCTCATTAAAAGCCTTGTTTACAGAAATAAATAAAAAACGCGGTCTGACTGACCCGCGTTTTCCGATGAGCAGGGGAAGAGGGATTCGAACCCCCATGAACGGTTTTGGAGACCGCCAGGCTAGCCATTGCATCATTCCCCTGAATGCACCATAAAAATCTATCAAAAAACTCTATCTTTGTCAACCGACCCCGCCGCGCTTAAAAAGCCTGTTAATAAATGCTGTATCCGTTTCTGCCGTTTTCCTTGACTCTGTACAAAGCCTCATCCGCCCTGCGGTAGAGTTCCTGAAAATCAGTCTCTTCACCGCACATCGCAACCCCGACACTAACTGATACCGCCGGCAGATCCCCGCTGTCCTCCGTCAGAGAACTGTTTATCATATCCACTTTTTCGCCGATGAGCTTTTTTATATCACCGTCTACTCCGGTCATCAGGACAACAAATTCATCTCCTCCTATCCTGAATACGAAGTCCGCCGGTCTGAAGCTCCCTTTTAAGACAAGAGCTATCCTGCAAAGTACCCTGTCCCCTGTCTCGTGACCGTTATTATCATTGATCTCCTTGAACTTATCCGTATCTATCAGCAGGAATGCCGTGTTCTCTGTATCAAGGTTCTGGATTATCAGATCATAACCCGCTCTGTTGTACAGACCCGTAAGCTCATCGTGATAGGCCTTGAAAGAAAGCTTCTTCATGTTCCTGTTATGAATGGAATACATCCTGTTATAAGCCTGTGCCAGATAACAGTATTCCTTTGAGCCCTTCTCGGGCAGTTTTTCATCATTGTCAATATATCTTACTGCCATTATCAGCGGCCTGATCCCAAGCCTTGTAGTCATCACAAATATCACCAGCAGGTCTGCAGACTGCAGGATTATCAGGATACACATCCAGATCAGGGACTTACGCAGATCTTTTTCCATATCATCCTGAATGGCAGAACCGTCTTTTTTCAGAACCTCCACGCATCTGTTCATGTCAGAGCGTATCCTGTCCTTTCTGGCTTCATACTCCTCATCATGCATCAGCCTCCTGGCAAGTTTTCTTTTCTCATCGTTCGGAAGTTCCATGTCATGTTCAGTGATAGTGACATTCTTCATCGCATCCGGGATATCATCATCCCCTTTTACCAGGAGGATGAGCCTCATCGCATAATACTCCTTATCCTTCATCAGGGAATTTGATTTTTCCATCGCCTGTTCAAGCTGCCTGGGAGCATCAGAACCCGGAACGGCATCCCTTACCGTTTCCAGTGCCCTGTCCCTGTTTTTTGCGATCTCCGCTTCAAAGAAATAATTCTCCAGATGGATCCTTTTTTCCGTTACCGTATAAAGCCTCGCCTCGGAGGTCAGATAATCAGAGGCATCCATCAGGCTGTAGGCAGTCTCCTGCAGCCCCATGTATGTATCTGTTGCTTCAGCATACGAATAATAAGCGCGGAATGTCCACACTGCTGAAACCAGCAATATGACCGTCACCGCGACAGAAAATATCAGAACTATGTAATTAATTGCCCTTAAGGACAGACCCCTTACGGTCTTATCATTCTCTTCTTTCATCATCATATGTCCGGGAGCCGTTCAGTAAAATGCCAGATTCATGTCAACATTTCCCGTTACTCCATCACATGAGCCGGTGCTGTCATACTGCCATATCCTGAATTCATAGGGAAAATAGGGAACAGTATCGTTCGGTCCGATATAATCCGCAAACCACTTTTCCTTGTCCTCAAGCTCGCTCATGTTCAGAAGCATGGTAAATGTCTTCGCATTCCCGTAGATCAGGGAAGCATACCCCCTGCTTTCTATTCTCCTGCAGAAAGCCCTGACATTTTTGGTATATTCATCCTTTGACAGCTTTGCAGTCCTTACACCGGCCTCGGGATCATCTATCTTTTCCACATCTATTGCAACAGGAATATCCACCCCGTAATCTGTAATCTTTTCAAGGATGAAATCCGCTTCCTCAATGGCTTCATTCTCGTTTACGGCCTGAGTAAAATAATAAACTCCGACAGAAATCCCAGCTGCCTTTGCGCCTTCGATATTCTGTACAAAGTACTTGTCCTCAACCATCTTTCCGGAACCATAGCCCCTGTAGCCGGCCCTTATATAGACAAAATCTATGTCGTCAGCTGCGACCTTCTCCCAGTCGATCTCGCCGTTGTGCTCGGAAACATCTATCCCGCAATAACAGTCCTCTCCGTCATCCTTTTCATATGTCATCCTTCCGTTTTCCGCCAGGACAAATTTATCGATATCATAGGTATTCTTCTTCAGATTCCTGTTGATATCAAAGAAATGAAAAGCGCCCTCATCAGCTATGACGATCTGCTGCGGAAAAAGGACCTTCAGCATTTCAAGCGCCGAACTTCCTCTCTCGGCAAGACTCTTTACCCTTTTCACTCTTTCATCATCCGAACCGGAGGCCGTGATCTTTTCTATCTCTTCCACCATCTCAGCCTCATCAACGGTTATCTCATGGACTTCTTCGCTGCTTTCTTCCGCTATCTTCTTTTCATATGTCCTTTTATCGTATATGTTTTTTATCAGCAGAAAGATACATGCTGTCAAAAGGAAAATATCTATCAATGTAACTGCCAGAAGGTATTTTCCAAGCCTGTTCTTTCTTCCCGGCTTCTTTTCTGTATTTTCACTCATAGTCGCTATTTTAGCACAGTTACGGAGAAGATAGAACCATTATCTTTCTTCCAGGATGAATCCGTCTGTTGCATACTGAACTCCATTCTTATCAATGAAAAACCCTTCATATCCCGTCATTCCTTTGAGAAACCTCTTTCCTTCATCCGCTCCTTTCAGGACACAGATCGTAGCCAGCGCATCACAGTCTGCGGATCTTCCCTTTCCGGATATCACAGTGACGGACAAAAGATCCGTATCTGCCGGATAACCTGTTTTCGGATCAAGGATATGATGATACATTTTCCCGTCCTTTTCAAAAAATCTCTCATATACCCCGGAAGTGACTGCCGTTTCATCCGACATTGCCACGACTCCGCTTATCTTCCTCTGATCCGAATAAGGGGTTTCTATCCCTATTCTGAATCTCCCGCTTTCCCGTCCGTCTTTTTTTTCGCCTATGCAGACTATGTTTCCTCCCAGGCTTATCACAGCGCTCTTTACACCCCTTTGTTCCATGAACTCTGTCAGCCTGTCCGCTATATATCCCTTTGCAACGGCCCCGAGATCGATCTCGCACAGAGGATCCCTCAGCCTGACCTCATTACCGCTCACGACGATATTGTCAAACCCCACATGCTTTACGGCCTCTTTTATATTTTCATCCGAAGGAACATCAGGTTCATCGCTCCTGAAATCCCACTGTTTTGTCAGCCCCCCGACAGTGATATCAAAATCCCCGCCGGAAAGAGCGCAGTACCGTATTGCAATTTCTATCAGGTCCACCGTGACATCATTGCAGATCACGCCCTCTCCGCCTGCATGATTAATCCTGTAGACATCCGATCCTTCCTTTGTCCTGCTGAGAAGCTTTTCGTATGTGACGCATCTTTCAAAAACCTCATCTATGAGCTTTTCTGCTTCATCATGCCCTCCGGTCTCAATATCATAGACAGTGACCGTACATACCGTGTCAAAGCAGAAATCCTGCCCCGAAACCGGAAGATCCGTCCTTTTGCCGCATCCTGTCTGTGATATAATAAAGACCAGAAGAAACACAGCAGCCGGAAATATCAATATCCTGTTTTTTTCATGAAAGTGTGCCATGAGCGTTCGCATAATAAAAAAAGCTGATTTAATCCTTGCCTCCGTACTGATCGCGATCTCCGTCCTTGCGCTTTTATCCTTTGCCTTTGCCGGAAAGAACCGGTCTGCCGCTTCTGAGGTGGTGATCACAAAAGACGGCAAAATCTTTAAAACCTGCAGTCTTTTTGAAAATATGACCGTTGACACCGGTTCCAATACCATTGTCATCGAAAACGGGCAGGTATATATGAAATACTCCGACTGCAAAAATCAGATCTGCGTACGCGAAGGAAGAATAAGCAAAGCAGGACAGACCATCATATGCATGCCTAACCGTATCGTTGTCGAAATTAAAGGGGGTGATGGAGACTATGATGCCGTCACCAGATGAGAAAAAAACATTGGGAACTCCCTCACGGCAGATTGCGGTATGCGCCCTGCTAACGGCACTTTCAATGCTGCTTTCATATGTCGATTCCCTGATACCTTTGCTGCCGCAGGTTCCCGGCATAAAGGCCGGTCTTGCAAATATCGTCATCCTTATCGCGCTATACATGCTGAAGGAAAGATATGCCCTGATGATAAATATCGCCCGGATCCTTCTGACCGGGCTGCTTTTTTCCGGGATAACCGGCATCATGTATTCTCTTGCGGGAGCGGTCTTAAGTTTTCTTGTAATGCATCTTCTCAAAAAAAGCGGACTGTTTTCCATCGTTGGGGTCAGCCTTGCCGGAGGCGCTGCCCACAATACCGGACAGCTCCTTGTCGCCATTCTCCTTGTCTCAAACCTGCGTCTTCTGTACTACCTTCCCGCCCTCGTGATCTCCGGGATCCTCACCGGGATCCTGACAGGCGTGATCTCCCACATCCTAATTCACAGACTGAAAAAATCATTAACTATATTTAATTCACCCTTCGGTTAATGATACACTTCCTCGGGCATTTGAGAGCGCAGGCCCCGCAGTTTTTGCATTTTTCGTAGTCAATAACCGCTATATTGTCAACGACATGTATCGCATCAAATTTACAGGTCTTCTCACACATCCCGCATCCGATGCAGCTGACCTTGCATACAGACATCGCATCCTTTCCGAAAGCCTTGTTGCTGCACAGCACATTTACGAGGCTCTTTTCCGAAGTCAGGCTGATGAGGTGATTCGGACATGCGCTGACGCATTTTCCGCAGGCCGTACACTTATCCCTGTCTACAACAGCAACTCCGTCTGTAACATGAATAGCATCAAAATCGCAGACGCTTTCACAGTCCCCAAGTCCTATGCATCCGTAAGGACATACAGCATTTCCGCCATACAGAGTTTTCGCCGCCTTACAGCTCTGTATACCCTCGTATTCATAGAGTTTTCCGACATTTTCTGTTTTTCCGTCACACGCAACAACGCTGACCTTCCTGTCGGTCTCACCCGCTTCGCTTCCAAGAAGCCCGGCAAGCTTTGCAGCAACCTCCGGTCCTCCGACCGAGCATTTATTGCACGGGACAGTCCTGTCATCTGCAAGCGCATGCGCATAATCATCACATCCGGCATATCCGCAGCCTCCGCAGTTGGCGCCCGGAAGCTCGGCTCTGAGATCAATGAAAAGCCTGTCTTCTTTCACGAAAAAGATTTTTGAAGCAAAGCTCAGGAGAATTCCCAAAAGCAAGCCAGCAACAAGTACTACGATGATCGCTGTTATTATCAGATTCATCCAAACATACCTCCAAAGCCCATGAATGCAAGAGACAGTATCGCTGCCGTGATCAGTACTATCGGTACACCCCTGAAGGGTTCAGGGATCCTGCTCTGGTCGGAAAGCTTACTCCTGACTCCCGCCATGATCCAGAGCGCGAACCAGAAACCAAGTCCGGCGCCGAAAGCCGTAAACAGCGAATCCAGATACCCCAGTTCATCATCAATGACTGATATGCACACTCCCAGCACCGCGCAGTTCGTAGTGATCAGTGGAAGGAAGATGCCTAAAGACCTGTACAGGCTCGGTATGGATTTTTTCAGGAACATCTCAACAAACTGCACAAGGGCAGCGATGATGAGTATGAATACCACAGTCTGAAGATAACCGATCCCTATCGGATCGAGCACAAGCCTCTGTATCGGCCATGTCACCGCCGTTGCCAGCACCATTACAAAGGTGACTGCAATGCCCATTCCCTTTGCGCTGTCCAGATCCTTTGATACACCAAGGAAGGGACATATGCCCAGAAACTGTGCCAGAGGATAATTGTTTACAAGCACCATGCTGATGATGATTATCATCAATGCTCCGATATGACTCATTCCTTATCCTCCTTTCCCTCAGCTGCGGATATTTCGGCATTTTCTTCACCACCGCAGCTGCCTGCTGATGCACACTGCGCGCAGGCAAAGTCTTTCCTGATCTTTTTCTTGTCTTTTGTCAGATAATGGACCGCTGCCATCACTATCGCATAGGCAAAGAATCCGCCGGGGACCATGGTCATTATGGTCATCCCGGGGATGAAGGCTCCCTGAAGGGGTATCCCCTTGAATCCCTTTGCCAGGCCGAACCAGTCGCCGGCAAGATATGACCCCGTTCCTATTATCTCCCTGATCGTTCCCATGATACAAAGCGTCAGGGTAAAACCTATCCCCATGCCGAGACCATCCAGGGCCGAATCGACAGGGCCGTTCTTGCTTGCAAACATTTCTGCCCTTCCGAGTATTATGCAGTTAACGACTATCAGTGGCAGATACAGTCCAAGCGCCTGATAAAGCGGCTGCACATAAGCCTGCAGCAGCATCTGCACTATTGTCACAAACCCCGCTATTACTGTTATGAAGCAGGGGATCCTTACCTTGTCCGGGATGAAACGCCTGATCAGCGAGATCACGATATTTGAACACACAAGGACTGCAGTCGCGGCCAGTCCCATTCCGAGTCCTGTTTCAACGGATCCGGAGGTTGCAAGCGTGGGACAGGTTCCCAGCACCAGGACAAGAACCGGATTCTCTTTTATTATGCCGTTTGTAAAAACAGCGCTTTTGCTCTTTTCCATCCTATCTGCCCTCCCCAAACTGTTCCAGAGCCGCATACACACCTTCGTGTATGGCAGTTCCCGTTACCGAAGCCCCGGTTATATAATCAAAACCCGGCTCTTTTTTCACGATCTGGCTTTCAAGAGCGTCTCTTCCTTTGTATTTTGCCAGATAATCCGGATCGAAATTCTTTGTTCCCACGCCGGGAGTATCGGAATGCTCCGTTACCTTTACCCCTGTCACGGAGCCTTCCGAGTCCACGCCTACCATCATGGTCAGTTCTCCTCCGAAGGACTTGGATCTGATCGTATAAACATATCCTTTCTTATTTGCGGCCTCAAAAACCTCAACCACACGCGCTTTATCGTTCGAGGCAAGATTTCCGGCAGATCCGGTCATATCGGAAAAATCGTCCGCCTCCGGCAGCAGCTCCAGACGCGTCTGTCTTGCGGACTCGGCAAGATTTCTTTCTATCACGGGCTTTGAAAAAAAGTTTGTGACAGCAAGAAGCGCCGTAGTGGCCGCACAGATTACGGTCAGTATGATGACCGGATAGATATATTCTTTATATGTGCCCTGTTCAGCCATTTGACTCTCCCTCCTTTGCCTTCTTTTTTTCTTCCTTCGCCCTCTTTGCAATGCCGTAGTAGCTGTCTATCGTGTATCTATCTATGAGCGGCGTCATTATATTCATAAAGAGGATCGCAAAGGATGCTCCCTCAGGATATGAACAGAAAAGCCTGATGACCATCGTGAAAAAACCGCATCCGATGGCATATATGATCTTTCCCTTTTTCAGCATGGGGCTTGTGACATAATCCGTCGCGCAAAAGAAAGCCCCGAAAACTGCTCCGCCCGTCAGCAGATGGAATACTGCCATATAGAAAGCACCGGCTCCTTCCTGAGGCACTATGAGATAATAAATGATTGCAAAGATGAAAACAGTCCCGAGGTATACCAAAGGTATGACGGGTGATATGATCTTTGTAACGATGAGAAAGATCCCGCCGATGAGTATCGCTATGATGCAGGTCTCTCCGAGGCTTCCTCCCCTGTTTCCCAAAAGCAGCTGCAAAAGAGAGGGCGTCTGAGAGAACACTCCGTCAGAAAGCTGGCCCAAAGGTGTTGCACCCGTCAGCGCATCAACCCCGGATGCTCTCTGAAACCCCGTATACTGCCAGGTCGTCATCTGCGTTGTAAATGAAAGCAGTAGGACTATCCTTCCGACTATGGCAGGATTTGCTATATTGCGTCCCAGACCACCGTACAGGCATTTGACTATTATTATGGATACGGCGCATCCGATGAAAGCCATCCATATCGGAAGTGTCGGCGGCAGGGTAAGCGCAAGTATCGCCCCGGTTACCAGAGCCGAACAGTCCTTTGCCGTATTCGGCAGTTTCATGATCCTGTCATACAGATATTCACACAGCGCCGAAAAAGCCATGCATCCGAGTATCAGACATACCGGATAGAACCCGAAAAACACCGCTGACATGACCGCCGACGGAGCAAGGGCTATGAGCACATGGATCATCGTTTTTTTTGTATCAAGCGATGTCACCAGATGCGGTGAAGAAGATACGGTCAGACCGTCGTGAAAGCTATTTTCCGCCATTGCTGTCTGCCTCCTTTACAATTGCCTTTGATAGCCTGTTGATAAATGCCAGCGGCCTGTGTGCGGGACATACAAAGCTGCAGCTTCCGCATTCCATGCACTGCATGACCTGCAGTTCCTTCAGCCTCTTTGCATCCTTTGCAGCAAAAGCATCCGCAAAAGCCGTCGGCAGCAGATGGAAAGGACATCCCTCGTGGCATCTGCCACAGTTGATGCAGGCGCTTTCCTCCGGTATGAACGCCTGATCTTTACTGAAGATCAGGATCGCATTATTGTTTTTGATCAGTGTCATCCGGTCTGAATAAACTGCTCTTCCCATCATTGGTCCGCCCATCAGGATCTTTTTGGGCTCACAGGCATATCCCCCGCAGAAATCCACTATATCCTTTATGCTGGTCCCTATGGGAACCATAACATTTTTTGCCTCCCTTACCGCGTCTCCGTCAACCGTTATCCTCTTTTTTACAAGAGGCACCCCGTCTTTCAGGTACTGCCCCACGAAAGCGGTTGAAGTGATGTTCATGACGATCAGTCCAAGAGACGCCGGCAGAACTCCGGCATCGCATTTCTTTCCGGTTATCTCCTCGATCAGGACTCTTTCTGCTCCCTTCGGATACCTTGCTGGCAGGGGAAAAACCTTTATGTTGGTAATCCCTCTTTCCTTCAGAAGCTCCCTGAATTTATCTATGGCATCCTGCTTGTTGTCCTCTATCGCTATATAACCATCCTCTGCGATCAGCCATTTCATGACCGCAAGCATCCCGTCTATCACATTATCGGCATCCTCAAGCATGGTCCTGTGGTCTGATGTAATGAAGGGTTCACACTCTGCGCCGTTGACAATGAGAGTATCGACATCTATGAGATTTTTGGGATTCAGCTTGACCCATGTGGGAAAAGCCGCTCCTCCAAGTCCCACAAGCCCGCTTTCTCTCATGGCGCTGATAAATCCGGGCTGATCCTCAATGACCGGCGGCTTCAGATCCGGATACATCTCCTGCTTTCCGTCGGACTCTATGGTTATGAAGGTATCCATCCCGCCCATGGCATTTCTCATTGTCTCTATGGCGCTGACAGTTCCGGAAACACTGGCGTGTATAGGAACGCTTAAGAATGCGTCGGTATCTCCGATCTTCTGCCCCACCAGGACATGATCGCCCTTATTTACCAGTACCTTGCAGGGCGCGCCGATATTTTCAGACATGGAAAGACTGACGCGTTCGGGTGTGGGCATCACCTGTGTCGCGCTGCCCGCTGTATTTTTGTAATGACCTGCCTCGATACTCGGCAGCCGTTTATTTCCAAACAGCATACTTCCTCCTAATAATTTTTGTGTCAGGGTCAAACATGATATCACGGATTGTTCCGTGTAATTATGACTTTTTGACCCTGATATCATTGTATATAATCAGAGCATTTCTTTCAACATAAAAAGAACATCGTTTCCCTGCTCGGAAACGATGCCCTTATATTTTTATGAACAGTTGCACTTCTCACTGTTCTATTTTTTCTTATCAACAAAGAAAGCGTCTATCTTGTTCATCTTTCTCATATTTACCGCATACGCATTTGCCGCTTTAACCGTGCTTTTGCTTTCTCTCAGGGCTGTCCTCTTTCTTTTCAGAAACCTCTCAACCGTTTCTTTTCCGCGAAGTTCAGCCGCCTGTACCTTCACGCTTTTTTCGGTGATCAGGGTTATCAGTTCCTGAAGTCGTTTTATCTCATCCCTGTGAGCTTCTTTATTGTTCAGGAGTTCTTCCCTGACCTTTGCATATACGGATTCAAATCCGTCATCCAGTCTGTCCAGTTCCTCAACGATCTTCCCTTTCCTTTCAAGGCTTTCGTCAAGAATATCCATATTGGGATCTTCTTCCTGTACCAGACGGATCTGCTCTTCATCCAGTTCTATCGCCTCATCCAGAAGCACCAGTTTCTTTTCCTGGCTCTCTATGAGCATCCGGATATAAGTATTATCTGACATTTATGCCTGCTTTTCCATGGGCTGTGCTGCAGCCTTCATTACTTCCTTCCATGTGTCGCGGAGACTTCTCATATGTGTGACGCACTCTTCAAGTATCTCTCTGCTCTTTTCGATGTTTGCTTCACGAAGTCTTCTGAGTACATAAGTGTAGATGTTGTTGAAATCGTTTGCAACCTCATACTTGAAATCCAGGGAAGTCTGGAATTCGATGATGATCCTTTCGGCCTTTTTGATGTTGGTATTTGCTTTGGAGATATCCTTTGCATCAATAGCCATGATTGCCATATTGCAGAATTTGATGCATCCGTCATAGAGCATCAGGGTAAGCTCTGCGGGTGATGCCGTAAGTACCCTGCTGTTATTATACTGCTGGAATGCGGTTGCTGCTTTCATATGGTTTCCTCCGTGAAAATATGATAATTTCTTGGCGTACGTTTATTTCTCAATTTCTCTTACACTGACTATATCGGTCAGATCATTATTTTTATGAAGTGCAAAATTACAATTCCTGAATTTTTTTAAAAACATCCCGGATGCCGGGGCATCCGGGACAATAAACCAACCTTATCACTGCATTCCGAAAAGTGATGCTATGGAGTTTGACTTTGAATTGATCTTCTCCATGGCGCTTTCCATCTTCGCAAATTTGTCATACCATTTGTCTTCGTAATCCGAAAGTTTTTCCTCTTCGGTAGCGATGCTCTTTGAAAGCTTGTCATATTCACTCTGCAGAGCCTTGTCATCATACATGTTGTAAACGCTTCTGTACTCTGTACTTGACATCTGCTTCGTCATTGTCTTGTAAAGATCTCCGGAAAGCTTTGAGAAAAAGCTTTTTACCGAATCCAGATCGTTCTTTATCGCTGTCTTTAACTTGTCGGTAGCCGAAGATGTTTTTTCATCATCAGGATTTCCGTCAATATGAAGCGCATACTTCTCATTGTCTGCCGCCTCAAAATAGCTCATTGTCCCGATACCGAAGGATGCGAGGCTGAACTTTGTGCCGTTTATGTCAAATGATGCCATCATGCCGCTCTTGAACATCTCAAGCGCGGTATTCAGATTATCATCCCTGCGAAGGAGAGAATCCTTGATCTTCTGCTCCCACTTTTCAACCTCTTCATCAGACATGGCATCCTTTTCCTCGTCGGAAAGGACCTTGTAATCCCTTGCGCTGTCTGCGTTGTAGAGCTTTGACATCTCATTTATGAGCTCATTGTATTCCTTGAAGAAATCCTTTATGGAATCATATATGCCGTCAACATCGGTATCCACCGAAACATTGGTCGTAATGTACTTATCCTGGGCATCCTTTTCCGATACTTTTGTTGCGGTAATAGACAATCCGTTAATACTGAAATTGTTCGTGTTTGAGGTAAATGTTGCTCCGTTCAGGATGATCTCGGCATCCTGTCCTTCGACTACGGAAGCTCCTCCGGCCTCGGACAGACCCATCTTTTTGATGAAATCTGCATCTGTCTGGGGATTTCCCTCTCCGTCAAGTACCTCGATGTCAAACTTCCCGTCTTTTCCCGATTCCTTCGCACTGATGAAAAGCCTGTGAGTCGACTCATCAAAGCTCGCATTCAGTCCGGCTGAAGCAAAACCTTCCGCCAGCTGCTTCATTGTTGTATTCTCATCTATCTCTATGGTCTTTCCGTTAACACTCAGGGTCTTCGGAATATCAGAATTTCCAAGTCCCATGGCATCCTTTACTGTCGTGGTGCCTTTTACATCATTGCCATAGTTCTTGCTGGTTATATAATGGGTCTTTGCAAGCTGCTTTACCGCAAGCGCCTGGGTCCCGTTAACTGCCGTTCCTTCTGCCGAAACCTTGGCTATGGAAGAGTCGACTATATTGGCTGTCTTTTTATTAAAGAAGCCCTCAAATCTCATCTCTCCCAGCTTGTTCGTATAGAAGCTGTACATCTTCTTGTTGAGATCCTTCCACGCTTCCTGTTTCCAGCCAAGCTTTGTCTGCTCATTCTTCAGGTCAGTCTTTTTGTAGCTCTTTACCTCTACAAGCTGTTCCACTATAGACTGTGTATCCATTCCGGAAGCAAGTCCGGTCATTCTGAGTCTGTCTGACATGATTACCTCTTTTCCGCACGGCAGAAACCGTACTCAAAAATCATTTTTTCTCATCCACAAGTATGCCTGCCATCTCCCAGACGCGGGCTATCATATCCAGAGTCTTTTCGGGAGGAAGTTCCTTTATCACCTTCTTGGAAGCCTTGTCAACGATCTTGATCGTGACCCTGTTGGTCTCTTCGTGTATTCCGAATACGGCCTCCGAATTCTGCTTCAGGACTTTTTTGTTAAACTCTTCCACAGCCTTCTTTATCTGCTCATTCTTTGTGTCAGAAGACTGCTGACTTCCCTGTCCTCCGTTTGATGCTCCGTCCGAATCCGATGAGGCAACTTCATTTACAACGACCTGGGTATTTGCTATGCTGCCTTCTGCCGATCTTGCTGCCACATCCTCGGATGTCTCAGCCTGAACGGGTTCTGCAGGCTTCACTGCCGTCGTTGCCTGATATGCCATCGTATTGCTGATAGGTTCTATTGACATGACTAAACCTCCTTTAGCATCTGCTGTAATATCCTTTTACAGCACAAAATTAGTCTACCGTCACTCTTTATATCGGAAGATGCATCCAAAAAAATAACACCCTTTTTGAAAAAATCCAAAAAGGGTGCTTTACACGGTATGTTTCTATTTCAAAAGGTTCTTCAGAACATCCATTCCATCCGCTGTCATGGAACTCTTGTTTGACTCCTGTATCTGCAGGTAAATCTCCTTCCTGTAGATTGGTACTTCCTTTGGTGCCGAGATCCCGATCTTTATCTGATCTCCCTTCACATCAAGGATTGTAACTTCTATATTGTTGTTTATCACAACAGATTCATTCTTTTTTCTGGATAATGTCAGCATTATTTTCCCACCTTTCCGGCATTCTCGGCTTCAGCCTTTGCCTTTGCTAATATGTCGTAGATAGGGAACTTGATGGGAAACTCCTCATCATCATTTAAGATCACCTGAGCCGCCTTTCTCGTGGCAACATTGATTATTATGGGAGCCATGAGGTTTACGGACATCTTCTCGATCTCATGAGGCACCGTGACCGTAACAAGAACGAGCATTTCATCTTCAACAAGCTCTCCCAAAGGGATCAGGTAATCATCCTCCACCACCGGATTGTAGCTTTCCTTTACGAGAAGCGGGTTCATGACGGGCATCGAAAATGTCGGCTCCTGGAGTGATACGAGAAAACTCAAGCCCTTTCCGTCAGAATTTTCCGAATCATGCATGAGCGCAAAGTCTGTCAGATCCGGAAACCCTATGATCCCTCCCGGGAATCTGATGATCTTGTCATCGTCGATCGTGATCGTGCCGAATAACCTGGTTTCTACTGTCATTTTTTTCTCCTTATCTTTTATTTTTGTATAATAAACGCCGGCCGTTCCCATGCCTTGAGGACAGCTCCTGCTTTCATTACAGATAGTTCAAAAGCGTATGCTGCGAGATCTTTCCGGTAGCCATCAGCGCTGAATTATAGATCTTTTCGGATTCCGTTACCTGTATGGCCACATTTGTGATATCCACATTCTCATTTTCAGAAGCCAGTATCTTCACCGTTGACTGTTCTTCCTGAAGCCGGTTGCTGATCAGTGTGAGCCTCTCGTCTGTTGTTCCGCAGGCCGTGCCTGCAAGCGTTGCCTGATAATGGAAACTGCCAAAGGCTTCCACTGATCTTTCATATACACTTTGAAGCTTATTCTTCGCAATGTCAAGTTCCTTATTTGCGGCATCAAGAAGAAGTGAAAGTTTTTCCGTTTCATCCACACTGTAGGAGGATGCCTTTTCCTGCATGGTCTTTATCCGGTTTACCTTGTCCTCGGCTTCATCCACTCCTTCGATCGCTGTCAGGATATCATCAACCTGCCTGATGATCTGGGTGTCAAAGACATCCTTTGCATTTGTATTGATCTGTATCTTCTGATCCGAGCCGACCGAATAATAGATTGCCTGTTCCTGATCATCATATACCAGAGGATCGATCATTAAATGGTTTCCATCAAGCTTACGGGAATCCAGAAAATGCTCAGGTCTTAAGTCTCCCTCACTGAAACTGCTCTTGTCATAGGTTATGCTGATCGTATCCACGCCCGGGATATCCTTGAGGCTTTTCAGGGTACGCGCCACATCGCTTCCGAATACCACTTCGCCCGTATCCGCCAGAAGATATACTGCCTTTGCCGCCGCCGGATCCGAGTTTTTATCGGCATCATTCAATGCAAGATACTGGTATGCAGTCAGATCATTTCCGCTGCTGTCTGTAGCGACTGCAGCATCTGAGGTTGTGATCTTCGCATCAAGGATCGTTTCATGATAGGAGGATGTAAATGTCTGCCCGCTTGCGCTCACATTGAACACATTCTTCCCGTATACCCTCCTCGGCCATGCAGTAGGTTCGGTAGCAGGGGTATATGTTGCGGACGGGAGCGTATCGGTCGGTATTTCAACTGAGACTGTCTTATCGCTGTTCTCTGTGACCTTGACCCAGTCAAGACGGACTCCTGCGCTGTTTACTGCCCAGAATGCCTCTTCGCCTTCAAATTTATGTATCTTATATGTCTCTCCGTTATACTCGATCTCAAAAGACCGCAGCTGCCCATCCTGGTCAAATACTACACTGTCCTCGGGGATCGAAGGCGTTTTTTCAAGCTCCGCGCGATATGCAAGGCTCGTCACATCTTCATAATAAACAGCATACATATCCCCCGCATGATAATAGCAGTACTGATCCTTTCCTCTGATGAATGTATCGGCAACGATACTGTATTTATTATCGCTTATGACCTGTGATCCGTCTGCTTTGACCTTGATCTCGGTATAGATATCAGACGAAGCCCCCGGTATCGTAAGGGTCAGCGTTCCGTCCCCGTTATTGGTAACCTTCGCATCCTTATCGGCCGTATAGGTTCCGGGGGTTACCTCCTTTATGGTATATACCAGCTCTCCGTAAGTGACCTTCAGCTCTTCTCCGGTCTTTTTTACCTGCGTCGGTGTGGCCGGCTTTGTATATGTATCCAGCGGGAAATACACCGGATCCTTAGACAGGATCAGGCCCTGATTGCCTCTCTGGTCCAGCTTTACCGCAAGATTTTCACCGTTTATGACAACATTTTCAGTAAAGCCTTTTCCATCGTCGGTTATGGTGCCGTCTTCATTAAAATATCTCGACCATGTATTCGATGCAAGGGTTCCGGATGTTCCGATCTGAGTTCCGGTATAAACTCCCGGATATGTTTTGACGGCCCTGTTCAGATCGTCATAAGACAGCCTGATACGGTTTACCCTGTCCTCCCTGACGGATGTCTCACCCGTTCCTGCCGGAACCGAAAGTGAATTGATGCTGTCCGTCGAAAAAGGGCTCTCAACATAAGATTCTACTGTGATATCAGATGCATTAAAAGTATCCTTTATGTCTATATAATCCTCTACGGTATCCTTCAGAAAGGTCATCGATTCCCCGGTGCGGTACCCTGTAAACACGGTCCTTCCCGCGTAATCTGCGTTTCCGTTCTGATATATCTGTTTCACATCAGCCTTCAGCTCCTCATATATCTTTTTCCTGGAGGAAGCCTCATAGGTACCGTTTGCGCCCTGCACACATAGTGATTTCATGGAGGAGAGGATCCCGGTTGTTGAGTCGATAGCCTTCTGGGTCACATCGACCCAAGCCACTGCATCGGGCACATTTGCGCCGTAATACTGGGTGACCTCTGACAGATTCCCGCGAAGCCTCAGGGCTCTGATGCCGACAACAGGATCATCCGACAGACGGGCGATCTTTTTTTCCGTGGACATCTGGCTGTTCAGACGGTCCAGCGTCGTTTTGTTGGCATTCATATTTGAAAGCCTGTCATAATTCATCATCTTGTTAGTGATCCGCATTTAGAGTCCCCCGTTTAAATGTAATCCATTAAAGAGTGCTGTCCGATCTTTCCGGTAGACATCAGAGCCGCATTATATGTCAGCTCAGCCTCCTTTACATCCACAGCTATATTGGTGATATCAAGATCCTCATTCTCCGATGCCAGATTTCTTACCGTTGTTTTTTCTTCCAGCAGCCTGTTGCTGATGAGCGTCAGTCTGTTGTCAACGGTTCCACAGGTAGTCACTGCCTGATTGGCCCTGTCATGATAATCTCCAAAAGCAGTGATGCCCCTTTCATATACCTCCTGAAGCTTGTTTCTGGCAATATCAAGTTCTTTTTCCGCAGCTGCCCTGAGAACCCTGACCTTGTCCTGGTCATCTGCAGCGCCATGCATATCGAGCCTGTCAACCTTATCCTGCGCCTTGTTAAATGCATTTATCGCTTCGAGGATATCATCTACCTCTCTTGCGACCTGGGCAAAAAACACATCCTCGGCATTGGTATTTATCTGAATATTCTGATTGTTTCCTACTGTTATGACCATTTCCTGACGGTGATCATCAAATATGATAGGATTGGAATCAGCAGTTTCGGTCACGCCGTCTGCCTCAAATTTTATCTCCCTTCCCTCCTGTGACAGCTTGCAGTCAAAATAGTGTTCAGGTCTGGGATCTCCTGCTTCAAATTCCCTCTTGTCATAGGTAACGGTTATCAGATCCGCTCCGGCAACAGGCTTTAAACCCTTGAATTTCTCTGCCACACCGCTTCCGAAAACCAGCTCTCCCGTATCCTTCAGCAGATATACCTTGTTCGCTGCATCGGTATCTGAAATATTCCTGTCGTTGGGATCAAGCGCAACCTTCTGATATGCCGTGATATAATCCCCGGCCGCATTCTGCCCTATTGCCGATGTAGAGGAAGTAGCGATGGCTTCTATAGTGGATTCCTTATACGCAGAATTCACAACTTTTCCGTTTGCCGAAATATTGTATACCTTTTCTGCTGACGATGCAGGCGGATTATCATAGGGCTGATTCGTCACGACGACTTTGAATGTCCCGTCAGTGTTCTGATGAACCGGACTCTTGACACGGGGATCTGTAGAAATGAATTTTCCGTATGTGGAACTCGTCTCATCAAAATCATATTCTATCGTAATGGTATCTCCGCCATCCATGATCTTAATTCCATAAACCTTTCCCGTTATGGGATCAGGATTGCTTCTGGTCACATATGGACTCTCATTGACCGTATCAGGAATCTCTGTCTTTATTTCATTTTCAAGATTTTCCCTGTAGGTGACTTTTGCATCACCGGTCTCCACTTTAAATGTTCTGGTCACGGTTATGGATGAAAGATCCGTTGAGATTACTATTTCTGTATTTCCGATCGATATCTTGTGTCCTACTCCTACCTCGCCTGAAACCGCAGTCCCGTCACTCGGAACGATCTTTACCGTTCCCCCGGTGGTAATCTCAATACTCCGGCCATCTTTTGTGACAAGCTTCAGTCCTTCCGAATCCTTTGTATTTGTCGTAAAATAGTCGGCGGCATTTATGGTCTCTGTCACTTCCTGGATCTTTGTCTTGACCTCCAGATTGTCATAGGACAGGCGTATCCTGTTGACCCTGTCTTCCTTTACTCTGGTCGGCTCATCACCGGTCGCGGACATCGCGTTTATCTCTTCAAGCGTCAGACCGCCTTCGATATATGAAGCCAGCTTGACATCTTCGGGATTAAAGATATCCACTATATTGTGATAATCCTCTGTTGTGTTATCCGTAAATGTAAGGGATTTTTCTGTCCTGAACCCGGTGAATACGGTACGTCCCGCATAACTGACATTTCCGTTCTGATATATCTGCTGCATGTTTCCCTTCAGTCCGTCATAGATCCTGGTTCTTGCATCCACATCGTTTGTCCCGTTTGCGCCCTGATCACACAGAGCGCGCATGGAAGAAAGGATATCCACAGTTGATTCTATGGCATCCTGGGTTATTGAAACCCATGCATTTGCGTCCGGAACATTCTGTCCGTAAAACTGCACAAGATCCGAATATGCGCTCCGAAGCCTCAGCGACCTTATCGCGACAACAGGATCATCAGATGCTCTCGTAATCTTTTTTTCGGTAGCCATCTGTGTATTCAGCCTGTCAAGATAGTCCTTGTTCGCATTGATGTTCATCAGGGAATTATTTGTCATCATCCCGTTGGTTATACGCATATGCAGGTCTCCTTTAATTAATTATCCCGTCCGTGAATTTATCGTGTGTTCAAAAGAACACTTATTTCTATACTCCCGTCTGGAGAATCAGACGATCATACATTTCCGTCATCGTCTGGATGATCTTCGAGCTCAGATCAAAGGCGTGCTGGAATTTTACCAGATCCAGGGCTTCTTCATCATTGTCCACACCCGATACGGACAGTCTCTGATTTTCGATCGCATGTCCCACATTGGAAAAATTAGCCGTGAAATTCTTTGCGCTCTGTGCATTGAGAGCTACATCCGAAAGCACGCACTGGAGGAATTCCGCCGAAGTACATCCCCTGAAGCTAACCTTGTCCTTATCTGTCCTGATCAGCTCAAGATCATACAGAAGGTCATTTGAATCTGTATTATGTCCGGATTCTGTATTGTATGTAGTGGCAAATCTGGATGAGTCATAAAAAATATCTGTATTCAGCCTGAAATTCTTTGCCGTCAGATCATTGTATGTATTATCTGCTGATCTGATAGGCTCTTTTTTGTAGGTGCTCTGGTTCACCAGATTGTTGGTATCCTTCATATTCACATTTTCACCGGACACCTCATCCCTGAACTGGAAAAAGCAGACATCATTCATGGAATTGCCGTTCAGGTCGACTCCCTCCTGTTCAATTCGGTTGAACGCATAGGCAAAGGATCTGACCCATTCATTCATCTGTGACTGATAATAAGGGATTCCCTGATAGTCTATGGACCGTCCCATATGGGCATCCGTTCCTTTTTTTGCTTCTTCCATCAGGCCTTTTATCCTGTCGCCGTTTGCATCGAGATAAGTAAGGTTCATAAATGTAAAAGTCTGATATTTTTCAGGATCAGTATCATCCTGACAGTATTCCCATCCGTCATACTGATAGGGCATGCCACAGATATAGATTGTTCCCTGATCCGGTATCGTCATCTTGTTCGGATCCTGAAGCCGGGATTCGCTCACAAGTATCCGTATCGATTCCGAGCCTACCGGAAAAGACGGGTCGCTGCCTTCAGTCTTTATCTCTCCATTGAAGATCTCCCTGTTGTTTCCGTCACGGAGTTCCAAAAGAGCCTTCAGTTCTCCTGAAAGATTGGGGGTATGAACATCGAAAGGCATGCCAGTATGTTTCCAGTACATATCGTACAGCCCGTCAATGTCAGACTGGTTTACCTTTTCTTCACGCGCTATACAGTCCAGTTCGTAATAATCATATCCGTCAACCAGCAGGCATTCGTTCCCGATCGATACCGTGTATCTTTTTACACCTGTCGGGCTGTCGGGATCTCCGTAATTATAGATATCTATTTCTTCCGTCTTTACATCAACATATTTTGAAAGCTGATCTATCAGCAGTTCCCTCCTGTCCCGCAGCTCATTTGCTACCACTCCGTTCAGTTCGATAACGGAGATCTGCTTGTTCAGTGTGGCGATCTGGGAACCGATCGAATTAATCTCATTTACGACATCTTTAACTTCTTCATTGAGATTTGACTGTGTCTTTTCAAGGTTTACCGCCATGTTGTTGAAGTATTCAGTCAGAGACTGCGCCGTCCCCAAAAAAGCCTTCCTGGTCGATGTGCTTCCCGGATCATCCTTCATGGATGAAAGAGCATTATAAAAATCCTCTACATATACCTTGTTGAATCCGGGAACGGTAGTCGTATCCGTGAAGTAGTTTTCAATCTCCAGCGTATATGTCTGCTTCTTTTCATATTCACCCAGAGAAGATGCATTCGCGCGGTATTTCAGATCTATATATGCGTTCCGGAGCTGATCGACCGACTTTGCGGTAACACCCTGTCCTTCCATGCCATATGATGAGTATGTCCGGAGAGCTTCGCTTGCCTGTGTGTTCAGCACCTGCTTGGAATATCCCTTGGTATTGGCATTTGCTATATTGTTCGCCACGGTATTCTCTGCCACCTGCGAAGCGGTGAGTCCCGAATATCCGATCATTAGTCCCGTAAAAGCTGACGGCATATGTCCTTACCTCTCTTTCTTATCTGAGCATTCCGAAAAGATTGTCCAGCATGGCTGAAATTGTATTGATATAACGGCTGCTTGCGTTATACGCATTCTGATAGCGGATCATGTTCGTAAGTTCCTCATTGTCAGATACGCCCACTACCTGCTGTCTCTGCGCATCGATCGCTTCCGCTGCAGTCTGCTCATTCAGTGCGACTTCCCTGTAAATCTCTCCTCTGATGGCATTCTCGCTTGAAAGAGCAACATAGTATTCCGAAAATCTTAAGTTTCCGCGGGTTGTCGGATTGAGCTTCCCGGCCCTGTCCTCAAGGAAAAGATCTGCCAGTTCATCAGCTCTTGCCTGATCGACTGACTGCTCGTCCTCCTTCATGATAAATCCGTTTGCAAGTAAAGTCGGCTGCTTGCGGACAGCCGGATCAACATAGATATTGGCTATGGACCACCCGTCAGTCCCGTCTGCCATGGGCTTGACATTTCCGGCATCATCCTTCGGCTCGGTAATCTTTTTGAAAAGATTCACTGCCTTTCCGGAAGCATCTTTTCCGCCCTCCAGAATCCTGTTCATCCCGGTCACGATACCGTGTATCATGTTGTCAAACTCAGCCATGACATTTACCACGGTGGATCTTGCCGTAAGCCGGTCATACTTTTCATTCAGCTCCGGAGTCTTTTCTGCAATTATCTTGTCAGCAAGCCCCGCATTTTCTTTGATGATATCCTCAACGATCACATCATCCGATACGATCTGATTATCTGCGCTGTCAAAATATTTCCTCTCATAATATGCACGCGCGAGATCTGCTGCTTTGTAATTTGAAAGATAACTGCCATAATCATCCTTCAGATAGTCGCTGACATAATCCTCGGGCTTGTAAAGATCCCTGTATGTTCCTCTTGTATTGCCTCTTGCATGTACCAGCGCTTTCAGCCCGCCGATATCGGTATCAAGGTCGCTGCTTATCTCCTCCGAAAAACTGATGACGGTACGGTCCAGCTGCTTCCATACGGGGACACAGAAGCTTTCGTCCATCTTCGGCATGCGCCCGTTGGTAATCTCTTCTTCAAATTTTGTATTATATTCCTTCCCGCTCAGGAGATTGATCTCATAAACATAATCACTGCTTACAAAATCCACTCCCTCCATCTGTACGGTAACAGCCCCGTGGATATCTTCTTCATAGCTTATCTTTGCAAATCCCGACAGCTCATCGAGAAGCTTGTCTCTGGCATCCCTGAGATCGTTTGCCCTTTCGATATCCGCTGCTTCGATCTTTGTGATCTTCTGGTTCAGTTCATATATCTTTTTTCCATAGTCGTTGATCTTTCCGACCATGTCCTTTATCTGTACATCTAAATTGTCCTGATATTCTGAAAGGCCTGTATAAACAGCCTGCGCTCTCTCAATAAATGTATATGCCTTGCTGACGATCAGTCCCTGATTTGTAGCATCCGAAGGGTTTTTCTGGAGCTCCTGTACGGCGCGCTCCAGCTCCGTGAGTGACTCCTGAAACTCTGTCCCCTGCATTTCTCCGAAAAGAGTTTCAATCTCACGCGTTACTTCATAACCTGTATTGTAATATTGGGATCTGCCGTTTTCGACCCGGTAGCGCTTGTCAAGAAAGACATCGCGTACTGCCCGGACATCAGCATAAGAAACACCGGAACCAACCTGCTGTGCGCTGATATACGCCCTTCCGACAGTATCATAATGCCGGTTTGCCTGTGTTACCTGCTGGCGCGTATACCCTTCGGTTCCGATATTTGCAAGATTATGTGCGGTGGTATTTAAGGAATTCTGATTTGTGACAAGCCCGGAGGCCCCGGTATATAACCCGCTGAACAACGACATAATGCAACACTCCTTACAGTATCCGTATCACTGTTTTGCATCAAAGCCGCCGGCGGTTCCTCCCATATGATCTCCTGCGATTCCCGCATTCCGGGTATAATTTCCGGTCTCCGGTGCCTGTCTCATGGATTTGACCAGATTTAGATTGAAATTTACGATATCCAGGGATTGCTCAATGAGTACTCTGTTCTGATCGTTTATGAGCCTCAGCTCGCCGATAGTGGCTTTGATCCGGTCGTGGATTGCGGCAAGCGCCTCTCTCTCCTCCGGCCGTTTATCTAACATATCTATCAGGTATGAAAGCTTCAAAGTCTTAACGTCCCTGTTAATGACATCTGCGATATCCGCCATCGACTGCTCTCTTTCTTTGTCGATTGCAGCCAGACGATCTATCACCACCTGTTCCTCATCCGTGATTTTTTGAAGTTTTTCAACATTCCCCTCTATTATGACAGGGGTCTTTTTTTGAGAAAGTTTAAGTAAAGCAGCATATTCTTTTTCTTCTTTATCCAGTGTTTCGATCAACACCTGCATAAGACTAGCCACTTACATTACCTCTCTTTTTGTGATCAATTGGCGTATGCTTCGCCGAATTTCTGCATAAGCTTGTCAGCAAAGCTTTCTCCGGATACATCGTATGTACCGGCCTGTATCTTTGCCTTCAATGCAGCTACCTTCTCCTGTCTTATGTCCGGAGAATCCTTTACTGCAGCTTTCGCCGTCTGGATATCCCTTCCTATACTGGAGATTTCAACCGCATCGCGACCGTTACCTGTCGAGGCAGCCTTGGAAGTCCTTCTGCTCTTGTTTACGCCATAGATCTGCTGGATCTGTGATAAAGCATCTACACGCATTTCAGACTCCTCCTTTCCTTTAACTAACTGATACCTGTTTCGTGTCAAACTAATAAAGCAATTCTGCTACATTCAATATATTTATCGGCCGATACGGAAAAAATATTAGTCTTTTTTTTATTTTTTATCAAAGTAGCCTCTGTAAACCACCTTTGACCCTTCTTTCGGGAACAGATGTTCGTAGCAGTCTATGAAATAATCATCCGTCATCCCCGCCATGAAGTCCGTGACCATATCATCCGGAGTATTATCCTCATACGGCTTTCTCAGTGTTTTGCTGTATTTTGTTATCTCTTTTATATATCGTACATGATGCCTGTAAAATACAGTATCTTCGCTCATTGATACGGCATCCTTGCGCAGCCTTTCGTACATCTTTTCAAACATGGGTTCTATCACGGACCTGAATTCATCCTCCATATCGCTGTTTCCGTAGATGATCTCACCGTTTTCCTTCTTGGCCCGCGAAAACTCGTCAAAATACTCCTCATCCATGAGTATAAAGCCCTTACCGTAGCTGTTTTCTACTATGTTGACGATCATATTGTTTATTATCTCGGCATTTGTGGTCCCGATGGTTTTCTGTGTATACTTTACCGGTTTCGGAAATAATCCCAGCTTTTCGGCATCCTGCCTGTCCTTGCCAAGATAGGCTATTATATCGCTGATCCTTACCACACATCCCTCAAGAGTAGCAGGCACCAGTTTCTTTATATTTCCCTTATCTTTGTAGCATTGTTCTTTTTTTTCATCAAAGACCTCAAAAGACGAACACGGCTGCGGCCTGTATTCCTTCATCTCCATCTCGCCGTTATGGCAGATGATGCCGTCAAGGGTCTGCAGGCTCAGGTTCAGCCCGCAGATATCATCGAGCAGCCTCGCGCTGTGTATGTTATGATTAAAAAACCTTCCCGTATGTCCGTGATAGATTGCAGAAAGCGCCCTTTCCCCCGCATGTCCGAAAGGAGTATGGCCTATGTCATGTCCGAGTGCGGTCGCCTCTATGAGATCGGTGTTCAGATTCAATAATCTTCCTATATTTCTTGCAATCCTGGAAACGAGCTGGACATGAAGAGCTCTTCTTGATATGTCATCATTTCTGAACAGGGAAAAAACCTGCGTCTTGTCCGAATACCTGTTATAGAATGGAACATTCATTATCTTTTCGGTATCCCTGACAAATGCCGGTCTCCAGAGGTTAGCCCTGTCATGATCCATATTTCTTCTTATTACATCTTCATCCCTGAAGGCATACGGGTTTATAACATGCTTTTCCCGGTCTTCTTTTATCCTTTTCTGAACCTCTTCGGAGAGATTATGATAATGAGTGGTATATTCCGCCATTAATATATTTACCTTCCCGTCAAACAAAAAAACCTCCGGTTTCCCGAAGGTCATTTGATGCGCACAAGAGGATTCGAACCCCCGACCTTCTGGTCCGTAGCCAGACGCTCTATCCAGCTGAGCTATATGCGCATATTCTTTGTCTGCCAACCCGTTTATCTTATTACTATACAGAAAAATTGTCAATCTGTTTACTGTATACCTCGCACCATCCCGGAACAAATCCCGATCTGACGGCTACCCTCTGGGACAGGGAATGGCTTTCGGATGTACCGTAGAACGGAACCTTTCCTCTTGCCAGTACAGCCTCCTTCATCAGGGTTGTCAGATAAACCGCCAGTCCTTTATGCTCATATCCCGGAAGTACATCTATGCCGATCTGCCACAGATTTCTGCCGTCAGATGAAACGCCTGCCATAGCGATCGGCTCATCCTCATCAAAAGCTCCTATCGCAAGCTCGTCCGGACATCCTTCCTGATACATGAGAGCATGCCGGAAAGGGTTGTCCTCTCTCATCCTGTCAATTTCTTTCCTTCCCAGTTCCTTTATCCTGTAGGGACATTCAAAATCATACCCCTCATACTCCGGATCGGGCATGAAATAGACATGCGTATCCATGATCTCATATCCAAACTGATGCAGCTTTTCATCCAGCATGCGGAGATTGTCATATTTGCAGAACCATTCGGGAAGCATGTCTGAATACTTTTCCAGAGCCCATTCATATATGGACTCGTCGCACATCATAAAAAGCCTTCCCTTATAGACGATGACTCTCAAAAAATCCGAGATATCCGCAAAATACCTTGAGCCGTCAAGCCTTTTCCTTTTATTTATATTTATCTTCCCCGATTCTCCCTCTTCACAGTTCGTATCCAGTTCAAACTGAGCCAGGATCAAAGCTTCCGGATCCATCACTCCTCCGAATCTGAATCATCTTCATCATCCGAATCATCATCATAATAACCGCCATCATCCGAAAAAATGTCGCTGTATGACTCGTCACCGAAAGCATCTTCCGCATCTATAGTATCCGTATCATCTGAATCATCAATATCAAAGCTGTCATCCGGCACATCAATACCCGTGCCGTCCAGGCTGAACCTGCTGTCCGTGAGCAGATCCCCGGCAGAACCATCCTCAACCGGCTCCTCTTCATCGGTATACTCATCCTCCGACTCATCTTCATCAATGAAGTAATCCTCATCCATATCCTCGTCTTCCATGTAATAATCCGCATCGGAATCATCAAACATGCCGCCGTCAGAATAATAATACATATAATCAGTGATGGTGGAGATAAGATCATCCTTTAATTCTCCACCTATCGAGCAGATAAATATGGTAAGAGCTATTGTTAAGGCAATACCGACACCTGATGTGGCTATACCTGCTATAGCAAAACCTTTGCCGTAATACCTCCTCCTTAATACAACGATACCCATTACCAGGGCTGCTATATCAAAACCGATCCCGAAAAAGCCCGTAAGAATACCGGCTACGCCAAATACCAGACTGCAGACTGCAATCGCCAGATCTTTTTCCGGCTCATTATCTACATTTCTTTCAGGATTGACAAATCCCTCTCTTTTCAGATCCTGATTGTACATCATCTCTTTCCTCCCGTTTATCACATGTCAGATCTCTCTGTTTATTTGCTAAAAAGAATTTTACACCAACACAGGGTGCTTTTCAATCAGATGCTCCTATCCTCTGATCCTGGCAGGAAATTTTAGGCTGTAAAAGATAAGACAAAATAAAACACCGGCATGTCACGAAAACGACTTCCGGTGTTTTTAGTGGAGCTTCAGGGACTCGAACCCGGGACCGATCGGTTATGAGCCGATTGCTCTAACCAACTGAGCTAAAGCTCCATATGCTGACTAAATTCGATCTGCGCTTCGCTTGATCTCATTAAGTGTTTAAGCTCCCCGAGCTGGGCTCGAACCAGCAACCCTTCGGTTAACAGCC